>NZ_JBFRGM010000001.1:0-601497 GCF_052115345.1 Mesorhizobium sp. 2RAF21 | reverse complement strand
GTGCCGGACTGGCAGCGCTAACGGTGGCGCTGTCTGGTGACGAGCCCTAAGTCCGGGCCCTGGAAAAACCCGGCCGCCGAAAATGGCGGCTTCGAGGTCCGAAGTCTGCCGTCGCGAAGGACGGCGAGGTCGGTCCGGGGCAAGAACACTGGCGGGGCGCCCGGAAGGCGCCACGTGCTATTTGCTAAGAGGCACCGACCCGGCGCCCCGCTTCCCACCTCCTGCAAGGGAGTGTTTTTTGACAATGGCCAGGGCGGATTTCCGCAGCGTGGCGATGAAGAAGTGTATTCAAGCCCGCCACGCCACCGTCATTCCGGCCGAGCGCAGCGAGAGCCGGAACCCATTGGCCGCAACATCGTCGAGCCCGGCCCGGTCCTCGTCTGGAACCGTGCACGCAGCCGGACCGGCGCTGCATGTTTCATAGCTGTCGACGCGAACCCAGGACCCGGCCGTGCTGCTCAATGGGTTCCGGGTCGGCGCTCGGCTTCGCCTCGCTTGCCCGGAATGACGAAGGCGTGGGATGGGACGAGCCGCCGGTCGTCCGGCGGACTGATGCGGGACGAACGATGCCCGCCCCGCTATTCGATCTCGGCGCCCAGCCCCTTCATCAGCCCCATGAATTCGGGGAAGCTGGTGGCGATCATGTTGGCGTCGTCGACCGTCACCGGCTTTTCGGCCGCCAGACCCATGATCAGGAAGCTCATGGCGATGCGGTGGTCGAGATGGGTTTTCACCGCCTCGCCCCTGGCCTGGCCACCCAGCCCCCTGCCGCCGGGAACGCCGCGCACGGCAAGCGTGGCCTCGCCTTCGGTGCAGTCGACGCCGTTGAGCTTCAGCCCGTTGGCGACGGCCGCCAGGCGGTCGCTTTCCTTGACCCGCAATTCCTCCAGGCCCTGCATCAGCGTCTCGCCCTCGGCGAAGCAGGCCGCGACCGCCAGTACCGGATATTCGTCGATCATCGACGGCGCGCGCTCGGCCGGCACGACGACGCCCTTCAGGTCGGACGCGCGGACGCGCAGGTCGGCGACATCCTCGCCGCCGGCGTTGCGCGGGTTGAGGATATCGATGCGGCCGCCCATTTCCTGCAGCGTCAGCAGCAGGCCGGTACGGGTCGGGTTCATCAGCACGTTCTCGATGAGGATGTCGGAACCGGGCACGATCAGGCCGGCGACCAGCGGGAAACCGGCCGAGGACGGGTCGCCCGGCACGGCGATGACCTGGCCGGACAACCTGCCCTGGCCCTCGATGAAGATGTGGCGCACGCCGCGCTCGTCGGTCTCGACGGAGAGGTTGGCGCCAAAACCCTTCAGCATCTTCTCGGTGTGGTCGCGCGTCATCACCGGCTCGATCACCGTGGTGATGCCCGGCGTGTTGAGGCCGGCGAGCAGCACGGCGGACTTCACCTGCGCCGAGGCCATCGGCACACGATAGGTGATGGGCGCCGCGTGCCTCGGACCACGCAGCGTGATCGGCATGCGGTCGCCGGGCGCCGCCTGCAGCACCTGCACGCCCATCTGCCGCAGCGGGTCGAGCACCCGGCCCATCGGCCGGCTGGACAGCGAGGCGTCGCCGACGAAGGTGGTTTCCATGTAATAGGTGCCGACGAGGCCCATGGTCAGGCGCGAGCCGGTGCCGGCATTGCCGAAATCGAGCGGCGCCTCGGGCTGCAGCAGCGCGCCGTTGCCGGTGCCGCGGATTACCCATTCCTCGCCATGTTTCTCGATATGGGCGCCCATCGCCTTCATGGCGGCGCCGGTGCGCATCACGTCCTCGCCCTCGAGCAGGCCGGTGATGCGGGTCTCGCCGGAAGCGAGACCGCCGAACATGAAGGAGCGGTGCGAGATCGATTTATCGCCCGGCACGCGGGCGGTGCCCGAAAGCGACGACGACCGCCGCGCGGTCGCAGGTTGTGGCTTGGCGTCGTGCGCCATTTTCGATTGTCCTGGATTTGTGCGGCCGAGCTTTGCTCAAAGCCGTGGGGTGGTCGTTTTTGCAGGGACGTTCCTAACATGCCCGCATCTGGCCGTCATCCCGAAAAAGGCGGCAAAACCGCTCTCCGCGCCCGTGGCTTTTGGCTTTGACAGCGCCGCAAACTGCGATTAAGGGGACCAATCTTTTTGTACGAGGCTTGCCGTGGCAAAAGCAGAACTTGGCATCAAACGCATCGACCCCGAGACGGGTCGCAAATTCTACGATCTGAACAAGGATCCGATCGTCTCTCCCTATACGGGCAAGAGCTATCCCCGTTCCTATTTCGACGACGGCAAGGCCGCCGCGGCTGTGGAAGAGGAAGAGGTCGAGGACAAGGAAGTCGACACCGAGGAAGAGGGCGCCGAACTGGTGTCGCTCGAGGACGCCGATGGCGAGGCGAAGGGCGACGACCTGCCGGATCTCGGCGACGATGACGACGTCGAACTCGACGACGATGACGACGACACCTTCCTCGAGGACGAGGAAGAAGAAGATGACGACGTTTCCGACATGATCGGCGTCGGCGACGACGAAGAGGACATCTGATGTCCGGGCGGGCGCGACGCGTCCGCCAACTTTCGAGCCGGCTTTCCGAAAAAAGCTGTTTCGAGAGGCTTGCTATCAGGGCAAGGCGGCGCTAGAAGCCGCCTGCACTGACTTGGCGGGGTCCCAACCCTGCCAGAATTTCTCGCCGGCAACGGCGACCGGCGCAGGCCGGAGTGGGGCCATAGCTCAGCTGGGAGAGCGCCTGCATGGCATGCAGGAGGTCAGCGGTTCGATCCCGCTTGGCTCCACCAAATCTTCCCCGATAGGCTGGTATTTTACGCCGGGCTCCGCTGCGGCCGCGCCGTCCAATCTCGCTCCCATCATTTTGTCTGGCAAATAGCGCGGGCACCCGGCGCCCATCTTGCGCAAACCCTCGCCACGGCGCTTTGCTGGCGTCGGGCGAATCGGAGTGCGAAATGGAAACGATCACAATCAAGGCAAAGGGCATTTCGGTCTCGGTCGACCTGGCGGTCGGCCATATCGCCGACCTGACCATCGAGGCCGGCGGTCGCCAGCTGAAGCCCCTGCATCGCGCCCCGTGGATCGACGAGCCGCAGCAGGACATGCCGCAGGGCCTGCCCGACGGCGTGACCCGGCTGTCCGGCGATTTTCTGTGCGCGCCGTTCTCGCGCAGCGACGTGGAGGAAGCGCCGCTGCATGGCTGGACCGCCAACAGCCCCTGGGACCTGGTGGAAAGTGCCGCAACCGCCGATGGCTGGCGCGCGGTGTTCCGCCTGCGGCGCCCGGTGATGGGCGCGACGGTGGAAAAGACATTCACCCTGCGCGACGGCCACCCGTTTCTCTACCAGGAACATGCCTTCGTCGGCGGCGCGGGCGCAGTCCCCGTCGCCCATCACCCGATGACCGTCATGCGCGACGGCGGGCACCTTGCCTTTTCGCCGAAGCGCGCGGCCGTCACTGAAGGCGATCCGCTGGAGCCGGACCCTGCGCGTGGCCGTTACCTGCTCGCCTATCCGGCGCGCAGCACGGACCTTGCCCGCTTCCCCGCCAAGGATGGCGGGACGGTGGATCTGAGCGAATACCGGATGGACCGGCGTCACGAGGATTTCCTCACCCTGGTGGAGGCCGATCATGGCGGCCCCGGCTGGACCGCGGTTTCGCGCACGGCCGAACAGGATATCGTGCTCGTTCTGAAGAACCCCGCCGAACTGCCGGTGACCATGTTGTGGGTTTCGAATGGCGGGCGCGACTACGCGCCGTGGAACGGCCGTCACCGCGGCGTGCTCGGCATCGAGGACGGGCGCACAGCCGTCGGCCACTCGACCTCGCTCGGCGACAACTGGCTGAAACGGGAGGGCGTGGCGACCGCCTTCGAACTCGGAGCCGACCGGCGCGTCTCGTTCCGGCACGTCATCGGCGCCCTGCCGGCGGCGACCGCGCAGGCGCCGCGCGACGTTTCGGCGGCACCCGACAGGTTGCGCGTTGCCACCGCCGACGGCTCCGTGCTGGAGGTTCCGTATGACGGCGACTTCCTGCGGATCGGCCGCGCCGGCTGAGCCGCCGAAAGGCGTTTGAAAGTTTCGACGGCGACGGGCACAATCGCCTTACCGACGGCCCCGCAGGGAGCACTTGATGTCCGAGATCGCGACCATCGCCGCCACCATCTTCAAGCGCGCCGGCAAGGCCCAGCGCTTCATCGTTGCCATCGCGGGGCCGCCCGGCGCCGGAAAATCGACCTTGTCGGCGGCCCTGCACGATGTGCTGCCCGCCGGTACGGCGGAGGTGGTGCCAATGGACGGGTTCCACTTTGACGACAGCGTGCTGGAGAAACGGGGCCTGCGGCCCCGCAAGGGCGCGCCGGAAACCTTCGATTTCGCCGGTTTCGAGGTTTTGCTGAAACGCATCCGCGCCGGCGAGCCGGACATCGCCATTCCGGTCTTCGACCGCAGCATCGAATTGTCACGGGCGGCGGCATCCATCATCGCCACCGACACGCGCTTCATCCTAGCCGAAGGCAATTACCTTCTGCTGGACGAAGAGCCTTGGAACCGGCTGGCGCCGCTGTTCGACCTCACCATCTTCGTGGACGTGACGCGCGGAGAACTCGAAAAGCGTCTGCGCCAGCGCTGGCACGAGCACGGCCGCAGCGACGAAGACGCGATCGCCTGGATCACGTCCAACGACATGCCCAATATCGAGCGCGTGCTGGCGCGCCGCCGCCCGGCGGATTTGATCATCCGCCAGGGCTGAGCAGGCAAGCTAGCGGGTAACGCTCAGGGCTTGGCGGGAATGTTGAGACCGCGCTGCACGGCGGGCCTCGCCAGACCGCGCTCCAGCCACGCAGCGACATTCTTGAAATCGGCGAAGCCGACCAGCTCGCCCGCTTCATAGAAGCCGATGAGATTACGCACCCAGCCGAGCATGGAAATATCGGCGATGGTGTAGTCGTCGCCCATGATCCAGCTTCGACCTCCGAGGCGCTTGTCGAGCACGCCCAGCAGGCGGCGCGTTTCATTGCGGTAGCGCTCCAGCGGGCGTTTGTCGGAAATCTCGCGGCCGGCGAATTTGTGGAAGAAACCGAGCTGGCCGAACATCGGGCCGACCGCCGCCATCTGGAAGAACACCCACTGGATGGTCTCGTAGCGCAGCGCCGTATCCGCGGGCAGGAACTTGCCTGTCTTTTCGGCAAGATAGAGCAGGATGGCGCCGGATTCGAACAAAGGCAGCGGTTTGCCGCCCGGACCGTTCGGATCGATGATCGACGGAATCTTGCCGTTCGGGTTCAGCGAAAGGAATTCCGGGGTCCAGCTCTCGTCCTGTCCTATGTTGATGTAGTGGGCCTCGTAGGGCAGGCCGAGCTCCTCCAGCATGATCGACACCTTGACGCCGTTCGGCGTGGCGGTCGAATAGAGCTGGAGACGATCGGGGTGCTGGGCCGGCCAGCGCGCATTGATCGGGAAAGCAGAAAGATCGGTCATCTGTTGCCTCGGAAAGAGGCGGCGCGAATGCACCGCCGTGGTGGGTGCAAGCTATCTAGACGCGCCGGCGCCGCATTCAAGACGCCACGCGATCAGACCGCCTTGAAGGCCAGCACCGCGTTGGTGCCGCCAAACGCGAAGGCGTTGCTCAGCGCAGTGCGCACTGGGCGTTCGCGCGCGACATTCGGCGTGACGTCGAGGTCGCAATCCGGGTCCGGCTCGCGATAATTGGCCGTCGGCGGCACGACGCCGTCGCGAATGGCCATGATGCAGGCGATCATCTCCAGCGCGCCGGAAGCGCCAAGGGCATGGCCGTGCATCGACTTGGTCGACGAGACCGACAATTTATAGGCGTGGTCGCCGAAGGCCCGCTTGATGGCGGCGGTTTCGATCTGGTCGTTGGCCTTGGTGCCGGTGCCGTGCGCGTTGAGATAATCGACGTCTTCGGGGTTGAACCCGGCGTCGGCCAGACAGAAACGCATCGCCGCCTCGGGTCCCTCGACGGTCGGCGCGACGATGTCGGAAGCATCGGCGGAGATGCCGACGCCGGCGATTTCACCAAGGATCGTGGCGCCCCGCGCCACGGCATGTTCGTAGCTTTCCAGCACGGCCATGCCTGCGCCCTCGCCCATGACCAGGCCCTGGCGGTCAGCCGAAAAGGGCCGGCAGGTGTCCGGCGACAGCACACGCAGCGCTTCCCAGGCCTTCATGATGCCCCAGACGAGCGGCGCGTCGGTGCCGCCGGTCAGCATCACGTCGGCACGACCGAGCCTGATCTGGTCCACGGCCGAGGCAATGGCGTGGTTAGCGGAAGAGCAGGCCGAGGTCACACCGAAGACAGGCCCGCGCAGGCCGAATTCCATGCTGACCTGGCCGGCGGCAGCGCCGGGCATGACCTTCGGCACGGAAAAGATGTCGGCGCGGTTTTTGCCATTAAGCAGAAGCGCGCGATAATTTTCCTCGATCGCCTCCCAGCCGCACACGCCGACGCCAACCGTGGCGCCGAAGCGGTAGGTGTTGTCCTGGCCGACGACGAGGCCGGACTGGCGCATCGCCTCCTTGGCGGCAATGATGGCCAGCAGGCTGAAACGGTCCATGGTGACTAGGCGCCGGCGCTCGAGGCCATGCTCGGGCAGCGTTCTGATTTCGCTACCGACCTGTACCTTGAGCTGGTGCAGGTCCGCGCCGACCACCTGTCCGATGGCCGAGCGCCCTGCCTTCATCTCGTTCCAGATCGAGGCGGCGTCGGTGCCAAGACCGCAAATGCCACCGATGCCGGTAATGACGACGCGCTTGCGCATGAAAATCCCGGTCAGGCTTTCTTCGCGATCAGCGCGCGAACCGCCTCGACCATGTCGCCGACATTCTTGAGATTGCTCCAGGCGTCGACCGTGTTCATCTCGATCTCGATGTTATAGGCCTCCTCGAGATCGAAGATGATCTCGGTGAGCTCGAGCGAATGGATGCCGAGCGCCGTCAGCTCGGTATTGGTCGTGATCTCCTCGCCGCCAGGCTCCGCGTGAGCCTTGATCTTCGCGATGATCTCGGTCGCCAATTCGTCAGCCATTCGAAGTCCTTCCCCCAAAACCGCATTTCTTTGCCTGGGTGGCGCCGTGGCGCCCTTGCTTTCACTGCTCCTGACGGAAGCATCAATTTCCTAGAGCCGCCTGATATGGCGGCATCAAGGCCGCCTCCTCTATAGAAACCGAAACGAAATGAGGCAATAAGCGATCTCGACAAAGCCGCGCGCGTGCTTAACTTGGACGGCAGGCATTTCAGGAAGAGCGGCGCCGCAGCCGCCGACCGTCGCTGGAGGAAAAGATGCTCGAATTGCGCCCGGGATGCGAATGCTGCGACAAGGACCTGCCGCCCGGCGCCACCAACGCCATGATCTGCACATTCGAATGCACATTCTGCGCGGATTGCGCCGAGACGGTGCTGAAGGGCGTATGTCCCAACTGCGGCGGCAATTTTTCGCCACGGCCTATCCGCCCGGCGGCACTGCTTGAAAAGTATCCGGCTTCGACCAAGCGGATCGTGAAAGCCGCAGGCTGTCTGCCGCAGAGTGACGCCGCATAAACGCCTATCCGCGCCGACCATGGAATACGGGGGACTTACCTAATGGCAACGAAGCTCTATCAGGGTAGCTGCCACTGTGGCGCGGTTCGGTACGAGGCCAGCGTAGACCTTGACCACACCATATCCTGCAACTGTTCGCGATGCGGCAGGTTGGGCAGCATCCTGATCTTCACCCCGGCGGAGAACTTCACCCTCGTTTCCGGCGAAGACGTGCTGACCGATTATCTGTTCAACAAACACGTCATCCACCACCTGTTCTGCCGGGTCTGCGGCATCGAATCCTTTGCCCGCGGAACAAAGCCCGACGGCACGGCGATGATCGCCATCAATGCGCGCTGCCTGGAAGAAGTCGATCCGGACGCCCTGACGCCGCAGAAGGTAGACGGCCGCAGCTTCTAGATCGCCACCGAACCCTGAGCATGTGACAACTGTAGGTCTCGATGGATCAGCCTCTTCCGCAAGCGCACGACATATTCCCGCATCTGCGTATCGTCATGGGCATGGTGATCGGCCTCGGCGTCACCCGCCTGCTTTCCGGTGTCGCCCGGATTATCCAGCATCCAAAGCTCTACAGGCTCTATCCGGTGCATCTGGCCTGGGTGGCGTCGTTGCTACTGATGCTGGTGCATTTCTGGTGGTGGCAGTTCAGCCTGTACCAGATCCCGGACTGGACCTTCGGCAAATACCTTTTCATCATCGGCTACGCGATAACGCTCTACCTGATGTGCGCGCTGCTGTTTCCCGATTCCATGCAGGATTACGCGGGCTACGAGGACTATTTCTTCACACGACGCGCGTGGTTCTTCGGCCTGCTGGGGGCGACCTATCTGCTCGATGTCGTCGACACGCTCTTAAAGGGCGAGGCGCACTTCGCACGCTTCGGCCACGAGTATCTGATCCGTACGCCGTTGTTCGTGATCCTGTGTGGCATAGCGATCCTCACCACCAACCGGCGCTTTCATCTCGCCTTGATCGTCTTCACGCTGATTTATCAGGCGTCCTGGATCCTGCGGCTCTTCGACACGATCGTTTGAGCAGCCTTGGGCCGGCTGTCGGAATGATCTAGGTTCTTACCGTCCAAGGGAGTTTTGGAATGTACAAGGCCGTCGGATCGCGTGGATCGCGGGTTTCCCGCGTCGTGTGGATGCTGGAGGAGCTCGGCGAACCTTATGAATTCGTCCCGGTGAAATTGCGCTCTCCGGAAGCCTATGCGCTGAACCCTTCCGGCAAGGTGCCGATCCTGGTCGACGACGACTTCGTGCTGACCGATTCCGCGGCCATCTGCGTTTATCTGGCCGAAAAACATGCCGACAAGGGCATGGGCGCCAATCCGGGCCTCACCGGACGCGCCGAGATGGATTCCTGGATGCAATTCGCACAATCGGAATTCGAGGCGCCACTGTGGAACAAGCTGCGCCACCGCTTCATTCTGCCAAGCGAGTTGCGGGTCGATGTCGGCCCCGCCGCCACTCATGATTTCGCCTCCGAGGTCGACGCGCTCGACCGCCGACTGGGCGATAAGACCTATGCGCTGGGCGATCGGTTTTCCGCGATCGACGTGCTGCTTGGCGAGATGGGCGCCTGGGCCCGCGCGGGCAAGTTCCAGATCGCGTCCGACCGCGTCAACGCCTATATGGACCGCGTGCTGTCGCGCCCGGCGCGGACACGCGCGCAGGCCAAGTGCGCGCCCGCCTAAGACGCAGCCCAAACCATCCGCCCAACATCAACGCCCAGAGATCCTTCGCGCACCAGATGATTGTCCTTGCCTTCGCCCTTTCCGCGGTTCTGATCGCGATCACCTCGCTCCATGTCTACTGGGGCATCGGCGGCATCTGGCCGGGCACTGACGCAGCCTCTTGCGCCCGGACGGTGGTGGGCGCGAAAGGCGTTCAGGAGATGCCAACACCTTTCGCCTGTTTCGCCGTCGCCGCCTGCCTGGTGCTGGTCACACTGTGGCCGCTTGCGCTGATGGGCATCTTCGCGACACCGTTCCCGCAAGGCGGCCTCGCTGGCGCCGCTGTTCTGATTGCCATGGTCTTCATCGGCCGCGGCCTGGTCGCCTTCACGCCCTGGTGGCGTCGCCTCACCCCCGAACAGCCCTTCGCCCGGCTCGACCGGTTGTATTATTCGCCGCTCTGCCTGCTGATCGGCGCGGGGTTCGCGATCCTCGGCGTGTCGCAGTTCCCGGCTTGAGAAGATCGGGCTGGATCAGCGCTTTCCCGTTGCCGCTGCGGCCTGGACACGGCATTCTCGGCGTCTCAGGGAGAAAACAACGATGAGCCTCGCGCGCCTGCAGAAGGAAACACCAACCAATTTGCCCTTCTATGAAGAGCGCGTCGATCTTGCCTGCGCGTTCCGCTGGACGGCGCGGCTCAACATGCACGAAGCCGTGGCGAACCATTTCTCGCTGGCCGTCAACGATGACGGCACGCGCTTCCTGATGAACCCCAACCAGGTGCATTTCTCGCGCGTCAAGGCAAGCGATCTGCTTTTGATCGACGCCAACGATCCCGAAACGCTGGAAGGCCCCAACGCTCCCGATCCGACCGCCTGGGGCCTGCACGGCGCCATCCACCGCCGGGTGCCGCATGCGCGCTGCGTGATGCACGTGCATTCGATCCATGCCACCGTACTCGCCTCGCTGGCCGACTCGACATTGCCGCCGATCGACCAGAACACGGCTGGTTTCTTCAACCGCTATGTCGTCGACGGGCATTATGGCGGCCTGGCTTTCGAGGAAGAGGGCGAGCGCTGTTCGCAGCTGCTGGCCGATCCCAAGCACAAGGTGATGATCATGGGCAATCACGGCGTGCTGGTGATCGGCGATACGGTGGCGGATGCCTTCAACCGCATGTTCTATTTCGAACGGGCGGCCGAAACCTACATCAAGGCCCTGTGGACCGGGCGGCCGCTGCGCGTGCTTTCCGACGCGATCGCCGAAAAGACGGCCGCCGAAATGGACGACTATCCCGGCCAGGCCGAACGGCATCTGGCGGAGTTGAAGGCAATCCTCGACGAGCAGGAACCTGTCTACCGCAACTGACGCGTTGCGTCAGAGGCCGAGTTCGGCGCGCAATTCTTCCGGTGTGAGTATAGCAACGGCGCCTGCCGGACCGGGCATCGGCTTCTCCGGCCAGAAGATCGTCTTCATGCCGGCGGCTAGGCCGGACATCGCCCCGGTCGTGCTGTCGTCGATGGCCACGGCGTCCTTGGGATCGACACCGAACAGCCAGGCAGCGCGCAGGAACGGCTCCGGGTGAGGCTTGCCTTCGCGCACGTCGTTGCGACTCACCGTCTTCATGCCGGCATGGGACAGGCCGACGGCGCCGAGATTGGCGTCGACGATCATGCGGTCGGAATTCGAAACCACCGCCTGTGGCACCCCGCGCGCCTGTAGCTCGCGGTAGATCTCAATCGCGCCCGGTCGCGGCTGCAGGCCGCAGACATTGGCGAGATAATAATCGTATTTGCGGGCGATCCACTCGTCGAAGGGCAAGGCGAGGCCGAATTCATCGCGCATCATGTCGTAGACGAAGGCGGCGGTCTTGCCGAGCACCCGCTCGTGCAGATCGGCGGGCGCGGTCAGGCCGACACCGCGCATGGCGGAAACCAGCGCCGCATCATGCAATGGCTCGCTGTCGACAAGCGTTCCGTCCATGTCCCAGAAAACGGCTTTCGGCGTCATCGGCGATCCTTTCGACGCTGCTTCATAGAGGATTTGCGCAGCGTGACAACGGCTAACGCGCCCAGTGCGGCTATTTCCGCGAACCTCAGCGGAAGAAAACGAAGCCGATGACGACGAAGGCCGGAATGAGTATCGCGCCGGACCATAGCATATAGCCGAAAAAACCGGGCATCTTGACGCCCTGGTGGCGCGCGATGGCATAGACCATGAAATTCGGCGCGTTGCCGATATAGGTGTTGGCGCCCATGAAGACGGCGCCAGCCGAGATCGCGGCCAAGGTCTTCGCCAGCCCCGTCATCATGTGTTGCGCGTCACCGCCGGCCAGTTCGAAGAAGACGAGATAGGTCGGCGCATTGTCGAGGAACGAGGACAAGGCGCCGGTCAGCCAGAAATAGGCGAGATTGTCGGGCGCGCCATCCGCCCCGGTCACCAGGGCAACGAGCGGCGCCAGCCCGCCGTTGGTGCCCGCCTTGAGGATGGCGATCACCGGGACGATACAAACGAAAATGGCGGCGAACAGTTTCGCCACTTCGGCGATCGGCCCCCAGGCGAAGCCGTTGGCCTGGCGGTATTCCTTGCGCGACACCGCCAGCGACAGCAAGGCCAGCGCCATTATCAGTGCGTCACGCACCAGGTTCTGCAGTTCGACCGCGACACCCAGCACGGAAAGCTCGACGCCCGGCTTCCAATAGGCCGACAAAAGGATCGCGCCGATGACACCGGCCAGCAGCGGCAGATTGGCCAGGCCACGGATGCGCACCCTGGAATCCGGCGTCGGGTCCTTGATTTTTGGCTGCCCGGCCTCGCGCCGATGCAAGACCAGATCAAGCGCCAGAAAAGCCGCCAGAACGATGACGCCGGCAAGCAAGGTCTGCTGCCAGATATGCGTCGTCGTCCAGAAGAAGTCGACGCCGCGCAGGAAACCGACGAACAGCGGCGGGTCGCCGAGCGGCGTCAGCGCGCCGCCGATGTTGGAGACCAGGAAAATGAAGAAGATGACGACATGGGCGTTGAACGGCCGGTTGTCGTTGGCGCGGATGACCGGGCGGATCATGATCATCGACGCACCGGTGGTGCCTACCACGGAAGCAAGCAGCGCGCCCAGCAGCAGGAGGCCGGCGTTGACGAGCGGCGTGCCATGGATGTTGCCGGCGACCAGAATGCCGCCGGAAATGGTGAACAACGCAAACAAAAGCACGATGAACGACAGATATTCGGTGATGAGCGTGTGCAGAACGGCATTCACCGCCAGCCCCGGTCCAAAGACCAGCGCCAGTGGCACGACCACAAGCACGGCCCAAAGCCCGGCGATCTTGCCGTAGTGATGTTCCCACAGATGGTGGAACAGCAATGGTCCGGTGGCGATCGACAAAAGCAGTCCGGCAAACGGCAAGGCCCACCACAACGACATCGTCGTTCCCGGCAAACCCTCGGTAGCCGAGGCCGGCGCCGCTGCCAAAACACAGCACGCGACCAGCGCCACAATCTTCGAAATATGCACCCTCCCCCAGCCCTTCACTTGCTTCAGCCGACTGCGTGCCGTTGCCTGGACACCATCAGACCAAGGTGACGCCAGCGGCTCGCATGCGCCCGAGCATGGTGTCGACCGAACCATTCAGGTCGATGCCACGGCAGGCGTCGAGGCGTACCGTCGTGGCAAATCCCTGTTTAGCGGCGTCGAGTGCGGAGAAGGCCACGCAGAAATCCGTGGCGAGACCGACCAGCGTGATCGCGCCGATGTTGCGCTCGCGCAAATAGCCGGCAAGGCCGGTCGGCGTGACATGGTCGTTCTCGAAGAAGGCGGAATAGCTGTCGATGCCCGGGCGAAATCCCTTGCGGATGATCAGTTCGGCCTTGCTCCAGGCCAGGCCCGAATGGAAATCCGAGCCGATGCTGCCCTGGATGCAATGGTCCGGCCACAGGGTTTGCGGCCCGTAGGGCATTTCGATCATTTCGAAAGGCTGCTTGCCCGGATGGCTGGAAGCGAAGCTGGAATGGCCGGCCGGGTGCCAGTCCTGCGTCATCACCACGTGCTCGGCATTGCGGATCAGGTCGTTGACCAACGGGACGATCTCGTCGCCGCCCGTCACTGCAAGAGCGCCACCGGGACAAAAGTCGTTCTGCAGGTCGACGACGATCAGCGCTTCATCAGCCATGGAGCCACCTTTCAGCCAATTGGGAGGCCGCCTTGGCGACCGGGGTGCAGAAACTCGACCAGATGACCGCCGGCGTCAACCTCCAACGCCCGCGACCGTCATCGAAGTCGATGCACCACCTGTGCTTTGACAAAGACCACCATGCTGATATCATTTGCATACGAATGAATTTGCCGGCGATGCACCGGCCGATCTTCAGGGGAAAAGGCCTCTTTCGAGAGGCACCGGGAAGGCAGGCGTGATCCGTTACGCGAAACCCGCCACACTCGACCAGGCGCTCACGCTGCTCGGCGAAACCTCGTGGCGCGTGCTTGCCGGCAGCACTGATTTCTACCCTGCGCAAGGCAACCGCCCGATCCGCGAAAACATTCTCGATATCAACGGCATTGCCGCCCTGCGCGGCGTGACCGAGACCGACACGCATTGGCTGATCGGCGCCCGCACGACCTGGAGCGATATCATCCAGCAGCCGCTTCCCGCAGCCTTTGACGCACTGAAGCAGGCGGCGCGCGAGGTTGGTTCGCCACAGATCCAGAACGTCGCAACGATAGCAGGCAATCTGTGCAACGCCTCGCCCGCAGCCGACGGCGTACCGGCCTTGCTTACGCTCGACGCCGAGGTGGAATTGCGATCGCAAGCATCTAGTCGTCACCTGCCGCTCTCCGCCTTTGTTCTTGGCAACCGCCGCACCGCGCGTAAACCCAACGAACTGGTCACTGCAATCCGTGTGTCCAAGGCAAGTGCGACCGGGACATCGGCCTTCGTCAAGCTCGGTGCACGGCGCTACCTGGTGATCTCGATTGCCATGGCGGCGGCAAGGCTGATCATCGACGACGGCATCGTCCAGCAGGCGGCGATCGCGGTCGGGGCGTGTTCGGCCGTGGCGACACGGTTGCCGGACCTGGAACGGATGCTCGTTGGCCGCCCCGCGGATCGGCAGCTCGCCGATATTGCCAACATCGCCCCGATGCCGCAGCTGTCGCCAATCGACGATGTCCGCGGCTCCGCCGGCTACCGGCTGGAAGCGGCGCACCGGATCGTCGCCCGCGCGATCGACAGCGCCGCTGGCCTGCCGCACCAGACGGAGGTGGCGGCATGAGTATGGAGCGCGCCGACATCACCTTCCTGGTCAACGCCGCGCCCGTCACCGTCAGCGTGCCGCCGGTCTCCCGACTGTCTTGCGTTCTGCGCGACGAGTTGCGGCTCACCGGCACCAAGGTCGGCTGCGATGCCGGCGATTGCGGCGCCTGCACCGTGCTGGTCGACGGCCAACCTGTCTGCGCCTGCCTGACGCCGGCCGCCGCCGTCGCCGGGGCGGCGGTGACCACGGTCGAGGGGCTGGCGAATGGGCGCCTGTCGGCGCTGCAAGCGTCGTTTCTCAGGCACGGCGCGGCACAATGCGGCATCTGCACGCCCGGCCTGCTGGTGACCGCGACGGCGTTGCTGGAGAAAAATCCGCACCCCAGCGAGGCGGAGGTGCGGGATGCGCTGGGCGGAATCCTGTGCCGCTGCACCGGCTACCGCAAGATCATCGCCGCCGTCATGGACGTGGCGGCGATGGAACTTGCCCACCGCGACACCGATCTCGATTTCCGCCTGCCGGAGGCTGGAAAGGCCGTTGGCGCCTCGCCCATTCGGCTGGATGGCGTGCCGAAAGTAACAGGCGCCGAAAAGTTCGGCGGCGATTCCTTTCCCGAAAACGCGCTGGCAGTGCTTGTGCTGCGCTCGCCGCACCACCATGCCCGCTTCGCCTTTGGCGATCTTGATGCCTGGGTAAAGGCACATCCCGGCGTGGCCGGCATTTTCACCGCCGCCGACATTCCGGGAAGGAACCGGTTCGGCGTCATCCCGGCTTTTGCCGATCAACCGGCGCTGGCGGAAGGCATGGCGCGGTTCCGTGGCGAAGCGGTGGCGCTGATCGCGGCCGAACGCGCGGTCGCCGGCGATCTCGACCTCGGCGATTTTCCCATCGAATGGGCGCAGGAACCACACACGCTTTCGATGGAAGAGGCCCTCGCCGACGGGGCGAGTTTGATCCATCAGGATCGCGTCGCCAATCTGCTGACCAAGGGGCTTGTCGAGCGCGGCACGCCGGAGGAAGCCCTCGCGCAGGCCTTCATCACCGCATCGAGCCGCATCGAAACCTCTTTCGTCGAACACGCCTATATCGAACCGGAGGCCGGTTTTGCCTATCTGGACGGTGACACACTGGTCGTCGTGGCCTGCACGCAGGCGCCCTATATGGACCGCGACGATACTGCCCGCGTCCTCGGCATGCCGGCCGAAAAGGTGCGCATCGTGCCGACGGCGACCGGCGGCGGCTTCGGTTCCAAGCTCGACATCTCCGTGCAGCCGCTGATCGGCCTGGTAACGCTGAAGACCGGCCGGCCGGCGGCACTTGCCTTCACGCGCACCGAATCGATGATGGCGACGACCAAACGCCACCCGGCCGTCATGCGGGCGACGGCCGGCGCAAGCGCGGACGGCATCGTCAGCGCCATGGTATTCGACGCCGATTTCAACACCGGCGCCTATGCAAGCTGGGGGCCGACGGTCGCCAATCGCGTGCCGGTGCATGCGAGCGGCCCCTATGCGACGCCGCACTACCGGGCCGAAGGTCGTGCCATTCACACCAATGGCCCGATTTCCGGCGCGTTCCGCGGCTTCGGCGTGCCGCAGGCAACGATCATGCAGGAAGCGCTCTACGATCAGCTGGCCGACCAGCTCGGCATCGATCGGCTGGCCTTTCGCCTCCGCAACTGTCTTCGGAACGGCTCCGAAACGGTTACCGGCCAGAAGCTGGAGGCGGGCGTAGGTATCGGCGCCTGCCTTGAAGCGCTCGAACCGCATTGGGCGCGCGCCCTGAGCGAGGCCGTGGCCTTCAATGCCGGCGAAGAGGCAGTACGAGCCTCGGTGCGGCGTGGCGTCGGCATCGCCTCCTGTTGGTATGGCTGCGGCAACACCTCGCTGCCCAACCCGTCCACCATCAGGGTTGGCATATCGCCGGCCGGAACCGTTGTCCTGCATCAGGGCGCCGTCGACATCGGCCAGGGCTCCAACACCGTCATTGCCCAGATCTGCGCGGATGCGCTGGGGTTGCCGCTGGAAGCGTTCGTCCTGAAGGGCGCGGACACCGCGATCTCGCCGGACGCCGGCAAGACATCCGCCTCGCGCCAGACCTTCGTCACCGGAAAGGCGGCCGAAAAGGCCAGCCGCGCGCTGCGCGAAAGCATGCTGCGTTATGCCAATGTCTCCGATGCCGCGTCGCTTTCCCTCGATGGTGGCGCGCTCGTGATCCGCGAAGGCGATGCGCGGCGTCGCATCGATCTTGCTGGCCTTCCGGCGGATGCGGGCGGTTTCGTGTTCCAGGCAGAGGGAACCTACGACCCGCCCACATCGCCGCTCGACGCCAAGGGGCAAGGCAGCCCCTATGCCGTCTATGGCTATGGCGCGCAGATGGCCGAGCTCGAAGTGGATCTCGCGCTGGGCACGGTGAAGTTGCTGAAGATCACCGCGGCCCACGATGTCGGCAAGGCGATCAACCCGATCCTGGCCGAGGGTCAGATCGAAGGCGGTATCGCGCAAGGCATCGGCATGGCGCTGATGGAAGAATACATTCCCGGCCGCACCGAGAACCTGCACGACTATTTGATCCCGACCATCGGCGACGTGCCGCCGATCGAGACGATCCTGGTCGAGGTTCCCGATCCCGAGGGGCCGTTCGGCGCCAAGGGGCTGGGCGAACATTCGCTGATCCCGACCGCCCCGGCGATCCTCAATGCCATCCGCCATGCCACCGGTGTGACGATGACGAAGGTGCCGGCGACGCCGTCGCGGGTACTCGCGGCAATCCAGGCGGCATCGCGATGAGCGAACTGGCCGAACGCTTCGAAACCCACGACCCCGGCGAGAAGTCGGTCGCGGAGAAGATCCGCTGCGATGCCTGCCCGGTCATGTGCTACATCGCCAACGGTCGCAGCGGCGCCTGCGACCGCTATGGAAATCGCGACGGCCGCATCGTGCGGCTCGATCCGCTGACGATCCTCGACCATGCCGCCGAGACCGGGCAGCCGGTGGTTCCTTTCGTCGCCGACGGCGAAGCCTGGACCGGCGAACTCGTCAACAGCGGCCGGCGTTTCGTGACGGCGATCGGCGCCGGCACCACCTATCCCGACTACAAGCCGGCGCCGTTCATCGTCAGCCAGGAAGTCGAGGGCGTCGATCTCGTCACGGTAGTGACCGAAGGCATCTTCTCCTACTGCGGCGTCAAGGTGAAGGTCGACACCGACCGCCATATCGGCGACGAGACGGCAACCGTGCGGGCGGCGGGCGAAGCGATCGGCCATGTCACCACCGGCGAATATGGCTCGCAGATGCTGTCGCTCGGCGGCGTGCATCATCTGACCGGCGGGTCCAAGGCTGAGGGCCGCGCCACATGCGACGCGCTTCTGGCATTGTGCAACAAGCAACCGGTCGAGCTTACCATCGACGGCGGTGCCAGCATTGTCGTGCAGGCCGGCAAGACGCCGGTGATCGACGGCAAGCCGGAACAGCGCATGCGGGTCGGTTGCGGGTCGGCCACCATCGGCATGTTCGCGGCGCAATGGCGCGGGCTGGTCGACGAGGTCGTCGTCGTCGACGATCACATCACCGGCGTCGTTTCCGAACACCAAGCGGGCAAGGTGCTGGGCTGGGCCGACACCGGCATCCGCATCATCGGTCGCCGCTCGACGCCCGGCCGCTATTTCAAGGTATCGGAATCCGGGCTCGGCTGGGGCGGCACGACCATTGACGACCCGCTGTCGATTCTCGGCCCGTGGAATGCAGCGAAAGGCGCGCGGCCGGGCCTGTCGCTGCTGATGGTCTCCACCACAGGCGAACAGTTTGCCTATTACGAGCTGGACGCGGATTTGCGCCCGGTGGAAAAGCCGTTCCCCGAGCGGCTCGGCAAATCGGTCTCGCTCATCGAGGAGAATTGCGAACCGGCGCTGTGTACGGTGCTGTTCGTCGGCGGCGCCGGCGGCAGCCTGAGAGCCGGCGTGACCGAAAACCCGGTCAATCTGACCCGCTCCGTGCAACGCCTGGAAACCTATGTCACCGTCGGAGGCGCCCCGGTCTATGTCTGGCCGGGCGGCGGTATCACCCTGATGGTCGACGTCAGCCGCGTGCCGGACGGTGCCTTCGGCTACGTGCCGACACCGGCGCTGGTGGCGCCGATCGAATTCACGCTGCGCCGCGACGACTATCTGAGGCTCGGCGGCTACGAGGCGGAAATCCGCAGCCTTGCCGACGTCTTCGCGCATGGCGGCGAATATCTTAACGCGCGCCGCAGCGCCGCTGCGCCAGGCGAAAATCCCTGGCCACCGCTGGTGCAGTTGCGACAGGGCGGAAGCGCGCGATGAACGCCCCCGAAGCGCACTGGCTGGCCGATGGGCGCCGGCTTCATCTCCATCATGGGCCGATAGACCTGATCATCGAAGCCTTTGGTGACGGGACCGAAATGCGGGTCGCATATGAACAGGCGGCGGCACGCTTCCAGACGATCCTGCCCGAACTGGTGACCGAACTGCCGGCACTACGGCAACCGTCCGCGTTAAAACCTCGCGATTTCGCCGACCCCACCGCGCGGCGTATGGAGGCGGCGGTGTCGCCGCTGGCAAGAACCTTCATCACGCCGATGGCCGCGGTTGCCGGATCGGTCGCCGACGAGGTACTGGCAGCGATGCTGCGCGGCCGCAATCTCCAACGCGCCTATGTCAACAATGGCGGCGACAGCGCGTTGCACCTCGCGCCGGGCCAATCGATGACACTGGCCATTGCCGGAACCGGACACGGCTTTTCCGACCGCATCCTGGTGCGCGCCGAAGACGCCGTGCGTGGCATTGCGACCAGCGGCTGGCGCGGCCGCTCCTTTTCGCTCGGCATTGCCGACGCGGTGACGGTTCTGGCACGCAATGGCGCCGAGGCCGACGCGGCGGCAACGCTGATTGCCAATGCCGTCGACCTGCCCGGCCATCCAGCAATCTCCCGGCGTCCAGCGCTTGCTCTGGCCCCCGACAGCGATCTCGGCGACCGGCTGGTCACGACCGGCGTCGGGACGCTCTCGCGCCAAGAAACCGCCAAGGCACTGGACAGTGGCCTGGCCGTCGCCGAAGACTTTCGGCAGCGCGGGCTGATCGAAGCAGCGGCCTTGTTTCTCAACGGCGCGGTCGCGGTCAGTGGAGAGATCGAACCGACCTCCCACTGCGACCACTCGCCATTCCTTTCAACCGACAGATCGACCGCCAAGGACCCAGCCCATGCCTGAATTTCCCATTCGAAAAATCGCCGTGCTGAGCGAGGAGATCATCCATGACGGCGGGCCGGCGGCGAATATGCCGCGCCGCCGCGCTGCGGCCATGGCCTTGGTCAAGAACCCCTTTGCCGGTCGCTATGAGGAGAAGCTGCAAGGCGCCATGGACGACCTGAAACCTCTGGGGCTGCTGTTGACGGATCGACTGATCGCCGCACTCGGCGGCGACGCGCATATCATTGACGGCTACGGCAAGGGCGCCATCGTCGGCAGCGCCGGCGAATTGGAACATGGTGCGCTGTGGCACGCGCCGGGCGGCTATGCGATGCGCGAACGGCTGGGCGAAGCCAAGGCGATCGTGCCCTCGGCCAAGAAGGTGGGAGGCTTCGGCGCGCGGCTCGACGTGCCGATCGGCCATATCAACGCCGCCTATGTGCGCTCGCATTTCGACGCCATGGAGATCGGCATCGCCGACGGGCCTCGCCCCGACGAAATCCTGTTCTGCCTTGTCATGACCTGCGGGCCGCGCATCCACAACCGCATGGGCGGCCTGGAGGCCAAGGACATCAAGTTGTGGGACGGCCAAAGATGACGGCCAGCAAGGCGCCGCTGACGCTCGTCGACCACGACGAGGCGGATGAAATCTATCATCTGCAAGACCAGGTCGGCTTCGTGCTGCGCAAGGCGCACCAGCGGCACCTGTCGATCTTCGCTTCGCGTATCGCAGACCTGACGCCGCCGCAATTCGCGGCGCTGGCCAGGCTCCACGAGGTTGGCGAAACCTCGCAGAATCAGCTCGGCCAGATGATTGCCATGGATGCCGCCACCGTGAAGGGGGTCATCGACCGGCTGAAATCGCGCGGCTATGTCGATCTCAAGAAACACGAGACTGACAAGCGGCTGCTTTTGGTGTCGCTGACGGCTGCCGGGCGTAAGGCCATCGAACAACTCATACCGTTGGCGAAGGCCATCACCGGCGAGACCCTGGCGCCGCTGTCGGCCAGGGAGGCGGCGCAGTTCCTGCGCCTGCTGGCCAAGATCGCGTAATCCACCGCTTCGTGTGCTGCGCCCGGGTGCATCCGACGGACGTCAGCCCGAAGCTGACGGTTGTTCGCGCTACGGCTCGATGCCGAACATCTTCTTCGCCTGGCTTGCCGTGTAGTAGCCCTGCGCCACATCGTGGCGGACCGCTTCGGGATCGCGCTTGCGCGGATCGCCATAACCGCCGCCGCCGGGTGTCTCGACGCGAACGCGGTCGCCCGCCTTCAGCGGGATGTCCTGTTCCTTGGAAAGATGCTGCGGCACATGCTCCTTGCCATCGCGGATCACCGTCACCGTGTTGACGGCGCCGTCGCGACCGCCCAGCACGCCTTGCGGACCAAAGCGGCCGTGATCCATGACGAAAGAGGCACGCGCCTCGCCACGCAGCAACTCGACCTCATAGGCCAGCCCGAAGCCGCCACGATGGCGCCCCGCGCCGCCGGAGCCTTCACGCAACGCGTAGTGACGGTAGAGCACCGGGAAAGCCTGTTCCATGATCTCGACCGGCGGCGACTTGGAAATGCCAATGGTCGAGCAGCCGTTGGCAAGCCCGTCGTGACGGGCGTTGCCGCCATAACCGCCGCCGGAAATCTGGTACATGACATAGTCGCGGCCGCGAGCCGGATCGTGGCCGCCGAGCGCGAAATTGCCGCTCGACCCAGCAGGCGCCGCCGTCACCTTGTCCGGGAGTGCCTGCACCATGGCCGCGAAAACCGCTTCCGCGATGCGCTGCGAGACTTCCGCCGCGCAACCGGAAACCGGGCGCGGATAGCTGGCATCGAGGAAAGTGCCTTCCGGGCGCTTGACGATCAACGGCTCGAAAGCGCCGGCGCTGATCGGCACATCCGGAAAGATATGGCGCATGGCGAGATAGACCGACGACAGCGTCGTGGCGAGCACGCTGTTCATCGGCCCGGCGCAGGGTTTCGATGAACCTCCGAAATCGAAAGTCAGCGTGTCGCCCTTCTTCTCCACGGCAAGCGCGATGGTCAGCGGTTCGTCGACGACGCCGTCGGAATCGACATAGGCCTTAGAGCGGTAGATGCCATCGGCGATGGCCGCTATGTTGGCACGCATCTGCTCGGCGGCGCGCTGGCGTAATTCCGCGACCGCTGCAGAGACGGTTTCGTCTCCGTAACGATCTAGGATTTCGTTGAGCCTGTCCTGCCCGACAAGCAGGGCGGCGGCCTGCGCTTTGATATCGCCGATGCGCTGGTCGGCGACACGGATGTTGGAACAGATGATGGCGTAAATCTCGGGATCGAGCACGCCTTTCTTGAACAGCTTGACTGGCGGCAGGCGCAGCCCTTCCTGTTCGACGGCGGTGGCGGAGGCGGAAAAACCGCCTGGCACGGCGCCACCAATATCCGGCCAATGGCCCGTGTTGGAGAGCCAGCAGAAGATCGCGCCGCCGCGATAGATGGGCATGGCGAAGCGCACATCCATGAGATGCGTGCCGCCGAGATAAGGATCGTTGACGATGTAGATGTCGCCCGGTTCCGGTGGCAGGCAGCGGCCAGCGGCGATCATCTCGATGACGATCCGGGTTGAGTACTGCATGACGCCGACGAAGACCGGCAGGCCTTGCGAGCCTTGCGCGATCAACGCGCCGTCAACGGCCGAATAGATGCCGTCGGAACGATCGTTGGCTTCAGCGATGACCGGCGAGAAAGCGGCGCGCGAAAAGGTCAGGTCCATCTCGTCGCAGACCTGCTGCAGACCCGCCTGTATGACGGAAAGTGTAATGGCATCGAGGCTGATATGCGTCATCGGCTGCCCACCTCGACGATCAGATTGCCGTCGGCATCGCTGGTTGCCCTGTCGCCCGGCTCGAGCACGGTGGTGGCATCCATCTGCTCGATGATCGCCGGGCCCTCGATCTCCGCCTCGAGTGGCAGTTTTTCGCGGGCATAAACCGGCGTGTCGCGCCAGACGCCGTCATACCAGACCAGGCGAACCTCGGCGCGGGCCTCGGCCAGCTTGCTGGCGCGGCCAGCGGGGTCGATCAGCGTCGACAGATCGATCTGCGGCCGCACACCGGTAACCGAGGTGTTCAGATTGACGAGATTGGCGCGGATTTCCGGCAGCTCGACCTTGAAGCGGACAAAATAGGCCTTTTCGAAAAGCCCCTGCAGGGTGGCGCGGTCGACCCGCGCCGATGGCAGCGGCACATTGATCAGGTGGGTCTGGCCGACGAACTGCATGTCAGCGGAATGGCTGACGCGGACCGCCTGTGGCTTCACCGCTTCCTTGGCGATCAGGCTTTCACCCTCGGCGCGATGCGCCTCGAGGATCTGTTCCACGCGCTTTTCGTCGATGCTGGCGACGGGCTGGTTCAGCGTGTTGACGAAGTCGTGCCTCATATCGGCGACGACGCAGCCTAGCGCATTGGTGATGCCCGGCCGTGCTGGCACCAGCACGCGCGGCAGGCCAAGCTCGCGCGCCAGCGCGCTGGCGTGCAACGGACCGGCCCCGCCGAAGGCGAACAGCGTGAAGTCGCGCGGGTCGTGGCCGCGGCCAACCGACACCATACGGATGGCGCCTGCCATCTTGATATTGGCCAGCCTCAGCACCGCGCCGGCCGCCTCGACGCCGGAGAGGCCGGTGAACAGGCCGATCTTGTCCTCGAATATCCGGGTCACGCTTTCGACGCTGACAGGATTGTCGACGGCGAGCAGTTTTTTCGGCGCCAGGCGACCGAGCACCAGATTGGCATCGGTGATGGTTGGCAGCTTGCCTCCGCGCCCGTAGCAGATCGGGCCGGGACTGGCACCGGCGCTTTCCGGCCCGACGCGGATCAGGCCGGCCGCGTCGACACGCGCGATCGAGCCGCCGCCGGCGCCGACCGTGTGCACAGCCACCATCGGCACGTGGATCGGCATGGCGTATTCCAGCTCGATCTCGTTGGAGACAGCCGGTTCGGCATCGCGGATCAGCGCCACATCGGTGGAGGTGCCGCCCATGTCATAGGTGACAAGGTTACGGTGGTCGGCACGGCGACCGGTATAGGCGGCGGCGATCACACCGGAGGCCGGACCAGACATCACCGTCTTGGCGGCTTCGTGGGCGACGAAACGCGCCGAGATCATGCCGCCATTGCCGTTCATGATGAGGAAGTCGCGCTTATAGCCCTGGCCGGCGAGTTCATCGCGCAGCCGGGCGACATAACGCTCAAGGATCGGCTGCACGGCGGCGTTGACGGAGGCCGTCACGCCGCGCTCGAATTCGCGCGCTTCGGACAAAAGCGTGTGACCGACGGTGATATGGCCGTTCGGCCAGAGCTCGGCGGCGATCTCGGCGGCGCGGCGCTCGTGCAGCGGGTTGGCATAGGAATGCAGGAAATGGATGACGAGCGATTCACAGCCTGCCGCCAGCAACCAACGTACCGCATGCCGCACACCCTCCTCGTCAAGCGGGACACGCACCCGGCCCGACGCTTCCACGCGCTCGTCGATTTCGAGACGCAAGAGACGCGGGATAACCGGCTCGAAGGTACCGGTCATACCATAGGCCTGCGGCCGGGTGCGCCGGCCGAGTTCGATGATGTCGCGGAAACCAGCCGTTGTGATCATGCCGGTCCGGGCCAGCCTGCGCTCCAGCACGGCGTTGGTAGTGGTGGTGGTGCCGTGGACGATCAGGTCAATGTCGGCGGGGCTGACGCCGGTGGCGCCGAGCGCCGAGACGACGCCGAAGGCCTGATTGTCGAGCGTGGTCGGCGTCTTGGCGATGCGGACCTTGCCGCCATCGCGGCCATCGATCAGGATCAGGTCGGTAAATGTGCCGCCAACGTCGATGCCGGCGACGACATTGTCCGATTGCGCCGGAACTTTCTCATTCATCGCCGAAATCCGAAAAGTCCGAACTGCCGATGAAGGCCAGTTTGGAAAGGCGTTCCGCGGCACGATCTTGACGCTAAGATCATTTGTATACTAATAGATTTCCGTTACAAGAGCCTGCCCCTAGACAATGCCGAGGCATATCGGGACCCGCAAAAGCGGCGCGCAGGAGAGCCCCAGGCAGCAGGAAAAGGTTGGTTCTATGAGCACCGCTTCCGCCCAGAGCACGGATGCAGCCACGCCGTTGCAGTTCCCTATTCCGGCGAACGTTTTTGCTGAAAAGGTCGTTTCGGTGAAGCACTACACCGACCGGCTGTTTTCCTTCCGTATCACCCGGCCGCAATCGTTGCGTTTCCGCTCCGGCGAGTTCGTCATGATCGGCCTGCCGAATGCGGAGAAGCCGGTATACCGCGCTTATTCCGTGGCGAGCCCGGCATGGGACGAAGAGCTCGAATTCTTCTCCATCAAGGTGCCGGACGGCCCGCTCACCCAGCACCTGCAGAAGATCCAGCCCGGCGACACCATTTTGATGCGCCACAAGGCGACCGGCACGCTGGTGCTGGACGCACTTACCCCGGCCAAGCGCCTGTTCATGATCTCGACCGGCACCGGCATCGCGCCCTTCGCCAGCCTGCTGCGCGACCCCGATACCTACGAGAAGTTCGAGCACGTCTATCTCACCCACACCTGCCGCGACGTGGCCGAGTTGGCCTATGGCCAGGAACTGGTGGCAGCGCTGGCGGAGGACCCGCTGATCGGCGAATTCACCAACGGGCGCGTGACGCTCTACAATTCGACGACGCGCGAAACCTCCGAGCGTATGGGCCGCATCACGGCGCTGGTCGGCTCCGGCAAGTTCTATACCGACCTCGGTATCGAGCCGCTGAACCCGGAAACCGACCGCATCATGATCTGCGGTTCGATGCACATGCTGAAGGACGTCAAGGAAATGGCTGAAAGCCTTGGCTTCGTCGAAGGCTCGCTGAGTGCTCCAGCCACCTTCGTGGTGGAACGCGCCTTCGTCGGCTGATCGATGGTGGTTGCGACGTCAACCGCTCGAAGAAATGGCGCCCGAGGGCGCCATTTTCATTTCACAGCCTTGCCGTCCGCATCGAAACGGTAGGTCTTGGCCGGATCCGGCGTGGCATAAAGCGTCGACCCCGGCTCGGCGTTGTAGACGCCGAAGATGCGCACCGTGATCAGGCCGGCTTTTTCGCAATCGAGATAGACATTGGTGTCGGCACCGAGATGTTCGGTGTGCACGACCGTGCCTTTCCACGAACCGGACTTCGGATCGACGGTCAGATGTTCCGGGCGCACGCCGATGGTCTTGACGGTTTCGCCCAGCCGCGCGCCGTCAACGAAGTTCATCTTCGGCGAGCCGATGAAACCGGCGACGAATTCATTGGCCGGCGACTGGTAAAGCTCCATCGGCGCGCCGATCTGCTCGATGCGGCCGGCATTCAGCACCACGATCTTGTCGGCCAGCGTCATTGCCTCGACCTGGTCGTGAGTGACGTAGATCATCGTCGCCTTGAGCCGGCGGTGCAGCTGCGCGATCTCGAGACGCGTGTTGACGCGCAGCGCGGCATCCAGGTTCGACAGCGGCTCGTCGAACAGGAACAGCTTCGGCTCGCGCACCACGGCGCGGCCGATGGCGACGCGCTGGCGCTGGCCACCGGAAAGTTCGGCCGGGCGGCGCTTGAGGTAGGGTTCCAGCGAAAGCATGGCGGATGCGGCGCCGATACGCTTGTCGATCTCGGCAGCCGGCTCGCCAGCCTGCTTGAGGCCGAGCGCCATGTTGTCGCGCACGCTGAGATGCGGATAGAGCGCATAGGTCTGGAACACCATGGCGATACCGCGCTTGGCCGGCGGCGTCGAAGTGACCTCCTGGCTATCGATCAGGACGCGGCCGGAGGAAGCGTCCTCCAGGCCGGCGATGACACGCAGCAGGGTCGACTTGCCACAGCCCGACGGGCCGACGAAGACGACGAATTCGCCATCCTTCACGTCGAGGTCGATGCCCTTCAGCACGTCCACCGGCCCGAAGGATTTCTTCACATTCTCGATCTTCAGAGAGCCCACGGCTGTTCCTCGCTCGATTGCTAGAGTTTGACGGGATTGCCGGTGCGCACGCTTTCGTCGGCGGCAAGGCAGACGGCAAGCGAACGCACGGCATCGTCCATGTGGCGGGTGAGGTCGACATTCTCGCGAATGGCTTTCAGCACGAAAGCCTGTTCGAAATCGCACAATTCCTGGTGGCCCGGTTCGCCTTCCATGGAAAGCAGTTCGTCGGGTTTCAGGAACTTACCGTCGGCACCGGTCGCGGCCTGGTGCAGGCGGATGGTCGAGGTCTTGGTATGGGTGTCGATATCGTCCGACTTCACACCCTCGGCCATGACGATCGACACGCAGCCCTTCGGCGACATCACGTCCTTCACGAAGAAGGCGGTCTCCGAGATCATCGGGCCCCAACCGGCCTCATACCAGCCGACCGAACCGTCCTCGAACAGCACCTGCAAGTGACCGTAATTGTACATGGAGGGCGCCACCTCATCGGAGAGGCGCACGCCCATGCCACGCACTTCGACGGGCGCGGAATCGGTGATCTGCAGCATGACGTCGAGATAATGGACGCCGCAATCGACGATCGGCGAGGTGGTCTGCATCAACTGCTTGTGCGTCTGCCAGGTATGGCCGGACGACTGCTGGTTGAGGTTCATGCGGAACACATAAGGGCCGCCCAGCTTGCGGGCCTCGGCGATCAGCCGCACCCAGGACGGGTGATGGCGCAGGATATAGCCGATCACCAGCTTCTTGCCGTTGGCCTTGGCGGCGTCGACCACCCGGCGCGCATCGGCGACCGTGGTGGCCAGCGGCTTCTCGACGAAGACATGGCAGCCAGCCTCGAAGGCGTGCACCGCATAGTCGGCATGGCTGTCCGAATAGGTGGCGATGCAGGCAAGGTCCGGTTTCTCGTCGCGCAGTGCGTCCTCGAACGAACGACGGATCTCGTGACCCGCCAGCCCGCCGGGCAGCGGCACGTCCGAACGGTTGACGAGGGCCGCAATCTCGAAGCCCGGATTGTTGTAGTAGGCCAGCGCGTGGCTGCGGCCCATATTGCCCAGGCCGGCAACGACAACGCGGAGGGGTTTGGTCGAAGTCACTTTGATGTCCTGTGTCGGGTTTCTTTGTTGTTGCTTTGAGGACGGCGCTTACTTCACCGCGCCTGAGGTGATGCCGCGGATGAGCTGCCGCGAGAAGATCAGATAGAGGACCAGCACCGGCAGGATCGCCAGCGACAGCGCCGCCAGGATAGCGTTCCAGTTGGTAACGAACTGGCCAAGGAAGATCTGCGCGCCGAGCGTCACCGTCTTGGTGGCCTCCGACGGCGCCAGGATCAGCGGGAACCACAGATCGTTCCAGATCGGGATCATGGTGAACACGGCGACCGTGGCCATGGCCGGGCGGACCAGCGGCAACACCAGCCTGAAGAAGATCGTGTATTCGGAGAGCCCGTCGATGCGGCCGGCATTTTTTAGATCGTCCGACACGCCCTTCATGAATTCCGAAAGAATGAAGATAGCGAGCGGCAGGCCCTGTGCGGTGTAGACCAGGATCAGTGCCGTCAACGTGTTGACCAGCCCCGAAGCCACCATCAGCTGCAGGATGGCGACAGTACCGAGGCGGATCGGGATCATGATGCCGAGCGCCAGGTACAAGCCCATCAGCGTGTTGCCGCGGAAGCGGTATTCCGACAGGGCGAAGGCGGCCATGGCGCCGAACAGCAGCACGAAGAACAGCGAGACGACGGTGACGATCAGGCTGTTCTGGAAATAGAGGAAGAAATCGCCCTGGCCGAACACGGTGGTGTAGCCGATCAGGTCGAAGGTCTTCGGCGTCGGCGGCGTCAGCGGCTGCTGAAAGATCGCCTGGCGCGACTTGAACGAGTTGATGACGACGACGAAGACCGGGAACAGCGCGATGACGGTGTAGGTCAAAAGGATCGCGTGCGCGCCGATCGTGCGCGGCAGGGAAGAGGTGGCCTTACTCATCGTGACGCCCTCAGAACTGGTAGCGGCGCAGGCGCCGCTGCACGAGGAAGAGATAGAAGCAGACGCCGATCAGGATGATCAGGAACATCATGGTGGCGATGGTGGCGCCCATGTTCGGATCGCCGACCTGCAACTGGAAACCGAAGAAGGCGCGATAGAGGAAGGTGCCCAAGATATCGGTCGAGTAGTTCGGCCCGGCCAAGGCGCCCTGCGCGGTGTAGATCAGGTCGAAGGCGTTGAAATTGCCGACGAAAGTGAGGATCGAGATGATGCCGATGGCAGGCAGGATCAGCGGCAGCTTGATCTTCCAGAACTGCGACCAGCCGGTGACGCCGTCGCATTCGGCCGCCTCGATCACCTCTTCCGGGATGGACAGAAGCGCTGCGTAGATCAGCATCATCGGGATACCGACGAACTGCCAGACCGAGATCAGGCTGAGTGCGGTGAGCGCGTATTCTTCCTTGCCGAGCCACGGCGTGAACAGGCTTTTCAGGCCGACCATGCCGAGCAGGTCGGGTGCCACGCCCCAGATCGGCGACAGGATCAGCTTCCAGGCGAAGCCGACGATGACGAAGGACAGGATCGTGGGGATGAAGATCGCGGTACGGTAGAAGGCGGTGAAACGCAGCTTCGGGCTGGAGAGCAGCGCCGCCAGCATGACACCGATCGGGTTCTGCACCAGCATGTGGATGATGAAGAACCAGACATTGTTCTTCAGCGCGTTCCAGAAATTGAACGACCAGTTGGGGTCGCCGAACAAGGTGCGGAAGTTGTCGAAGCCGACAAAGGTTTGCACCTGCTCGATGCTACGGAACAGCGAGAGCTGCAGCGTGCCGAACAGCGGCAGGATCATAACGGCCGTGTAGACGAGCACCGCCGGCGCCAGGAAGACGCCGATGTGCAAACGGAACGGTTTTTTCGATGCTGCAGCCATGAGTTCGGTCCTTACCGCCTCGGGTGTCGCCGTCAAATTGTGAGAATGCCGCCCCTCGCCTGCCCGCCGAGATTTTCCCCGAACATCCGGGGAAACGACAGACATGAAGCCGGCGCCCCTTCTCCAGTCTTCAAAGGAAGAGCGTAAGGGCGAGGAACCGCGCCGACAATCAGAATCTACAGTTCGGGACAGGCCGGGCCGCGATAAACGCGGCCCGGTCGTTTCACAGTCTTACTTCGCCGGCTTGTACCAGCTGTCGAGACCCTTCTGCAGCTTACCGGCTGCGACTTCCGGGGTGTCGGTGCCGTTGATGACGTTGGCCGATTCAACCCAGGTCTCGTTTTCGAGGTTCGGCGTGCCGCGCGACAGAACCTGATAGGTCGAGCGGATCGTCGGCTTGCACTTCTCGCGCCAGGAGACGAATTCCTGCGCCAGCGGATCCGCCATCTTCACCGGCGCGGAGTTCAGGCTGAAGAAGCCTGGCAGCGCGTTGGCATAGATGCCGGCGAATTCCGGCGAGGCGACCCAGGTCAGGAAGGTTTTTGCCGCGTCGGCGTTCTTGCTCTTGGCGTTGAGGCCGATGCCGATGTCGGTGTGGTCGGAGATGTAGCAGGTGTCGCCTGCCTTGCCGACCGGCGGCGGGAAGGCGCCCATCTTGAACTGCGCCTGGGTGTTGAACAGGCCGATCTCCCACGAGCCGGCCGGATAGATGGCGGCGCGGCCGAGCGTGAAGAGGTTCTGGCTGTCCGGATAGGTCTGCGCCTCGAAGCCGTCGCCGAGATAAGGCTTCCACTTGACGAGTTCGGCATAGGGTTCGACCCAGTCCTTGTCGGTCAGCTTCTGCTTGCCGGCGATCAGAGCGAGACGGCCCTCTTCACCCTTCCAGTAGTTCGGACCGATGTTCTGGTAGCCCATGGTGGCGGCTTCCCAGAGGTCCTTGGTGCCCATCGCCATCGGGATGTAGGTGCCGTCGGCCTTGATCTTGTCGAGCGCGGCGAAGAATTCGTCGCGGGTCTGCGGCACCTTGAGGCCGAGCTTGTCGAAGGCGTCCTTGTTGTAGATGAAGCCGTGGATGACCGAGGCCATCGGCACGCAGAAGGTGGCCGAACCATCGTCGGTCGACCATGCGGACTTGGCCACGCTGGAGAAATTCTCCATGCCGGACAGCTTGGTCAGGTCGGCGAGATCGCCCTTCTTGTAGAGTTCGAGCGACTTGTCGAACGGACGGCAGGTGATGAGATCGCCGGCCGAACCAGCGGCGAGCTTGGCGCCGAGAGCGGCGTCATACTCGGTCGGCGCCGACGGCGCGAACACCACCTTGATGCCGGGGTTCTTCGCCTCAAAGGCCGGGATCAGCTTGTCCTTCCAGATGGCGAGGTCGTCACCGCGCCAGCTTTCGATATTGAGCGTGACATCAGCGGCGGAAGCGGTCCCGGCCAAGCCGAGTACGCTGGAGCCCAAAAGTAATGCCGTAAGAAGTTTCGTCTTCATGCTCAGTCTCCCTGTTGACCTTTTTCAGGTTCGGTTTTGACGAGATGGGAGACTTTCGCCTCCCTGCTCTCCTCTGATGGCGGAAAGGGCCGGCCTCAACCTCTGGCCAGTCTTCTCCAGTATCTTCTCGGCAGCATCGACGCTGGTGGCGCCGGCAGCGAGCAGAATGGCGGTCTTGACGGCGCCGCCGCTCATTTCGAGCGACCGTTCGGCATCGCCGCGGTCGCGCCCGGTGACGGCGGCGACAATCCGGGCAGCGCGATCGCGCAGTTTGGCGTTGTCGGCGAGAAGATTGACCATATAGCCGTCATGGACATGGCCGAGATGGATGGCGGCCAGGGTCGACAGCATGTTGAGCGCGATTTTCTGGGCGGTGCCTGCACCCATGCGGGTGGAGCCGGCGATGACTTCCGGCGGCGTCTTCAAGAGGATCGCGACATCGGCGGCCTGCAGCAGCGGCGTCTCGCCATTGTTGGCCACGGCGATGGTTGCCGCGCCGCGACGCTTGGCTTCCAGCAATGCCCGTACGGCATAGGGGGTCGAGCCGCTGGCCGACAATGCTATCAAGCAATCGTTCTTGCCGATATTAGCACCTTCAACGGCTTCGGCCGCCTCGCCCTCGTCGTCCTCGGGGCCACCGGCGAGAGTCTGGAATGCTTCCTGCCCACCGGCAATCAGGATGGCGATGCGACTGCGGTCGATGCCGAACGTGCCCGGCAATTCGAGGGCGTCGGCCAGAGCCATCAGGCCGGAACTGCCGGCCGCGGCATAGACGAGCTTGCCACCCGCATTCAAACGATCGGCGATCAACGCAGCTGCGGAGGCAATGGCGGGGATGGCCTCACGGACAGCGGACGCAGCCTCGATCTGGGCTTCCGCAAGCGAAGCCAAAACAGCTTCCGGAGCCCGGACATCCAGGCCTTCCGCGTCGCGATGCTTCGCTTCGGTGCGCTTCTGCGCCATTCCAATTCCTCCACCTTTCTCGACAATACCAAAAAAATACCACTTGTCCACATGCATTAGCAATTTCGCAGCAATTTCCTTTCTGACCAAACTAAATCATCCTATTTTTCATACAGTTACCGCTTTTTGAATCGAACCACAAATTTGTTCTTGGCTATTGGTATTTTATTGGTATTATCAACCGAGAGGAGATTTCAGCGTGACTTTCGTGCTCGGCATCGATGGCGGCGGCACCAGCTGCAGGGCGGCGCTGGCAACGGCGGACGGCGCGATCCTGGGTCGCGCCAAGGCCGGTGCCGCGAACATCCGTAGTGATCTAACCGGCGCCCGCACCAACATCGTCGAAGCCGCCAGGCAAGCGTTTCTCGCGGCCGGCGAAGACCCCGATTTGATCCCGCAGACACCAGCCGTGCTCGGATTGGCCGGCGCCAATGTCGGCACCTACAAGCAGCAACTCGAGGCGATCCTGCCCTTCAGCCGTTCCAGCGTGGAGACGGATGCCGAGATCGCGCTGGAAGGCGCGGTCGGTTCCGGCGACGGCGCCATGGCGATCCTCGGCACCGGCACCGCCTATATGGTGCGCAAGAACGGCAAGTCGCGACCGATCGGTGGCTGGGGTTTTCAAGTGGGGGACCAGGGTAGCGGCGCACGCATCGGGCGCGACCTGCTCGAACAGACCCTGCTCGCCTATGACGGCGTCCGCGAGCCATCGCCGCTGACCGCCGAAATGATGGGCGTGTTCCGCAACAACCCGCAAGACGTGGTCGAGTTCACCACCAACGCCAAGCCCGGCGACTTTGGCGGCTTCGCTCCGAAGGTGTTCGACTATGCGGCCAAGGGAGACGCCGTCGCCACCTGGATCGTCGACAAAGCGGTCGCCGACGTGGAGGCCTCGCTCGGCGTACTCGGTCTGGAAGCTGGCGATCCTCTCTGCCTGCTCGGTGGCCTTGCTCCGCTCTATGCGCCGCGCCTTTCCGAGCGCCATCGCGCCTTGTTGAAGACGCCGCTCGACGATGCGCTGGGCGGCGCGGTGCGCATGGCGGTGCGCATGTTCGCCGCCCCGGTCGAGGCTGCGCGATGAGCGACGCCGGCGACGCCATCTTTGCTTCGCTGAAACAGGCTTCGCAAAGCGGTGCGCCACTTTACCTGCAGCTTCGCCGCAGCATCGAGGATGCCGTCAATCGTGGCGCGATCGGCCCGGGCGACGCACTGCCTTCGGAGCGCGACATCGCCTCCATGGCCGATATCTCTCGCGTTACCGTGCGCAAGGCAGTGCAGGATCTGGTCAAGGGCGGCATTCTCGTCCAACGTCATGGTTCCGGCACCTTCGTGGCGCCCCGCATGGAGCGCGTCGAGCAGTCGCTGTCGCGGCTCACCTCCTTCACCGAGGACATGGCGCGTCGCGGCAAGGCGGTGCGCTCGACCTGGCTCGATCGCGGGCTCTATGCGCCCTCGCCCGAAGAGATGATGGTGCTGGGACTGGCCGCCAGCGAGATGGTAGCGCGGGTGGCACGCCTGCGCATTGCCAACGATACGCCGCTGGCGATCGAGCGCGCCTCGCTTTCGGCCAGCGCCTTGCCCGATCCGACCGCGGTCGGCTCCTCGCTCTATGCGGCGCTGGAGGAACGGGGCAGCCGGCCGGTGCGCGCCGTGCAACGAATTTCCGCCGTCAATCTCAACGAGGCCGACGCGCGACTGCTCGAAGCGCCTACCGGCTCCGCCTCGTTGCGCATCGAGCGCATATCCTATCTCGCCAGTGGCAAGGTGATCGAATTCACCCGGTCGGTCTATCGCGGCGATGCCTATGACTTTGTCGCCGAGCTCAGGCTTGGCGTAACCAACGACGACACTGGAGTACGGCCATGACAACAACAAAAACCCATATGCGCCGCGAGGTCGAGGAGATTCCGGACGCTACCGCTCGCTTGCTCGACAAGTCCGGCAAGGTACTGAGCGAGGCCGGGCGCGGCATCCGCGAGCGCGACCCGAATTTCATCGTCACCGTGGCGCGCGGCTCGTCCGACCACGCCGCCACCTTCATGAAATACGCGGTCGAGCTGACCGCCGGCCTCGCAGTCGCCTCGGTCGGCCCGTCGGTCGCCTCGATCTATGGTGCGAAGCTCAGGCTGAACGGCTCCGCCTGCCTGGCGATCTCGCAGTCGGGCAAAAGTCCCGACATTGTCGCCATGGCCGAAAGCGCCAAGGCACGCGGTGCACTGACGATCGCGCTGACCAACACCGCCGATTCGCCGCTGGCGCGGGCCGCCGACTATGCGATCGACATTCTGGCCGGGCCGGAACTCAGCGTCGCGGCCACCAAGACCTTCGTCAATTCCGCAGTGGCCGGCCTCGCGCTGATGGCGCACGCCACCAGCGACGAAGCGCTGATCGCGGCGCTGAAGCAATTGCCGGAACGGTTCCGTGAGGCGGTCGCCTGCGATTGGTCGCCGCTGACTGCGGCGCTGGATGGGCACAATTCGTTCTTCATCCTCGGTCGCGGTCCGTCTTTCGCGATCGCCTCGGAGGCGGCACTGAAGTTCAAGGAGACCTGCGCCGTGCACGCCGAAGCCTACAGCGGCGCCGAGGTGATGCATGGGCCGATGGCGCTGGTCGGCCCGACATTCCCGGTGCTGGCGCTGGCCGCTCGCGACGCGTCGGAACCCTCGCTTGCCGCCGCGGTGGACACGCTGGCCAACAAGGGCGCCTCGGCCTTCATCACGTCGAAGCTGGCCAAGAACGCCATCATGCTGCCGCATGCCGCGACCGGGCACCCGCTGACCGACCCGCTGACGCTGATCGTATCCTTCTACGCCTTCGTCGAGGCCTTCGCCCGCCACCGCGGCCTCGATCCCGACACCCCGCCGAACCTGCGCAAGGTGACGGAGACGGTATGAGCAAGACTCTCGCACTCACCGGCGCCCGCATCTTCGACGGTGCCGACTGGCATGACGATGCCGCGCTGGTCGTCTCCGGCGGCCTGGTGGAGGCGATCGTCGGCCGCGATGCCGTTCCGGCGAATGCCGAAACTATCGATCTCGGCGGCGGCTTGCTGGCGCCGGGCTTCGTCGACCTTCAGGTGAACGGCGGCGGCGGCGTCATGCTGAACGACCATCCGGACTTCGCTTCCATAGAGACGATCTGCCAGGCCCACGTGCCTTTCGGCACCACCGCGCTTTTACCAACGCTGATCACCGACACGCCCGAGATCACCGCTGCGGCGGTCACTGCCGGCGCGGAAGCAGCCAGACGTAAATTGCCTGGCTTCCTCGGCCTGCATCTGGAAGGGCCGCATCTGTCGCTGGCGCGCAAGGGTGCACACGACCCGAAGCTGATCCGCCCGATGAACGACGCCGACCAGGCGGCGCTGATCGCAGCCCGGGCGAAGCTGCCGGTATTGCAAACGACGATCGCTCCGGAATCGGTCACGGCCGCGCAGGTGGAGGCATTGGCCAAGGCCGGCATCGTCGTCAGCCTTGGCCATTCCGACACCGACTATGCGACAGCGACCGCCTATGCCGACGCCGGCGCTTCCATGGCCACGCATCTGTTCAACGCCATGAGCCAGATCGGCAATCGCGAGCCGGGGCTGGCCGGTGCCGCCGTCGACAGCGGCAAGGTCTTCGCCGGTCTGATCGCCGACGGCATCCATGTGCACCCCGCGACAATCGAGATCGCGCTGAAGGCCAAGCAGGGTCCGGCGCGCATCTTCCTGGTCACCGACGCTATGGCAACGATCGGCACCGACATGACCTCGTTCACGCTGAACGGCCGCACCATCTACCGCAAGGATGGCAGTCTGCGCCTGGCCGACGGCACACTGGCCGGCGCCGACCTCGACATGATCTCGGCAGTGCGCTTCATGCACAAGGTCGTCGGCATCGAGCTGGCGGAAGCGCTGCGCATGGCCTCGCTCTACGCGGCCGAGGCTGTCGGACAGTCGCACCGACTCGGCCGACTCGCCAAGGGCACGGCGGCCGACATCGTCGCACTTACCGACGATCTCGGCATGAAGGGTGTCTGGATCGGCGGCAACAGGGTGTTCGGTTAGTTACGCCGTCGCCGCCGGGATGAGGTAGCTTAGCCCGCCGCTTTGTCGGCAGCCGTCCTGATCGCCTCGATGTTGGCGCGGTAGGCATCGACCGTACCGCCTTTGAACACGGCGGCGCCCGCGACCAACACATTGGCGCCAGCAGCCGTCACCAGGGGCGCCGTTTCCGGGCTGACACCGCCGTCGATCTCGATATGGATCGGCCGATCGCCGATCAGCGCCTTGACCCGCCTGACCTTCTCGACGACGGCTGGGATAAAGGCCTGACCGCCGAAACCCGGGTTGACCGTCATCAGCAACACGAGGTCGAGCCGGTCCAGCACATATTCGATGACACTTTCCGGCGTGCCGGGGTTTAGCGAAACGCCGGCCTTCTTGCCGAGATTTCGGATCGTCTGCAGGGAGCGGTCGAGATGCGGCCCGGCTTCGGCATGCACGGTGATGCCGTCGCAGCCGGCTTCGGCAAAGGCCGCCAGATAGGGATCGGCCGGCGCGATCATCAGATGGCAGTCGAAATAGGCCTTGGTGCGGCTGCGGATCGCCTTGATGACCGGCGCGCCGAACGTGATGTTGGGCACAAAATGCCCGTCCATCACATCGAGATGGATCCAGTCGGCGCCTGCCGCGACAATCGCCTCGACCTCGTCGCCAAGCTTGGAGAAATCCGACGCCAGCACCGAAGGCGCAATGAGGGTTTTTCGGGTCATGACCGCTCCCGTTGCTCTGTTTGTCTCCGCCTAACCGCATGCTGGGCGCTTGTCGACAGGAATCGCTGTCCCAACCTGTCCGGCTTGACCGGCGTCGGACGCAATGCCAGCTTCCCGGGCGATGCGGTTCCCAACAAAGAAAGGCATGGGTGCTCAAATTGAGCGAATCAGAACAGTTGAAGACATGGATTGAACAAAACGGTCCGATCGAAAGCGTTCAGGCAGTGGTTTGCGACCTGAACGGCATCATGCGCGGCAAGCGCATCCCGGTCGAGCAGGCTTCCAAGGTTCTCGGTGGTGGCATACGCATGCCGCTCTCCATCGTCGGGGTCGACGTGTGGGGCGAGGACATCATCGGCAGCACGCAGGTTTTCGCCACCGGCGACGGCGACGGCATCTGCGAGGCAACGGGACGCGGCCCGCTGCCAGTCAGCTGGACGTCGCGGCCCAGTGCGCTGATCCCACTGTGGCTGTCGCTGGAGGACGGACGCCCCTTTCTCGCCGATCCGCGCCAGGCGCTGGCGGCGGTTGTCGCGCAATATCGCGAATTGGGGCTGCGCCCCGTCGTGGCGACCGAAATGGAATTTTACCTGATCGACCCCGAGCCTGACAGCGCGATGCCGCCGATCTCGCCCTATACGGGCAAGCGGCTCGATTCCGACGCGATCCTGTCGATCGACGAGCTGGACGATTTCGGCGAGTTCTTCTCCGACGTCTACAAGGAGTGCGCGCGCCAGAATGTGCCGGCCGACGCGGCGATCGCCGAAAACGGCATCGGCCAGTTCGAAATCAATCTCCTGCATACCGACGACCCGCTGAAGGCGGCGGACGACAGCGTCTTCTTCAAGCGCATCGTCAAGGGTGTGGCGCGCAAGCACGGGCTGGCGGCGACCTTCATGGCCAAGCCATACGGCACACGGTCTGGCAACGGCATGCATGTGCATTTCAGCCTGCTCAACGAGAAGGGCGAGAATGTCTTCGACGACGGCACCGCCGAAGGCTCGCCGATGCTGAAGAGCGCGGTCGCCGGCCTGCTGCGCGGCATGGCCGAAACAACGCTGCTGTTTGCACCGCACTACAACTCCTATCGCCGCCTGCGGCCCGACACGCATGCGCCCACCTCGATCTCCTGGGGTTATGAGAACCGCACGGCGGCAATCCGTATTCCCGGCGGCAACCCGAAGGCACGGCGCATCGAGCACCGCGTCGCCGGCGCCGACTCCAATCCCTATCTCGTGCTCACCGCGATCCTGGGCGCGGCGCTGGTCGGCATCCGTAACGGCTGGAAGCCGACGGCACCGCAGACAGGCAGGGCCTACTCCGCGAAGAAACAACGCAAGATCCCGGCCGAATGGGGTCAGGCGGTGGACGCCTTCGAGAGCGGTGCGATCGCGGCCGAAATCTTCGCGCCGGTGCTCAGGCAAATGCTGGTCGCCTGCAAGCGCCAGGAGATAGCCGGTTTCGCCGAACAGGTGACCGACTACGAGTTCAGCGCCTATCTGGAGATTGTCTAGACACCCGCGCTCGGCATGCGCCCTTCGAACAGGTCGCGCTCGCGGGCCAGCCCCTCGCCGACCTGTTCGAAGAAGGCTCGCACCCGTGCCGTCCGTTTCAAATCGGCATGGGTGACGATCCAGAACTCCCCTTCAAGATCGGCCAAGGGTTCCGGCCGCACCCGCACAAGGCCAGGATCGCTGTCGCCAAGGTAACAAGGCAAGAGCGCGAGGCCGATACCCGCCTTTGCTGCAACCGATTGGTTGACCAGGCTGTTGGTTCGGTAGACGAAGGCGCTGTCCGGCGCGGTGCGGCTTAACCAGTCCGCTGCCTGGATGCCGGCCGCACCTTCTTCCCAACCGATCAGATCTTTCCTGTCACCGATATCCCCAACCGAGCCATCAAGTGCCTCCAGATAGGCAGGCGTCGCGAAGAAGGTCCAGGCTGCAGCACAGAGCTTGCGCCCCCACAGGTCGCCTTCCTTGGGACGAACGGGTCGCAGCGCGATGTCAGCCTCGCGTCGTGACAGGCTGAGCACGCGATTGTCGATGAGGAGTTCGACCACGATGCCGGGGTTCGTGCGGCGGAACGCAGCCAGATGGCTGGGCAATCGGCTGTACGCCAGTGTCTCCGAAGAAGTGACACGCAAACGCCCTGAAAGACGATGGTCGGAACCGGCAATGTCGCGGTCGAGCGCCAGCGTCTCGTCCTCGATGCGCTCGGCGGTGGCGGCCATACGTTCGCCGGTGACGGTGGCCTGATAGAGGCCGCCCGGCAAACGCTCGAACAGATGCACGCCAACGCGCTTTTCCAACGCATTGAGCCGGCGAAAAGCCGTCGAATGATCGACGTTCAGGGCTTTCGCGGCACCCGTCAGGCTTCCTTCGCGTTGAACCGCCAGGACCAGCCGCAATTCGTTCCAGTCATCCATGCCGAGAGAGATAGCACCTATCCTGCTTGCAGTCATGCAAGTGCAATAAGCAAAATGCCAATGAGCAATGCGTGAACGCCAACCTTATTCTTCATGGCGGAAGGTGCCGTCGCTGTTGACGGCGCCAATCCCGAAAGGATTTGCCATGAAACTCTACTACGCCACCGGCACCTGCTCGCTCTCGCCGCACATCGTTGCACTGGAAGCCGGCATTGCCCTCGACTTTGAAAAGGTCAATCTCGCCAGAACTCCCCATCCGACCGAGACCGGAGCAGACTACACCGCCGTCAACCCGAACGGCTATGTGCCCGCGCTCGAACTGGACAACGGCTCGGTGCTGACCGAGGGCGCTGCCATAGTGCAGTATCTCGCCGACCTGAAGCCGGAATCCGGTCTCGTGCCGGCCGCCGGCACGGCGGAGCGCTACCGGCAGCAGTCCTGGCTGAACTTCATCGCCACCGAACTGCACAAGATGTACAGCCCGTGGCTGTTTCATCCCGAATACGGCATGCAGGCGCAGGATGTCGCCCGCAAGAAAATCGCCGAACGGCTGGTCTTCGTCGAAACCCATCTGGCGAAATCCGGGCCGTTCCTGATGGGCGAATATTTCAGTGCCGCCGACGCCTATCTCTTCACTATCGTCGGCTGGTCGGCCTTCGCCAAGGTCGACCTTTCCGCCTTCCCGCATCTGCGCGCCTTCATGGACCGCGTCGGCGCACGGCCTGCAGTGCGCGAGGCGATGCGGGCCGAAGGCATGAAGGTTGCGGCCTGAGGAGCATCGTCATGCAGACCCTAACTCTCGTCAGCCACCATCTGTGCCCCTATGTGCAGCGGGCGGCGATCGCGCTTTCCGAGAAAGGCATCGGGTTCGAGAAGATCATGATCGATCTCGCCGACAAGCCGGAATGGTTCGCGGCTATATCGCCGCTCGGCAAGGTACCACTGCTGATCGTGCGGCAACCCGATGGCTCGCAAACCGTGCTCTTCGAAAGCTCGGTGATCTGCGAATATATCGAGGAGACGCAGGGCAGGCTCCGGCTGCACCCGGTCGATCCGCTGACGCGTGCCGAGCACCGCGCCTGGATGGAATTCGGCTCGAACATCCTGTCCGACATCTGGGGGCTGGAGACGACGGCGGCCCCGGCGGTCTATGAGCAGAAACGCGTGGCGATCGCGCAGAAGTTCGAGCGCATCGAAAGCGTGCTCGGCGAAGGACCTTATTTTGCCGGCGCGAACTTCAGCCTGGTCGATGCGGTTTTCGCGCCGGTCTTCCGCTATTTCGACCTGTTCGACACGATCGCCGAGACCCGGGTCTTTAAGAACGCGCCACGGGTCCGCGCCTGGCGGACGGCGCTCGCGGAAAGGCCGAGCGTACGCATGGCGGTCGGAACTGACTACCCTGACCGGTTGCGCGCATTTCTCCAACGGCACGATGCCTATCTTCTCAAGGCTGCCTGAGAACGCCAGACGCATACGTCGAAGGCGCCACGCAAGTTGCGGCGCCTTCGTTTCCATCAATCAGGCCGCACCCGGCTTGGCAGCACCGAGCAGGCGCAGAGCGTTCATCGTCACCAGAACGGTTGCACCGGTATCGGCAAGGATCGCCGGCCACAGGCCGGTGATGCCGATCACCGTGGTGACCAGGAACACGGCCTTGAGCCCCAGCGCGATGGTGATGTTCTGGCCGATGTTGGACATGGTGCGTTTGGAAAGCGCGATCATCGCCGCGATGTCGCCGACACGTCCGTGCAGCACGGCGGCGTCCGCCGTCTCCAGCGCAACATCGGTACCACCGCCCATTGCGATGCCGACATCGGCGGCGGCCAACGCCGGGGCATCGTTGATGCCGTCGCCAACCTTGGCAACCGCGAAGCCCTGGCTTTTCAGTTCGCCGACGATGCGCTGCTTGTCCTCAGGCAACAGTTCGGCGCGCACCTCGATGCCGAGTTGCTTGCCGATGGCAGCGGCGGTGCGGGCATTGTCGCCGGTCAGCATCACCGTCTTGATGCCGCGATCGGCGAGCGCTTGCAGGCCGACCCTGGCGTCCGGGCGCGGTTCGTCACGCATCGCCAATGCGCCGGCCAGCTTGCCGCCGGCGAGCAACAGCGAGACGGTCTTGCCTTCGTCGTTCAGGGCGGTGATGCGGGCCGACTGTTCGGCATTCAGCGGCACGCGTTCGCCGACTGCCTGCGGAGAGCCGAGGAAGATCTCGGTTCCATCAACCGTACCCGATACGCCCTTGCCGCCGATAGCCTTGGAGCCCGTGGCCTCAGGGACCACGATGCCGTCGGCCTCGGCCCGCCCCAATATGGCCTTGGCGAGCGGATGGCTGGAACCGGTCTCCAGCGCCGCGGCCAACCGCAGCACCTCGCCGGCAGGCAGGCCGAAACCGTCGATATCGGTCACCTTGGGCTTGCCTTCGGTCAGCGTGCCGGTCTTGTCGAAGGCGACTGCAGTCATCTTGCCGAGATTTTCCAGCACCGCGCCGCCCTTCATGAGCAGGCCGCGCCGTGCTCCGGACGACAACGAGGCGGCGATGGCGGCTGGCGTTGAGATGACCAATGCGCAGGGGCAGCCGATCAGCAGGATGGCGAGACCCTTGTAGATCCACTCATCCCAGGCGCCGCCCATCGCCAGCGGCGGGATGATGGCGACGAGCGCGGCGAAGACCACAACGCCAGGCGTGTAGTATTTCGAGAAGCGGTCGATGAACCGCTCGGTCGGTGCTTTCTTCTCCTGCGCTTCCTCGACCAACCGCACGACGCGGGCAATGGTGTTGTCGGCGGCAGCAGCCGTCACCCGCACGCGCAGCACCGCGTCGCTGTTGACCGTGCCGGCACAGACGGTGGAATCCGGCCCCTTGCGCACCGGTACGCTTTCGCCGGTGACCGGCGCCTCGTCGACCGCGCTTTCGCCCGAAAGGACGATGCCATCGGCGGGGATGCGGTCACCGGGACGCACCATGATGATGGAGCCGACCGCCAGGGTTTCGGCCGGCACTTCGGCCACCTTGCCGTCGCGCTCGAGCAGCGCCGTCTTCGGCACCAGCTTGGTGAGCGACTGGATCGAGGCGCGCGCCTTGCCGGCGGCAACGCCTTCCAGCAATTCGCCGATCAGGAACAGGAAGACGACGGCCGCCGCCTCTTCCGTGGCGCCGATGATAACAGCGCCGATCGCGGCGATGGTCATCAGCATCTCGATGGAAAAGGGCGTGCCGACACGAGCCGCCATGAAGGCGCGGCGCGCGATGGGCAGCAGGCCGACCAGCATGGCGACGGTGAAGATCCAGGTTTCGTAACCGGGCACCAGCTTGCCGATGCCGTAGGCGACGACCAGCGCGGCACCCGCTGCAATTGTCAGCTTGCCCTTGCCGGACTTCCACCACGGACCAGTGCTCGGGCCATGATCATGGCCGTGCAAGCCTTCGACATCGACGCTGGCCGCCGCAACAGGTGCAGTCGTCTTGCGAGCACCGTGGGTATGGCCGGAATGATCGTGGCCTGCGTGATTATGACCCGCATGATCATGGTCGTGTCCCGCGTGATCGTGATCACCTTCACCATGCGTGTGATGATCGTGACCGCAGCCGCATGCATCATCCTTGTCGGCAGCCACCGGCGCCGGACTGGATGCCGGCACTAGCGCCAGCTTGTAACCGAGGCCGGTGACGCGCTTTTCGATAGCCGGGGCCAGCGCCCCGCTGCCATCGTGTTTCACCGTCATCGTGCCAGCGGTCACCGAAACGGAAACGTCCTCGACGCCTTTCAGCCGCCGCACGGCGGTATCGATTTTTGCCGCGCAGGAGGCGCAATCCATGCCGTCCACGCGATAGCGCATCTGCTGTGATGCCTGTGCCATGATCATTCCCTTGACTATGTTCAGGCAGACGCTACATCCTCTAGCGACTAGAGGAGCAAGAGGAAAAATGAAGTCGGATCTGACCATCGGCGAAGTGGCGGCGCAGAGCGGCGTGAAGGTGCCTACTATCCGCTACTATGAGCAGATCGGACTGCTGCCGGAGCCACCGCGCACCGAGGGCAACCGGCGCTTCTATGACGCCAAGGGCCTGCGCCGACTGGCCTTCATACGCCATGCCCGCGAGCTCGGCTTCGACGTCGCGGCGATCCGCACGCTGCTTATCTTGCAAGACGATCCGAACCAGCCTTGCGCCAGCGCCGACGCCATCGCCAAGGCCCGGCTGATTGAAGTGGAGCAGCGCATCGCCAGCCTGACGGCGTTGAAGTCCGAGTTGGAAGTGATGGTGGAGGGCTGCCGGCACGGACGGCTCGCCGAATGCCGGGTGATCGAGGTGCTTGCCGACCACGGCAAATGCATGCACCCAGAACACTAGGACCGACTGTTGTTCCGCCAAGCGACGGCCGCCGGCTGAGCCGCGATCGGAGTTTGACAGACCGATGCGCCGCTGTTTCAACAGGCAATACTCGCGCGTTCGTCATCGAAAGATTTTGCCCGACGGCTGGAAGCTCGGTAGGCAACCTCAAACAAGCCATGTCGCCCGCCCGCCATATTCAGGAAAATAGCGAAAGTGTTTGCGACAAAGGTGGCCGAGTGAGCTCTTGCGCCGGGGAAACAACCGGAAGTACTTCCAGATAACTTGGGCAGCGAGCGTGCCTCATGTCTGTTTGTCGATTTCTCCATTGCGGGAAATCGGCATCAAGCACCGGTAGACTGGTGTTTGTTGACGACAGGGTTCAGCCAGGGTCAAGACCGCGGTTCGTGACATCACGGGGCGGCATTGGTTGTGCGCGGCAGGGGGCCGGGAGCAGCCGATGAGGAGGAAACGGGCAGCGGAGGAAAAGCTATGCTCGAGAAGTATTTTGAACTGAAGGAACTGGGAACGTCGGTGCGCATCGAGGTGATCGCCGGCATCACCACCTTCCTGACGATGTCTTACATCATCTTCGTCAATCCGGAGATCCTGTCTTCGACGGGCATGGACAGGAGTTCGGTGTTCGTCGCCACCTGTCTGGCTGCGGCGCTCGGTTCGCTGATCATGGCGACGGTGGCAAAATGGCCGATCGGCATGGCGCCTGGCATGGGCCTCAACGCCTTCTTCGCCTTCGGTGTCGTCGGCGCCATGGGTTTCACCTGGCAGCAGGCACTTGGCGCGGTGTTCATCTCTGGCTTGATCTTCCTGCTCCTGACCGTGACCGGTATCCGCAGCTGGCTGATCGCCGGCATCCCGCATTCCATGCGCAGTGCGATCGCCGCCGGCATCGGCTTGTTTCTGGCTATCATCGCGCTGAAGAGCTCCGGCATCGTCATCGCCAGCGACGCCACCTTCGTCCAGCTCGGCCATCTCAACACGACCGGGCCGCTGCTGGCCATCCTCGGCTTCTTCATCATCGCCTCGCTCGATGGGCTCAAGGTACCGGGCGCCATCCTGATCGGCATCCTGGTCATCACCGTCCTGTCGATGTTGCTCGGCGTGAGCCATTTCCAGGGCATCTTCTCGATGCCGCCCTCGATCGCACCGACCTTTCTGCAACTCGACATCGTCGGCGCACTGCACAGCGGCCTGGTCCATGTCATTCTGGTGTTCGTCCTGGTCGAGGTGTTCGATGCTACAGGCACGCTGATCGGCGTCGCCAAGCGGGCCCGGCTGATCGAAGAGAGCAAGCCGAACCGGCTCGGCCGCGCGCTTTTGGCCGATAGCACCGCGATCGTCGCCGGCTCGCTGCTCGGCACGTCCTCGACCACCGCTTATGTCGAAAGCGCGTCCGGCGTGCAGGCTGGCGGCCGCAGCGGCCTCACCGCCCTGGTGATCGGCCTGCTGTTCCTCGCAGCCCTGTTCATCTCGCCGCTCGCCGGTTCCGTGCCGGTCTATGCGACCGCGCCGGCACTGCTCTATGTCGCGTGTCTGATGATGCGCGAGCTGATCGAGGTCGACTGGGCCGAGATCACCGAGGCAGCACCGGCCGCGCTGACGGCGCTGATGATGCCGTTCACCTATTCCATCGCCAACGGTCTCGCTTTCGGCTTCATCAGCTACGCCGTTCTGAAGACACTGACCGGCCGCATCCGCGAAGTGCATCTGGCGACCTGGCTGGTGGCGATCCTGTTCGTCATCCGCTTCGCCTTCGTCGGCTAATCTCAGGCGACGAGCAGCCGCGGATCTGGCTTGTCCGGATCCGCGGCTGTTGTTTTTCTACCCTGAGACTGGAGGTCCGTTCGGCCCCTCGGGCATGCGTTCAGCCACCAAAAACCAAGACGGCTTCGACCTCGTCGTCATACATGTCGCCGGTCTCCTTGAAGCCCAGCCGCTTGTAGAAACCTTCCGGGCTAGCCTCACCGACACCATAGCTGGTGTAGAGCTCGCCGATACCGCGCGCCTTCAGGTCTCGCACGACCAGCGCGATGGCCTTCTGGCCGAAACCCTTGCCCTGAAACGGTCCGCCAACCATCAGCCGCCACAGGAACACGCCCGGACAGTCGATGCCGTCGTCGTGGTCGGCGCCGATGTGCAGCATGATGAAACCGACCAGCGTGTCGTCGGCATAGATGGCGCGAAACCAGGCGTTTTCCGAAAAATGCGCTTCGGCGATCGAAATGCCATTGTCGGCAACCTTGTTGCGCTGCGCCTCGCTCAGCGTTTCGCTGAGATCGCAGACGTCGCCGACCGTGTGGACGGTGACGCGCCGAAGCGTAACTTCGGCATCAGCCGCGAGGGTATCTTCACTCATGGTCTTTCCATTCCTGCAGGGTATGCTTGGCAGCCCTGTCGGGCCGCCGCGTTCGCGTCGCGAACCGGCATGCGCCTACGCACGAACCGCGGCGGGACCAAGGCGCAAGAAGAGCTTCGCGAGCGACCGTTTAGTTGGCCCCACGCCGATGTGCTTCAGGCTTCCTGCTCTTGGCCAGATCAGCGCAGCCCATCGGTGCCAGCCAGTAGGTTATTGGAACGAACCGCCGCGATCGCGTCGCGCAGTTCTTCGCCGCTGACCGGCTTGTGCAAGATGCGGAAACCGCTGGCGGTGGCTTCCTTGATGCGCGACGGCGACGTGTCGCCGGTGACGATGATTCCCGGTACGGAACGGCCGAGATAGGCGTTCAACGCATGGATCGCCTCGACGCCAGTGGTATCGTCCTTCAAGCGATAATCCGCGACGATGAGGTCGACCGGAGCAGCGCCGATCCTGGCGGCGGCGGCATGGGCCATCTGCGCATCCATCGCGGATTGTCCGGCATAGACACGGTAGCCCTCGAGCTCGAGCAAGCGAACCATCGCATCCAGAACATCGCGCTCGTCATCGACAATCATGATGCTCGCCGCCGAATGTTCGCGCGGCATGCTTTCGACCGGTGAGGGCGGCAGGCGCATACGAACGGCGGGCATGGCGACTGAAAACATCGACCCGCGCGCGGTGACGGAGGCAAGTTTCAGCGGGTGGCCAAGCAATTCCGCCGTGCGGCGAACGATGGCAAGGCCCAGGCCCAGCCCCTGGGTGCGATCCCTTGCCGGGTTCTGCAGTTGCACGAATTCCTCGAACACAGCCTCCCGTTGATCTTCGGGAATGCCCGAACCGGTATCCCAAACCTGGATTTCAACCAACTCTCCGCGCCGGCGACAGCCGAGCAAGACGCCGCCGCGTCTGGTGTAGCGGAACGCATTCGACAACAGATTGTCGAGAATGCGCTTCAGCATCATCGGGTCGGTATCGACAAGAACGGTGGTCTGCGCAACGTGCCAGTGCAGCCCCCTTGCCTTTGCTTCGTCAGCAAACTCGTCGCGAAGATTGCGGAAGAGCTCGCCGAGATCGACGGTTTCACGCGCCACGGTGACGACACCGGCATCCAGCCGAGAAATGTCCAAAAGTGCGTTGAGCAAGCCGCTGAGATTGCCGACGATGGATTTTGCCGATCCCGCCAGGCTGCGCGCTTGGCCCCCCGGCACGTCGCCACGCTGGCCGAGCACGGAAAGGGTCGAGACCAACAGGCCTAGGGCGTGGATCGGTTGCCGCAAATCGTGAGATGCGGCCGCCAGGAACCGCGTCTTGGCGTGATCGGCGGCCTTGGCACGATCGCGCTCTTCCTGCAAGTGGCCGATCAGCCCGACATTTTCCAGGCGCAGCCTGATCGATTCATGCAACGTGCGATAGGCGATGAGGCCATAGTAGATGTTGATGACGATGAGGCAGACGAGCAGGAACAGATAGGCATCGCCGACCACCCCCGGCATCGTCGTGAAACGCGCGGCAACCGGTATCGTCGTCGCCAGGATCGAGCCGACGAGTGCCGGTGGAAAGGCAGACAGGGACGGAATGGTCCCACTGACAAGGCCCGCGAGGATCGCGACTATGAAGGCAAACAGATGCGGCTGGTCGGGCACGAAGCCGATCCAGGTCAGCATGCCCCAGAGCAACCCCGACACCCACGAAAAGACGGCCGCCAACCAGGCCCATCCGCGTAAGGAACCTGGTGTTCTAGGCCGTTTCCAGAAACGCCGCGCCGCAAGGACACGGGCTGCAGTCAGCGCATAGACCGCAATAGCCCACGGTGCGAGCCAGCTTGCTGGAATGGAGCCTTGGAGCACATAGATGACGCCGAGCGAGATCGTGACATTGGAGATGACGATACCATAGGCGTTACGGTAGAGATGCTCGACCAGCGCTTCCTGGATTTTGTCGTCTTGCACCGCGACCTCCGATATTCTGCCGGGTGCCTGCTTCTTCCGGACGGTCCCGATCCCTTTGCTGATGTTTTCCATAAATTAGCGATCAGTAGAATAGCTAGAGGGGTATTGTGTTGAGGTTGCATGATCCACCAGCTGACCGCCATTCTTGCCGACGACCATGCCATCGTGCGCGAAGGGCTCAAACTGCTCATTACCGCCATGGACGACGTTTCGGTGATCGCCGAAGCCGCCGATGGCCAGTCGCTGCTCAAACTCGCGCAAGAGACCAAGGCCGATCTTCTGGTACTCGATCTCGGCATGCCAGGCGTCTCCGGCGTTCCGTTCATCGCCGAGATCAGGGACGTTGCGCCACGCTTGAAGATTGTCGTTCTGACCGCCAATACCGAACCGCGTACGGTGCGCGCGGCGCTGGAGGCCGGCGCCAACGCCTATCTTACCAAGGACGGAGACCCCGAAGAACTGGGCACCGCGATCGAAACACTGCGGCTTGGCAAGACCTATGTGGCACGAACCGTCCGCTTCGCCATTGCCGATCCGGCCGATCGGAACAAACCACCGGTCGCGCCGGAAGTCGTTTCGCCGGTGCCGCTGACGCCACGCGAACGACAGACGCTGCTTCTGGTGGCGCAAGGCCTGACGGCGCGCGAGACCGCCGAGCGGCTCGGCATCAGCCCGGCAACCGCGCGCAAGCATCGCGAAAACCTGATGCGGAAGCTCGATCTTCATACCACCGCTGAACTAACCGCCTATGCGGTCAGATTGGGGTTGCCCGCAGGTTGAAAGCGAAGGCCCGCATGTGCGGACCTGAACGAGGCGGGAGGATCGCGTGTTTTTCAGGTTCAATCCAAAGGAAAACCGATGGCGATTATTCCGGGCAGCCACGCGCGTTCACAAAGGCGGCATGCTTCTCGTGATCGGAACGGGCTGAGATTGTCGGCGGCCCATCGGCTCGCCGTTCGTCGGCAACCTCCTACTGCTGCTCAACCTGCCGCTGATCAATATCTTCGCCCGCGCGCGGTCGACTAAACCGCCACCAGATGCCCGCTCGAAACCTCGCGGAACTGGCGCTGCGGGACATTATAGTCCGGCGCGCGGATCGGACTCTTCAGCTCTTCTGTGGCGGTCGGGCGCTTTTCATGGCGACGGTCGGGATCGGGAACCGGGACCGCAGCCATTAGGCGCTTGGTGTAGTCGTGCTGAGGATTATTGAAGACCGCCGCGCGGGGACCGATCTCGACGATTTCGCCGAGATACATCACCGCCACGCGATGACTGACGCGCTCGACGACGGCCATATCGTGGCTGATGAACAGGAAGGCGAGGTTCAGGCTCTGCTGCAGGTCGAGCATCAGGTTGATGACCTGTGCCTTGACCGAAACGTCGAGCGCCGAGACGCTTTCGTCGGCGACGATGACCTTGGGTTCGAGCGCGAGCGCGCGGGCAATGCAAATGCGCTGCCGTTGGCCGCCCGAGAATTCGTGGGGGTACCGGCTTGCCATGTCAGGCGTGAGGCCAACCTTGGCGAGCAGGTCGGCGACGACCTCACGGGCCTGCTTCGCAGTGCCCATCTTGTGCTCTAGATAGGGTTCGGCAATCGCCTGGCCGACCGTCATGCGCGGATTGAGCGAAGCGAACGGGTCCTGGAAGATCATCTGCACGGATTTGCGCATCTGGCGCATCTCGTGCCTGTTCATGGCAAGGATGTCCTTGCCGTCGATGGTGACCGCGCCCGACGTCGGCTCGATCAGGCGCATGATGGCCCTGCCGGTCGTGGACTTGCCGCAGCCGGATTCGCCGACCAGCGACAGCGTTTCGCCGGCAAAGAGATCGAAGGAAACATTCTCGACGGCATGGACACGCCCGCCAATGCGGCCGAGCCAGCCGGTCGGGATGTCGAAGCGCTTGACGAGGTTCTTCACCTCCAGCACGGGCCTGTCGCGCATGACGGTATCGGGCGTCTCGGCGGGCTGGACGGCCTCGCCGGTCGAGGTATTGACGATGGGAAAGCGCAGCGGACGGTCATGCGCCTTCATCGAGCCAAGCACCGGCACGGCCGACAGCAGCGCCCGCGTGTAGTGATGTTTGCCGCGGTGGAAGATGTCGGCGGTAGCGCCTGTCTCCACCTGGTCGCCGCGGAACATGACGACCGTACGATCGGCGATCTCGGCCACCACGCCCATGTCGTGGGTAATGAAGAGCACCGAGGTGCCCTGCTCCTCTTGCAGCATCTTGATCAGGTCGAGGATCTGTCCCTGGATGGTGACGTCGAGCGCCGTCGTCGGCTCGTCGGCGATCAGCAGCTTCGGGCGCGAGGCAAGTGCCATGGCGATCATGACGCGCTGGCGCATGCCGCCGGAGAACCGGTGCGGATATTCATCGAAGCGCGAGGCGGCGGAGGGAATGCGCACTTTTTCCAAAAGCCGGATGGTCTCGGCCCGGGCATCGGCAAAGGACATGTCGTTGTGGCACAGAAGCGCCTCGGAGATCTGGTCGCCGATGGTGAAGAGCGGGTTCAGACTCGTCATCGGCTCCTGGAAGATCATCGAGACGTCGTTGCCTCTGACCTGGCGCATCTTGTCTTCGGGCAAAGCGATCAGGTCGCGGCCGCTGAGGATGACCTTACCCTCGACGCGGCTGGTGTCCTGCGGCAGCAGGCGCATGATCGACAGCGAGGTCACGCTCTTGCCAGAGCCGGATTCACCGACGATGGCGACCGTTTCGGCCGACGCGACGTCGAAGGAGATGCCGCGCACCACCTGTTTCCATTTGCCTTCGACCAGAAACGATGTCGTGAGGTTCTGGACCGACAGAACCGGGTCGATTGCCTGGCCGGGCCTGGATGTCTCTGCGCTCATCTTTGCTCCTCCTTGAATGGTCGACAGCCCGCTCAATCCGGCCAGCGCAGCAGGCCGTCGAACCGATGCCGGCTGCGGCTCTCGAACGGCGTGGCGATGATCTCGTTGGAGGCGCGCGCCTTGTCGAGTTCCTCGGCCAGCCGCCTGGCGACGATCGCCTCCTGTCCGGCATGCAGGTTGCAGGGGTCGAGATAGAAATAGTGATGCTCGACCTCATGGTCGCGCACGATGACTGGCTGGTCACCGCCGGCGAGCGCAGTCGCGAGGTCCCAGGCAGTGATGTGCGCGTCCTCGGCGAGAATATTGACGCGCAGCCGGTCGAGCGGGTTCTTCGTCGGGTCCGGCTCGATCACGGCATGAACGCCGGGGCGGCGGTCGAGGGTTTCCTTCCACAGCCTGAGATAGCCGGTCTCACGCTCGCGGATGCCTGCGTGGTCGCGCTTTTCCCAGGCTTCCAGCGCGGCCATGACGCCATAGACGCTTTCCTTGCCGACCTTCATGCCGCGGCCGACGCCGAGGTTCTGCAGAAAGGCGTGGCGCACCAGCTCCTTCCTGCCGGCGACGATGCCGGAGGTGGGTCCGCCCAGGAATTTGTGGCCGGAGTAGAGAACCAGGTCGGCGCCCTGCGCCAGGAAGATACGCAAATCATATTCGGACGCCGCGTCGACGATGACCGGCACGCCCTCGGCATGCGCGATCTCGACGAACTCGATCAGGTTGAGGAGGCCGTAATCGACCACGTGGTGCGACACGATATAGACGGCGGCCGCCGTCTTATCGGTGATGGCGTTTTCCATGTGGAAGCGGTGCGTCGACGTCGCCTGCCCGATGACGACGGGCTCTGCCCCGGCCAGACGGATCGCCTGGTCGACAGGGGCGCCATAGCTGACGATGTGACCCATCTGGATGATCACTTCGTTCCTCACCGGCGTCTGGTCCGGCAGACGCTCGATTGCCAGCAGATTGTCGCCGGTCATCGCGCCCGCGACCGCAAGCGAAATGCCGGCCGAGCACGACGCCGTCACATAGCCCGCTTCGGCACCGGTCAGCCGGGCGATCACGGCGCTCGCCTTGCGCTGTAGGTCGTTGATCTCGACGAACTGCGGCAAGATCTCGCTCATCGCGGCAATGGCTTCCGGGACGACGATCGACGCGCCAAGGCTGGTCATGGTTCCCGACACATTGATCACCGGTCGCAGGCCGAGTTTGCGGCGAACATCTTCTGTCACTTTTCTTCTCCCATGCAGTGGCAAAGCGCCGGCTTTCAGGTCGACAAGTTATGCCATAATAATGTAATATACTTCCCAGAATTCCCGGGAGCACGCCGTTGGACGCGATATCTCACTCTGCAGAAGCGACCGAAACCGATGCATCGGCGGCGGGAAGCAGTACCAGACGCTCGCGGGTTTCGGGCATCGACCGCGCCTTGCAGGTGATCGACTATCTCTACGAGACCGGCGAGCCGGCGGGCGCCTATGCCATTGCCAAGGCGATCAAGGCACCGTTGTCGACGGTCTACGTGATCATCGACGATCTCGTCGAAAAGAACATGCTGACCCGCAGCCCCGACGGCGCCGTCTGGCTCGGCGCGCGGCTCTACCACTATGGCCTGGCCTATGCGCGCTCGCTCGATTTCATGGGCGTCGCCACCCGGGAAATGCATGATCTGTGCCGCGATGCTGGCGAGACCGTCCAGCTCTGCGGGCGTGATGGCGACTACATGCTGGTGCTCGCCATGGCCGACGGTCCCAGTCCCTTCCAGGTTGCCTCGCGCGTCGGCACGCGGGTGCCGCTGAACTGGACGGCGTCCGGGCGCCTGCTGGTCGGGCATCTGCCGGAGGCCGAGCGCATCGAGCTGTTCAAGCGCTGCGCCCGCATGTCGCCGACCGGTCGCGCCGAGGTCGACGCCACGGCCCTGTCGGTGGCAGCCGGCAAGGCGTTCGAGCAGCGGCTGTCGACGCAGATTGCCGAATCCGACTATGCGGTCGCCTGCATCGCCTCGCCGGTCTGCGACCGCGACGGCAAATGTGTCGCCACTATTTCCATCGTCCTGCCGGAACAGAAGGTGCTGTCCGACGAGAGCCACTACACTGATCGCGTGCGCGCTTCGGCGGCGCGGATCGAGACGTCGATGGGCTGGCGCGACCGCTGACATCGCTCAGTTCCGAAGTGCTACGATAGCTTCGATCTCCACCGTGATGTTGCCGGGCAGAGAACCGAAGCCGACGGCCGAGCGTGCGTGGTGGCCGGCTTCGCCAAAGACCTCGATGAACAAGTCCGAACACCCATTGATGACCTGTGGGTGGTTTTCGAAGTCGGGCACCGCATTGACCATGCCCAACACCTTGACGACGCGCTTGACCCGGGAGAGGTCACCGAGCGCCTCCTTCATGACAGCCAGCAGGTTGATGCCCACCAAGCGTGCGTGCTGATAGGCCAGGCCGACGTCGACGTTGTCGCCGACCTTGCCGGTCCACAGCTTGCCATCCGCCTCGCGCGGCCCCTGCCCTGAGAGGTAGAGCATGTCGCCCTCGCGCACATGGGTAACGAAGTTGGCAACCGGCGGCGGTGGCGGCGGCAGCTCGACACCCAGCATGGCAAGGCGGTCGTCGGGGCTCGCTTCAGCGAGTACGGTCTTTGCTTGGGAGGCGGTCAATTCGGTTCCAGTCTCTGCGGTCATGGTTCAGCGCCACGAATAGCCATGGCTATGGCGCACCAGCTTGCGGGCGCGGGGCACGTATCGGCTGGCGGTAACAGCCTCCGCTCCAATGATTGCGTAGCGCGGTTCGAACAGGCGCTTGAGCCGCGAGATGTCGCCGTTCGAGTCGGTAGCTTCCAGGTCTCCGTCGACGAGATCGAAGATCGTGAAATTGGCGCGCTCTCCGACCGCGATCGACTTCGGCATGTCCAGCTTGATCGCCGAGGCCGGCGCATGGGTGACAGCCTCAACGACCTTGTCGAACGGCATGCCGACCGACAGCAGCTTGGACATGGTGGTCGCGAGGTCCCAGACCGGGAAGTTCATCGAATGGCCGTGCAGATCCGTCGAGATCGAAAACGGCATCAGGCCGCGCTGGATCGCCGCCTCGGCGACCTTGAACGAGAACGACGCACCGCCATGGCCGATGTCGAGCCGCACGCCTTCGCTGGCGCAGCGTTCGGCGAGGTTGAAGAGGTCCTCGTCTTCCATGATGCTCGAACCGGCCTTGCCGTTGAAGCAATGGGTGACGATGTCGCCGGGGCCGAGGATCTCGAGCACCTCGTCGTAAAGCGCCGGCGGCTCGCCAACATGCACCATCATCGGGACTTTCAGGATCTTGGCGATCTTCTTGCCGAGCTTGACCGGGGTCACGCCCCACGAGCCGGTTATGACGTGGCTGGCGCGTACCTTGATGCCGACGATGTGCTCACTGTTGTCGGCATAACATTGCAGGATGCGGTCGAGGTCGATGTCCTTGATGTCGCGCAGTTCCGGCACGCGGTTGCAGGCGACGAGGCCGATGGAGCCGAGATTGAGGAACGCCTTGACGCGTTCGCGCGCGGGTTCGATGATGTATTCGCGAAAGCCGTGGAAGTTGGATTCACCCGCCGAGCCGGCATCGACAAGCGTCGTAACACCGCGTTCGGCGCCGCATTCGGACGGACGTATCGAGATGTCGGTGCCGCCGTACCAGACATGCACATGCAGATCGACCCAGCCTGGCGATATCCACGCACCCTTGGCGTCGATGCGCTCGGTGCCCTCAGGCGCCTGAAGCGCGGAGCCGACGGCGGCGATCGTGCCATCCGCTCCGACGAGAATGTCGGTGGTCCCAGTCGAAGCGCCGCCGCCAAGTGCGATCGGCCTTACATTGGAAATCAGCAGCGGCTTGCCCGTTCCAGCGATTGCCATCCTACATATCCTTTCGCAGTCTCGGGTCGAGCATGTCCCGCAGGCCGTCGCCTACCAGTTGCAGCGACAGCACCGAGAGAATGATGGCGAAGCCGGGGAAGTAGGTCATCCAGTCGGCCTGGCCGATATACTGGCGCCCGGCGGCAATCATCGTCCCCCAGGTTGGAATCTCCGGGCTGACGCCCAGCCCCAGGAACGACAGCCCGGCTTCGGCCAGCATCGCGCTGGCAAACAGGAAGGTTCCCTGCACCAGGATCGGCGACACCAGATTGCGCAACACGTGCCTGGTCATGATGTGGAAGGTCGAGATGCCCATCGACTTCGCCGCCTCGACATAGGGCAGCTCGCGGATGACCAGCGTGGAAGCGCGAACGATGCGCGCCAGCCGCGGCGCGTAGACGATCGACAGCGCCACGATGACGGTGACCAGCGACGGGCCGAGTGCTGCGACCAAGGCGATGGCGAGCAGGATATCTGGAAATGCCATCATCGCATCGATCAGGCGCGCGATTGGCGTATCCAGTGAACGGAAGAAGCCGGCCAAAAGCCCGAGCGTCACGCCGATGACTGCGGAGAGTGCAACAACCGCAGCACCGACCAGCAGCGACAACCGTCCCGCATAGATGGTGCGCGAGAAGACGTCGCGGCCAAACTCGTCGGTGCCGAACCAGAACAGTTCGCTCGGCGGCTTCAGCCGGTTGACGATGGAAAGTTTTGACGGCGAATAAGGCGCGATCCATGGCGCAAGCAGCGCCAGCAGGACAAAGACCACAAGCACGATGACGCCGAAGGCGACTGTCTTGCGCTTCAGCAGCCGACGCAAGAACAGGAACCGCGGCTCGGGCGCCGGCAGGGATGCCGCGTTGACCAGATCTGTCATCAGTAGCGCACCCTTGGATCGACCAGCAGATAAAGCATGTCGATGGCGAAATTGATCAGGACATAGAGCCCGGCAATGACCAGCAGCGCGCCCTGGATGACCGGGTAGTCGCGCCGCAGCACTGCGGAGACCACGAGGTTGCCGACGCCGGGCAGGCCGAAGACCGTTTCGGTGACGACCGCACCGGAGATCAGCACGGCGGCCGTCAGGCCGATGACGGTCAGGATCGGGATCAGCGCGTTCTTGAGTGCATGCTTCAGCACCACGCGCCGCTCGACCACGCCCTTGGCGCGCGCCGTGCGGATGTAGTCGTCGCCGAGAACGTCCAGCATGGAGGCGCGGGTGAAGCGCAGGATTAGCGCCGAGGACACCAGCCCAAGGGCAACCGCAGGCAAGGTGAGATGGTACATCCTGTCGAGGAACGCCGCATCGGGCCCGCCATAACCTGAAACCGGGAACCATTGTTGCCGGACCGCAAAGACCTGCATCAGGATCAGGCCCAACCAGAAGCTCGGAATGCTGGCCGCCAGCATGGCAAGCAGCGTCGAGGCCTGGTCGATGAAGGATCCGCGCCGATAGGCGGCGTAGATGCCGATGGGCAGCGCGATGACGCAGGCGATAAGCAGCGAGAAGACAGTGAGGAAGAAGGTCGGCTCGGCGCGCTCCATCAAGGCAGCCGAAACCGGCATGTTGAGGAAGATCGAGTGACCTAGATCGCCCTTCAAGAGCTGGCCGATGTAGAAGAAGTATTGAACGAAGATCGACTGATCGAGGCCAAGCCGCGTCCTGAGGTCGGTTATATCCTGGGGCGTGGCATCGGGGCCCAGCATGACGGCGGCGGGGTCGCCAGGCGTGACGCGCACGATCACGAAAACGACCGTGACGACGATGAACATCACGACGATCATTCCGGCGATGCGCTGGAGAATGTAGCGTATCATGGCAGTTCCCGTATCCGCGCGGCGTTCGCGGCAATGAGCGGACGCCAGCCGTGCCGGCGCCCGCAATTGTCAGCTTGTTACTTCTTGATCGAAGCGTTCCAGAAGTACGGCCACGGGGCCGGGTCGACGCCTTCAAGCTTGTTGGAAATCGAACCCACGGCATTGAAATTGCCGATCTTGATGAACGGCACGTCGCCGTAAATGACCTTCTGCACGTCGGCCCAGAGCGCCACGCGCTTGGCCGGGTCGACCTCGGCGGTGAAGGCATCGACCGCAGCCTTGCGTTCCGGCGTGTCCCACCAGCCGGGAGCGGTGGTCGACAGCGAACCGATCAGCGCCGGCTCCGGCAGGAACGGGCTGTGGGTGATGTAGATGTCCCACAGGCCCTTCTCGGCGCGGCGCTGGGTCAGTGTCGCCCAATCCACTACTTGCAGGTCGACATTGAAGCCGGCCTGCTTGAGATACTCAGCGGCGACCTGCGCCATCTTGTAGTGGAACTCGTATTGGCGGCTGGTCAGGATGCGGACCGGCTCGCCCTTGTAGCCGGCGGCGGCGGCCGCTGCCTTGGCACCCTCCGGGTCAGCGACGTTGTAGTTGCCCTTAACGCCGGCGTCGGTGCTCCAGGCAAAGTTCGACGGATAGATGCTGCCCTCGAGCGCATAGAAGTCGGTGCTGCCGAAGGCCGCCGCCAGCATGTCTTCCATGCTGAGCGCCTGGCGGATCGCCTTGCGCACCTCGATGTTTTTCGCCGAACCCTCGGCCGTGTTGAAGATGAACACCGGATAGCCGAACGGCTTCAGCAGGATGGGGTGCGTCGCAGTTGCCCCCTTCAACTTGTCGAATGATTCCACCGGCAGGGAGTCGACATAATCATATTGGCCGGAGACGGCGGACTCGACGCGGGTGTTGGCGTCCGGCACCGGCACAAAACGGATCTCGTCGAGATAGGCATGGCGGGCGCCGCCGTAACCGTCGCTGGCTTCGGAGCGCGCCTTGTAGCCGTCGAAGCGCACCAACTGGATGTACTGATCGGCCTTGCGTTCCTTCAGCATGTAGGGGCCGGTGCCGACGAATTCGGTCATCGTATCGGCCTGCTTCTCGGACGGAATGATGATGGCGGCTGAGTTGTTGAAGGCGAGAAGCGAGGTCAGCGGCGCGTAGGGCTGCTTGAGCGCGATGGTGACGGTCGACGGATCGGTCGCGGTGATCGAGGCGATGAAGTTGCCGGCCTGCTTGCCGCGCGAGGCGAGCTTGATCCAGCGGTTCAGCGAGGCGACGACGTCAGCCGAATCCATGTCCGAACCGTCATGGAACTTGATGCCCTGGCGCAGCTTGATGGTCATGGTCTTGCCGTCAGCGCTGATCGCTGGCAGCGCCTCTGCCAGAAGCGGCGTCACGCCCCACTTCTTGTCGAATGTATAGAGCGTCTCGAATATGTGCTGGGTAACGATGCCTACCAGGTCGGCGGTGGACGTCATCGGATCGAGCGTCGGCGGCTCACCAATGGTGGCGACGTTGATCACGCCCCCCTTTTCCTGCGCCATGAGATAGCTTGGCGAGGCCAGCAAAAGCATGGCAGCCAAGGATACAAGTTTCAGCTTCATCGAACGTCCTCCCTCACGTATTCCACAATAATGGAATTTAAGCTGTTATTAGAGAGTACATGACGAGTTTGTGCTGTCAATGGTCGCAGCGAAGACGGTGAAATTTCAACCAAGAATTGCCGAAGCTTCTCCTATCCCGCCCCGCGCAATTTTGTAGCGCCGCAAGTACCGCTCATTCGCACGCACCTATTCCTGCTGGCGTCCGCGATTCCGATCAAACTGCAAGAAAAACCGACACGTCGATAGACATCTGTTCGTCCTTGAACATGTCAGAAATTCTCGCAATGATTGCAGTTTGCGCCCCTATAGTCTTTGAACTTCAGCACTGCCCCCGCCGCGAGATTTTGCATCGCCAATGAAGCGCGCGCGGACGGGTGACGCGCTGCTGTACTTGTTGACAGCGAATGATTTCAGCGGCCAGGCGGTCTGCCTGATCGGCTAACAATCGGTCAGCTGGCCGCCGAGCGCGTCCGGTAGACGTGCGTTGAAGGTGTCTCGTAGACGGCTGGCGATTGGACGCAGCATGTCAGTGGCGACGCCAGCCGAGATGCCAGGGCGGGTCCTGCACGATACTATTCCATGTGAAAACGCATCGCCGCGATGCGGCCGTCGGCTTGCCGGTCGACGGTCCAGTGCATGTGGTAGCGGCCGGTGGCGAGGCGATAGTGGCGGCGGTCGCCGGCGTCTTCGATGAGCTCCATGTTCGCCACGCCGAGATCGGATTCGCTTTCGGCAATCAACTGGTCGAACCACTTGTCGGACCACAACCGCCAGCATTCCTCGCTGAACGCCTCCGATGTGGCGCTGCGTCTTGCAATCGCCTTGATGAGCATCGCGTCGCGGCTCGTGAGCGCCGGTTTGCTGTCAGCGACGGGCTCGTGAGGGGCGACCGCGCCATCGAAGAACCCGGCGACCTTGTGGGCGATGCGCGCGACCTGGGCGGAGTCTATGTTGGCCAGCACCGCCACCGAAAGCCGCTGATCGGGGAAGCGGGCGAGTTCGGCGCGGAACCCGTCCCAGGTGCCGCCATGCCTGATCTTGCGGTGGCCGCGTATCTCGGAATTCTGCCAGCCCAAGCCGTAGCCGTTGATGGCGGGGCGGCCATCCGACGTCAGCGTCGGCTCGAACATCGCGGCAATCGTCTCGGACCGGAACACTCGCGGCCTGTCCAGTTCGATGAACCAGCGGGCGATGTCGCGCGGCGAGAAATAAAGCCCGCCGTCGCCGGTGCGCAGCATGGTCGGTGCTGTCCAGTGGCTATTGCGCAGCGCGCCCGAATGGCGGCTGTAGCCGCTGGCGCGGTTCAGGACGATGTCGTGACTGCTGGCCTCGCGCGCGCTTGCCATGCCTGCGGGCGCAAACAGTCTTTCCCGGAGCGAGGCGTAATAGGGCTTGCCCGTGATGCGCCGGACCACCAGCGACGCGACGATGTAGCTGATGTTGGAATAGAGGTAGCTCTCGCCAGGGGCGAAGGCGAGCGGCGACATGCTGGCGAGCGCCAGCAACTGCTCGTCGCTGTGGTCCTGCCAGAGGTTGACCGGAACGACGTTGTTCTCGATTGGCGCCGGTGCAAAGACATCGGCGAAATTGCCGAAGCCGCTGGTCATCGACAGCAGGTGACGGATGGTCATATCCGCCCAGCTCCTGGGCACCTCGGTCAGGTAGCGGTCCACTGGGTGGTCGATATCGAGCAGTCCGTCCTGCAACAGGATCAGGATGGCAGCGGCAGTGAACATCTTGCCGGTCGAACCCGAGTGGAAAATGGTGTCGGCCGTGGCCGCGACCCTGTGTTCGATATTGGCGAGACCGTAGCCGCCGAGGTGCAGGATCTCTCCGTCCCGGACGATTGTTACCCCTAGCCCGGGGATTTCATGCGCCTCGATTTCGGCATGGAGATATCGTTCCAGCTCGGCGGCCGAGCCGGGTTCCTTCATCACGTCCATAAAGTATCTCTCCAGTGGCAGGGCATGCAGGCAGCGCAGGGGCTTTTCGCCCCCGCCACCTCCCGCTACTGCGCGGGCCTGATGTCAACGATCGAATAGGGCGCCCGGAACGTCTCGGGCGCGATGAGGCGCGTCTTGTTGAAGGCCATTGTCTGCGCCGGTTCGTGAACGGGCGCAGCGACGAAGTTGGCGAGCAGGTGGGCGTGGTACTTGCGGAAGTTCTCCACCCGCTCGTCCCAGGTCTTCGAGCCATACATGGCGAGGTCGTGCAGCTCCTCGGACTTCGGCTCATCCCACATCGACAGGTTCCATGAATCCAACCGCTTGGCGCTGAAGAACCAGTCGAGAATGTCGGCGTTGGTCCATGAATAGGGCTGCAGCACGAGTTCGCGCTCCGGCTTACGGAACTGGTCGCGATAGGTGCCGGCGTCGAAGACCGTGATCTCGATGCCGATACCGACCGCCTTCAGCTGTGCCTGGATGATCTCCGCGGTGCGCCGATATTCGGTGTCGGCCCGGGCCCACAGCTTGACCTGTAACGGCTTGCCGTCCTTGCTGCGGATGCTGTCGGCGCCTAGCGTCCAGCCGGCCTCGTCAAGCAATTTTGCGGACCGGGTCGAGTCGTTGCGGATTTCCGTGGCGGGATCGACCTTCGATTCCGGAAGGCTGCTGACCAAAAGCTGGTGTGCCTCCTTGCCGACGCCGCCATAGACGCTCTTGAGGATCGCGCCCTGGTCGATGGCGAGCGCGATGGCCTGGCGCACGCGGATGTCGGTGAAGGGAGCCGCCCGGGTGTTGATGGCGACGAAGGTGATGCCGTAGCCGGGCAGGTCGCGCATGTCGAGATCGGCTTCGGACCGAAACTGCGGCAGGAAGTCGGTCGGCACGTCGAGCAACATGTCAACCCCGCCCGTCCTGAGTTCGAGGAAGGCGGTGGACGCGTCGGGGATCTCGCGAACCGTCAGGCGCTTGATGTACGGTGCGACCTTGTTCTCGGTCAGAGGGCTGCTCCAGGCATAGTCCTCGTTGGCGACCAGCACCGTCTCCTGCCCGACCACGAAGCTCTCAAGCTTGTAGGGACCGGTTCCCACTGCCTGGATGACACCATAGTCGGTGCCTGCCGCGTCGAACGCCTTGGGGCTGGGGATGCCCATGTTCATCATGGCCAGGTTGAAGATCAGGTTCGGCTCGGGCCGTTTCAGCGCGAAACGCACCATGTGCTCGTCCAGGGCCTCGACCTTGTCGATGGCGTCGACCATGTACTCGTTTTCGGTGCCCCTGAATTTGGGGATCCACCAGACGATAGTCGCGGCGTTGAACGGCTCGCCATCCGTGAAGCTGACACCCTTGCGCAACTTGAAGGTCCAGTTCAGTCCATCCGGGCTGACCTCCCAGGATTCGGCGAGATGGGGATGATAGGATTGGTCGGCAGCCTGCTCGACCAAGCGATCGTAGATCAGGCCGGCGGCCATGTTCAGGGTCACCGCGCGGACCGGGTCGTAGCTGGCGGCTCCTTGTTCCTGGCGGGCAAGCACGACGACGGCCTCTGCTTCGGTTGCCACTGCAGGCGTCAGCGACCCCACCACTGCAACAAGCGAAAACAGCGATGCCGAAGCAAGGAATTCACGGCGGTTCATGTCAAATCCTCCCTGATTTGATGTGCGTTGGTGATGCTGTCCTGGAAAATGCGCGCGTCAGCGCTCCGGTCGGCCGGCGTGGCCGACGAAGTCGCCGTAAAGCTCCGACATGCGATCGAGCCGTGCCTCGACATCGGCGCCGAGCTCGCCGATGACGCCGTTCAGCATGAGGTGGACAAGCGAAAGCATCGGTCCGTTGGTGTCCCAGAAAAGATTGATTTCCGAAGGCAGCGCGAAGACCTCGGACGTGCTGCCATGCGCCCAGTCGCAGAACTGGTCGGTGATGAGCGTAACCGGCACCCCGGCGTCCGTCGCCCGACGGGCCAGGAGGGCGGCCTGGCGCGAATAGCGCCGGGCATCGAACATCACGAGCGCCGTCTTTGCCGGATCGGCCAGCAACACCTCGGAAAAATTGCCGGCGGAATGATCGATGAGCTGCACACCCTCGCGCACATATTGCAGAAGCTGCGCCATGGTGACGGCGATGCCGCGCTCGCTCTGGAAACCGACGATGAAGATGCGCTCACGGGCGGCAAGCCGGTCGACGGCCGCCTTGAACTGCGCTGACCTCGCCAGCTCATAGACCTTGACCAGCGCCGCCATCTCCAGCTCCAGGCTTCTGGCAAGGTCACTGCTGCCCTTCTTGCTGGTCGCCTGGAATTCGCGCAGCCGGTCGCCGATCAGCCACGGGCTGTCGGCAATGTCCGTCTTCAGGTCGGCTTTGAGATCCTTGAAGTGCTGGTAGCCGAGCGAGCGGCAGAAGCGGCCGACCGTCAGTTCGCTGACGCCCACTTTCTCGGCCACGGTCATCGCCGTCTCGAAGGGCAGCTCGCTGAGATTGGCCAGCATGTAGGTCGCGATCGAACGGCCGCCGCGCGAGCCCTTTTGCAGGCTTTCGGTCAGTCGCTGGCGCACTGTTCCCGGCATCGTCTTCTCCTCCTCAGGATCTGGATATGACAGTTTTCTGAAGTTATAGCAAGAATGACAGTTTTACGTCATTACGAAAGCCGGCTGACAAGCCAGCCACGCACTGAGGCAGCACGTCTCGAATTCCGACCTGATGGTGAGTGCTCTGGAGTAGGGCTCGAGCGGGAACAACGTCGACCTAGTGCCGAACCTCGCCTGGACGGTCGAACGGGAGCATGTCACGGCGCCTCGCACGACAGGGCGCGCGATCAAGCCGGGCTACGTCGAAGCGTCTTCAACAACCATCATCGATGAGAACGGGCAACCACGCCTGCGCGACATCGGGCGAAGACATCCAAGCGACTGCAGGCGCAATCCGCGGCGAGGCTAGTCGCCGACATAGCCTGTGATCTTTCCGTGAAGCTCGGAGACCTTGTTCATGCGCCCTTCGACGGTGACGCCGAGTTCATTGAACACCCCGTTGATGAGCAGGTTGCCAAGGCTGGCCATCTGGGCAGTCGATTCCCAGAACATGCCGAACTCGGTGGGCACGACGAACATTTCGTCGACCACGTCACGTCCCCAATCGCAGAAAGCATCCGTGACCAGGGTAATCGGGATCTTCGCCTTCTGCGCTTCCCGCGCCAGGAACAACGTCAGCCGCGAGTAGCGGCGAGCCTCGAACATCACCAGGCAGGTGGATTTGGGCGGGCTCAGCAGGATTTCGCTGAAGTTGCCGCCGGCAACGTCAGCCATCTGAACACCGGGCCGAAGGTACTGCATCTGGTTGGCAAAATACTGCGCGATGCCTCGCTCGGTCTGGAACCCCGCGACAAACATCTGGGGCGTGCTTGCCAGGCGCTTGACCGCGCGGTGCCACTCCTTCGTGTTCGCGATCTCGTAGATCCTCAGGAGAGCTGCGATCTCCAGTTCCAGGCTGCGCGCCAAAGCGTCGCCGTTCTGGCTGCGATCGCGAAATTCCTTCAGCCGGTCACCCGCCAGCCAGGGCTGGGTTCCGATGTTGTCCCTGAGGTCCTCCTTCAGGTCCTTGAAACGCGCATAGCCCAACGCGCGGCAAAATCGCCCGACAGTCGGCTCGCTGACGCCGACCTTGCTGGCCAGGGTCGCAGATGTCTCGAAAGGCACCCCGCTCAAATTTGCCAGCATGTAGTTGGCGAGCGCTTTCTCCGCATTGGTGGCGGTGTTCAAGCGTTCAACGAGCCGGCGGCGGACCGATTCAGTCATTCTGGCTTCCCTGCCTGGGGTTCGACATTCTGCAAGATTTATATCACAGACACGATTGACGTTTGTTTTTTTTCACAATAGCGTTGCCCTACCCCGTTGAGGAGCGAGGGAAGAAAAACACTGCCTGATTTACGGCAGGAGCCAGATCCACCAGCAACCAAGACAAATAGAGCGCAGCATGGATAGGTCATCTGACCATCCATTGTCGTGAGTTATTTCTGTACCAAAAAATAAGCTGCCTCGGCAGCACGGCTGGCTTTTGGTATTTTACCAAGGGGAGGATAACCATGAATCGACGTAGGTTTCTTGTATCGGCATCTGTGCTCACCTTGGCCGCAAGCCTCGGCCTGGCTGCCAGGGATGCGGCGGCTGCGGCAGACACCGAGGCCGTATTTGCGCTCGCCAGTTCCGAGATCGGCGCCGCGTCGCAGGATCCCATCCGAGCCACCTTGCTGAGTACGGTCGTGATGCTGATCTACGACCGGCTGATCGAGCAGGATGTCGACCAGTCCTATCATCCCCACCTTGCGGAATCCTGGGAAACCAGCGCGGATGGCATGAGCTGGACCTTCAAACTGCGGCAAGGCGTGCGCTTCCATGATGGCGAACCCTTCAATGCGGCGACCATAGCGTGGTGGATCCCCAAGTTCAAAGGCACCCCCAACGAGTACCTGGTCGACGCGATCGATCGCGTCGAGGCGGTGGACGAACATTCCTTCCGGTTCGTCATGAAGCGGGCGGACCCCAACCTGATCTTCAATCTGGCGTCCGCCTTCATGGGCATTCCCTCGCCGAAGGCCTACGACGAAGCCGGCGATAGCTACGGCGTGGCGGTGGCGGTCGGCACCGGCCCCTACAAGCTCGAGAGCTTTGCCGTTGGCCAGGAGGCCATACTGGTCGCCAACGAAGACTATGCCTGGGGATGCGACCTCTCCGAGAACAAGGCGGCCCCGCACATCAAGCGGCTTACGATGCGCGAAATCCCCGACGCGTCCACGGCCTTCCTGGAGCTGAAGACCGGCGGCGTCGGCATGCTTCTCGGCGTGCCCAGCCAGTTCCTGCCGCAACTCGAGGCGGACCAGAACGTTGGCTTCCGCACCCTGCCCGGCATGGGCGTGACGTATCTCGCCTTCAACACCCGCACCGAACCGTTCGGCGACATTTCCGTACGCCAGGCAACCGCCCTGGCGGTCGACCAGGGCGCCATCCACAAGAGCGTCTTCAACGGCGTCGGCCTGGAAGCGCATCAGTTCCTGATCAGCTCGCTGCCGGAATCGAAAATCGATCCCAAGTTGGAGATCCGCCATGACCTCGGCAAGGCCAACGAACTGCTGGACAAGGCAGGGTGGCTGCGGGGAGGCGACGGCATCCGGGCCAAGGATGGCAAGCCGCTGAAGATCAAGTTGACCGCCCAGTCGGAAACGGCATTCAAGCGCACGGCCGAGATCGTCCAGGCCCAGCTCAAGGCGGTGGGCATGGACGTCGAGATTGTCATCTTCGACAGCACCACCGTCGTCGACCAACTCAAAAAGGGCCTGCACCAGCTGGCGGTGCGTCATTACGACTGGAACAACGCCGACATTCTCGACTGGTTCTACAGCGCCAAGAACATCCCCTATCCGAACTCCTCGGGTTGGCAGGACGAAAAATCACAAGAGCTTCACGACATCGCCATGCAGCAGTCGAAGACGCCGGAAGAGCGCGTGGTCAACTTCAGGAAGTATCACGAGAACCTGGTCGGCAACTTCCTGTTCGCACCGATCCATGAGCCGGTGCAAAACTACGCCTTCAACAAGACGCTGCTCGATGTGCCGGAAAAGTTGCGCGGCACGCAGCTCGTGCAGGCGACCGTCGTCGACATCAAGGTCGTCGGCTAACAGTTCGGAGCTGCAGTACGAAATGATCGGCTTCACGTTGAGGCGGCTGCTGCTGCTGCTGCCGGTGTTCTTTGTCGTCTCGCTGGTGGTGTTCTTCATCATTCACCTGGTGCCGGGCGACCCCATCGACAATCTGATGCGCGCCGGCTCGTCTCCCGAGCAGCGCCTTCAGATCGCCGCCAAATACGGCCTCGATCGCAGCCTGGTGGAACAATATTTCACCTGGATGGGCCGGCTCCTGACCGGTGACCTTGGCACATCCATCGTACAGGGTCGCCCGGTCAGCGGATTGATCGCGCAGAACCTACCCTACAGCCTCCAGCTGGGCGGAGCGGCACTGCTGTTCTCGACGCTGACCGGCATCGCCGCCGGCGTCATCGCTGCCAGCTACCAGGGCACGCGCATCGACGACGCCATCACCGGCTTCATCCTGCTCGGCTCGACCGTGCCGAGCTTCTGGCTCGGCCTGCTGCTGATCCTGGTCTTTGCGGTATGGCTCGGCTGGGTTCCCGTCTCCGGCGCCCGCGGCTGGAGCTCGCTCATCCTGCCCGTCATCGCAGCGGGCTTAGGCGGTATCGCGCTGGTGGCCCGGGTGACGCGGATCGCCATGATCGAGACGTCGCGGCAGGATTTCGTCATGCTGCTGCACGCCAAGGGCTTGCCGCCATTCATGATCCAGCTGCGCCACGTCTTGCGCCACGCCATGGTTCCGGTCGTCACCATCCTCGGCCTGCGCATCGGCTGGGTGCTCGGTGGCGCGGTGACCATCGAATATGTCTTCGCCCGTCCCGGCCTCGGCTCACTGCTGATCCGTGCGCTCAACCAGCGCGATTATCCCCTCGTGCAAGGTTGCCTCCTCATGCTTGCCATGGCCGTCATCATCGGCGCCCTGATCGGTGACATCGTTCAGGCCGCCATGGATCCTCGCCAGCGCGAGGCACGGTCATGATGGGCCGTCGCGCACTGGCATTGCTCAAGGCGATCTCCACCTTCAAGGGAGGGATCTCCGGCACATTTCTCCTGCTGCTGGTGGTCGGCGCGCTGTTTGCGCCATGGCTGTCACCATATCCATACGACCAGCAGGACCTCGGGATCATGAACCAGGCTCCGTCGCTGACGCATCTGTTCGGCACAGACGAATTCGGTCGCGACGTGCTGTCGCGGATGATCACCGGCGCGCGCACCTCGCTTTCGGTCAGCATCACGGCGATCGGCATCTCGGTGTTGCTCGGCTTGGTCCTCGGCGCGACCTGCGGCTATTTCGGCGGCGCGTTCGACCGCGCCGTGATGACCGTCGTCGACTTGACCTGGTCGTTCCCCGAAATCCTGATCGCGCTGATGCTGGTGGCGATCATCGGACCGGGACTGGAGGGCGTGGTGATCGCCATCGCCATCGCCTACCTCGCGCAGTTCACCAGGCTGACGCGCACCCAGATCATGTCGCTCAAGAGCGAGACCTATGTGGAGGCAACCGTCAGCCTCGGCGCCGGCCACACGCACATCCTGTTCTCGCATCTGTTGCCGAATGCGCTGGCGCCGGTGCTGGTGGCGGCGATGCTGGCAACCGGCGACGCCATCATCCTCGAGGCGACCCTTGGCTTCTTTGGCCTGGGCGCGCAGCCGCCGACGCCGAGCTGGGGCGCCATGATGAGCTCCGGCACGGCGCAACTGTTCATCGCACCCTGGGTGATCCTGCTGCCCGGTCTGGCGGTGGCGCTGACAGTGGTCTTCCTGAACCTCTTCGGCGACGCGGTGATCGCAGCGCTCGATGTCCGCACCAAGCTCAGGGACGCCTGAAGATGCTGCTGAATTTGGAAATGCTACGGATCAGGTTCGGTGCCTTTTCGCCAGTCGACGAAGTCACGCTGGGCGTCGATCGCGGCGAGATCCTCGGGATCGTGGGGGAATCCGGTTCGGGCAAGTCACTGACCGCAACCGCGATCATGGGTCTGCTGCCGCGCATTGGCGGCCAGGTCGCGGCCGGCAGCATCCGCTTCGATGGCGCCGAGCTCGTCGGCATGCCGGAACGGCAGCTGCGTCGGCTGCGCGGCGGACGCATCGCGCTGATCACGCAAAACCCGATGACCTCGCTCGATTCCATGATGCGGATCGGCCCGCAGATCGATCAGGCAGCTCGGCTGCACCTCGGTCTCGGCCGAAGTGCAGCCCGCGCCAGGAGCCTCGAGCTGATGGCAGACCTGCGCATCCCCGATCCCGCCTCGGTCTACAACCTGTTCCCGCACCAGCTTTCCGGCGGCATGAAGCAGCGCATCGTCATCGCCATGGCGCTTGCAGGCGACCCCGAGCTGTTGATCGCGGACGAGCCAACCACTGCGCTCGACGTCACCGTCCAGGCACAGATCGTACAGATCCTCGTCGACCTCGTGCGGCAGCGAGGGCTGGGGCTGATCCTGATCACCCACGACATGGGCGTCGTTGCTCAGGCCTGCGATCGCGTCGCGGTGATGTATTGCGGCCGGGTGGTCGAGCTGGCGCAGGTCGACGCGCTGTTCCAGCATCCCCGGCACCCCTACACCCAGGCGCTGATCCGCTGCATTCCGCGGCGGGACATGGCGCCGGGAACGATGACCGCCATCCCTGGCATCGTGCCAACAGCGATGACGCAGCCGCGCGGCTGCCGGTTCAACCCGCGTTGCACGCGCGCCGCGGATCGCTGTCGTGTGGAAATCCCCGAGCTTCGCGTCGGTGCAGGCGGCAACGGCGTTGCCTGCCATCTGGCGGAGGCAGCATGAGCGACCTTCTCACTGTCTCCGGGCTGAGCCGTCGTTTCGTCGATGGCGGGCTGTTGCGCAAGCGCAAGGTGTTCCATGCGGTCAGCGACGTTTCCTTCAACCTGAAGCGCGGCCAGATCCTCGGCGTCGTCGGCGAGTCCGGATGCGGCAAGTCCACCCTCGCCCGGCTTGTGCTGCGCCTGATCAGTCCAAGCGACGGCCAGGTCACCTTCGACGGGGTCGACATGGCCTCATTGTCGCGCGCAGATCTGCGCAGCCTGCGCCAGCGCATGCAGCTGGTTTTCCAGGATCCCTATTCGGCAATCGACCCGCGCTATTCGGTCAGGGACGCGTTGCTCGAGCCATTCCGGGTACAAGGGGTGAAAGCGAAGGCGCCCGACGAAACCGTCGCTTCGCTGCTCGACATGGTCGGCCTCAACACCTCACTGGCGCAAAGCTATCCGCACCAGCTTTCCGGCGGTCAGAAGCAGCGCGTCGGCATCGCCCGGGCGCTGGCGCTCAATCCGTCGCTGGTGGTGCTCGACGAGCCGACGGCGTCGCTCGACGTTTCCGTGCAGGCCCAGATCGTTTCGCTGCTGGAGCGGCTGCGCCAGGACCTCGGGCTGACATATCTGTTCATCTCTCACGACCTCGGCCTGGTGCGCTATTTCTGCGACCAGGTGCTGGTCATGTATCTTGGCCGTGTCGTGGAAATGATGCCAAGCGATGCCGAGCCCGCGCATCCCTACACCCGCGCGCTTCTCGACAGCACGTTCGAGCCCGACCCCCGCCAGCGCCGCGCGATCACGCGGCTCTCGGGTGAAGTCCCCAGCGGCTACGACCTGCCGGCCGGGTGCGCCTTCGCCAATCGCTGCCCGCGCGTCTCCGACCTCTGCCGCCGGACGCTGCCGCCGCTCTCGGTGCAAGCGAACGGGCAGCAGGTGGCCTGCCATCATCCGCTCGTCAGTGCGACCGCGGAGACCGCCGAACGCAGATCGGTCGCGTGAGGAAGACAACCATGAGCCACACTGAAGAGCTTGACCGCTACCTGCAGGCGGAGATCGAAAACAGCCAGGTGCCTGGTCTCGGCGTCGCCATCGTCGGCAATGGTGAGATCATCCACCTTGCCGGCTACGGCCTGGCCAATGTCGAGAACAACACCCCGGTCTCCCCCGATACGGTTTTCCATTCCGGCTCGACCGGCAAGATGTTCACCGCAACATCGGTTCTGTTCCTGCTGCAGGATGGCCGCATCGGACTGGACGACCAGATCCTGACCTATATCCCCGAGGGGCCGCAAAGCTGGGTGGGCATCACTATCCGCCATCTGCTTTCGATGATGGCCGGGCTGGGCAATTTCGAGATCGCCTTCGAACCAACCGAGGATCGGGACGGCATCGTTCATTACAATCTTTGGCAGGACCACAGCGACCAGCAGCTGATCAACCTGGCGCGGCGTTCGCCGCTGCTCCACGCCCCGGGCGAAGGCTATCGCTACAGCAACACCGGCTACATGCTTGCCGCCATCATCGTCGCCCGCGTCTCCGGCAAGCCCTACTACGAACTGTTACGCGAACGCCTTTTCGGACCGATAGGCATGGCGACGGCGCGCGACGCATCTTGGTACGACATCGTGCCCAACCGCGCCGCTGGCCACTGCATTCGCGACGGGCGCCTCGAAAACCGCTACTGGGCCGCACCCACCCTGCAGCGCACCGGCGACGGCGGGCTCTATTATTCGCCACGGGACATCGCCCGTTGGCTGCTGGAGCTGGACGATCCCAAGGTGCTGAACCACGATCTCATTGACCTGATGTCCAACCCCGTGCCGATGCGCAATGGCCAGTTTTCGTTCAACAGCTACGGGCTGGGCTGGCAGAACTCCGAACTGCGCGGCCATCGCAAGATCCGGCACGGCGGCACATGGGATGGCTTCCGCGCCGAGATCGCGCGCTTCCCCTCGCGCAAATTGTCGGTCTGTGTTTTCGCCAACACCGATGAAGCCCAGGTTGCACGCATCGCCCAGAAGATCGCGGGCATCATCGATCCCGCGCTTTCTCCATACGAACCGATCCCGGACGACGATGCCGGGCAGACGCAACGAGACCGCGAGCTGCTGCAGGCGATCGTCGAACGCCGCGCACCGCGCCAGGCTTTTGCCGATGAGACATGGCGCCTGTGGAACAATAGCTGGTTCGAGCAGATCGCATCGACGGGAATTGTGGTTGCCGGCAATCCGCTCGAACTCACCCACCATGAAGGGGACGCCGCATCCCATCTGAGGCGCTATCGCATGGGACTGGGCGGTTACTTCCTGCACTGGTCGATCATACGCGGCGGCGACGGCCGTATCGGCGAAATGCGGTTCCACATGGAGTAGCCAGAACCCGGGGCCGCTGCCTGGCCAGTGCGGCAAGGTAGGCCCCACTTCACCCCAACCGTCAAATGCGCGCGCCATCGTCGCGGTGTCACCGAAGCGCACGCGCCCGACCAATCCGAAACGCCCGAAACTGTCCGGAGACATGACAATGAGCTTTCGTGTTCTAACCGCAGAATTCGCACATGAGACCAACACGTTCAGCGTGCGAAAGACCAATTACGAAGCCTTCATGGTCGAGGGCGTGCTGTTCGGCGACGACGCCATCCGCGCCCGGGGCGAGGCGAACACGGAGATCGGAGGCTTCCTCGACATCGGACGGAAATATGGCTGGACGATCCAGCACGTCCTCTCCACCGCCGCCGAGCCGGCGGGGCCGGTGACGCGCGACGCCTTCGACCGCATCGGCGGCGCCATCGTCCAGGCGGCGGTCGAGCGCAAGGGCGAGCTCGACGGCATCCTGCTCGGCCTGCACGGCGCGATGGTCACCGACTTTTCGCCAGACGGCGAAGGCGAATTGCTGGCGCGGTTGCGCGCTGTCGTCGGCCCGAATCTACCTATTGCCGTCACGCTCGACCCGCATGCCAATGTCACCGCCAGAATGTGCGAGCACGCCGACATCCTGATCTCGTTCAAGACCTATCCGCATATCGACATGCGCGACATCGCCCGCCACGCCGGCGAGGTGTTGCAACGCACGATGGCCGGCGAGATTCGCCCAAAAACGCTTCTCGCGCGTCGACCGATGCTGGAGGAGGCCAATGCCGGCCGTACCGACATCGGTCCGATGGTTGAGTGGATCGCCAGGGCACGCGCCCACGAGAAGACATCCGGCGCGCTCGCCGTCAGCATCAACGGCGCCTTCCCCAATGCCGACATCGCCGAAGTCGGCCCGACAGTGCTTGTCACCTATGACGGCGATCCGGCACGCCATCAGGTCTTCGCCGAAGGCATTGCCGACGAAATCTGGGACAACCGTTTCAACGTCCTCAACACCTTCCACACGGTAACGGAGGCTGCCGAGATCGCGCGCGGCTACAGCGGTGACCATCCGCTGATCATCGCCGACTACGCCGACAATCCCGGCGCCGGTGGTTATGGCGATGCGACGGCCCTGCTCGGTGCGTTGCTGGACGCCGGCATCGACAACGCCTGCTTCGGCCCGATCGTCGATCCGGAGACGGCCAACCAACTCCATCGCGCCACCGTCGGAGACACGGTCCAGCTGACACTTGGCGGCAAGACCGATCCGCGTTTCGGCGGCGATCCGCTCGAAGTCACCGGCAAGCTGCTTGTCATCAGCGACGGCAAGCTCATCGGCGACGGCGAACAGCTGGGTGGCCTCGAATTCAGCTTCGGCCCGACGGCCGTGGTGCAGATCGACGGCATTGCAGTGCTTGTCGTCACCGAACCGTCACAGATGCGCGACCTCCAGCAGTTCCGAGCCTTCGGCATCGATCCCGCCCGGCATCGCGTCGTCGGGCTCAAGTCGATGCAGCATTTCCGCGCTGCCTTCGAGCCCATCGCCGGCAAGGTGATCGTCTGCGACAGCGGCGCGCTCTGCACCATGGACTATGCGAGGATGCCCTATCGCAACGTCTCGCGCCCGATCTTCCCACTCGACCGCGACATGGCGCTTTGAACCATGGCGATGACCAGCGATTTTTGGCAATGACACACCACGGCAAAGTCGGTCTCGAACCCATGGTGCCTTCGCTTGACGACGCCCCAGCAAGCGAGCGGCCGATGACGGAGCAGCAGACCTGTCGGGCCGACGTACTCGTGCTCGGCGCCGGCATCATCGGCGTGTCGGTTGCGCTGCACCTACAGCAGCGCGGCCGCTCCGTCATCCTTGTTGACCGTCGCGGCGCCGGCGAGGAAACGAGCTACGGCAATGCCGGCCTGATCGAACGCTCGAGCGTCGTTCCCTACGGCGCGCCGCGCGAACTGACGAAGCTGTTGCGCTACGCATTCAACCGTTCGGCAGACGTACATTTCGACTGGCTTCACCTGCCGCGCATCGCCCCCTGGCTGTGGCGTTTCTGGCGAGAGTCGGCACCGAAGCGCCTGGCGCGCGCCGCAGCCGACATGCGCCCGCTGATCGAGCAATCGGTGATCGAGCACGAAGCACTGATGACAGCGGCAGGCGCATTGCCGCGATTGCGCAAGACCGGCTGGATCGAAGGCTACCGAAGCGAACGCACCTTCGAACAAGCGCGAACCGCCGCCGAAGCCCTGCAACCATTCGGCCTCAACTACGCATTTCTCGACCGGGCAGAACTGAGCCGGCGCGAGCCACATCTCTCCGACACCCTAATGGGCGCTGTTCACTGGCTCGATCCCGCCACCGTCGCTGACCCCGGCGCGCTGGTGAAGGCTTATGCCGAGCACTTCGTCGCCCAAGGCGGCGCGTTCCTGCACGGAGATGCCAGCCGGCTGCGGCGGGACGACAATAAATGGAGCATCGCCACAGAGGATGGACCTATCCAGGCGCGCGAGGTGGTGGTGGCACTCGGGCCCTGGTCCGGCGCGGTCTGCCGTTCGCTCGGCTATACCGTCCCGCTTGCTATGAAGCGCGGCTACCACGTTCATTTCAAAACAGACGCCGACGCATCCCTCAATCATCCCGTCGTCGACGTCGATGCCGGTTTCCTGCTGGCGCCGATGACCCGGGGCATAAGGCTGACCACAGGCGTCGAATTCGCGCCGCGCGACCGGCGGCCGAACCCGGTCCAGCTCGACAATACCGAGCCGCTGGCACGCGAGATCTTCCCGCTCGGCCAGCGCATTGAACCGACCCCCTGGATGGGCTCGCGACCATGCCTGCCCGACATGCGACCAGTGATCGGACGCGGCTTTCGGCACAAAGGGCTGTGGTTCGCCTTCGGCCACAATCATCACGGCCTGACGCTCGGCCCGGTCACCGGACGCCTGCTTGCCGAGATGATGACCGGCACGCCGACATTCACCAATCCGTCCCCCTACGCCCTGGAGCGCTTCGGCTAGCGGCGCCAGGGGTGCTTCCTCGCCGGATTGATGAAGAGACCCGTCTGGAGAGCCGGCGACCGGCAAGATGGCCGCTTGGGCCATCCATCGACAGCGATCGCGGCGTGGTTTCACCGAGTGGAAGCCGCGAGCGTGCAAATTTGCGCGTGGCTGTAGCCCCCATTTCTGGCAGCTAATCGCACGCCTTGTCCAAGACCTGGGCTTACTGATCCAGAATACGTTCACACGGTGATGCGTGAAGTGCCCCTGAAGGATGACGAAATCAGGGTCAGGAGATCAAAGGCAACGCTCGCCAAAGCGGCATCCAAAGGCCCGGTTAAAACCTTACCTGCAGTTTTCTCTGTTTATTGAAGAATGGCGCGCCCGAAGAGATTCGAACTCCTGACCCCCAGATTCGTAGTCTGGTGCTCTATCCAGCTGAGCTACGGGCGCGCAACAGGCCTTGCCTGACGTCGCTACGTTGCCGGTTTTGCCGCCGGCCACGACGCGAGGAGTTCCCTAACGACTCAAATTCCGAAATGCAAGCCAATCGATGGAAAAGTTTTGCCGTCGTCACGACACCTGGCTGGAAAGCGCGTCAGGCCGGGCGCCTGAGGCCACGACGGGCACGGTCGAGACTGACCGGCTGGTCGGGGATGGTTACCGAAAAGACGGTACGGCCGCCGATGCTCTCAAGAAGCTCCAGCCTGCCGCCATGGGCGCGGACGAGTTCCTGCGCGATTGCCAGACCGAGGCCGGTACCGCCGCTGCGCGCCGAGCCACGGAAGGCGACGAACAGGTTTTCGCGCGCCTTGGGCGGTAGCCCCGGACCGGTATCGGTGACCAGGATCTGGCAGACGCCGCCCATGCGCTCGGCCGAGACGGCCAACCGCCGCACCAGGACGCCGTCGGCATCGGTCGCCATGGCCTGGACGGCGTTGCGCGCCAGATTGGTCAGCACGCGGAACAGCTGGTCGGAATCGGCGTCCACCTCGAAACCGGTGTCGACCATGTTTTCGAACTCGATGCCGGCGCCGATGTCGAGCAGGCCATGCACTTCTTCCACCAGTTGATGCAGCCGCAATACGCGGCGGGCCGGCGGCGCCTCTTGGGCGCGACCATAGGCCAGCACACCCTCCGTATAGGAGACGGCGCGGTCCAACGCCCTGAGCAGCTTGGGCGCGAAGGCCTGTACGCTGGCGTCCTTAACCTGGCGCAGGCGGTCGGAAAGGAGCTGCGCGGAAGCCAGAACATTGCGCATGTCGTGGTTGATCTTCGACACGGCGAGGCCGAGATCGGCCAGATGTTTCTGCTCGGCCAGCATCTTTTGCAGCCGTTCCTGCATCTGCGACAGTTCACGCTCGGCGACGCCGATCTCGTCGGCGCGGGCGGCCGGATGGATGATGCGCGACGGGTCGTCAGGAGCCTCCGAGAAGGACAGCATCGAGCGCGTCATGGCGCGCACCGGGCGGATCATGATGCGGTAGACAGCGGCATAGACCAGCATGGCGGAAAACACCGAGATCAGCAGCGCGATCAGGGCGATGTTGCGCGAGAAGGAGAGCATGGCCGCGCGCAGGCGGTAGTCGCGCATGATCAGCTCGAACTCGCGGTTGTTCTCGCCGACCGGGCCGAAGACGCGCAATGTGCGATCGCCGCCGAAGAACAAAGTGTTGAGTGCGCCGGTGAGCTGCGCGACCATGCCGGTATTGGCGACATCGATGTGCTCGTCCACACGCGGCGGCATAGAGGCCACGGCAAGCAGGCGCGAGACGTCGCCGTCGCGCACCGCGATCGCCTTCGCGCCGATTGCCATCAACAGGTCGTCCTGGGCGGTGCGCGAAAGCGAGGCCGGATCGCCTTCGATGAGCACCACTGAAACCGCCGCCGCGGTGTTGAGGCGCTCGCGCAGCCAGCGCATTCGGTAGTCGGCGATCGACGGCAGGAAAATCAGCACTTCGGCCAGAAGCACGAAGATGATCGTGAGCAGGATGAGCTTGGCCGAAAGTCCGCGCGACAGCGGTACGGCGCGCGAGCCGCCGCCATGCGCCGGGCCGGAGCGCGCGCCGCTTTCATTGGTGGAAGGTTCGACGCTCATACGCCCAATGCCGATATGCCCTCGCATGCAAACTAGGCAATTGCGGCATAATTTCCAGTTTGATGACCTGCGGAGCCAAATGACTGGCAATCTTTAGTCTGGCGCCCCGGATTGACTCTGCAAAACCTTGTACATATAAGCCCCGCTCACGCTCGGGCCCTACGACCCGGCGCGGTTTCGGCCGCGCCAAACAAGGCCCGGCCAAGCTCCTGTTACAGAGTGACAGACACAAGAAGGGCCGCACACCGCGGTATTAAAACAAATGAAGCGCACCTACCAACCCTCCAAGCTCGTCCGCAAGCGTCGTCACGGCTTCCGTGCCCGCATGGCCACCAAGGGCGGCCGCGGCGTCGTCGCAGCCCGCCGCAATCGTGGCCGCAAGCGGTTGTCCGCCTGAGCGGACACCACGACCGTTGTCCGCAAACAGCCCAATGGGACAGGCGCCCAAAAGGCTACTGAAACGCTCGGATTTCCTCACCGTCCGGCGCGGCGAAAAGCGGCGTGGGCGGTTTTTCCTCGTCGAAGTGCTTAATCGCGGCGACGGCGAGGCACCGCGCGTCGGCTACACGGTCACCAAGAAAGTCGGCAATGCCGTCGTGCGCAACCGGGTTCGCCGACGGCTGAGAGAAGCGGTGCGCACTTATGCCGCCGCTGACATGGAACGCGGCCATGACTATGTCATCGTGGGGCGCGAGGATGTTCTCGCCGCGCCGTTCGACCAATTGAAGGTCGAGCTTTCCCACCGCATCCACGGAAAACGCTAGCGCGATAGGCCAAGGCTCTCGATGGAAAACAACCGCAACTTCTTCATCACCATCGCGGCTTCGGTGTTGATACTGACGCTGTGGCAGGTGTTCTACATGAACCCCCGCGTCGAACAGCAGCGCGAGACCGCCCGCATCGAAGCGCAGCGCCAAAGCGAGAACAAGCCCGCCGCCGGCACCGCCACGCCGAGCACCCAGGCGCAACAGCCAGGTGCCGTGCCTAACGCGTCTGGCGCCGATGCGACGACGCCCGCCGGGCGCGACCAGGCGCTCGCCGCCAGCCAACGCGTGAAGATCGACACGCCGAGCCTCGAGGGCTCGATCAACCTGACCGGCGGACGGCTGGACGACCTCAAGCTCAAGCACTATCGCCTGACCGTCGACAAGAATTCCCCCGAGATCGAACTGCTCAACCCGTCGGCGCTGCCCACTGGCTATTTCGCCGAGGTGGGTTTCGTCGGCAACGCTCAGACCGGTACCGTTCCGAGCTACGACACGCAGTGGAAGGTCGATGGCAATGCGACCCTGACGCCGACCACCCCCGTCACGCTCACCTATACCAACGACAAGGGGCTGACCTTCAAGCGCACCGTCTCGGTCGACGGCAATTACATGTTCACGCTGTCCGACAGCGTGCAGAACACCGGCTCGGCTCCGATCACCCTGTCGAATTACGGCCGCGTCACCCGCTACGACAAGCCGACCACCGCCTCGGTCTACGTGTTGCATGAGGGGCTGATCGGCGTGACCGGCACGGAGGGCCTGCAGGAGCACAAATACGCGTCCATCGAGAAGGACAAGCAGTATACGCCCAGCAAGTCGACCGATGGCTGGCTCGGCATCACCGACAAATATTGGGCGGTAACGCTGGTGCCCAGCGAGAAGCAGCCGTTCCAGCCGCGCTTCGCCTTCCTGGAAGATGGCGGCCGGCATCGCTATCAAACCGACTATCTGTCCGATCCGATAACCGTTGCTCCCGGCCAGTCGACCACCGTGGAATCGCTGATTTTCGCCGGTGCCAAGGAAGTGGGCACGATCAACGCCTACGAGAAGGACCGCGACATCCGTCGCTTCGATTTGCTGATCGACTGGGGCTGGTTCCACTTCATCACCAAGCCGATGTTCTGGCTGATCGACACGCTCTACAAGTTCTTCGGCAATTTCGGCCTGGCGATCCTGGCCACCACCATCATCGTAAAGGCCTTCTTCTTCCCGCTCGCCAACAAGTCCTACAAGTCGATGGCGAAGATGAAGGTCGTGCAGCCCAAGATGCTGGAAATCCGCGAGAAATTCGCGGACGACAAGATGAAGCAGCAACAGGCGATGATGGAGCTGTACAAGACCGAGAAGATCAACCCGATCGCCGGCTGCTGGCCGGTGCTGATCCAGATCCCGGTGTTCTTCGCGCTCTACAAGGTGCTCTACATCACCATCGAGATGCGGCATGCGCCGTTCTTCGGCTGGATCCAGGATCTGGCTGCGCCGGATCCGACTTCGCTTCTCAACCTGTTCGGCCTGATGCCTTTCGCGACGCCCGCCATGCTGCATATCGGCGTGTGGCCGCTGCTGATGGGCGTGACCATGTTCCTGCAGATGCGGATGAACCCGGCGCCGCCGGATCCGACCCAGGCAGCCATCTTCAACTGGATGCCGGTGATCTTCACCTTCATGATGGCGGGCTTCCCGGCCGGTCTCGTGATCTACTGGGCCTGGAACAATTCGCTGTCGATCCTGCAGCAGGGCGTGATCATGAAGCGGCAGGGCGCCAAGATCGAACTTTGGGACAATCTGGTGAATCTGTTCCGCAAGAAACCGACACCCGCCGAATAACGGCGTCTCAACCATCCTTTGGAAAAGGCCCCGGTTCGTCCGGGGCCTTTTGCCATTCGGCGAAAGATTGGGCTATCCTTGCATTCCCCGCCGCAATCCCGACGGAGTCAACGATGACCGGGCCCAACCCAAATACCAAGCATCCGACGCTGCATCACAACCGGGTCGGCTTCCTGAAGCCGATCGTCAACGCGCCGAATATCGAGATTGGCGACTACACCTATTATGACGATCCCGGCGGGCCGGAAAAATTCGTCGAGACCTGCGTGCTGCATCACTACCCGTTCATTGGCGACAAGCTGATCATCGGCCGCTTCTGCGCCATCACCGAGGGCGCGCGGTTCATCATGAACGGCGCCAATCACGTCATGTCCGGCTTCTCGACTTATCCGTTCAACATCTTCGGCAATGGCTGGGAGAAGGGTTTCGACGTCTCCACCTGGAAGGCGGAACTGCGCGGCGACACTGTGATCGGCAACGATGTGTGGATCGGCATGAACACCGCCATCATGCCCGGCGTGAAGATCGGCGACGGCGCCATCATTGCGGCCAAGTCGGTGGTGACGCGGGACGTACCCGCCTATGCGATCGTTGCCGGCAACAGCGCCAAGGTGGTGAAGATGCGCTTCGACGACGACACCATCGCGCGGCTGCTCAAGATCTCCTGGTGGAACTGGCCAGCCGACAAGATCGGCCGCAATCTCGATGCCATCCGCGGTGCCGACATCAACCGGCTCGAGGCCGCAGCGTGACGGAAGCAGCGATCACCGTGGTCGGCGACGACGCCTTTACCCGGCCGTGGATATTCATCCGCGGTGTGCCGGCCATGAAGTTCCTGCCGCCCGAAGGGCCGCCGGAGATCGCCTTCGCCGGCCGCTCCAATGTCGGCAAATCGTCGCTGATCAATGCGCTGGTCGGACAGAAAGGCCTGGCGCGGACATCCAACACGCCGGGCCGCACGCAGGAGCTCAACTATTTCGTGCCCGACGGGTTTTCGGGAGAGGGCACGGACCTGCCGCCGCTGGCGCTGGTCGACATGCCCGGCTACGGCTATGCGCAGGCGCCGAAGGAACAGGTCGACCAGTGGACGAAGCTGGTGTTCGATTATCTCAAGGGCCGGGTGACGCTGAAGCGCGTCTACGTGCTGATCGATGCACGGCACGGCGTCAAGAAGAACGACGAAGAGGTTCTGACCCTGCTCGACAAGGCGGCGGTCTCCTACCAGATCGTGCTGACCAAGACGGACAAGATCAAGGTGGCCGGCGTGCCGCGCCTGATCGAGGAGACCTTGCTGAAGATCAAGAAACGGCCGGCGGCGTTTCCGGGCGTGCTGGCCACTTCGTCGGAAAAAGCGGCCGGACTGGACGACCTGCGCGAAGCGATCATCCGCGTCGCCAATGGCGGCTGACGGATCAGCCGCCTGCCTTGGCTTGCTCCTGCATCGCGAACAGTTCAGTGCCATAGGCCTTCAGGAACACGTTGACGCCCGACTTCACCACCTGCTCGATCTCGGCTTGCGCGGGTGACTGGCGGCGATAGCCGAAAAGGCGCTGCCTCAGCAGACCGGCAAGGCAAAGCTCAGAAAGCTGGTAGGACGCCAGATCGGGATCGGGGATGTCGAGCAGGCCTCTGGCGACGGCACCTTCAAGAAAGGCCTTGACCTTGGCGTGGCCGTGCAGGGGACCGTTCTCGTAAAAGCGGGCGCCAAGCTCAGGGATGCGTTCGGCGGCGCCGATGACCGTGCGCTGCGCCATCACCACCTTATCGGAAGTGATCTTGAACGAGATCGCCATGCCGAAGCGTTCGAGCGTCGTCCTGAGGTCGTCGTGATGATCGAGTGTTTCGTAGAGGTTCTGGAAGATCTTGCAGCGCTCTTCCTCGACCAGCGCTTCGAACAACTCTTCCTTGTTGGCGAAATAGACGTAGATCGTGCCCTTGGACACGCCTGCCTCGCGGGTGATGTCATTCATCGAGGCGGCGTCGAAACCCTTGTCCATGAAGACGTGCCGGGCACCCTCCATGATCTGTTCGCGCTTGGCCGGGTCCTGCCCGGCGGCCGGCCGGCCGCGGAACAGGTTTTCCTGCGCCTCGCTCGTTGTTTCCTCGGCGTCGATCAGTGCCTCGGTCATCATTCCCTGTCTCGTCAATATTTCGAACCGGTCGGTTCGATTGCCTCTTGATATGCCTCCAAAGCTGGGCTATGTCAACATCGAACCGAACGGTTCAGTTCAATACAAGGTTCAGTACGATGACGTCGCCAACCGAATCGAACACTGCGGAAGTGCATCCGTTTCCCAATGCCAAGGCGGTTCCGCCGACAAAGGAAGCGCCGAGCGCACCGGTGGAAACACCCGTCGAAGCACCCGCGAGGAAGAAGCGTTCGGCACGGTCGCTGCTTTTGCCTATCATCGGAATGGCGCTGCTCGCCGGCGGCGCCTGGTACGGCTATGACTACTGGACCGAAGGCCGTTTCATGATCTCGACCGACGACGCCTATGTGCAGGCCGACATGGCGTTCATCTCGCCGAAGGTCTCCGGCTACATCGACGCGGTCAAGGTCGTTGAAAACCAGCATGTGAAGGCGGGCGATCCGCTGTTCGTCGTCGACGGCGGCGACTATCGCATCGCGGTCGACCAGGCCGCGGCACAGATCGCCACGCTGGACAAGACGCTGGCGCGCATCGACACCCAGATCATCGCGTCGCGCGCCGCCCTGCAGCAGGCCGAAGCGCAAAAAGCCTCGGCGCAGGCCACGGCAACAAATGCGCAGCGCACCCAGGATCGCACGGCGCAGCTTCTGAAGACGCATGTCGCCACCCAGGCACAGCTCGATGACGCGCAGACCGCGGTCGACCAGGCAAACGCGGCGCTTGCCGCTGCGGTGGCGCAGATCACCGCAGCACAGGCCAATATCGGCGTACTGGAAGCCCAGCGCGCGGAATCCGCCAGTACGCAGGCATCGCTACACCTGACCAAGGACAAGGCCGAACGCGACCTCGGCTTCACCGTGATGCGCGCGCCTTATGACGGCGTCGTCGGCAACCGTTCGGTGGAACAGGGCGATCTCGTCAGCCCCGGCCAGAAGCTTGCCGTCATCGTTCCGATGAACAAGCTCTATGTCGTCGCCAACTTCAAGGAAACCCAGCTGGCGCGGCTGGTTCCGGGGGAGAAGGTGCGTATTGCGGTCGACGCGATACACAACGAGACCCTCGAAGGTACCGTTTCCTCGCTGGCGCCCGCCTCCGGCGCGGTCTACTCGCTGCTGCCCCCGGAAAACGCCACCGGCAACTTCACCAAGGTGGTACAGCGCGTCCCGGTGCGTATCGACGTCTCCTCCGAGGCGCTGGCTACAGGCAAGCTGCGTGCGGGCCTGAGCGTCATCGTCGACGTCGACAGCCGCACCGCGCCTAACGCGGCGGCCAACTAGGCGGGAGCGCCGAAATGTCGAGCATCGACGCAGTCGCCGGGGCAAAGCCCGTCGATCACATCGATCCACGGCGCATGATCGCCTTCCTGGCGATGGTGTTCGGCATGTTCATGGCGATCCTGGACATCCAGATCGTCTCGGCATCGCTGGCGGAAATCCAGGCCGGCCTGTCCGCGAGTTCCGACGAGATCCCCTGGGTACAGACCTCTTACCTGATCGCCGAGGTCATCATGATCCCGCTGTCGGGTTTCCTGAGCCGCATGCTGTCGACGCGCGTGCTGTTCACGGTTTCAGCCGCTGGTTTCACCGCCGCCAGCGCGCTCGCAGCCACCGCCACCAATATCGACCAGATGATCGTCTATCGGGCGATCCAGGGCTTCATTGGCGGCGGGATGATCCCGTCGGTTTTCGCGGCCGCCTTCACCATCTTCCCGCCGTCGCGCCGCGCCATCGTCTCGCCGATGATCGGCCTGGTCGCCACGCTGGCGCCGACCATCGGCCCGACCGTTGGCGGCTATATCAGCCACGCCATGTCCTGGCATTGGCTGTTCCTGATCAATGTCGTTCCCGGCATCCTGGTTGCGACGGCCGCCTGGACGCTGATCGACTTCGACAAGCCCGACCATAGCCTGTTGAAGAAATTCGACTGGTGGGGACTGGCCGGCATGGCCGCCTTCCTCGGCTCGCTCGAATATGTGCTGGAGGAAGGACCGAACCACGACTGGCTGCAGGAACAGTCGGTGTTCATCTTCGCCATCATCATGACGGTCGGCGCGATCGTGTTTTTCTGGCGAGTGTTCACGGTGGAGGAGCCGATCGTCGATCTGCGCGCCTTCACCAACATCAATTTCGCCTTCGGCTCTATCTTCTCCTTCGTCATGGGCATCGGCCTCTACGGGCTCACCTATCTCTATCCGATCTATCTCGGCCGTATCCGCGGCTACGATTCCATGATGATCGGCGAAGCGCTGTTCGTCTCCGGCCTGGCCATGTTCTTCACGGCACCGATCTCCGGCATCCTGTCGAACAAGATCGATCCACGCGTCATGATTGCGGTCGGCTTCGTCGGGTTCGCCGCCGGCACCTGGCAGATGACCCACCTCACCGCCGACTGGGATTTCTGGGAGTTGTTCGTGCCCCAGATCCTGCGCGGCGCATCGATGATGCTGTGCATGGTGGCGATCAACAACATCGCGCTTGGCACTTTGCCGCCGTCGCGGCTCAAGAACGCTTCCGGCCTGTTCAACCTGACCCGCAATCTCGGCGGCGCCGTCGGGCTCGCCATCATCAACACCACGCTGATCGACCGCAACGCCTTCCACTATGCGCGGCTGTCGGAACATGTGCAGTGGGGCAGCGAGGCCGCGCAGGAAAAGCTGCGCAACATGACGCTGAACTTCCAGACGCGGAATGGGCTCGACGCGCACAGCGCCGCGCTCTCCAAACTTTCTGGCATGGTGCATCAGCAAGCGGCGCTGCTGTCCTTCATGGACGTGTTCTACATGCTGACCGTGCTGTTCGTTTCGCTTGCGGTCTTCGTCATGTTCATCAAGCGCCCGCCAGCAGCAGCGGGTGGCGGCGGCAGCGGCCACTGACCATCCCGAAAAGTGGCCGCGTCAGGCTGTCGCCGGCTTGAAGGTCAAGGCAACCCCATTGATGCAATGGCGCTTGCCTGTGGGCGGCGGACCGTCGTCGAAGATATGGCCGAGATGGCCGCCGCAGCGGCGGCAATGGCATTCCACCCGCACCATGCCGAGTGTTTTGTCCTCGCGCGTGCCGATGGCATTGGGCATCGCTTCCCAGAAACTCGGCCAGCCAGTGCCGGAATCGAATTTGGTGTCGGACGCGTAAAGCGGTAGCGCGCAGCCCGCACAAGCGAACACCCCCTTGCGGTGTTCGTCCAGCAACGGGCTGGTGCCTGGATATTCGGTGCCCTCCTGGCGCAACACGGAGTATTGCTCCGGGTTCAGTACAGCTTTCCACTCGGCATCGGTCTTCTGGACCTCGAACGTCTCGGCCCTTGCCGGCTGGCTGACACCAAGACGCGCCAGCGCCCAGGCACCGGCGCCGAGTGCCGCCGCGCAGGCCGTGCCGAGAAGAAAATCACGCCGTTCCATGAACGTCATCCTTTCCTGGATAGTGCCCCGTTCGGCACTCGAGATGAAATCACGTGCGCTTGATATGTCGTAGTGCCGATGCAAGGCGGCCGCGCGTCAGTCTGGGAGGACCAACGCACGGCCGCTGCATCCTTTCTCAGGTGTATTCGCCGGAAACCGGCGCGTAGTTACATCTTGGGAAGGAGAACCTTGTCGATCACGTGAATGACGCCATTCGACTGCTTCACGTCAGCAATCGTGACATGCGCGACATTGCCGCCCTCGTCGGTGACCGTGACCTTGCCGCCCTTGTCCTTCAACGTCAGCTCACATCCGCCCACGGTCTTGACCTTGTGCGCGCCACCGTCCGCCTTGACCATCTTGGCGACTTCGGCCGACATCGCCTTGGCTGCCACCACATGGCAGGTCAGGATCTTGGTGAGCTTGTCCTTGTTCTCGGGTTTCAGCAGCGTCTCGACCGTGCCCTTGGGCAATGCGGCGAAGGCTTCGTTGGTCGGCGCGAAGACCGTGAACGGTCCCTTGCCTTGCAGCGTATCGACCAGACCGGCGGCTTTCACGGCCGCAACCAGGGTCGTGTGGTCCTTCGAATTCACGGCATTCTCGATGATGTTCTTCTCCGCATACATCGGCGCGCCGCCGACCATGGGGTTCTTGGCGTAAGCGATACCGGTCATGGCGGATATGGCAACGGTGCTGGCGAATAGAAGCTTGGTGATCTTGCGCATTGCTCTGTCTCCTCAATTTTCGTTCCCGTTTCTGGGACGTGAGGAGATACGGGACATGCGCTTGCGAAGTTTCAGCCGACGATTTTTTTCGCGGCACCTTCCAAACTGCGGTCAGATGTTTCTCAGATCGCCAGCCGCGACGACCGGGCCTGTCGGCTGGCCGGTCGGCGAGCCGCCGGCCGGTTCGAGACTGATGGCCAGCACCGCGCCCAGCGCCAGTTTCCCACGCACGGCCGCTGGAGGAACCAGCCGCGCCGTGGCGCCGGCGGGAATGACACCGACCGATATGGGGGCGTTCTTGCCCTCGATCAGCCAAAGTTCGAAATCCTTGCCTTCGGCTTTTTCGCCGGCAAGGCGAGACAGGCGCACCTCGTCGCGGGCGCTGTCGTAGACAGCGACATACCTGATATTGCTGCCATCCGCGGCGAGCGACGCGACAAGTCCGGCCTGCGGCGTCGTGACGGGTGCGCCGACATATGGCGCGACAACGACCACCGCCAACGCCACCACGGCTGCGGCAGCCAGACCGCGCCAGAAGGCAAGGTTCGACCATAGGCCTGCCCTGTTCTGGGACTTTTGCGCTGTTCCGGTCTCGAACAGCCGGCGGTCGATCGCCACCTTCACCGAAGCCGGCACCTCGGCCTCCGCGTAGTCCGCGGCCAGCGGCGACAAGCGCGCCTCCCAGGCATCGATCAACCGCGCAAAGGCCGGGTCGCTGTCGGCGCGGCGCGCCGCCGCCTCACGTTCGTTCAACGAAAGCACGCCGAGCACATATTCGGCGGCGATGGCGTCATCGTCGCGCTCGGGTCCGGTATGGTCGCTTGCCGTCATCTCTCCAGACATTCCCGCAATCTGATCAAGCTGCGCCTCAGCCAGGTGCGCATCGTGTTGAGCGGAACGCCGTGGCGTTCCGCAAGTTCGGCATAACTCTCCCCCTTGAGGTAGGCGCCGCGGACAGCAGCCGCCCGGTCCTGTTCCAGTTCGTCGAGGCAACGATGGATACGGCCGGCCTCGCCGCCGGCGATTACCATTGCCTCCGGCCCCGGCGTCGGATCGGCCACGTCGAGTGCTGCGTCGATATCGGCCGCCGGCCGACGACGCGCCCTGATACGATCGATCGCATGGTTGCGTGCCACCGCAACCAGCCAGGAGATCGGGCTGAGTTCCGAAATGGCGAAACGGTCGGCCTTCGTCCATATCTTGACGAACACCTCCTGCAACGCCTCCTCAGCCTCGCTCCGGTCAGTCAAAATACGCAGACACACGCCGAAAAGTTTCGCGCTCGTCTGCCGGTAGAGCAGGTCGAACGCGGTTCGATCCCTCAGCGAGGTCCGGACGATCAGTTTGGCGATGTCCTCTGGCGTCATCGCTGCCAGACTATGACGGCGATCGCACCTTGCCTAGCGTCACCACCGCGCCATTCCAGCCTCGATTGCCAAGGCATTGGTAGCCCGATAGCTTTTCAGATCAGTCTGGGAGGGCGGTATGTCGGTTGAACGGATCCTTTGGGAGAACGACGCGACAGGCGTCGCGGAACTGGTCCACAAAGGCGACGTCTCGCCGCTTGAATTGGCGGATGCCGCGATTGCCCGCGCCGAGGCAACCCGCACCGAGCTCAACGCCATTGCCGAACCGCTCTACGACGCGGCGCGCCTGAGAGCCAAGGCCGTCGACCGGACGCTGCCGCTGGCAGGAGTGCCTTTCGCCATCAAGGATCTCGGCATCGCCCAAAAAGGTGTGCCGACGCATGGCGGCAGCAGGGTCCCCGCCTTCGTGCCCGATTTCAATTCGGTGCTCACCGAGCGCTATCTCGCGGCCGGTCTCAACCCGGTCGTCACCAGCACCACGCCGGAATACGGCTTAAGACTCATGACGGAATCGGCCGCCTTCGGCGTCACCCGCAGCCCGTGGAACAGTGGCCACACGACCGGCGGCTCGTCCGGCGGCGCCTCGGCTCTGGTGTCGGGCGGTGTCGTGCCGGTGGCGCATGCCTCGGACGGCGGCGGCTCGATCCGCGTGCCTTCCGCCTGCACCGGGCTGGTCGGGTTGAAGACCTCGCGCGGTCGGGTACCACTGTCGCCCCTGGTCTCCGAAAGCTGGTACGGTTTTGTCGTCGACCATGCCGTGACCCGCTCGGTGCGTGACAGCGCGCTGCTACTCGACCTCACCCATGGTCCGGACACGCTGGCGCCCTATGCGGCCCGTTCGCCGCGCGGGCCATTCGCAGCCGCCGCGGCGCGCGATCCCGGCAAGCTCAAGCTTGCCGTCTACCGACAATCGCCGCTCGGCCTGCCGATTTCGGCGGAAACGCTGCGGGCGCTGGACACGGCCGTCGCCATCGCCCGCGAAGGCGGCCACGACGTCGAAGACATCGACCTGCCGATGCTCGACAGGAATTTCGTCGCCGGCTTCGCCAAATGCGTCTCTTCGGCGGTCGCCGGCACATTGCGGATGGAAGCGAAACGCCACGGCCGACCGGTGGCCGCCGATGTCGAGCGCGCCACCCGTGTGCTCGGACGGTACGGCGAACTGATGTCCGGCGGCGAGACCTATGCGATCCTGGAACGTCTGCATGCCACCTCGCGGCAGCTGATTTCGGCCACCGCCGGTTTCGATGCCGTATTCATGCCGATCATCGCCCACCCACCACTCGCTTGCGGGGCGATGAACCCGAAAGGCGTCGACGCGTTGATCGAGGACCTCTTGGACAAGTTGCGCCTGACCTGGCTGCTCAAAAATCCCGGCTTCTTTTCGCAGCTTCTGGACAAGAGCCTGTGGTTCACCCACTGGCCGGCGATCCAGAACGTGACCGGGCAGCCGTCCATCGCACTGCCGGTTTATGTCACCGAAGGTGGCCTGCCGCTCGGCATCCAGGCTGCCGGCCGCCCCGGCGACGAGGGGACATTGCTGTCGTTGGCGGCGCAGATGGAAAAGATTTCAGGCTGGACCAAGCGTCGCGCACCGTTGCGCGTGCCGCAATGAGGGTCAGCCGTCGCGCCTGAATGTTCCGAAGTGAAAGTGCTGCACGGCGCCCCATGGCGTGACATGGTCGTAGCGACGGCTGTCGATGAGCTGAAAACCGGTCCCTAATTTCGCGCCGAGCGATGCCGCGTCGTAGCGCTGCACGGTCAGACCGCTGCACTTTTCCGGGCCATCCGGCGCGAAGGTGCCAATGATCGCGTGGCCACCCTTACGCAGCGCCAAACGCAGCCGGTCCGCATAGGCGGCCTGCTGCTTTTCCTCGACGAGGAAATGAAAAGCCGCGCGATCGTGCCAGACGTCGTAGGAGCGCGTCGGGCGCCACTGCGTAACATCGGCAACGATCCAGTCGACATCGCTAGCCGCCGCGCCAATGCGGGCCTGCGCTGCCGCGAGCGAGGCCAGCGAGATATCGAGCACTGAAAGATCGCGGTAGCCCAGTGCGAGGAGGCTGTCCGTAAGGATCGACGCCCCACCGCCGATGTCGACGATGCCGGCGTCAGGTGTGGCGCCGACCAGGTGCAACAGGTCCAGCGAAGGCGCCGGCGTTTCCTGATACCAGCTGACCGCGGTTGTCGCCTTGCTGGAATAGACGCCCTGCCAATGCGCTACCGGGTCGAACTCCGCCATCATGACACCTTGTTGACTGTTTCACCGCTGTTCACGAACAGATGACGTCACCGAAGCGTCAAAACAAGGTTGGGTCGGCGCGTATCGATTGCTCCTCCTGGTGTTTCCCGCTAAGACCTCGCCGTCTTTTCCAGTCAGCCGGGAAATTTGCCATGACGGACATCCCCGCCAATGCCGAGATGCAGGCCGCGCTGCTCTCGCGGGCGCTGCCCTATATGCAGCGTTACGAGCACAAGACGGTGGTGGTGAAGTATGGCGGCCACGCCATGGGCGACATCGAACTGGGCAAGGCCTTCGCCCGCGACATCGCGCTTTTGAAGCAGTCTGGCGTCAACCCGATCGTGGTGCATGGCGGCGGTCCGCAGATTGCGGCGATGCTGTCCAAGATGGGGATCGAATCGCGCTTCGAAGGCGGCCTGCGCGTCACCGACGAAAAGACGGTCGAAATCGTCGAGATGGTGCTGGCCGGCTCGATCAACAAAGAGATCGTCGCCCTCATCAATGCCGAAGGCGAGTGGGCGATCGGCCTGTGCGGCAAGGACGGCAACATGGTGTTTGCCCAAAAGGCACACAAGACCGTCAAGGACCCCGATTCCAATATCGAGCGGGTGCTCGATCTCGGCTTCGTCGGCGAGCCGGTGGAGGTAGACCGCAGGCTGCTCGATCTCCTGGCACGCTCGGAGATGATCCCGGTTCTGGCGCCGGTCGCGCCCGGCCGCGATGGCCATACCTACAACATCAACGCCGACACTTTCGCCGGCGCCATCGCCGGCGCCTTGAAGGCCTCGCGCCTGCTGTTCCTCACTGATGTGCCCGGCGTGCTCGACAAGAACAAGAAGCTGATCGACGAGCTGACGGTAGCGGAAGCCAAGGCCTTGATCGCCGACGGCACGGTGTCGGGCGGCATGATCCCCAAGGTGGAAACCTGCATCGAGGCCATCGAGCGCGGTGTGGAGGGCGTCGTGATCCTCAACGGCAAGACACCGCATTCGGTTCTGCTCGAGCTGTTCACCGAGCATGGCGCCGGCACGTTGATCGTGCCGTAAGCGCAAACCAACACCTATCCCCGCAGATGGCCGAGCGGCAGGTGGCCCGGTCCCTTGATGTTCTGCAGGACGAGCTGGGTGTGCACGTCGCGCACACCCGGAAACCGCATCAGCTTGTGCATGACGAGGTTGTTGAGGTCGTCCACCGACGGCACCATCACATGCAGCAGGAAGTCATAGTCTCCCGTCATCGTCCAACAGGACGACACTTCATCCATGCGTTCCACCGCCGCGATGAACTTTTCCGGCGAGCCGTCGCTGTGGCTGATCAGCCGGACCTGCATGAAGACCTCGACCATCAGCCCCAGCGAACGGCGGCTGAGCACCGCTGAAAAGCCGGTGATGACGCCGGCCTGCTGCAAGCCCTCGAAACGGCGGGCGCAGGGCGTGGCCGACAAGCCGATCTCCTGCGCCAACTCGGTCACCGACTTGCGCCCATCGTGCTGCAATATGTCGAGCATCTTGATTTCGAACTCGTCGAATTGAGGCATTTCCTCTCCTTCAATTGCCATTGTGAGGGAATTCTACTCAAAGATCCGTTTTCAGCCCACCATTAAATCGAAACCGCTCGTATGTCGGAGTTAGAATCCACTGGACGAAGCCATGCTTATCTGGAGGAGAGACCCATGACTGTCAGCGTTGCCGATTATGCCCGCGAATGCGCGGCGCAAGGTTTGCGTGGCGACTATTCCATCTGCCGCTCGGACTTCACCGTCCATCAGGAATACAATTACTCGGCAGCCGAACAATCAGTGTGGCGCAAATTGTGCGACCGCCAGACCAGACTGACCGAGAAGCTGGCGCACCATTCCTATCTCGATGGCGTCGCAACGCTCGGCCTGCTTGACCGCATCCCCGACTTCGACGAGATCAGCAAGAAACTTCGCAAGCTGACCGGCTGGGAGATCGTCGCGGTGCCCGGGCTCATCCCGGCCGCTCCGTTCTTCGACCACCTTGCAAACCGTCGGTTCCCGGTGACCAACTGGCTGCGAACCGACAAGGAGCTCGACTACATCGTCGAGCCGGACATGTTCCACGACTTCTTCGGCCACGTGCCGATCCTGACGCAGCCGGTTTTCGCCGACTTCATGCAGATGTACGGGCGCAAGGCCGAGGACATCATCGCGCTCGGCGGCGACGAGATGATCACCAGGCTCTACTGGTACACCGCCGAATACGGACTGATGCAAGAGCCAGGCAAACCGCTGAAGGCATTCGGCGCGGGACTGATGTCGTCCTTCACCGAGCTGCAATTCGCGGTCGAGAGCGCCGATGCGCACCATGTTCCGTTCAATCTCGAAACCGTGATGCGGACCAGCTACGAGATCGACAAATTCCAGCGCGCCTATTTCGTGCTGCCGTCCTTCGACGGTCTGCGCGATGCCTTCGCCACCGCCGACTTCGCCACGATCGTGAACCGCTTCAAGGGCCAGACCGCGCTGGACCCAGCCACGGTCTGATGCCACCAGCCGGGTTCTCCAGAGAGAGCCCGGCAACGCGTGCTGACGAACCTTCAGCTGGTCGCGCTCGCCTTCAGATTTTGCAGCTGATTGCGCTGCAGGTCCGCCGCCGCCGTCATGAATTCCAGGATCGTACCGAGCTCGGCATCGCTGAAGGTGCCGAGCAGTTTTTGGCCTTCGTACGCGATTTCGCCGTAGTAGCGCTGCGAGAGGCGGAGTGTTGTCTCGGTCGCCTCGACCATCACCTTGCGCCTGTCTTCGAGGCTACGGGTACGCGTGACATAGCCACGCGCTTCTAGCCTGTCGATCAGCGCCGTTACCGCCGCAGGCGTCAAACCGGTGACGACCGCGATGGCGCCGGCCGACTGCGGCCCGCGATGGAGCAGACTGAGGCACCGGCCTTCCGGACCATTGATACCCAGTCTCTCGCGCACCGCCTCGTCGTAGCTTTGCGTCTCGTCCTGCCAGCGCATGACGGCGCCGCCGATGGCGGCGATCAGCTCAGCACTTTTTGACATTGACGAGTTTCCTTCGATAATCTAAATATCAATCTGTCTAACATTTCGATGAGGCATCATAAGGCGGAAATCGGAATGCGGGCAAGCGTGAACCCAACAACCCCGACAACAAGGAAAGGAAGACCACCATGGCTCATGCACACAACCAGCTGTCGCGCGAAGACGAGATGCGTTTCGCCGAACGGTCGATGGAATGGTATGGCTGGGGATCGCCGATCGGAATGGGCGCGATGATCGTCGCACTCGCCGCCGCCGCAGTGCTGTTGAGGCTGGCAATCTTCGGCCTCTGAGGATCTGCGTCGCCAGATCGCCCCTTCGGAAAGCCGGTAGTTCAGGCGGCGCGCGAAACGCTGGCCTCGACGATCACCAGGTTCCGGCCACGGCGCTTCGCCTCGTAGAGGCGCAAATCCGCGCTACGCATCAACTCCGAAAGCGTCATCGCTTCCTGGTAGAGTGCGCCGCCGATCGACACGGTCAATCGGACGATGCGCTCGACCGGGCGGAACAGGATCAGCTCCACCTCGGTGCGGATCCGTTCCGCGATGCGGGTGGCTTCGCGCTCGTCGGCGCCGAACAGGAAAGCCGCGAATTCCTCTCCGCCAATGCGGCCAAGCACATCGCCGCCTCGCACGGCGCGCTTGATCGCGCTTGCGATGAGCAGAAGGGCTTCATCCCCGGTCAGATGACCGTAGCTGTCGTTGATCGCCTTGAAATGATCGGCATCGATGATCAGCAGCGCGCCGCCGGCCTGGCGCTTGCCGCTTTCCAGCGCCGCGAAAAAACTCTCGCGGTTGAACATGCCGGTCATATCGTCGCGGCTGGCCTTGTCGGACAGACGCCGGTGGGCAACGGCCAGCTGGGCATGGGCGCGCGCGAGATCGCGATGCGCGTTCTTCAGCCGATCCCCCTGGGCGAACACATAGGCGCTTGCCGGCCAAGCGATCAGCAGCGGACAGACCGTGCCGATGATCCAGGCGTTGAGATCGACGGCCTCGCCGAGCACGAGGCCGATGGCGAGAACGACCAGGAGAGAGGTTAGAACCGCGACCCCGGCCACAGATGCGGAACGCATAAGAATGCTGGCCATCAACTGTTCTCCCCCGGCTGGCGGCCTTATGGCGCGCCAGACTTGAAGGTCTCCTTTAAGCGACAGCTAAAATTTGAATCGCCGCGCCACTTTGGCCGCACTCGACGCGCATGAGCGGTGGATAAAGTCTCCCGTCGCCTCCGTTTCGTGCCATAACAGCGCCATGACCCAATCCCCCGATCCCGCCCGCTTCGCCCATGTCACCGATTGGGTGTTCGACCTCGACAACACGCTCTATCCACATCATTCGAATCTGTTCGCGCAGATCGATGCGAAGATGACCACCTATGTTGCCGAGTTGCTCACGCTTTCACGCGAGGACGCGCGCAAGCTGCAGAAGGAACTCTATCTCGAATATGGCACCACGCTGAACGGGCTTATGGAACGCCACAACATCGACCCCGACGATTTCCTCGAAAAGGTGCACGACATCGACTATTCCTGGCTGGTGCCGGACCCGGTTCTCGGTACCGCCATCCGCCAGCTTCCCGGCCGCAAGTTCATCTTCACCAACGGCGATCGCGGCCATGCCGAGCGCGCCGCCCGCCAGCTCGGCATCCTCGACCATTTCGACGACATCTTCGACATCGTCGCCGCCGGACTGACGCCGAAACCGGCGCGCCAGACCTATGAGAAGTTCGCGGCGCTGCATGCCGTCAGCGGGCCGAATTCAGTGATGTTCGAGGATCTCGCCCGCAACCTCGCCGTGCCGAAGGCGCTCGGCATGATGACGGTGCTCGTGGTTCCGCGCAACTTCGAGCCGACCTTCTCCGAGATCTGGGAACGCGATCCCGACAATGTCGACGACGTCGACTACGTCACCGACGATCTCGGCGGCTTCCTTTCAACGATCATCGACAAAGCCGCTTGAAACGCTTCACCTCCGTCGAGGCGGTCATCGATGCCGCTGCCCATGGCGTACTGGACCGGCTGCCGGCCAGGGGTTTTTACGGCGCGGCGGTTGAATTCCTGGTGTTTGGCCTGAAGCAGGGCTGGGCCTGCCTGTTCGGCGGCGCCATGCTCGTGCTGATCCTGGGCACCAAATTCTGGTGGCCGGAGCAGGCAATACTCGCTCGCTACGACTTTCTGTTCCTGGCGGCCCTTGCGATCCAGCTCGCCATGCTCGGCTTCAAGCTGGAAACCATCTCCGAAGCGAAGGTCATTCTCGTCTTCCATATCGTCGGCACAGCGATGGAACTGTTCAAAACCTCGGCCGGTTCGTGGATCTATCCCGAAGACGCTTTCTTCCGCATTGGCGGCGTGCCGCTGTTTTCCGGCTTCATGTATGCGGCCGTCGGCTCCTATCTCGCGCGTGTCAGCCGCATCTTCGACATGCGCTACACCCGCTATCCGCCGCTATGGGCGACGGCGATGCTCGCCGCCGCCATCTACGTCAATTTCTTCGCGCACCATTTCACCGTCGACATTCGCTACGGGCTGTTTGCGGCGACCGCGCTGATCTATCTCCGGACGACGGTGCACTATCGCGTCTTCCGTTTCCGCCACAGGATGCCGTTGCTGCTCGGCTTCCTGTTGGTGTCGCTGTTCATCTGGTTCGCGGAGAACATCGGCACCTGGTCGCGCGCCTGGATCTACCCGAGCCAGAGCGAAGGCTGGACACCGGTTTCGATCCACAAGCTCGGCGCGTGGTACCTGCTGATGATCATCTCCTTCGTGCTGGTGACACTGGTGCACCGGCCGCAAGCGATGGCCCAGATCGAACCGGGCCCAGCTCCTCAGAGGTTGTAGAAGCGTCGGATGATGTCCCAGGCCTCTTCCGCAGTATCCACGAAATCGATGATGTCCTGATCGCCGGGCGTGATCGTGCCTTGCTCGGCCAGGAATTCGAGATCGATGGCGCGCCGCCAGAATTCCTTGCCGAACAGGATCACCGGCACCCGCTCCATGCGACCGGTCTGGATCAGCGTCAGCGTCTCGAAGAACTCGTCCATCGTGCCGAAGCCGCCGGGGAATACCGCCACCGCCTTCGCCCGCATGACGAAATGCATCTTGCGGATGGCGAAGTAGTGGAAGTTGAAACACAGTTCCGGCGTCACATAGGGGTTCGGCGCCTGCTCGTGCGGCAGAACGATGTTGAGGCCGATGGACGGCGCACCGACATCGTCGGCGCCGCGATTGCCGGCTTCCATCACGCCCGGGCCACCGCCGGTGACCACGACGAATTCGCGATAATAGGAAGCGGCGGAGTGCTGTGAGCACAGACGGGCGAACTTGCGCGCCTCGTCATAATATTTGCTGTTCTTCTCCAGGTTGCGTTTCTGGGTCTCGTTCTTCGCGGCCCACGCTTCTCCTCCCGGTTCCGGGATGCGAGCGCCGCCGAACAGGATCACCGTGGAACGGATGCCGCGTTCCGCCAGGATCATCTCCGGCTTCAGCAGCTCAAGCTGCAGGCGAACCGGGCGCAGCTCGCGCCGCGTCATGAAGTCCTCGTCGTTCCAGGCCAGCCTGTAAGTGGAGGCGCGTGTCTGCGGCGTGTCGGGAACGCTCCTGGCGCGCTCCAGATCCTCGTCCGAATGCGGCAGTGGCGTCCAGCCAGTCTTATCCATTGGGTTCATATCCACCCGTCCAAATCCCTTCGAGCGTCGTCCCATGACGCAGCTGCGATTGACCCTCACAATCCCATCAAATAGGGTCCGCGCGGCTTTCAAACAGGTTAAGAGCCGGCCTTTCACTGCATGGTAACGGAGCATTTGATGTCGAAGCCCGATCTGGCGAGCCTTGAAAAGACCATCGACAAGGCATTCGAGGAGCGCGATGGCATTTCGACTGCTACCCGCGGCGCGGTGCGCGACGCCATCGAATCGGCGCTGGAACTGCTCGACAAAGGCACGGCACGCGTCGCCGAACGGCAGGCTGACGGCCAGTGGCAGGTCAACCAGTGGCTGAAAAAGGCGGTGCTTCTGTCCTTCCGCCTGAGGCCGATGGAATTGATCTCTGGCGCGCCCGGCGGCGCCTCGTGGTGGGACAAGGTTCCGTCCAAGTTCGATGGCTGGGGCTCGCTCGAATTCGAGAAGGCCGGCTTCCGCGCCGTGCCATCGGCGGTGGTGCGGCGCTCCGCCTATGTGGCGCCAGGCGCCGTCCTGATGCCGTCCTTCGTCAATGTCGGCGCCTATGTCGACAGCGGCACGATGGTCGACACCTGGGCGTCGGTCGGCTCCTGCGCGCAGATCGGCAAGAACGTGCACCTGTCGGGCGGCGTCGGCATCGGCGGCGTGCTCGAACCCATGCAGGCCGGACCGACGATCATCGAGGATAACTGCTTCATCGGCGCGCGTTCGGAAGTGGTCGAGGGCTGCGTTGTGCGCGAGGGCTCCGTGCTTGGCATGGGCGTGTTCATCGGCAAGTCGACCAAGATCGTCGACCGCGCCACCGGCGAAGTGTTCTACGGCGAAGTGCCGGCCAACTCTGTGGTGGTGGCGGGCTCGCTGCCGGGCAAGCCGCTGCCGAACGGCGAGCCGGGTCCGAGCCTCTATTGCGCCGTCATCGTCAAGCGTGTCGATGCCCAGACCCGGTCGAAGACCTCGATCAACGAGCTGCTTCGCGATTGATATCGACGCCAAGCAACCCTACCTGTCGCGGGCTCGGCACCCTTGTCGCGCCCGCGACGCTGCAAGGCGAACGCCGAACCGATAACCAGGACGGACTGCACCCAAGTGGCTGACCAATCGCAACTCGTCTGGCTTTTCTTCAGCGTCTCGGGACGGGTCAGCCGCGCGGCCTATTTTCTCGGCGGTCTGCTGGTGGCGATCGTGCAGGCCTTCCCGCTCTATCGTTTCACGCTGGTCCCTGAAGGCACGCCGGAAAGCAACATGTGGGCGCTGACCTTCTTCGTCGCCTTCATCGGCTCGCTCTGGTCGAACATCGCGCTCGCCGTCAAACGTCTGCACGATCTCGAGAAGCCCGGTCTGGTCGCGCTGGTGCTGTTCGTGCCGGTGATTTCCATCATCGCCTTCGTCGTATTATGCCTGTTTCCCGGCATGCCCGGCCCGAACCGCTACGGCGCGCGCACCAACGACCGCGGCTAAGGGTGGTCGACGCCCAGGCGCGCATTCCATCATGCTAAATTAGAATCCTAAGAGATTCTTAATCGACCCGTGCAAGAAAAAACGGGTGTCATGATGGCGTTGGGTGAACCGACTGGCAGACTTGGCGAAAGCTCCCCGGAATGACCGCGACAATCGGGCGGCTCGTCTGTTCGCCTGGTTCTCCGCTCCGCTCAGACACCAGCCGGCCGCCATCCGGGCCCGCCTTCTCGAAACGACCTACGACCGCAAATTTGCGATCCTGTTCGCCAGCCTGAGCGTTCTCATCCTGGCGGGAACGACAATCATTCTCACCGGCGCCTGGTGGCCCTGGTTGTGGATCGCGGCCGATCTCGCACTGCTGGCGTATCGCTTCACGCTGATCCGGCGCTGCGAGGCCGCAAGACAGCGTGGCGAAGATCCGCCGCTCGGTGCACTGATGGCGGCCGGCGGCACGTGGTCCATCATCTTCGGGCTGGGTTGTTTCGGCTGTGTCGCGAGCGAGAACCTCGTCCTCTCCGTACTCGCCGCGCTGAACGTCGCCGGCGTGATCGGCGTCGTCTCGTCGCGCAATGCGGCGACGCCACGCTATGCAATCCTGGTCATGCTGGCGGTCGTCCTGCCTTTCATGTTCGGCGCGCTTTTCTCGCCCTCGCGCGGCATGATGGTGGTGGGGCTTCAGCTCCCCTTCTATGTCGCCGGCATCATCGGCGTCCTTGTCCACAATCACGCCATCAGCGTGCGCATGATCCGCGCCGAGTTCGACAATCGCGACCTTGCGGTGCGGGATGCGCTGACGGGGCTACCGAACCGCATCCTGCTCCAGGAAGAACTGCATCGCATGTGCAAGCGGCTGGCTGCGCGCGCCGCCGGCAGCAGCCAGTCCTTTGTCGTGCTCAGCATGGATCTCGACGGTTTCAAGCATATCAACGACAGCTACGGCCACGCCGCCGGCGACCGTTTGCTGCGCCGTGTCGGCGAGCGACTGACGAATACGTTCCGGGCAACCGACATGGTGTTCCGCATCGGCGGCGACGAATTCATCGTGCTTTTGCCCACGACATCGGAGATCGAGGCAGCCCATCTGGCAAGGCGCGCGATCGAGACAATCGCCGAGCCTTTCGACATCGAGGTGGTGACAACCGTCTATGTCGGCCTCAGCATCGGCAGCGCTCGCGCCCCGGTCGATGGCGATACGCCGGAGGGCCTGCTGACCTGTTCCGACCTCGCGCTTTACGAGGCCAAGCGCGCCGGCAAGGGCCGCCATCGCGCGCATCTGTCAAACGCCTGTTGAGCCTCTCAGGCGAGCAACGTGACGGGCGGGTTAGACCCGGCCAATCGCCTCGACGGCCAACCCCGGCGACCCACGCCCGTTTCGCTCGGCTTCCCGCACCAGGGCGGTGATCCGCTCCACCAGCGGCGCACGCGTGTCGGCCCTGGCGGCGAGGCGAAGAATGGCGCCCTGCAACTCGTCGATTTCGGTGGTGCGGCCGCGTTGCAGGTCTTCCCACATCGACGAGCGCGCCTGCGGATCGATCGCCAGCATGCGTTTGGCCAGCCGCGTGAACAGGAAATCCGGCAGCCTCAATATGGCCGGCAACAAGGCCGGCGGCGGACCGGCGACACGACCCGGCCTGATCCCGGTTTTCTTCATCACGCTAAGAGCCTCGGCGATCTGCGTTGCCAGCAACAGGCGCCAGCGCCTGTCCGAAAGCTCGGTCGCAAGCGGCAGATCGGAAAGCGCCACCAGCGCATTGTTGAGATTGAACAGGAGCTTGCCCCAGAGCACCGAACGCATGTCGGCATGGGTGGCGGTGGCAAGTCCCTCGACATCGAGCAGGCTGGAAAGCCCAGGAGCCCCCGCCTCGATCAGCATCGCACCCTCGCTGGCGCGATGCACCCTGAACGGAACCTCGTCTTCCCATTGCACGACATTGAAAGGCACCATGCCGGCAAGGATTTGCCGGCCGCCGGCGGTCGCAACCAACCGGTCGGCATTGTCGACGCCATTCTGGAGACTGACGACGACCGCGTGGCCGGGAGCATGCGCGGCGATGAGACGCCCCATCTCCTCGGTCGCCCCGCTCTTGGTCGTCACCAGAACGATATCGGCGCCTTTCAGCGCGATGTCCGCGACCGTCTCGACTGCAAATGCCGGCTGGTTCAGGCGCCGGTCTCGCTTCTCCAGATCGGTGATGCGCAGTCCGCCCCGCCGCAAAGCCTGTTCGACGCGCGGACGCGCCAGCAACGTCACCTTGCGTCCCGCCAGGGCCAGGCAACCTCCGACATAGCAACCGATGCTGCCGGCGCCCGCTACAACAATGGATGCATCGCGCACTGTCATCGCAATCTCCAAGCAAGCTGAAGGCAGTACTATCTCGCGTCAGCCGTTGCCGGCCATTTCAAGCGGTTCCGCGAGGGACCGCAAGTCTCTCACCCTCAAGGACCGTGACAGGTTCCCATCTTTCGAATAACGCTGCGCTCATGACCCTGCCGACCGACCCCGCCGCCAACCTCGCCACGCTCATCCGCTGTCCTTCCGTGACGCCTGCTGAAGGCGGCGCGCTGTCGGCGATCGAGGCCATGCTGAAACCGCTCGGCTTCACCGTCGAGCGCCCGATGTTCAAGGAAGACGGCACGCCCGACGTGGAAAACCTCTACGCGCGGCGTTCCGGCAATGGGCCGCACCTGATGTTCGCGGGCCATACCGACGTGGTGCCCGTGGGCGACGAAGCAGCCTGGACACATCCGCCCTTCTCGGCGGCGATCGCCAATGGCGAGATGTATGGCCGGGGCGCCGTCGACATGAAGGGCGGCATCGCCTGCTTCATCGCCGCACTTGCCCGCCATGTCGTGCAGAAAGGCGGCCCGAAAGGCTCGGTCTCGCTGTTGATCACCGGCGACGAGGAAGGCCCGTCGATCAACGGCACGGTGAAGCTTTTGCAATGGGCCGCCGCCAAGGGCGAAAAGTGGGATGCCTCGATCGTCGGCGAACCCACCAATCCGGACACGCTCGGCGACATGATCAAGATCGGCCGGCGCGGCTCGTTGTCCGGAACCGTCACCGTCAACGGACGCCAGGGCCACGTCGCCTATCCGCACCTCGCCGACAACCCGGTACGGGGACTGATGACGATAGTCGACGCGTTGCTCAATCCAGTCTTCGACAAGGGCACCAAGGACTTCCAGCCGACCAATCTGGAAATCACCTCGATCGACGTCGGCAACGCCGCGACCAATGTCATCCCGGCCCGGGCGACCGCCACCTTCAATATCCGCTTCAACGACACCTGGGACGCCGAGACCGTGCAGGCGGAGATCCACAACCGGCTGGATAGCGCCAGCGGCCGCAAGAAGTACCGCAAGGGCCGCAAGGAACCGATCGACTTCGAATTGGGCTGGAAGGACCGGCCGAGCCACGTCTTCCTGACCCGCGACGACAAGCTGATCGAGACACTCAGCGGTTCCGTCGCCGCCGTCGTCGGCCGCAAGCCGCAGCTGTCGACGTCCGGCGGCACCTCCGACGCACGCTTCATCAAGGACTATTGCCCGGTCGTCGAATTCGGCCTCGTCGGCCAGACCATGCATATGGTGGATGAGCGGGTGGCGCTGGCCGATCTCGAAACGCTGACGGCGATCTACCAGCGGTTCATCGAGGACTGGTTCGGATAGGCGAGCCGCATCATGCTTTCGGCGAATGACATCCAATCGTCGCTGACCGGCGCCTGGCACTTGATGCTGGGAAAGGTCGACGGGCTGCGCCTGCTCGACCTTTCAGCCGACGGTTTCTGGAATTCCTTCTTCGCGATTGTCGTTGCCGTGCCAGCCATGATCGTGGGTTGGGTCGGCACCGCCAACGCCATCGCCACCGCCGATCCTTCCCTAAGCCGCTTCATCTTGATGCTGAAGCTGGCCATGGTCGATATCGGCATCTGGGTGCTACCACTGCTGGCGCTGGCTGCGATCGCGCCTCGGGCCGGATTGAGCGGGCGCTTCGTGCACTACGTCGTGGCCAGCAACTGGGCTTCGGCCATCATCGCATGGCTGACGCTGCCGGCAGCACTCGTTCACATGTTTCTTCCGGCTACCGATCAGGCAAGCCAATTGATTTCGCTATCGCTCTTCTTTCTCTCGCAGGTGTTCAGCTGGCGCATGACCACCACTGCGATCGGCAAGGGCGGGGCGATGGGCACCGCTGTCTTCGCGGGCATGTTCGTCACATCGCTGCTCGTCCTGTTCGCATTGACGCAACTCTTGAACATACCCGCGCTGGGCGACTAGTTCCGCGGGGTTGCCGAGGCAGGCAAACGCCAGCTGCCGGCGGCGGCGGCAACCAGCATCAGGACCAGGGCGGCAAGCGCCGCCATCTCGAAACCCTGCGAGGCATAGAGCGGACCAAAGCCTGTCGTGCCAGCGAAAACGGCGAGATAGGTGACGGCGCTGTTCAGCCCCATGATCGTGCCACGCCGCGCCGGGTCTATCGCCGCCAACCGCATGATCAGCACGTTCAGGCCGAAGTGGTTGCTGAGGCCCCACAGGAAAGTAATGACCAGGACGAAGGCGAAGCTGCCACCTGCCAGCGCGAAGCCGAGATAGACGGCGGCGACGGCAAGGAAAGCGAAGGGCATGACACGCCGTGCGCCCAACCGGTCAACGACGCCGTCCAGCAAAGCCGCGGCGCCAAAACCGATGCCATAGACCAGCGCGACGATCCCATTGGCGCTGACCGGCTCGCCGAGAGCGCTGTGCAGATGATCGCCCAGATAGCCATAGATGCCGTAGAACGCGCTCATGAAGGCCGCGCAGGCAACCAGCAGCGGCTTCACGCCACCGATGCGCAGCGCCGCCAACGGCCACGGCGCGGAGCCGGCGGCGGGTGCATCGCGGTACCGGCTCGTCTTCAGTGTGGCAAAGGCGCCGAACGCCAGCAGCGCCACCACCGCATAGACCGCCCGCCAGTGGACAAGGTCGGCAACCAGCGCCGACAATGAGACGCCGGCCACCATGCTGAGCGTCCAGCCTGTCAGAACCACGCCGATGGTGCGGCTTTCGCGACCGGGTGGCGCCACCGCCGCCGCGCCGGCATAGATTGCCGGCAGCGCAATGCCCGATGCGACGCCGGCAGCGAGCTGGGTAAGGGCCAGAGCGGGCACCGCCGGCGCAAGCGCACTCAGCGCCAACGCCGCCGCCAGTCCGAGAAGCGCGCCAAGCAGCATGCGCCGGGCACCGAGCCTGTCGACATGGCGCGCCATCAGAAGTGCGCTGGCGGCCGTACCAAGCCCGAAAGCGGCCGATGCCGACATCACCAGCGCAACGCTCGTACCGAGCGAACGGGCCACTTCCGGCGCGATCGGACCCAGCACCAGCGAATTGGAGCCGATGACGGCGATGCAGAAGGTCAGCACATAGGTCACGGCGGGCAGCCGCGCGGTCGTGTCCAAGGGGATGGCGGATGATTGATCTGTCTTTGTCATAGGCGCATGATGGTTGAACGATGTTCAGCCTCAAGAGGAATCTTCAAGATGGATGAAGAAACAGATGGCATTCGGCAAAACATCATTCCGGAGCGCGACCTCGATGATATGGACCGAAAGCTATTAGGCGCGCTGTGCGAGGACGCCACCGTGAGTTATGCCGAACTCGGTGAAAAGGTCGGTCTTTCCGCCCCGGCCGCACATGAGCGGGTGAAGCGGTTGCGCCGCAGCCGTGCCATTCGCAGCACGTCGGTGCTGATCGACCCTGTGGCCGTCAACAAGCCGCTGCTTGCCTTCGTCCATGTCGACACACGCGGCTGGGGCAAGACGCCGGAGCTCATGGCGATCTCCGCCTATCCTGAGGTGGAAGAGATCCACTCCGTCGCCGGCGACGCCTGCATGCTGCTCAAGGTTCGCGCCAGGGACACGTACGCGCTGGAAGGCCTGTTGGCGAGACTATACGACACGCCGGGTGTCATCGCGACGCGCAGCTATGTGGTGCTGTCGACCTATCTGGAACGGCCGGTGCAGCCGGGTACGACCAAGGTCTGGCCAATGCCGCGCCATATGGCGCGGCCGATAGAGCATCGCGGCAGCGTCAATACCATTTCCAAGGTCGATACCAACTGAACACGAGCATCCGACGACCGGCGGAATTACGAATTGGGATAGTCGACGCCGGTCAGGAACAAGCCGTCGGGTGGCGCCACCTGGCCGCAGGCTGCCCGGTCGCGCGCCTCCAGCGCCGCCTTGAGGTCCGTCGCGGACCAGCCACCTTCCCCGACGCGTTTCAGCGAACCAACCATCGAACGCACCTGATTATGCAGGAAAGACTGCGCCGAGGCCCGAATCTCGATCGTCTCGTCGTCGCGGCTCACATCCAGCCGCGCAAGCGTGCGCAGCGGGCTGTTGGCCTGGCATTGCGTCGAGCGGAAAGTGGTGAAGTCATGCCGCCCGATGAGCACCTTGGCCGCCTCATGCATGGCTTCGGCGTCGAGGCGCTTGGGCACCCACCACACCTTGCCCTTGTCCAATGCTGGCGGCGCGCGGCGGTTGGCGATGCGGTAGAGATAGTGCCGGCCGGTCGCCGAAAACCGCGCGTCGAAATCGTCGGCCACGACAGCGGCCTTCAGGATGGTGACGCGCTCACCCGCCCGTTGAAGGTAGGCGTTGACGGCATCGCGCACCGTGTCGTCCGGCCAGGCTTTGGACAGGTCGGCATGAGCCACCTGGGCGGTGGCATGCACGCCGGCGTCGGTGCGCCCGGCACCGCGCAGCGAAATCGCGTCACCGCAGAACAGCGCGATCGCCTGTTCGATCGCCGCCTGCACGGTGTGCTGGCCGGCAGCCTGACGCTGCCAGCCGGCATAAGGCCCGCCGTCATACTCGATGTCGAGGCGATAGCGGGGCATGCAGTGAGCTTAGGCCGCGAGCGCGGTGCCGAAGGCCGAAGCGTAGACCAGTTCGCCGTTTTCGGGCGCCTCGCCCCAGGCCAGCGCCTGCAGCGCTTCGCCCTGGTATTCCGAGGCAAAACCGGCTGCACGATCGTGGCTGTAGCCGAAGCGGCCGTAATAGGCCGGATCGCCCAGGACGATCGACAGGTTCTCGCCGGCATCCTTCAGCCGGATATGGGCCTCGCGTACCAGAGCACCGCCAATGCCGGTGCCGTGGAAGTCGGGCTCCACGGCGAGTGGCGCCAACGCCAGGGCCGGGAACTGCTTGCCGCCGTTCTCGACATAGAGGCGCGAGAACAGGATGTGGCCAACCACCTGGCCATCTTCCTCGGCGACCAGCTCCAGCACCGCGTTGCCTTCCAAAACGATGGCGTCGACCAGGCCTGCTTCGGTCTGCTGGCCGAAGGCATGCTCTTCGACGAGGCGGATTGCCTCGCGGTCCCGCGGCGTCGCCGCGCGTATCGACATCATGCTCATGACAATTTCATTCCTTTTTCCAACTTGGCCCCGCGCAGAAACTCCTGCGCGGTTACGGGCTTACCGCCCGCCCGCTGCAATTCGACCAGCCTGACCGCGCCTGCTCCGCAGGCGACCGTCAGCCGGTCGTCGAGAATTCCTCCCGGTTCCCCCGCGCCTTCGGCGGCAGTCGAACGCAGCAACTTCAGCCGTTCGACACGGCCGCCGATCATGGCCTCGCACCATCCACCCGGAAAAGGCGACAGGCCCCGGATATGGTCGTGAACCTCGCCCGCCGGGCGGGTCCAATCGATCCGGGTTTCCGTTTTATCGATCTTTGTCGCATAGGTCACGCCATCGGCGGCCTGTTCCACAAAGCTCAATGTTCCGGTTTCAAGCCGGGCCAGCGCATCGACCATCAATCTGGCCCCTGCCGCCATCAGGCGATCATGCAGGTCGCCAGCCGTCATGTCGGGATCGATGACCAGTTTGTCAACCAATCCGACTGGGCCGGTGTCCAGCCCAGCTTCCATTTTCATGACCATCATGCCGGTCTCGGCATCGCCGGCCATGATGGCGCGCTGGATCGGTGCTGCACCACGCCAACGTGGCAAAAGCGAGGCGTGACCATTGAGACAGCCCAGGCGCGGCGCATCGAGGATCGCCTTGGGCAGCAGCAATCCATAGGCGACAACCACCGCGACATCGGCGTTCAACGCATGGAATGCCTGCTGTTCCGCCTCGTTCTTCAGCGAAACAGGCGTACTCACGGCAATGCCGAGGCGCTCGGCCTCGCGCTGCACCGGCGATGGCGTCAATTCCAGTCCACGCCGGCCGGCGGCGCGCGGCGGCTGCGTATAGACCGCGGCAATGCCGTGCCCGGCCTCGGCCAGCGCGCGCAGCGTCGCGACCGAAAAATCCGGTGTCCCCATGAAGACGATGCGGAGCGTCATGAACCCGATCAGCCAGCCAGCCGGCTGGGCGCCTTGTCGCGGGCGAGCTTCTTGAACTTCTTGACCACCATATCGCGCTTCAGCTTCGAAATATGGTCGATGAACAGAACGCCGTTCAGATGGTCGATTTCATGCTGCAGGCAGGTTGCCATCAGCCCTTCGGCCTGGATTTCCTGGAGCCGCCCATCCCGGTCGAGATAACGGACGCGGACTGTGGCCGGCCGTTCGACCTCGGCGTAGTAGTCGGGGATCGACAGGCAGCCTTCCTCGTAGACCGAGCGCTCAGTGCCGCTTTCCAGGACGTCGGGGTTGATGAAGACATGCGGTGCCGGCGGTTCGCCTTCCTTGGCGAGATCGATCACCAGCATGCGCAGCGGCTCGCCGACCTGGATAGCGGCCAGGCCGATGCCCGGTGCATCGTACATGGTCTCCAGCATGTCATCGGCCAGCTTGAGCAACGGCTCGTCGATGCGCTCGACGGACTTGGAAACCTGACGCAGGACGGGATCGGGAAGAATGATGAGCGGCTTGATCGACATACCGCTCACCTAAAACCTTGCAAAGAAAGCGTCAACTGCGCTGCTGTCGCCATGTTCACGTTTTGATCTTTGCGAGCCTCGAGAATCGGCTATGCTGGCGCAATGAACGACCTCGGCTCCATCCTCTCCGAACCCGTCGCCCGGCTTGGCGCGACCACGATTTCGCTCGGCCAGGCGCTGGGCTTCGTCGTGCTGCTTGTCTTTGTCCTGTTCGTTGCCTTGATCGTGGCGCTGTGGCGCGCGGCCAAGGCGCGCAGCGTCGCCGCGGCGGAAGCCGCAGATCATGCCCGCGATGCCGAAGCGCGCATGGCCGGCATCCTGCAATCGCAGGCCGAGATGCAAGGGCGCATGGGCGCGCTGGCCGACGTGTTCGGCGCCCGCCAGGCCGAATTGACGCAATCGCTCGGCCAGAGGTTGGACACCATGACCGGGCGCATCGGCCAGACCATGACCGAGCAGACGAAATCGACCCATGAAAGCCTGGCCAAATTGCAGGAGCGGCTTGCGGTGATCGATACCGCGCAAGGCAACATCCAGTCGCTTGCCGGGCAAGTGGTGCAGCTGCAGGCGATCCTCTCCAACAAGCAAACGCGCGGCGCCTTCGGCCAGTCGCGCATGGAAGCGATCGTCGCCGACGGACTGCCGCACGGCTCCTATGAATTCCAGGCGACGCTGTCGAACGGCAGCCGGCCGGATTGCGTGGTGAAGATGCCGAACGGCGCGCCGTCGCTCGCCATCGATGCCAAGTTTCCGCTTGAAGCCTGGAACGCCATCCGCGCGGCGGAGAGCCCCGAGCTGCAGAAGGTCTCGGCGCAATCGTTCCGGCGCGATATCGAGGTCCATATCCGCGATATCGCCGAAAAATACCTGATCCAGGGCGAGACGCAGGACACCGCCTTCATGTTCGTGCCGTCGGAATCGGTGTTCGCCGAAATCCACGAGCATTTCGAGGCGCTGGTGCAGCGTGCCCATCGGGCCCGTGTCGTCATCGTCTCGCCATCGCTCCTGATGCTGTCGATCCAGGTCATCCAGGCGATCCTCAAGGATGCGCGGATGCGCGAACAGGCGCATCTGATCCAGGGCGAGGTCATCCGCCTGATGGAAGATGTCGTGCGGCTCGACGAGCGGGTGCGCAAGCTGCAAACCCATTTCGGCCAGGCCTCAAAAGACATCGACGATATACTCGTCTCCTCCTCCAAGGTCACCAAACGCGGCCAGAAGATCGAGGCGCTGGAGTTCGGGGGAGCGGAAGGAGCAGACGAGGCCAACAAAGCGGACGGGCAACACAAGCATGAGCCCGTCTCGCGCACCGCTGATTCCAAGACCGGTCAGCTGAGGCTGCGGGTTGTGGAAGGCGACGACAGCTAGAGTGCTGCGAGCTTATGCTCCTTCGGAAGTGACCTCGACACTTTCAAATCGCGGCAGCCAGTGCAGCGCCGAAGCGTGCCACTTCTCCGCCCTTGGCAGCAGCTCCTGCCGCTGCCTGGCCGTGCCGGCGCGAATGCCATAAACTTTCGGGCCGTCTCCCACCGATGTGGCGTAGAGATGCGAACCGCAATCGGCACAGAAAGCATGGGCGCGCGGCGTTCCGCTATCCGCGGTCGTCTTGATGTAGATTTTCGGCGCGCCCCGGGTGATCCGGTACTGCGCCTCCGGGGCAGGTACCGTCACCCGGAAAGCCGTGCCCGTAAGCTGCTGGCAATCGGTGCAGTGGCAGATCGATGTCTTGTCGGGATCGACCTCCGCTTCATAGGCAATCGCGCCGCAATGGCAGCCGCCGTCGATCTTCATGGTCGTCCTCCTCGTTTCTTCCAGCAATCTAGCGCGGCCAGACAGCCGGACAACGTCTGTTGCAATCTGGCGCCATCGATTGACGCCTGTGCCTTGCTCTTTTCGCGATCTGTTGTTTCACTTGTGTTTGTCCCAATGGAGGAGCGAATCATGGCCAAAGGTTCGATGAGACCTGGCAAGGAAGCCAGAAAGCCGAAGAAGGATGCCAAGAAGCCCGCGGCAGCGCCGGCGATAAAGGCTCCGCCCGTGCAGGCGACCCGCATCAAGGAGAAGTGAGGCCGCGGACCGCGGCAACCTCAGGCAGCCGGCGCGACGCCGCGCCGGCCGTCTTGCCAATCAATCCCCCGCCCGGTGGGAAACATTCTCTCCCCGGAACGCGGTTGGTGGCGTTCAGACGCGGAGTTTCATCATGGCATGGACCTACCTGTTCTTCGCTGGGCTTTTCGAAATCGGCTGGGCAATCGGCCTGAAATATACCGAAGGTTTCACCAAGCTTACGCCGACCATCCTCACCGTCGTTTCGATGATCATCAGCCTGACCTTGCTCGGTCTGGCGCTGAAGGCATTGCCGGTCGGCACAGCCTATGCGGTTTGGACCGGCATCGGCACGGTCGGAACAGCGCTGCTCGGCATCTGGCTTCTGGGCGAACCGGCAACCGCCGTGCGACTGAGCTGCATCGCACTGATCGTCGCCGGCATCATCGGCCTCAAGGTGGCCGCCTGACGGAAGCGGGACACCCGCCGTGGATCTTCGCGGTGTGAAAGGCCTCACATCCAAGACGTTTGCGTCGTGCCATGGATGGGTTACCGATATGGAAAAGGCGAACTCCGGCATTGCAGGAACAGGCACCTGCGAGCCCGGAGGAACCGACAAATGGCTGGGGCCGCAAAAAGAGCTGTTGTGCTGGTGGTCGATGCGCTTGCGCTAAAGCGCGCCGGCATCGCGGCGATGGTCCATGACCAGCTCTCCTTCAGCGACCCCATCCGCGCCCGCGATTTCGGCACGCGGGTATCGACGATCAAGATGCGTGTCCGTCAGATCATGAGCAAGTTTGGGGTGGCAAACCATACCCAGGCGGCGATGATGGCGACAATGAGAGGCAATATCGCCTTGAGCAGGCTGGAGCCCGCAATGCCCTAGGCTGCGGAGCCGGCCAAGCGAACCGGACATGCCATGACGACCGGCTGTTCAAGGCGCGTTATTGCGCGTATACTTTCGCTCGCCCAAGGGCTTCGCTGGAATTCGCAAGGAAATGAAGGCGCAATCTTTTCGTTTGAATTGAAATCGGGCTTTGGGGGCACCGATGTTGATGACCAGTCTGGATCAGGAACCAAAGCAGGCGCTTGCCGGCTTCGCCCATTATGACCGGGATTTGCTGGACAGGATGTTCGGCGACGCCAAGCCCGAGAAATACGCCGCCGGGCGGCTGCTTTTTCTCCAGGACGATCCTTCCGACCGCATCTACGGCCTGCTTGGCGGTTCGGTCGAGATTTCGATCTACTCGACCGGCGGCGACAAGCTGGTCGCCAATCTCCAGTTTCCACCGAGCCTGATCGGCGAAATCGGCGTGCTCGACGGTGGGCGCAGGACGGCGACGGCCATCTGCAGATCCGATTGTTCGATCGTCTCGCTCACCCGCAAACAGGTTCTCGACCGCATCGAGCAGGATCCTTTGCTCGGCCGCGCCATCATCGAATTGTTGTGCAAACGGCTGAGGTGGGTCAGCGAGGAACTGGGCGACCACAATTTCCTCGGGATCGAAGCGAGGCTCGCCAAACGCCTGTTGCATCTGAACGACCGGCTTTCCGACGCTTCCGGCTGGATCGCGATCTCGCAATCCGAGCTTGCACAGACGCTCGGGGCGACGCGGGAATCGGTCAACAAACTGCTCAACGATTGGCGTGGTCGCGCCCTGATCGCGACTAAACGCGGCCATGTCAAAGTGAACGATCCAAGCCGCTTGCGGCATGTCGGTTCCGACTGAGCCGTGCTTGGCAGGGCGGACGAGCCGCCTCCGATTGGCCTCAACGGCAATCAGCCCCCACGCATGCGCCAGCGCAGATATTGCAAAGCGGCGCGGCTCGGCATGAAGAAATAGCCGCCGCCGCGCATGGTGATGAACGACGGCAGATTGGTGAGCTCGACCGCTCCTTCCCAGCGCGGGATCGTAAAACGCCCCTTCGCCTCCTTGGGTTCTCCCTCAACCCGCTGCCTGCCGATCAGCGGGTCCTTTTCGCCGCGCAAGCCGTGGAAGTTTTGCGCGGACATCCAGGTCTGCTGGATGAATTCGTATTGGCGTTCGAAACTCGCGTTGAAGCAGATGAACAGCAGTCCCTTTTCGGCTGCGGTGCCTTCGCCCTTGTCCAGGACGTAGCTGCGGCCGGCGCGCAGGATACGGTGGCGCTTGGAGATGCGAAGCTGGGTATCGATATCGGTGCCCAGCGAGTCTCGCGGGTTGGAGCGCCTTATGTGAGCACCCAACGGGCAATGCAGCCCCTGAGGGTCCTCCGCTCCGTAAGTGAACTGATTGTCGAGTTCACGGCCGGGGCTGTCCGGATTCCTGGTGAGCGACGAGCCGTTCTTCCAGCGGCCGACGATCCTGGCGCCGATCCATTCAGCATCGACCCCTTCGAAACCCTTGAAGCTGCGCAGGCCCGCCGCCTCTCGATGACAGTAGTCGTTGAATGCATCGACATGCTGTTCAAGTTGGCGGATGACGACGAACGACCCGTTGCGGCCGAAATCATGCATCGAAGCAGCGCCGGCAACGGGCTGCCCACCATCGTCGATCGCCAGCAAACGCCCTTCGCGATCGAACTCGGCCGGCGTCGTCGGGCTTGGTGGATAGAAGCCATGTTCGTCGCGATAGCCGAACAGAAATTCGCCGGCGGCGATCTGGTGAATCGGGCTCGAATTATGAGTTCTCCTACGCCTGGTGCCTTTGATCACCGGCTGGGATATGCCGTCGACGAAGCCGAAATGCTCCCTCGCCATCGGGCTGTCTTCACGCTCTTTCCGCGCCGGATCTCCGACCGGACATTTGGCGGCGCCGCGTTCGATCGACAGCGGTATCACCGCTCTCGGCACCAGCCCCGACCGCGCCGCGAGATTGCCCATCTCGAGCCCCATCTCATCGAGCAGTTCCTTGGTGGCGGCATAACAGACCATCGCCAGATCGACCGGCGTCGCGACCGAGCCCCAGCGCCAAAGCTCGGGCGCGCTGTCGCCCCGGTCATCAAGAATGCGACTGCGATATTGGTCCGCCATGCCTTGCCGGAAGGCCAATGGGAAGCTGGCAAGCGGATCGCTGTTTGCATTGCCCGCAAGGCCCAGTTTCTTCAGGCCGTCCGGCCCGAAGACACAGAACATCGCGCGCGCGGCCGGCTTAGCATCGCCGAAACTCACATGCGAGACGAGATAGTCCAGCAGGCCTTCACGTTGCTCAACCGAACTCTTGTCGCCGACTGCGAAGGCAAACATCTTTGCGTGTTCGAGATTGCCGAGCGGACCGAAGACGAGCGACTGGATTTCGCCATTCTCCAGGCTTTCCACGGCCGTGTCCTCGGCCTGATTGAGCAGCTTCTGTGGCAAAGACAGCTTGATCCCGTCCTGCCGGGGCAGTGAGGTGAACAGGCTCACCCAGTCGCGCGCCTCGCTCATGCGCGCCGCGCACAAGCCCTGGCGGATGCGCGAATTCTTGCGGATCAGCGTGGTGTTCAGCTTGGGATAGGCCGAATACCAGAACGATGTCGGTATTTGCTCCGCCCTCGCCCAGCGCTTGAACCGGTCACCGTCACGGCTACCGTCCAGGAACAGAAAGCGTGTGCGCGGAAACCCCTTCGTGTTGCTCCAGACGCCGGTGAGACCTGCGGACGCCTTGGTGACAAAATCCTCGAGATAGCTTTCCCAGCTCCCGCCGTAGTTGCTGAAGAAGACGAGCCGGTTGGTACCGGGGATCCTGACCCAGCGCGCGAAATGGATCGTGTTTATGTCGCCGAGATAACCCGGCCGGAACGCCCGGCTGGCGGCGATCGAAATGATGTAGAACGAAAAGCCCAGCAGGAAGACGCGAAGCATGCCCGGTTTGATGATCGAGACCGCCGTCATGTGGTTCTGGGTATAGCCGTCCGCATCCTCGCGCTGCTGCAGTTGCTTGAGCGCGTCAAGGCTGATGCCGGTTGCGCTGACGTCGTCGCGCTGCTCGATGCGCCTCAACCAGACGGCTATCGCCGTCGCCAGCGCCAGGGTGGTGAGAACCAGCCCGCCAACGGCGACGACGAGGGACGAGCCGATCCGCGCCGCCATGCGAAACCAGCCGCCGCTCGCATCGAACATCATCGCATAGGTCAGGAAAGTGAGGATGGCGACAAGGATCGCCAGCGGCAGGGCCGTGCGTAGATTGAAGACGCTGTGGAAGAATGTCGAACCCAGCGAACCGCCCGGCTTTTCGAGCAGGCTTGGCGCCGGCGCAAATGCCCAATCGAAGCGGCTGTCCTGAGCCAGTTGGGTCCGAACGGTCTTCAGGATCTCCGCTGCCGGCGGCCCCTGGAAGCCGGTCAGCCCCTCGACGATGTTGCTGGCTTCGTCGGCCAGCGCCGCTTCGGCCTGGATACGGGAAACCGAGTGTCCCGGCGTGCCCGCAAACACGAGGCCCGACAGGCTACCGAATTGCGGCGACACATCGATCGTGTGCTTTTGGAGAAAAGCCTCGAACGAGCCCTTGAGCGGGACGGCGGAAAAACGCTCGAACAGCGGCTGGAACTGGGTGGCTGTGGCCTCGGCGAACGTCTTGATCACCTGGCGCCTTGTTCCGTCCCCGGAAAGTTCCAACATCAGATAGAGACCGCCGTCTTGCCGCGCCTCGCCATCGGCGGTGGAAACCGCCGAAAGGCTGGCGAAGTGTATCGCGGCCGTCTTGTCGAGGCTCGCTTTCAGGACGTCGGTCGCCGGGTTGCCAAGCGTGTCGATCTCCTGCTGAAGCCGCGACGCATCGACGCCCGGCCGGACGGGCACGCAGACGGTGACGAGCGCCTGATCGGTCTGCCGGTTCTCGGCCGGCTGGTCGAATTCCACCATCAGCGTGTCGGGATAGGCGCCTATCCTTACTAGCTTGCCTTCCTTGCCGTGCGCCCTGCGGAAGCCGGGCTTTTCGAACAGCGCCCTGAAAGCCTCGCCGATCTGGACGCGGGCCATCGCAATACCGATGCAGGTGTGGATGCCGTGGCCGAAAACCATGCTTTCGCTTGGGTTGCGATCAGGATTGAAAGTCCAGGGATCGGCAATCTTCGACGTGTCGAACATGGCCGACCGGGTGGCGGCGAGAACGGTCGTTCCGGAGCGGATGCGAAAGGGGCGCGAGCGCCCAGCTCCGATGGTCCTGTCCTCGGCGGCATAACGCCAGGGCCAAATCCAGATCGGCTTGAAGCGCATCGCTTCGACGATCGCCTTTTCCAGGCGCGTATTGTCTTCCGCAAGCACTGCCTTGCGGATGCAGTCAAACGCTTCCGGCTTGTCCAGCACGACATCCAGGCAATTGATGCCGCCGAGCAGATTGGTCGGCATGAAGCCGGTGATCATGCCCATCATGATCGAGCAGATTTCGTCCCGACCGGAAACCTCGCCCTTGTTCAGCATCTGGACTAGGCGGCCGAGCGGCCGGTCGTCCGGCTTGCCCTTGGCGATGATCAGGTCGATCGACCGATTGATCGTAGCCAGCATGTTCTGCGCGGCAGCCACCGCCAGTTCCCGCGTCGTGCGGTCGGCGGTCGCATCGGCAAAGAAGATGTTGGAGAGCGCAAGCGCCCAGTCACCGAATTGCCGGTCGTCCTCGATATGCAGCCCGTAATAGTCGCGGCAGATGCGGACGGGAACGATGCGCATCAATTCGCCGGCGGCGTCGAACTTTTCTCCGGCACGCTTGACGATCTGCCGGGAGTTCTCCCTGGCAATCGGCCGCACGCGCTCCTCGATCTCCCTCGGCGGAAAAGCCGTGAGAACCGCCGACTTCTGCCGGCGGTAGGCTTCGCTGTCCTTCATGCCGAGAATGAAATTGGCGCCGCCGCCGAACTCGCGCATCTCCATGCCATAGGGCGTCTCGAAATCCGCCTCGCGCTCGAGCACCTCGCGCACGTCCTCGAAGCGCGTGAGCAACACGACCCTGCCGAGGCGCGCACGCGGCCAGAAGCGCCGAAAGAGACCCAGCCACCAGTCGGGTTTTTCGAGACCGCCCTTTATCAGGCGCGAAACGAAACCCGGCTTGCCGCGCATCCGCTCGATGTCGAATGGCGGCGCCGCATCGTTCAACGACAGCTCGGCCTGCCCTTTGAGAACCCCTTCATAATATTTGAAGGCAAAGGCCATGTTCTCGATCCCCCGGACGCCCTGAAAAACCCGCCGATGATGCTACGGCCCGATTCGGGCCGGGTAAGTGATCCGCTTCACATTCATTCCGGCCGGAGCGATGTAAATTGCAGGCTGCGGTCAATCGGCCCTCAGCCTGCCGCGTCGAAGTTTTCCAGCATCCGGCGGTTGACGGATTTGTCGGCAAACGGAACCCATTCGATCCAGCCGCGCCGGAATTTGGGATGCCGTACGCCAAAAATGGCGAGTTCGGCCCGGGCGGCCTCGATCTGCCCGCTGCGGGCGAGCGCACCGATCTTCAGGAACCGTGGATAAAAATACTCCTGCGCCAGGGCGAGGGATCTTTCGGCAACGGCGATGACGGCGGGCCAGTCCTCGATCAGCGTGTAGGCGACGGCGAGTTCGCCCAGGCTGTGGAAGCGGTAGGTGTCGAAGGGCGACAACCGGTCGGCACGCTTCAGGATCGGGATCGCATCGTCCGGGCGCGACAGCAAAAGCTGCGCGCTGCCGGCTCCCAGATTGGCCGGCACGAAACTCGGATTGTAGTGCAGCGCCTGCTGCAGGAAATCCAGCGCAAGGTAAGGACGGCCGCGCAGGATCTCAACGAAGCCGAGGAAGGTGTAGGGTCGCGCATCCTGGCTGTCGACGAGCAAGGCGCGCTGGGCGAAATCGCTCACCCTCTCAAGATCGTCGACATTTCCGAAATTGAGCCAGGCACGCCAGAAATACCACCAGGCGAGTTCGTTGAGCACGGCGCTGGAATTGGGGTCTTCGTCAAAAGCCTGCTGGAACAGCTTCAGCGCCGCATCCATGTCTTCCTTGGTGCGGCGCTGCATGTGCCAGCGGCCGCGGCGCACCAGTTGCCAGGTTTCCAGCCGTTCCCACGGAATCTGGAAGGTGCGCACCTGCTCGACGCGATCCACCTCGCGTTCGAGCGTGGAGACGATCTCGCCGCCGAGATCGTCCTGCAGCTTGATCACATGCTCCAGGTCGCGCTCGAAGCGGCCGGACCAGACGACCCGCCCGTTGCTGCTGTCGATCAGGGAGGAGTTGAGGCGAATGCGGCGATCAGAACTGGCGATCGACCCGGTCACCAAATAGCGCGCGCCGAGCAGCTTGCCGATGGCCGCCATGCCCAGCCACTGGTCGCGGAACTGGAAGCTCGAATCGCGCGCGATGACGGGGAGGGACCGCGTTGCCGCCAGGCCATGGATGATGTCGTCGACGATGCCGTCGGCAAGGTAGTCCGTCGACCTGTCCTGGCTGGCGTTCTGGAACGGCAGCACGGCGATCGCCGGCTGAAGATGACCGGCATTGGCGAGGATTTGCTGGACATGCGAGGAGCGCGCCTGGGCGAACGCCGCCGGCGGCGCCTGTGTGGCCGCCGGATTGGCGATCAGGATGCGCACCGGCAAGGCGATGTTCTTGAGCGGCAGCGGGCCGAGATCGGTGAACTCCGCCGAAAGCTTGCCATTGACGTGTTCGAATGTCGTCTCGGTGATGGCGACACCGCCCGGTGGTGAAAACTCCTGCAAGCGCGCCGAGACGTTCACGCAGTCGCCGAAGATGCCGCCCTCGTCGAAAATGACGACGCCCGTGGCGATGCCGATGCGGAACGGCATCCTGAGTTGTTCCGCGACCGAAGCGTTGAGCTTTTCGACACGTGCCTGGGTTTCGAGCGAGGCGCGCAGCGCCTCCACCGGGCTGCCGAACTCCGCCATCATGCTGTCGCCGGCGGCTCCGAACACACGGCCGCCGAATTCGGCAACGGTCTCGGAAATAGCGGACCGACGTTCCTGGAAGATGGCGACAGCGGTTTCCTGGTTCTCGTTCATCAGACGCGAGAACCCGACTGCGTCAATGGCGCAGATCGTTGAAAGCTGCCGTGTCGCCTGATGATCGACCATGCGTGGCGACCCCGATCCCCCAAAATACGGATGAGCAGCACATGCCAGAGCCAGCCGTCCCAAGGCCGATGGCAGATACTTTGAATCGAGTAACGATTAGAAGTACTTCGCCATTGTCCCCCACATGGACAAAGCCTCAGAAAGGCTAACACAGATTTAGGGGACCTGCAAAACCAATACGCGGCGAACGCCCGAGGTTTGGCGGGCATCCCCGGGGATATTTTCCGTGGCCTAGAGAGCGCGATGGCGATCGCGTGAAAGAACAGAAAACTCCGCGGGAACGAGCCCGCGGAGTTCGCCTCCATCGCCTATTCGGCGATATCGACGGTCTCGAAGCGATGCGACCCGAGCGGGTCCATCACATAACCCGACACCTTCTTCGACATCGGCAGCGAAACGGTCGAGTGATCGAGCGTCGCCCACGGCGCCTGTTCTTTGAACAGGACCTGCAGCTGATGGTACATTTTCGTGCGCTCGGCCTGGTCGGAGGTGACGCGCGCCTTCTGCATCAACTCCTCGACCGGCTTGTAGCACCAGTTGGCGAAATTGGCTCCACCGACGCCTGAACAGGCGAAGAAATAGCTGATCAGATTGTCGGGATCGCCATTGTCGCTGGTGGCGCCGAGGATGATGGCGCCGTCGCGGTCCTTGTCGCGGGCCCGTTTCACATACTCGCCCCAGTCGTAGGAGACGATTTCAGCGGTGACCCCGACCTTGGCGAAGTCGGCCTGGATCAGTTCGGCCGTGCGATGCGCGTTGGGCATGTAAGGCCTGCTCACCGGCATCGCCCAGATCTTCATCTTGAGATCCTTGACCCCGGCCCCATCCAGCATCTTCCTAGCTGCCTCGGGATCGTATTTGTCGTCGACGACCGCGTCGTTGTAGCCCCACATGCCGGGCGGCAGCGGGTTTTTGGCCACCTGCCCGGTGCCCTGGAAGATCGCATCGATGATCGCCTGCTTGTTCATCGCCATGTTAAGCGCGCGGCGCACTTCCACCTTGTCGAAGGGTGGCATCAGCGTGTTGTAGGCGAGGTAGGCCACGTTGAGGCCGGGCTTCTCCATGACCGTCAGGTTGGGGTCGACCTTGAGGTCGGCGATGTCGGCCGGTGCCGGGTAGGGCGCGACCTGGCATTCGCCGGCTCGCAAACGCTGGATGCGCGCGGTGGGGTCTATGGTGATCGCGAAGACCAGTTCGTCGAGCTTCGGCTTCTGGCCGAAATAGTCGGGATTGGCCTGGAAGCGGATGACCGCGTCCTGCTGATAGTCGACGAAGCGAAACGGCCCGGTGCCGATCGGCTGCTGGTTCAACTTTTCCTTGGTGCCGGCGGCGGCAAGCTTGTCGGCATATTCCTTCGACATGACGGAGCCGAAATCCATCGCAAGCATAGCCAGAAGCGAACCGGACGGCTGGTTCAGCACGATCTTCACCGTCTGGTCGTCGACCTTGACGATATCCTTGATGAGGGCCTGCATCTCCATGCTCTCGAAAATCTCATAGCTAGAGCCGGCGATGTAGGTGTACCAGGGATCGTTCTTGAGACGCTGGCGGTTGAGCGAGAACAGCACGTCGTCGGCTGTCAGCTCCCGGGTCGGCGTGAAATAGTCCGTGGTCTGGAACTTCACGCCCTTGTGCAGCTTGAAGGTGTATTCGAGCTTGTCGTCCGAGATCGACCAGCTTTCCGCGAGGCCGGGAACGACATTGGTGGTGCCGTTCTCGAATTCGACGAGACGGCTGTAGACAGGCTTGGACGAGGCATCCCAGGTCGAGTTGCTGGAATAGAGCGCCGGATCAAAGCCCTCCGGCGCGCTTTCCGAACAATAGACGAGGCTCTTCGCGAAAGCCTGGCTGGCCAACAGCCCGGACAGGACCGTGATGGCGACACCGGTGGCGAGCTTGGTGACCAACCGGCCGCGCTGCACAATTGTCATGTTCTTTCCCCTTCGTTTCTTGATTGTCGTGTCATCGGCGGGTGGAAAGGCGGCCTTCCTTGATATGCGGGCCGCCCAATGGATGGTTCATTCAACGCGGCCGGCAGTGGTTTCCAGACCGCGACCCTGGCGCCACACCGGATCCGGCCGCGTCCACAGGATGTCGGAGGTGATCAGTTTGGCGACCTCGCGGGCGTGCAGAGCCAGGAACTTTTCGCCCTTCTCGGCCGTGCCCTTGCTGGGAAAACCCCAGGTGCCGGTCTTGGGCGCGCGTTCGGAGAAGGAATAGAAGCGGGAAGCGCCATGCGGTGCCTCGTTCTGCCCGGCCTGCAAGGCTTCGGCCTCCTTGAACTTGTCGGTTTTGACGATGTCTCCGGCGATTGCCAGCATGACCGAAGCCTCGCCTTCGCAGGCATGCTTCGGGCCATCGTCGGCTTCGAACAGGGCGGAGGTTTCCTCCTGCGCCAGGAACCACGGCGTCGTCGCCACGATCGGCATGTCGAACTCGACCGCCAGTTCGCGTATGGCGACCGCCAGCGGATCGACATTGCCGCCATGGCCGTTGACGATAAGCAGGCGGGTGAAGCCGAGTGCCTTCAGCGAGCGGGCGACTGACCGCAGTACGCCGTGATAGGCGGCGTAGTCGAGCGTGATGGTGCCGCCGAAGGGCAGGTGATGTTCACTCATGCCGAGCCAGAGGCCAGGCAGCACCGCCAGCGGCACGTCTTCCGCGACGAGCCTTGCCGCGCGCACGGCCGCTGCAACGGCGCTCGCTGTATCGGTGATGACCGGCAAATGCGGCCCATGCTGCTCCAGCGAACCGACCGGCAGGATGGCCAGTGCGTTGCCGCGCTCGGCGATCGCGCGCAGCTCCGGCGCCGTCATGCGCGCCCATTCCACTTCCCGAGCCATTGCTTTCCTCCTCGAAACGATAATCCCCGGCAACGGCGGGCCACTTCGCGGCCAACCGTCTCCGAAGCTGCCTCCGGCAGATTTTCGTGTCCCAATCCAGCGAAAGGGAATTCCATTTTCCGATACGACAAATGATTTTCCTTGTTGCCGATATTGTCAACGGCTATCGTCGTATCGGCGAACTGGACCAATGATTGGGGATCGATGGCCAAGCACCCGAAACTCGGATCGAACCTGAAGGCGCTGCGCCAGAGACATGGCTGGAAGCTCAGCGATGTCAGCCACAAGACGGGCGTGGCGGTGTCGACGCTGTCCAAGGTCGAGAACGACCAGATGTCGTTGTCCTACGACAAGCTGCTGCAGATCAGCGAAGGGCTTGGCCTGTCGATGGCGGAACTGGTGGCCGAACCGGAAATCCCCGGCCACCCGCTGACCCGGCGATCAGTCAATCTGCAGGGCGACGGGCTGCGGCAAAAAACCCAGAACTACGATTATCTTTACCTCAGCACCGACATCACCAAAAAGCGCATGGTGCCGGTGCTGACGCGCATCACCACCCGCTCGCTGGATGAATTCGGCCCGCTCATCAAACATTCCGGCGAGGAATTCCTCTATGTGCTCGAAGGCACCATTGAGGTGCACACCGAGCATTATGCGCCGGTGCGGCTGGAGAAGGGCGAAAGCATCTACATCGACAGCACCATGGGACATGCCTATCTCGCGGTCAGCGAAGCCGACGGGCTGGTGCTTGCCGTGTGCTCCAGCGCGCAGCCGGACTTCCAGTCGGCGCTGATCGAGATGCTGGATCATTAGAGCGCCGCGCGTCCGTTCGGGCGCGCAAAGGACGCTCTAGCACTTTGAGATGGCGCATGAACCCGAAAATCGATGCCGATTTTCGGGTTCATGCGCCGAGCCGGCGCTTGACGTCGTTTTCAAATTTTGAAAATGCTTAGCGCATAGGAAAACGTCGCGTCGAGATGAAGCCGACGCCAGGAAACATCCGATGACCACACAAGAAACCGGCCACCGGCAGGAGCCAGTCAAGACCGACGTCCTGATCATCGGCGGCGGCATTGCCGGCGCGTCCGTCGGCTACTGGCTGGCGCCGCATCTGAAAACGGTCATGCTCGAGCGCGAGAGCCAGCCCGGTTACCATTCGACGGGCCGCTCGGCCGCGCTGTTCAGCGAAACCTATGGTACGCGCCAGGTCTGCGCGCTGACCAAGGCGAGCCGGGCCTTCCTCGAAACGCCGCCCGCCGGCTTTACGGAGCATCCGATCCTGACGCCGCGCGGCATGCTGGTCGTGGCGTCCGCCGAGCAGGAGCATCTACTGGAAGAACATCAGGAGGCGGCCCGCTCGATCGGCCTCTCCGGCGAGCGGCTCGATTTCGAGGGCGCAAAAGCCTGGATTCCTGTATTGCGCCCCGAAAGCACGGTCGGTGCGGTCTATAATTCAATGGCCGAAGACATCGACGTGCACGCCCTGCACCAGGGCTATCTGCGCGGGTTCAAGCGTGCCGGGGGCACCGTCGTCAACAATGCCGAAGTGACCGCTGCCGAACGGATCGGTGCCGACTGGCGCATCACCGCCTCGGGCAAGGACTATATCGCGCCGATCGTGATCAATGCCGCCGGTGCGTGGGGCGACGAAGTCGGCGCCCTGCTCGGCGCCAAACGGGTCGGGCTGGAGCCGCGCCGGCGCACCGCTTTCGTGTTCGCGCCGCCGGCCGGGCTGGACGTGACCCGCTGGCCGATGTTCATCAGCGCCGACGAGAGCTGCTACATCAAGCCCGATGCCGGCATGCTGCTGGGCTCGCCGGCCAATGCCGATCCGATGCCACCGCAGGACGTGCAGCCGGAAATGGAGGATATCGCCCTCGGCATCCACCGTATCGAGGAGTTGACCACGCTTCCCGTGGGCCGCCCCAGCCGCGTCTGGGCAGGCCTGCGCTCCTTCGTCAGCGACGGAGACCTTGTCGGCGGTTTCGACCCTTCCGTGCCCGGCCTGTTCTGGCTGGTCGCACAAGGCGGCTACGGCATCCAGACATCCGCCGCCATGGGCGAAGCCTGTGCGGCGCTCGTTCGCGGGCAGCCGCTGCCCGGGCGCATCGTCGATTTCGGCCTCGACACGGGCATGCTCGGCCCGGCGCGGCTCGACAGACAGTAAGACCGGCGTCAATCCGGCCCAGCTACCGCTAGACGGCAAATGCAAAAGCCCCGCTCCACATGAGGTGAAGCGGGGTCTTTTTTGTTCATGAAGGCAATCAGCGCGCCGAGAAGCCCGGGGGCGTACGGCCAACGCGCGACTTGCGCGCGGCATAACGTGCGTCGCGCTTAGCCTTGCGTTCGGCCTCGTCGGCCAAAACGCGGGCAATGCGCTCGTTCTCTTCGGCATCGCGCAAGGCAGCTTCCTCGCGTGCCTTCTCTTCGGCTTCCAGCCTTGCAGCCTCGGCAGCCGCTTCACGCGCAGCCTTCTCGGCCGCTTCGCGTGCCAGGCGTTCCTGCTTCAGCCGAGCCTTCTCAGCCTCGCGCACGGCGCGCGCCTCGAGAATCGCCTTGCGTTCGGCCTGACGGGCCAACACCGCGGGGTCGTCTGCTGCGGGTTTCGCCTTGAAGCGCTCCAGAAGCGCCTTCTTTGCCTCGTTCGCGGCATTACGCCGCTCGAAAATGTCTTTTTCCCTGTAGATAGCCAAGTCCAGTTCCCTGAAGTCTATGTGCGCCGCTTACATACGCGCGCAAAGCCAGAGATCAAGCGCCAAAACGGTATGCCAGCCATGAATAGAACGCTTATGTTGCAATGCAACGACATATTAGAGCGCCGCGCGGCCATTCGGACGAGCAAAGGGTACTCCAACACTTTTGAATTTGCGCGTCGTGCTTTCGAAAATTGAACCCGATTTTCGGGCCGATGCGTTAGCGCTGGCATAATCAGTCGGTTTGCTGCCTCATCGGCCCCACCCTATATGCGGTTTCACCATCCAGCGGGGCCTGCCCATGACCGATCTTTCCGTTCTCGACCTGTCGCCGATCATCGAAGGCGGCAGCGCCGCGCAGTCGCTGGCCAACACGCTGGATCTGGCCCGCCATGCCGAACGGCTGGATTACAAGCGCTACTGGCTGGCCGAACACCACAACATGCCCGGCATCGCCAGCGCGGCCACCGCCGTGGTGATCGCCCATGTCGCTGGCGGCACCAACACCATTCGCGTTGGCGCCGGCGGCATCATGCTGCCCAACCATGCACCGCTGGTGATCGCCGAACAATTCGGCACGCTGGCTGCCCTTCATCCCGGCCGCATCGATCTTGGACTGGGCCGCGCGCCGGGCACGGACATGCTGACCGCACGCGCCCTGCGCCGCAATCTCGACGCCGGCGTGGACAGTTTCCCCCGCGACGTCGTCGAACTGATGGCCTATTTCGAAGCTGCGGAAGAAGGCCAGCGCATCCGCGCCGTGCCGGGTGAAGGCGAGGATGTGCCCGTCTGGATCCTCGGCTCCAGCCTATACGGGGCGCAACTCGCCGCCATGCTCGGCCTGCCCTACGCCTTTGCATCGCATTTCGCGCCGGCCGAACTCGACCAGGCACTGGAGGTTTACCGGACGCGGTTCGAACCGTCGAAACAACTCGACAAGCCGCGTGTGATGCTGGGCCTCAACGTCATCGCCGCCCCGACCGACGCCGAGGCGCGGCTGTTGTTCACATCGCTACAGCAGGCTTTCGTCAATCTGCGCAGCGGCCGACCGGGCAAACTGCCGCCGCCGGTCGAGAACTATGACCGCGATCTCGACCCCGTCGCGCGCACCATGCTCAACCAGGCGCTCTCCTGCGCGGTCGTCGGCTCGCCGGAAACGGTGCGGCAAGGTGTCGAGACCTTCATCCAGCGTACCGGGGCGGACGAACTGATGGTGACGGCGCAGGTCTTCGACCATGCGGCACGCGTGCGGTCGTTCGAGATTCTGGCAGACGTGCACCGCGAACTGTCGAAGGCGGCATGACGGCGCAAACGCGCCGTTACTTCACCGCCTGCACCAGTGCTGTGTCAGGGTAACAGGTGGCCGCGCGGCCGTTCTTGGCCTGCCACTCGCCGATCGAGCGCCGGGTCTTGAAGCCGGGCAGCCCATCCGCGCTGCCGACGTCGTAGCCCTTCTTCTCCAACGCGCGCTGCAGGGCTGCGATATCCGAGCGATAGAGCCCGCCGACCGCGCCCCAGTCCGCCGAAAATCGATGATCGCCTTGAGCGATACGGTCGGCGGCGAGGCCAATGAACAGCGCGTAAAGGTCGGACGTATTGTATTCCTTCAACACGTAGAAATTGGGCGTGGCGAGGAACGCCGGACCATTGCGGCCGGCCGGCATCATCAGGAAGCCCTCGGCTTTCTGCTCGCTTGCCGGGAACGCCTTGCCGCCGACACGCTTGATGCCGAGCTTGGCCCATTCCGCGATCGGCTTGCCGCGGTCCGGTCCTTCCAGCGAACACGACACGCTTTCAGGCACCGTCACCTCATAGCCCCAGCCGCGCCCCTTCACCCAGCCATACTGGGTCAGATAGTTGGCGATGGACGCGAGGATGTCCGGCACCGAGTTCCAGATATCGGTCTTGCCGTCGCCGTCGAAATCGACCGCGTGTTTCAGGAAAGACGTCGGCATGAATTGCGGCTGGCCGAGCGCGCCGGCCCAAGAGGATTTCATGGCGCCAACCGGCGCCAGCCCGCGTTGCACGATCTCCAGCGCCGCCAGCAGCTCCTCGCGGAACATGTCCTTGCGTGTCGCCAGAAAGGCCTTGGTGCCGAGCACTTCGAAGGCATCGTACGGCATCTTGGCAGTGCCGAAGCCGCTTTCACGACCCCAGATTGCCAGCAATATCGGCGCCGGAACACCGTAGCGCTTTTCGATCTGGCTGAGCGTGGCGGTATATTTGCCGGCGCGCGCACGGCCGCCGCTTGAGACCGCGCCAACGATCTTTTCGGCGAAATAGGCGCCCGGCGAACCGAATTCGGCCTGATGCTGCTTCTTCGGCGTCTTCGGTTTCTCGCCCGGCAGGACGAGATCGGGCAGCTTGAGGTTGGGCCTCACGCCGTCGAAGGCGGCCTTGAAGGTGGCCTGCGAAATGCCCTTTGCCTTGGCCTCGGGCCAGAGATCGTTCTGCAGCCAAGCGCGGAATTGGTCGTCGACGGACGCGGCGGAGGCGGGGGCCGTCAAACCGGCAACGACCCCGAGCAACAGCAAAAACCTTGCCAGGAAGATGGGCAGGTAGCGAGGGTTCAAACTGTGCATCCGACCCTTCCCCGAAAACCCTGCATCAAAATGCCGTGCGCGACTTCAGCGCTGCTGCCAGCGTGCCCTCGTCGAGATAGTCGAGCTCGCCGCCCACCGGCACGCCATGCGCCAGCCGCGTCACCTTCACCTCGAAGCCGGAGAGCTGGTCGGTGAGATAATGCGCCGTGGTCTGGCCTTCGACGGTGGCGTTGACGGCCAGAATGATCTCCTTGATCGCGCCGGCGGCAACGCGGTCGACCAGCGAACGGATGTTCAGCTGGTCCGGCCCGATGCCGTCCAGGGGCGAGAGCGTGCCGCCGAGCACGTGATAGCGGACGTTCATGGCCGAAGCCCGTTCCAGCGCCCAAAGGTCGGAGACGTCCTCGACCACGATCAACGTCGCATCGTCGCGGCGCGGATCGGTGCAGATCATGCAGGGGTCTGCGGTATCGACATTGCCGCAATTCGAGCAGATGCGCACCTTTTCCGCTGCCTCGCTCATGGCACCAGCGAGCGGCGACAGCAGCTGATCCTTCTTCTTGATAAGGTGCAACGCGGCGCGGCGTGCCGAACGCGGGCCAAGTCCCGGCACCTTGGCCAGAAGCTGGATCAGGCGTTCGATCTCGGGACCGGCGATTCGCTTGGACATCGCACCGATGTAGGATTTTTCCAGCCGGTTTGAAACTGAAAGCCGCGCGCGTCCGCAACGATGCGGACGGAAACCGCCATCCGAACGGAGACGCCGGTCAGGCCGGCGCGCCGATCATTGCAGCGGACGGCTCTCGCTCATGATGAGCGCGCCGATGGCGTCGGTATTGTCCGGCGTCGACTGGAACGACATCACCGGCTGCGGTTCAGCCATCGAAGCGGAGGCCATGATCGGAGCCGGTCGTTCGCTCGGCACAGCCGAAGCGGTGATCACCGGCAACGGCGCCGGCTCGGCCGAAGCCATCACCACGGGCGCGGTCACGGCAGCTTTTGTCGCCTTGGTCGTCGCGAAGGCGGTGGCTGTCGACGTGCTCGACACGACCGGTGCCGCCGGCGTCGCCATGGCGATGGCAACCGGGTTCTCGTCCGGCAGCGGCTGCCAGTTGCGGCCGCGCTTTTCGTAGAAGGCGTTGCCGCCGGCAACCAGCACATAATGCATATTGTTGTAAGGGAACTTCAGCCCCGCCGTGTGGAAGTACATCGAGTTCTTCAGCTTGGTGGAGCGCTCACCGTTGAGCACGGCCTCGGCCGCCGCCTGCACGTCCGGCATGGCACGGGAATTCATGCGGCGCGTCATCACGCCGGGCGCGAACTGGCCACGCTCGCCGACAACCGTGCAGACGTCGTTGCCATGCTTGCCGGACCGCAGGCGGTTCATCACCACGGTGCCGACGGCGACCATGCCATCGCGGCTGGAACGGTTCGATTCGAAGAACATCGCGCGCGACAGGCATTCCTTATCGCGGGCGGAATAACGGTAGGGGCGAACCTTGGAGCTCGGCGCGACCGAATCGGTGAATTTGGTCACCGACATGCCGTGGCTACCGGTTGTCTGGCTGCAGGCGGCCAACAAAAGGGGCGCCAGAACCACCGTTCCCAGAACGAACGGTCTTTTCCATCGCTTGGCGATCAACAAACGTCCCTCATTTTCGCGCCGCCTTGTCCCCAGGATATGCGGCAAGAATGAGACACTTTCGGGCAAAAAGATGGCCAAAGGCTTACTTTGGCAAACAGAGTGAACAATTCGTGGATTTTACCGGCGTGCCACAGCTGTTACTGAAGGGTTAATACCAATGTATGACTAATTGTTACACTCTGTAATAAAGCGAGAACGAGAGAATTGATGAAGATTTTCTGTTCCAATTCTCTCGCTATTATTATGGTATATTGTCTTGCCGCTTAAAACGGCAGTTTCATACCGGGCGGTAGCGGCAGGCCGGCAGTCAAAGCCTTGGTCTTTTCCTGCATCACCTGCTCGACCTTCGTCTTGGCGTCGTTGTGTGCTGCCAGCACGAGGTCTTCCAGAATTTCGGCCTCGCCTTCCTTCAACAACGACGGATCGATTTTCAAAACCTTCATCTCGAACTTGCCGGTCAGCGTGATGCTGACCAGACCGCCACCGGATTGACCGGTGGCTTCGAGACCAGCGATCTCCTCCTGCATGGTCTGGAACTTGGCCTGCATTTCCTTTGCCTTGCCCATCAGGCCGAGCAGATCTTTCATCGTCTTGTCCTTCTCAAATATCGGTATCGTCGTCGGCCACGGGTTCCGACGGCAGATTTTCGTCCGCGTCGTCGCCACCGGGGGCATCGGGAATGCGCACGTCGATGATCTTTGCGCCGGGGAACCGGGCGAGGATCGCTGCCACGGCCGGATCGGCGCGCGCATCGGAGATGGCGCTTTCACGCCGCGCGGATTCGGCTTCGGCCATGGTCGGGCCGCCCTCTTCCTTCGACAGCGACACCAGCCAGCTGCGGCCGGTCCAGGCCCGCAGCTTCGAGGTCATGTCGTTCAGCAACATCTTCGGAGCGTCGGGCGTCAGCGTCACGTCGATACGGCCCAGCTCGAATCGCACCGGCCTGACATAACGCTTGACCAGCACCTTGAAAGCGATGTCGCGGTTTTGATCGGCGAGGGAGACGATGTCGGCCAGCGATTTGACCGACACAGTCTGCTGTTCCTGCACCGGTTCCGGTGCGGGCACAAAGGCCGGCGCGGCGACAGGCTCGACGAGCCGCATGGTCTGGCCACCGCCGGACGTAACCGGCATGCGCGTCGACGCCATTGCAGCAGCGGAGGCTGTATTGCCGCCACCGTTGGGAGTTGGGCTGCCATTGGCACGCGCCGTCGCGGACGATAGCGGCAGGCCGGCTTCCAGCGATTTCAAGGCCTCGTCGAGCGTTGGCAGATCGGCGGCATGGGCAAGCCTGATCAGCACCATTTCGGCGGCACTCACCGGGCGGTTGGAGTTCTGCACCTCCGGAATGCCCTTGAGCAGCATCTGCCAGCTGCGCGACAGCACGCGCACGGAGAGCGTTTGCGAGAACTCGAGGCCGCGCACGCGCTCGTCCTCGCTCAGCGCCGCATCGTCCGCGGCGCCCGGCACGAAGCGCAGGCGCGTAACCAGGTGATTGAATTCCGCAAGATCGGTGAGAACGGCGGCCGGATCGGCGCCGACATCGTAGAGCGCCCGCAAGCCTTGCAGGGCCGAAGCGACGTCGCCCTTCATGACCTGTTCGAACAGGTCGACGATACGGGCCCTGTCGGCAAGGCCGAGCATCGAGCGCACCGCCTCCGCCGTGACATTGCCGGCGCTGTGGGCAATCGCCTGATCGAAGATTGACTGGGCATCGCGCATCGAGCCTTCGGCGGCGCGCGCGACCATGGCGAGCGCGTCGTCCTCGACCTCGATCTGTTCGAGCCCGGCGATACGCCGAAGGTCGGCCTTGATCATGGCGGCATCGATGCGGCGCAGGTCGAAACGCTGGCAACGCGACAAAACCGTGATCGGCACCTTGCGAATCTCGGTGGTGGCGAAGATGAATTTTACATGCGGCGGCGGCTCTTCCAGCGTCTTCAGCAGGCCATTGAAGGCCTGCGTCGACAACATGTGAACCTCGTCGATGATGTAGACCTTGTAGCGGGCCGAGACGGGCGCATAGCGCACGCGGTCGATGATGTCGCGAATGTCGTCGATACCGGTGTGGGAGGCGGCGTCCATCTCGATGACATCGACATGGCGGCCTTCCATGATCGCGTGGCAGTGTTCGCCCGGCACGGAAAGATCGACGGAGGGGCGGTCTATTTCGGCCGTTTTATAGTTGAGGGCGCGCGCAAGAATACGCGCGGTGGTTGTCTTTCCCACGCCGCGTACGCCGGTCAGCATCCAGGCCTGCGCGATACGGCCGGTGGAGAACGCATTGGTCAGCGTCCGCACCATCGGCTCCTGGCCGATCAGTTCCGAAAAATTGGACGGGCGGTATTTGCGCGCCAGGACACGGTAGCCGCCGGGGGCTTTTTCCGGTGCGGATTTGTTTCCGGCTTCGCTCATCCGCCCTCAATGCTCCCTGGAGCCTGTTCCCGCAAAAGAGTTTCACCCGCTGAACTGCGCGTCGTCATTGTTAGCGACAGAAGGACCGCGGGAGAAGGGCGAAGAAGGCGGGAGGCTGGAACAATGACCCGTTCCGGGCTCGTTAGGGCTGCTTCCTTCCGGACCTGACCCGGTTGGCGAGTGGATCGTCCACCACCAACCTCCCACCCCCATATCGGCAATTTGGCGGCGGAATGCAAGGGTGGAGTGCCATGACAGATCATTGGGGCAGGGCAAGGAAGTGCTTGCGGCGGGCTCTGCGCCGTTTTAGCCTTCCTCCAAACCTCTGGGGGAATGCCGATGCTGCCTGGCCTGAAGGCCGGATTTTCGCTGGATGCCCGGTTGGAGGCAGACAGCGAACAATTGTTGTGGCTCGGCCTGTGCGAACTGCGCATCATGAACGACTGCCGCTGGCCCTGGCTCATCCTGGTGCCACAACGGCACGGCATCGAGGAATTGCATGACCTGACGCCGCTCGACCAGGCGATGCTGACCTTCGAAGCCAATATGGTGGGGCAAGCGCTGAAGCGGGCGACCGGCTGCACCAAGATCAACACCGGCGCCCTCGGCAACATCGTCCGGCAGCTCCATCTCCATGTCATCGCCCGCAACGAGGGCGACCCTGGCTGGCCGGGCCCGGTCTGGGGCCACGGCTTGCGTGAGCCTTACAAACGGTCCGACCTTCACCGGTTTGCCGAACAGGTGAAGGCAGCGCTATAAATCGCGGACAAAGTCCCCCGACCTCCTGACCTCCGAGTTTCCCCAATGAGCTTCCGCCTGTTCGACGCACCATTGCGCGAGCCCAGCCAGTTCGTCGGTTTTGCCGGCAACCATATCGACCGCCAGTCCGAACACCGTTCCGACGATTGCGTGACGGTTGCGCTGGCCGACCCCCGCGCCCGCATCCTGCCGATGCGGGACGGCCGACTGTATCTCAAGCTCAAGGACGGCGCCTTCGATCCCTGGTTCGACCAGGCCGAGAGCCAGGGCGTCGAGACTCAGCTCGCCGATGCGATTCTGCTCGGTTTTTCCGATGGAACGCCCATCTTGGCGGCGCCGGCGGCGATGGTTCCGGAAGCTCTGCCTGAAACGATCAAGGCGATCGACCATCGCTCCGTCTACATCCAGGGGCTCATCGACGAGGCCGCGCTCGGCGCCCTCGCCCAGGGCGCTGCACTCCTGTCATGGAACGCCAGCCACCGCTTCTGCTCGAAATGCGGCAACCCGTCCGAAATGCGTGCCGGCGGCTACCGGCGCCACTGCCCGGCCTGCGGCACCGACCATTTTCCCCGTACCGATCCGGTGGCGATCATGCTGACCGTGTCGCGTGAACGATGCCTGCTCGGCCGCGGCCCGCATTTTTCGCCCGGCATGTATTCTTCGCTCGCGGGCTTCATCGAGCCCGGCGAGACGATCGAAGCCGCCGTGCGCCGCGAAACGCTGGAAGAGGCCGGCATCCGGCTTGGCCGCGTTGTCTACCACGCAAGCCAGCCCTGGCCGTTCCCCTATTCGTTGATGATCGGCTGTTTCGGCGAGGCGCTGAACGAGGACATCCAGCCCGATCTCAACGAATTGGAGGATTGCCGCTGGTTCTCGCGCGAGGAGACGCGGCAGATGCTGGAGCGAAGGCATCCGGACGGGCTGATGACGCCGCCGCCCGGCGCCATCGCGCATCACCTGATCAAGGCCTGGGTAGACAGCGAAGGCTGAATTGCAGCTGGCGCAACGAAGCTGACGTTCGAGCCCTGCCCGTGACAGGTATCGTTTTGGATGATCGAACCGAGCCGCCGGGCTGGAAATCCACATCCACCACTCCGATATGACGGTTCCGCCGCCACGCGAGCGCGGCCGCTCGATCGACCTGCCAGCCGGAGCCTGCCTTGACGCAACGCCACACGATCAATCCCGACGGGCTGTTCGACAGCCTTCAATATGGTTTCAGCCAGGCGATGATGGTGGAGGGAGGCCGCAGGCTGCTGCTTTCGGGCCAGGTGGGCGTCGACGAGAACGAAAAGACCGTCGAGGGCGGCATCGGCGCGCAAACCGTTAAAGCGCTCGACAATATCGACTATCTGCTGAAGCAGGCGGGTGGCGATCTTTCGCATGTGGTGATGCTGCGCATCTACATCGCCGAGGCGGCGCGGGACGATCAGAGGCCGATCACAGAAGCACTACGCCGCGCTTTCCCAAGCAATCCGCCACCCTCGTCCTGGATCATCGTCACCGGACTGTCCTTGCCGGAATGGCTGATCGAGATCGAAGCGGAAGCCGTGCTGCCCTAGTGGCAGGACCTCAGTCCGCCACTTTCCACTGCTCGCGCGAATCGCTGGCCGGGTAGACACCGAGGATGCGCACTTCCTTGGAGAAGAAGCGCAGCTCCTCCAGCGCGTTCTTCACGCCCGGGTCCTCCGGATGTCCCTCGATGTCGGCGTAGAACAGCGTCGCGGTGAAGGCGCCCAGCTGATAGCTCTCCAGCTTGGTCATGTTGACGCCGTTGGTGGCGAAACCGCCCATGGCCTTGTAGAGCGCGGCCGGCACGTTGCGCACGCGGAAGATGAAGGTCGTCATCATCTTGGCGTCGGGCGAGGGGCGTTCCACCCATTGCTTCGACTTGGTCAGCACGACGAAGCGCGTGACGTTGGAATCGGTATCCTCGACATTCTCTTCCAGGATATCGAGCCCATAGAGGGAGGCGGCGAGCCGTGGCGCCAGCGCCGCCATGGTGCGGTCCTTTATGGCCGCCACCTGCTTGGCGGAGCCGGCGGTATCGCCGGCCACCACCGGCTTCCAGCCATTCTTGCGGATGTATTTGCGGCACTGGCCAAGCGCATGGATATGGCTATGCACGGTCTTGATCTCGGCGCGCTGGACGCCGGGCAGCACCATCAGATGGAAATGGATCGGCAGGAAATATTCGCCGATGATGTGCAGTTTCGATTCCGGCAGAAGGTGATGAATGTCGGCGACGCGCCCGGCGATGGTGTTCTCGATCGGGATCATGGCGAGATCGGCCTTGCCGCTTTCCACCGCGTTGAACGCATCCTCGAAGGTCGGGCAGGGCAGCGGTTCCATCGTCGGGAACATGTTGCGGCAGGCGGTGTCGGAATTGGCGCCCGGTTCGCCCTGGAAAGAGATGCGGTTGGTGGGGGCAGGAGACATGCTTCAACCTTCAGTGTGACAGTATTTCGCGCGCGCGTTCCAGATCCTCGGGCGTATCGACGCCAAGCGGGACCGAGCGGACGATTTCGGCGTCGATGCGCATGCCGGCCTCCAGCGCGCGCAGTTGCTCGAGGCTCTCGCGCTGCTCGAGCGCCGACGGTTTCAGCGCAACAAAGCGCTCCAGCGCGGCGCGGCGATAGGCATAGAGCCCCACGTGGTGATAGAGCGGGCCTTCCCCCCATGGGGCGGTGGCGCGGGTGAAATAGAGCGCCCTGAGCCGGGTTCCGGACAGAGGCGAGCCGACGATCTTGACCACATTCGGGTTGGTCTTTTCTTCCGCGCGCGTGATCTCGACGCCAAGCGTGGCGATGTCGACCGCGCTGTCCTCGAATGGCTTCAACGCAGCGCCGATGATGCCCGGCTCGATGGTCGGCAGGTCGCCCTGCACGTTGACGACCGTCTCGACCTCGCCTTTCGGATCAAGCGCGGTCAGCGCCTCGAAGATGCGGTCCGAGCCGGACTGGTGGTCGGCGCGGGTCATCACCGCCTCGAAGCCATGGGCGCGAACGGCCTGTGCCACCGCCTCGGTGTCGGTCGCCACCGCGACACGGCCGAGCCCCGCCTCGGCGGCGCGGGCCGCGACATGAACGATCATCGGCTTGCCGGCTATGTCGGCCAGCGGCTTGCCCGGCAGACGGGTGGAGGCCATGCGGGCCGGAATCAGGATCAAGGTGGACATGGATGACGCGGAACTGGGATGGGTAAGGCGGAAAGTGGCAAAAGGTCTCACTGGAAGCGCCCTTATAGGTGTTGCAACCGAATAGCAAAAGACCTAGTTTCCGCCCGATTTGGCCCCCTCGACGGGGAGGGTCTCGATACCGACGGCCGGAAGGACGGAACGGTCCGCCGGAAAAGGGAGCTGGGGTGCATGGATTCCAACGAAGTCAACAAGATACTGGCCGGCCTGCTGGGAACCGTGTTCGTGGTCTTCTCGGTCGGTATCGTCTCCGACTCGCTGTTCGCCGCACCCAAGCCCGCGAAGCCCGGCTTCACGATCGAGGCGGCTGAGCCCGAAGCAGCCGGTGGTGGCGCCAAGGAAGTCAAGGCCGCCAAGCCGGTCGCCGAGCTTCTGGCCGCGGGCACTGCCGACGCCGGTGCCGCCGTTTTCAAGAAGTGCCAGGCCTGCCACAGCGGCGAAAAGGGCGGCCCCAACAAGGTCGGTCCGGACCTGTGGGACATCGTCAACCGCCCGGTTGCCCATCATGAAGGCTTCGCCTATTCGGCCGGCATGAAGGATTTCGCCAAGGGTGGCGATACCAAGTGGAGCTTCGAGAACCTCAACCATTTCCTGACTTCGCCGAAGGGCTTCGTGAAGGGCACCGCCATGGGCTTCGCCGGCCTGCCCAAGGACGAGGACCGCGGTAACCTGCTTGCCTATCTGCGCACGCTTTCCGACAGCCCGGCAGCGCTGCCGGAAGCCGGTGCCGCGCCGGCAGCCACGCCTGCTTCCGCCCCGGCGGATGCCAAGCCGGCCGAGGCAAAGCCCGCGCAGTGACGGATTTATCCTAGCAATGATCACGAAAAAGCCGGGTTCACCCCGGCTTTTTTGTTGTTCGCGGGCAAGAAGCTGGTCTCCGCCGGTTTCGGCTGACCGCGAATAAGCTAAAGTGCCGGCACGAACCGCCAGCCATAGGCAGAAGGATCACGAATGCAGCGTTTCCGGCTCGGTATGCCCTTGAAGTTCCTGGCGGCGGGTGCCGCCCTTGTCATCGGCATCCAGGCGGCATCGGCCGACGAATGGCGCACCACATCCTCGCTGCTCGGCGAATCGAAATACGGCGAGAATTTCCAGCGCTACGACTTCGTCAATCCTGACGCGCCCAAAGGCGGCACGCTGAATTCGACCGTCGTGGGCAGCTTCGACAGCTTCAATCCCTACATCGTTCAAGGCTCGCCGGCAGCTGGCTTCGCGGCGTTCGGCGGCGGCCTGCTTTATGACACGCTGATGGAACAGGCGATCGACGAAGGCAGCGTCAGCCATCCGCTGGTCGCGGAAGCCTACAAATACCCGGCGGACTATTCGTCAGCCACCTACCGCCTCGATCCGCGCGCGAAATGGCACGACGGCAAGCCGATCACCGTCGACGACGTAATCTGGTCGTTCAACGTGCTGAAGGCGAACAGCCCGATGTACAACCGCTATTTCGACAACGTCACCGAGGCGGTGGCGGTCGGCGACCGCGAGGTGGAATTCCGCTTCAACCAGAAGGGCAACCGCGAACTGCCCAAGATCATGGGCGACCTTGCCATCCTGCCGAAGCATTGGTGGGAAGGCACGGACGCCAAGGGCAACAAGCGCGACGTGACCAAGCCGACGCTGGAAATTCCGCTCGGCTCCGCTGCCTACAGGGTGAAAAGCTTCAAGGCCGGCGCCGAAATCGTCTGGGAACGGGTTCCCGATTACTGGGGAGCCAAACTGCCGGTGAAGATCGGCCGCGAGAATTTCGACACCAAGCGCTATGTCTATTTTCTCGATGACAGCGCTGCCTGGCTTGCCTTCACCAAGGGCGGGCTGGAAGACATCAACGCTGAAAACAGCGCCCGAGGCTGGATGACAAAATACGACTTCCCGGCACTGAAAGCCGGCGACGTCATCAAGAAGGAGTTCAAGGCCACCTCGCTGCAACGCATGCAGGGTTTCGGAATCAACACACGCCGGCCGCTGTTCCAGGATCGGCACGTGCGCCAGGCGCTGTCTTATCTCTACGATTTCGACACCATCAATCGCACCCAGTCCTTCGGGCTGAACACCCGCATCACCAGCTACTTCATCGGCAGCGAGGAGCTGGCCTCCAGCGGCCTGCCACAGGGCAAGGAGCTGGAAATCCTCAATCAATACAAGGACAAGCTTTCGCCGAAGCTCTTTACTGACGAATTCAAGATCCCCGCCTTCGATACGCCGCAGGCCGAGCGCAAGGTGTTGAAGGCCGCCGTGGACCTGTTCGCCCAGGCAGGATGGGCGATCAAGGACGGCAAGATGGTCAACACCAAGACCGGCCAGCCCTTCGCCTTCGAGATTCTCGACTTCCGGCAAGGCGCCGAGGCGACGCTCAATCCCTATGTCGCCATGCTGCGCAAGATCGGCATCGTCGCCACGCTGCGCTTCGTCGACAGCAGCCAGTACGTCAACCGCGTCCGCAATTTCGACTTTGACATGACGACCGTGGTGCTGCCGCAATCGGACTCCCCCGGCAACGAGCAGCGCGATTACTGGTCGTCAAAGGCAGCCGACTCGCCCGGTTCGCGCAATTATTCCGGCATCAAGGATCCGGTCGTCGATGCGCTGGTCGATCGCGTTATCTTCGCTTCCAACCGGGAAGATCAGGTTGCCGCGACCCGGGCGCTCGACCGCGTGCTGTTGTGGAATTTCTACGTGGTGCCACAGTTTTCGCGCCCGAATGTATGGCTGGCCTACTGGAACAAATTCGGCATTCCCGACAAGCAGCCGACCTATGTCGGGCCGGATCTCGATTCCTGGTGGATCGACGTCGATAAGGAAAAGGCGCTGGCCGCCAAATACAAGGGCCTCAATTGATGGCGGGCCCTTCCCGCCGCGAAGTGCTGGCGCTTGGCGCAGCGACCGCCGCAGCGACACTTCTGCCGAGCCGGGTCTTCGCCGCCAGCCCGACACAAACACCCCTTTACGGGCTCTCTGCCTTCGGCGACCTCAAATATGCGGTCAGTTTCAAGAACTTCGACTATGTGAACCCGGACGCTCCGAAGGGCGGCACGTTCAACTTCGCGCCGTCCAGCTGGGTGTTCAACCAGAACCCGCAGACCTTCAACACGCTGAATTCGTTCATTCTCAAGGGCGACGCGCCGCCCCGGATGGAACTGTGCTTCGATTCGCTCATGGCATCGGCGCTGGACGAGCCCGATTCATCGTACAGTCTGGTCGCCGAGACGGTGACGATTGCACCTGACCGCAATTCCTTCACCTTCAAGCTCAGGCCCGAAGCGCGTTTCCACGACGGTTCGCCGCTCACCGCGGAAGATGCCGCTTTCAGCTACAAGCTTCTGAAGACGGACGGCGCTCCGGATTTCTCCATTCCGCTCGCGCATCTCGCTGATGCCATCGCCGACGACAAGCAGACGCTGCGCCTGGTTTTCGACAGCAAACAGACCGAACGTCTCATCCTCTCGCTGATTGGCTTTCCGATCCTGTCCAAGGCCGATATCGAGGCCAATGGGTTCAAGGGCGGCATGCGTCCGTTGCTTGGCTCCGGCGCCTACAGGGTCGGCAAGGTGGCTGCCGGCCAGACCATCGAATATGAGCGCGTCGCCGATTATTGGGGCAAGGACTTGCCGGTAAATCGCGGCCAGAACAATTTCGACCGTATCCGCATCGATTTTTATCTCGAACGCCGCGCCAATTTCGAGGCTCTCAAGAAAGGCGACGTCTTCTTTCGCGAGGAATCCGTCTCGCGCAGCTGGGCGATCGACTATGATTTTCCGGCCGTCAAGGAAGGCAGGGTCGTCAAGCGCGAGTTCCCGACCGAGAAACGGCCGCGCATGCAGGCCATGGCGCTCAATCAGCGTCGCGACCGTTTTCACGACATCAAGGTGCGCGAGGCGATCGGCTTCTGCTTCGACTTCGAGTGGACGCAGCGGAACTTCTTCTACGGTCTCTACCAGCGCTCGCAATCGCTGTTCGAACTTTCCGATTATCGCGCCGAAGGCAAGCCGACCGCCGCCGAACTCGCCTTGATGGAGCCGTTGCGTGGCAAGGTTCCTGAAGAAGCATTCGGCGAGGCGGTGATGCAGCCGGTCTCCGACGGTTCGGGCCGAGACCGCAAGATGCTCGGCACCGCGTCAAGGCTGCTCGCCGAAGCCGGCTGGAAGCGTAATGGCGCCTTTGTCCAGAACGACAAGGGCGAAACGCTGACCCTGGAATTGCTGACCGACGAGGAGGTGTTTTCGCGCGTCCTCTCGCCTTTCGTCGAAAATATGCGCGCCATCGGCATAGACGCCACCTTCCGCATCGTCGACACGCCGCAATATCAGCGGCGCCTTTCGGCGTTCGATTTCGACCTGGTCGTGGTCGCGTTTCAGTTTTCACCGACGCCGACGAAGGACGACATGGAACAGTTCTTCCATTCGCGCAGTGCCGCGATGCCAGGCACCCGGAACTACGCCGGCGTCGCGGACCCGGCCGTCGACGCACTGATCGACGCGGTTGGTGTTGCCAAGGACCGGCAAAGCCTGGTCGTTGCCATGCACGCGCTCGATCGGGTCTTGCGCGCGCGGCACGACTGGATTCCAAACTATCTCAACGCGAATCACTGGGTGGCGTTCTGGGACATGTTCGGCTTCAAGGAGCCGAAACCGGACTATGCCTTCCCGGTGGAGACGCTTTGGTGGCTGGATAAGGACAAGGCGGCGAAGATTGGCAAAGCCTGACGGTTTGAACGGCATCCGACACAGCGACCCGCGAGGCAGAGCCTGATGGGCGCCTATATCCTGCGCCGCCTGCTGCTGATGATCCCGACGCTGTTCGGCATCATGGCGATTTCCTTCGCCGTGGTGCAGTTCGCGCCTGGCGGACCGGTCGAGCAGGTCATCGCCAAGCTGACCAACCAGGGCGGCAGCGCCAGCGACCGGCTGGGTGGCGGGGGTGGCGGCGATCTCGGCGGCACCAATTTCGACGTTGCCGGCGACGTGAGTTCGAAATACCGCGGCGCGCAGGGCCTCGATCCCGAATTCATCGCCAAGCTGGAGAAGCAGTTCGGCTTCGACAAGCCGCCGCTGGAGCGGTTCGGGCTGATGTTGTGGAACTATGCCCGCTTCGATTTCGGCGACAGCTATTTCCGCGACATTTCGGTGGTCGACCTGATCCTTGAAAAGATGCCGGTTTCGATCTCGATCGGCCTGTGGATCACCCTGCTTTCCTACCTGATCTCGATCCCGCTCGGCATCCGCAAGGCGGTGAAGGACGGCTCGCCCTTCGACACCTGGACCAGCGCCATCGTCATCATCGGCTACGCCATTCCGGGCTTCCTGTTCGGCATCCTGTTGATGATCCTGTTCGCCGGCGGCTCGTTCTGGGACTGGTTCCCGCTGCGCGGGCTGACCTCCGACAATTGGGACCAGCTGAGCTGGCCGCACCGCATCCTGGACTATTTCTGGCACCTCGCTCTGCCGCTGACGGCCATGGTGCTGTCGGCCTTCGCCACGACGACGCTTTTGACCAAGAACTCGTTTCTCGAGGAAATCCGCAAGCAGTATGTGGTGACCGCACGGGCGAAAGGCCTGTCGCAGCGACAGGTGCTTTATGGCCATGTCTTCCGCAACGCCATGCTGATCGTCATCGCCGGATTTCCAGGCGCCTTCATCTCGGCCTTCTTCTCCGGCTCACTGCTCATCGAAAACATCTTCTCGCTCGACGGGCTCGGCCTGCTCGGCTTCAAATCGGTGGTCGACCGCGACTATCCGGTCGTCTTCGCCAATCTCTACATCATGTCCCTGATCGGCCTGTTCATCAGCCTGATCTCCGATCTGACCTACACCTGGATCGATCCGCGCATCGACTTCGAGCGGAGGGACGTATGACAGCCGAACGTGCTGCCAATCCCGTCGCCGAGGTCGCACCGGTGGCGCGACCGCGCGTCTCCCCGCTCAACCAGCGCCGCTGGGCCAACTTCAAGGCCAACCGGCGCGGCTACTGGTCGTTGTGGATTTTCCTCGTCCTGTTCGTGCTGTCGCTGTTCGCCGAGTTCATCGCCAACGACAAGCCGATCATCGCCTCCTACAAGGGCGAGATCCTGTTCCCGGTGCTGGTCGCCTATCCGGAAGAGAAGTTCGGCGGTTTCTATGCCGTCACCGACTATCGCGACCCGGTCATCCGCGACGAGATCAACGCCAATGGCTGGATGATCTGGCCGCCGATCCGCTACTCCTATCGCACCGTCAACAACGCCGTGCCGGAGGCGGCGCCCGCCAAGCCTTCCTGGCAATACAGCGCCGACAAACGCTGCGTGCAATATCCGCAGAAGGCAGCCGACCCGGACTGCGTCGTCGGCAACTGGAACTGGCTCGGCACCGACGACCAGGCCCGCGACGTGCTGGCGCGCGTCATCTACGGCTTCCGCATTTCGGTGCTGTTCGGCCTGATACTGACCATCGGCTCGGCGTTGATCGGCGTCTCGGCGGGCGCCATTCAGGGCTATTTCGGCGGCTGGGTCGACCTCCTGTTCCAGCGTTTCATCGAAATCTGGTCGGCCATCCCGGTGCTCTATCTGCTGCTCATCGTGGCGGCGGTGCTGCCGCCGGGCTTCTTCATCCTGCTCGGCCTGATGCTGTTGTTCTCCTGGGTCGCCTTCGTCGGTGTCGTGCGCGCCGAATTCCTGCGCGCCCGCAACTTCGAATATGTCAACGCGGCCCGCGCGCTCGGCGTGCCGAACCACACCATCATCTTCCGCCACCTCTTGCCCAACGCCATGGTGGCGACGCTGACCTTCCTGCCTTTCATCCTCAACGGCTCGATCTCGACGCTGACGTCGCTCGATTTCCTCGGTTTCGGCCTGCCGCCCGGCTCGGCCTCGCTCGGCGAACTGCTGAAGCAAGGCCAGCGCAACCTCAACGCACCCTGGCTCGGCCTGTCCGGCTTTGTCGTCATTTCGCTGATGCTGTCGCTGCTGATCTTCATCGGCGAAGCGACCCGCGACGCCTTCGATCCGAGGAAGACGTTCAAGTGAGCGAGACCCCTCTTCTTTCCGTCCGCGACCTTTCGGTTGCCTTCCTGCAAGGCGGCAAGGTCTCGACCGCCGTCGACCACATTTCCTTCGACATCGCCAAGGGCGAAACCGTAGCGCTGGTCGGCGAATCCGGCTCCGGCAAGTCGGTTTCGGCGCTGTCGGTGCTGAAGCTTCTGCCCTATCCGCCCGCCAGCCATCCGTCGGGGCAGATCCTGTTCGGCGGCGAGGATCTGCTTTCGCTGGACGAGCGGCAGCTGCGGCGCGTGCGCGGCAACAAGATCACCATGATCTTCCAGGAGCCGATGACCTCGCTCAATCCGCTGCACACGATCGAGCGGCAGATCGGCGAGATCCTCAGAACGCACCAGGGCATGGGCGAGGCGCAGGCACGCAAGCGCACCGTGGAACTGCTCAACGAGGTCGGTATCCGCGAGCCGGAAAAACGGCTCGACGCCTATCCGCACCAGCTGTCCGGCGGCCAGCGCCAGCGCGTCATGATCGCCATGGCGCTCGGCAACGAACCGCAACTCCTGATCGCCGACGAGCCGACCACGGCGCTCGACGTGACGGTGCAGGCGCAGATCCTCGAATTGCTGGCCAGGCTCAAGCAGAAGAACGGCATGTCGATGCTGTTCATCACCCACGATCTCGGCATCGTGCGCAAGATCGCCGACCGCGTCTGCGTCATGACCAAGGGCAAGATCGTGGAGACCGGCCCGACCAGGGAAATCTTCGCCAATCCGCAGCATGCCTATACGCGGCATCTGCTTGCCGCCGAACCGAAAGGCCGGCCGCCGGTCGCCGACGAGACGGCCAAGGCGGTCATGCGCGGCAACGACATCAAGGTCTGGTTCCCGATCAAGCAGGGTTTCTTCCGCAAGACGGTCGATCACGTGAAGGCGGTGGACGGCATCGATGTCACCGTGCGCGCCGGCCAGACACTGGGCGTGGTCGGCGAATCCGGCTCCGGCAAGACGACGCTCGGCCTGGCGCTGTCGCGCATGATCTCGTCCACCGGCGCGATCCAGTTCGACGGCCGCGACATCAACAAGCTTTCGTTCGGCGCCATGCGACCGCTGCGCAGCGAATTGCAGATCGTCTTCCAGGATCCATTCGGCTCGCTCAGCCCGCGCATGTCGATAGCAGAGATCATCGAGGAAGGGCTGAAGATCCACGAGCCGAAGCTGACGCCCGACGAACGCGACACGCGTGTGGTCGACGTGTTGACCGAGGTCGGGCTCGATCCCACGACGCGCTTCCGCTATCCGCACGAATTCTCCGGCGGCCAGCGCCAGCGCGTGGCGATCGCGCGTGCCATGGTGCTGAAGCCGCGCTTCGTCATGCTGGACGAACCGACCTCGGCGCTCGACATGAGCGTGCAGGCGCAGGTTGTGGATCTGCTGCGCAGCCTGCAGGCCAAGCATAACCTCGCTTATCTGTTCATCAGCCACGATTTGAAGGTGATCCGGGCGCTCGCCAACGACGTCATTGTCATGCGCAACGGCAAGGTGGTCGAGGCTGGACCATCAGAACAAATTTTCGAGCGGCCGCAGACCGAGTATACTAAGGCCCTGATCTCGGCCGCCTTCCGCATCGAGACCGCGCCGCTCGGCGCCGTCAGCGAATAGCGGTCGGGCCTCAGCACATATTCGGGGGAAGAAGAAAGAATGCCTGTTCTGGACAAAGGCCGCATCCTGCTTTCCGTCACCGGGTTCCACCCGCAGCGCTGGCATGAGCTTCTTTCGGCCGAACGCGACGTGGTGACCGAGCCGGCCGGCAAGGACGACCCGTCGATCACCTATGCGGTGGTGTGGAAACACAAGCCGAACCTGCTTGCCGGCCTGCCCAATCTGCGCGCCATCTTTTCGATCGGCGCCGGCGTCGACCATATCTTCAACGATCCCGGCCTGCCCAACGTGCCGATCGTCAAGGTGGTGGCCGACAACCTCACCCAGTACATGACCGAATATGTGGTCTGGCGCGTTCTCGACCATCACCGCCAGGGCATGCTCTATCGCCACCAGCAACAGAAGAAGACCTGGCACGAGCCGCAACAACGGCCGGCCAACGATATTTCGGTCGGCATCATGGGGCTGGGCACGCTCGGCCGTGCGGCCGCCTCGGTGCTTTTGTCGCTGGGCTTTCGTGTCAATGGCTGGTCGCGCTCCGTGCGGCCGATGGAGGGTGTGACCACCTATGCTGGCGACAACGGGCTGATCCCCTTCCTCAACGCCACCGATATCCTGGTCGTGCTTCTGCCCTTGACGCCGACCACCCAGGGCATCGTCAACTACGGCCTGCTGAAGGAATTGCGGCGACGCAACGGGCTCGGCGGCGCCGTGCTGATCAATGCCGGCCGCGGCCGCCTGCAGAAGGATGCCGACATTCTGCGCGCGCTGGACGACGGCACCCTGAAGGAGGCAAGCCTCGACGTGTTCGAGGTGGAGCCGCTGCCCAAGACAAGCCCGCTATGGAGCCACCCGAAGGTCTATGTGACGCCGCATGCGGCCGCCACGTCGGACCCCAATCACCTGGTGCCGACCATGCTGGCTCAGATGGCAGCCGTGGAGCGCGGCGAGGCTCTGCAAAACACGGTCGACCGCGCCGCCGGCTACTAGGCTTTTCCAGCCCGGTCCGAGCCGCAGCACACCGCTTCAGACGCTGGACTTTTGGGCAGAAGCCGTCCCGATCAAGTCGTGGCCGGCTTCGGGATGCACTGACGCCGGATCAGCGAGCGGTTCATCGCATCGATCTGGGCGGAGGCCTTGTCGGATGATTGCCGCTTGGCCGACCGGATGTCCGGCAGCACTGGGCCGAGGCCGAGCGGCGTTTCAGCGAAGACCGGTTTGGCGTTCGACGTCAGCCCATTCGCCTTGGCGAGGCCATCGCGCTGCGCGATCAGTTGCTTGCATTCGACCTTGTCGTATTGCAGCGACGACTGCAGGTCGGCGTCCTGCCGCGATACCAGCGAGTAATCGCCGGCGCAGCCAGCCAGAAGCAGCAGCAGGACCAGAGCGGACGTTCTCGGCACCATCGGCGAATCTCCATCGGTAATGCCGGCAACTTCGCATGCCGGCACCATGGCCCGCAACCACGGCAACCGCAGCCTCGAAACGGCACGCTGCCCCCGCGCGAACAGCCGCGCCGCGAGCCCGATCTCAGCCGGAACTATCCGCGCAGTTCGCGCCTCAAGATCTTGCCGACATTGGTTTTCGGCAACTCGGTGCGGAACTCGATATATTTCGGCCGCTTGTAGCCGGTCAGGTTCTCGCGGCAATAGGCGAGCAGCGTCTCGACGGTCAGCCCCGGGTCCCTCTTGACGACGAACAATTTCGGCACTTCGCCCGAATGCTCGTCCGGCACGCCGATAGCGGCCACTTCCAGCACGCCAGGGTGCTGCGCCACCACGTCCTCCAGCTCGTTCGGATAGACGTTGAAGCCGGAAACCAGGATCATGTCCTTCTTGCGGTCGACGATCTTGGTGTAGCCCTTGTCGTCCATGAAGCCCATGTCGCCGGATTTGAAGAAGCCGTCGGCCGTCATCACCTTCGCGGTCTCGTCGGGACGGTTCCAGTAGCCGGCCATGACCTGCGGGCCTCTGATGCAGATCTCGCCGACCTCGCCGAAGGGCAGCGTATTGCCATCCTCGTCACGGATCGCGATTTCCGTCGACGGCAACGGCAGACCAATGGTTCCCGTGTAGTCGCCGGCGCTGAACTTGTTGGCCGTCGCCACGGGCGATGTCTCGGACAGGCCGTATCCTTCCGTGATGGCGCCGCCGGTCAACGCCTTCCAGCGATCCGCCACAGCCTTCTGCACCGCCATGCCACCGCCCAGCGTCAGGATCAGCGGCTTGAAGTCGAGCTTACGGAAATCCTCGTTGTTGAGGAGCGCGTTGAACAGCGTGTTGAGGCCCGGGAAGATGTTGAACGGGTATTTCTGCAGTTCCTTGACGAAGCCGGGAATGTCGCGCGGGTTGGGGATGAGGATGCAATGCGCGCCCATCTGCATGCCCATCATCGCGTTCACCGTCAGCGCGAAGATGTGATAGAGCGGCAGCGCGCAGATGTTGATCACCTGTGCCGGCCTCGGCTTCAAAACATAAGCGTCCTCGGTCCACAGCGCGTTCTGGGCGACATTGGCCAGGATGTTGGAGTGCAGCAGCGTCGCCCCTTTCGAGACGCCGGTGGTGCCGCCGGTATATTGCAGGAAGGCGACGTCGGAGAGCACAACCTTGACCGGCTTCAGGCTCATGCCCTGGCCGGCGCGCAGCGCGGCGCCGAAGCGCACATGCCCCGGTAGCGACCAGGCCGGCACCATCTTCTTCACCCGCCGTACGACGAAATTGACGATCGCGCCCTTGAGGCCGCCCAGCAATTCGCCCATCGACGCGACGACGACATGCTTGACCTGGGTGCGGGCGATGACCGCCTGCAAGGTGGTGGCGAAATTCTCCAGGATGACGATCGCCTCGGCGCCGGAATCCTTCAGCTGGTGCTCAAGCTCGCGCGGCGTGTAGAGCGGGTTGACGTTGACGACGATGTAACCGGCCCGCAGCACCGCCATCATCGCCACAGGATACTGCAAAACGTTCGGCATCATCAACGCGACGCGGGCCCCCGGCTTGAGGCCGAGCGATTGCAGATAAGCGCCGAACCCGGCCGAAAGCCGCTCGAGCTCGGCATAGGTCAGCGTCTTGCCCATGCAGGTGTAGGCAGGACGGCTGGCGAACTGCCGGCAGGTGTCGACCAGGAAATCGCCGATCGAAGCCGCCGGCATCGGTCCGAGTTCGGCCGGGATGTTTTTCGGGTAGCTGGCGAGCCAGGGTTTTGCCGCTTGGCCGGCGGCCAGTGCCGCGATCGCCTTTGGCAGCTCCTTCGCGCTGGCCGCGGCAGCGGTGGTCTTSGCAGGTTTGGCAGCAGGCTTCGCTGTCTTGGCAGCCTTTGCCGGAGCCTTGCCGGCGGCCTTCACCGGGGCCTTGGGCGCGGCTGTAACCTTCGCCGCATCGGTCTTTGCAGCAGCCTTCGCCTGCTGCGGTTTGGACTTCGCTGCCGCCTTCTTCGCAGGCCGTTTCGCGGCAGCGGCAACCGCCGGCGGCGCGGTCTTGGCAGGGACTGGTTTCGAGGCTGCGGTCTTGGCCGGTTTTTTCGCCGGCGCCGCCGCTTTCTTCACCGCTGGGGCCGGTTTTGCCGGAGCCGTTTCGGCCTTGGCTACGACGGCCTTTGCCGGTGCCTTCGCGGTCGAGGTTTTTGTCGGGGCCGTAACCGGCTTGGCCGGAGCGACAGGTTTCGCGGAGACGGTTTTGGCGGCCGTGGGCTTGGCTGGCGCTTTCGCCGAAGCCGCCTTCCTGGATGACTGGGCCGAAGATGCCACAGGAGCGGTCTTGGTGGACTTTGCGGACACTGCCTTGGGTGCCGTGGGCTTCGATGCCGGCTTTGCGGCGGGCGCGGCCTTACCTGCACTGGTCGCCTTGGCTGCAGTCGTCTTGGGCGGCGCTGCCTTGACGGCGGGTTTTCCCGCCGCGGCCTTCGCTTTCACCGGCGCTTTCGCTGCGGCGGCTGGCGCCTTGCTCGCTGCCTTCGTCGCACCCGTCGTCTTCGCTGCCTTCACCACGTGCTCCTCCCTGGACGATAGCTGGGCCGGCCAGGCCCCTCTTGGGTGGGGGCTTGTGCGATGCGACCGACGCCGATTGGCGCTGAAAACCCTTCTGTCGACTATGTATTGCGACAATTCATCGCCGTGCAAGTCTTGCCCCAACGGCACCCGGGCAGGATTCTGCGACGCGATGCCTATAGCCCGCTGGGCGCGTCCTTTTTTGCCCGAATGGGTCGTAGGAGGTTTTTGCACCTCAACGAAAGATACAGGCTTTCACATTCCCGTGATAAGCAAATAGCGAAACATTTATATCGCAATTTTCAAGTCTGATAGAATTTCATTCCCAAACCGGCCTGCTAGGCAGACAGGGAGTTCCAATACCACAAAAACGGTGCTTATATGCGCGCTTCGCGAGCCTATAGAGGGGCTTGGCAGAACACCAGGGAGTGCTCAATGAAAACGAAACTGACTTTTGCGGCCGCGTTGCTGGCCGCAACCGTCATTGGTGGCGTGGCGAACGCCAAGCAGTTGGTTTACTGCTCCGAAGCGTCGCCGGCAGGCTTCGATCCGTCGCCGTGGAGCGGCGGCAACGACTTCGACGCATCGTCGCGCACCATCTATTCGCGTCTGGTCGAATTCGACCATGGCAAGACCACCATCTCGCCCGGCCTCGCCGAGAGCTGGACCGTTTCCGACGACGGCAAGGAATACACCTTCAAGCTGCGCAAGGGCGTGAAGTTCCAGACCACCGATTGGTTCAAGCCGACCCGTGAACTCACCGCCGAAGACGTCAAGTTCTCCTTCGAGCGCCAGTGGAAGAAGGACAGCCCGTGGTACAGCTACCTGGCCGGCACCGGCTGGGAATACTTCGCCGGCATGGGCTTCCCGGACCTGCTCAAGGAAATCGTCGTGGTCGACGACCACACCGTCAAGTTCGTGCTGAACAAGCCGGAAGTCGCCTTCCTGCCCGACCTCGGCATGGACTTCGCCTCGATCGTGTCGAAGGAATATGCCGACCAGCTCCAGAAGGCCGGCACGCTGCAGCAGTTCTCGCAGAAGCCCGTCGGCACCGGCCCGTTCCAGTTCGTCGACTACCAGGTTGACGCGGTCATCCGCTATCAGGCCTGGGACGGCTATTTCGGCGGCCGCCAGAAGATCGACGACCTGATCTTCGCGATCACCACGGACCCGGCGGTCCGCGCACAGAAGCTGAAGGCCGGCGAGTGCGATATCATGTCCTATCCGGCCCCGGCGGACATCGCCGGCCTGAAGGCTGATACCAACCTCCACGTTGCCGAGCAGGAAGGCCTGAACATCGGCTACATGGCCTACAACACGACCGTCGCGCCGTTCGACAAGGTCGAGGTCCGCAAGGCCCTCAACATGGCCGTCAACAAGCAGGCGATCATCGACGCGGTCTATCAGGGCGCCGGCCAGGTGGCCGTCAACCCGATCCCGCCGACGATGTGGTCCTACAACAAGGACATCAAGGACGATCAGTACGATCCTGAAGCGTCCAAGAAGATGCTGGCCGAAGCAGGCGTCAAGGATCTCAAGATGAAGATCTGGGCGATGCCGGTGTCGCGTCCGTACAACCCGAACGCCCAGCGCGTCGCGGAGCTGATCCAGGCTGACTATGCCAAGGTCGGCGTCAAGGCCGAGATCGTCTCCTATGAGTGGACCGAATACCGCGAACGCGGCAAGGCCAAGGATCGTGACGGCGCCTTCCAGCTCGGCTGGACCGGCGATAACGGCGACCCGGACAACTTCCTGTTCCTGCTCGGCTGCTCGGCCATCGGCCAGTCCAACTACGCGATCTGGTGCAACAAGGAGTTCGAGGACCTGCTGCAGAAGGGCAAGGCCACCACGGACGTCGCCGAACGCACCAAGATCTATGAGAAGGCCCAGGAAGTGTTCAAGAAGGAAGCCCCGTGGCTGACGATTGCGCACTCCAAGGTGTTCATGCCGATGAACAAGAAGGTCGTCGGTTTCGCCATGGATCCGCTCGGCATCCACCGTTTCGACGGTGTTGACGTCACCGAATAAGGCTTCAAACGCTAAATAGGGAACGGCGGCGCTGGACTTTCAGCGCCGCCGTTTTATTAAGGTCCATGTTCCGCTATCTACTCCACAAACTGGCGCTCATCGTGCCAACCATCTTCGGCATCTCGCTGGCGGCCTTTGCCTTCGTAAGGCTTCTGCCCGGCGACCCGATCCTCGCTATGGCAGGCGAGCGCGGCGTAAGCCCCGAACGCTATGCAGAACTCATCGAACGCTTCGGCTTCAACCGCCCGTATGTCGTTCAGTATTTCGATTACATCGTGAACGTCCTGTCCGGCGATTTCGGCATCTCGCTCTCCACGAAGCGGCCGGTTTTCGGCGAATTCATGACGCTGTTCCCGGCGACGCTCGAACTCGCCACCGTCGCCCTCATCATCGCCATCGTGATCGGTATTCCCGCCGGCATTTTCGCCGCCGTCAAGCGCGGTTCCTGGTTCGACCAGGCCACCATGGGCGTGGCGCTGACCGGCTATTCGATGCCGATCTTCTGGTGGGGCCTGCTGCTGATCATCTTCTTCTCCGGCTATCTTGGCTGGACCCCGGTTTCCGGCCGCATCGGCCTGCAATATTTCTTCAAGCCCGTCACCGGCTTCATGCTGATCGACAGCCTGATTTCGGGCCGGCCCGGCGCATTTTCCTCGGCCGTCAGTCACCTCATCCTGCCGTCGATCGTGCTCGCCACGATCCCGCTTGCCGTCATCGCACGACAAACGCGATCAGCCATGCTCGAGGTGCTGGGCGAAGACTATGTGCGCACCGCGCGAGCCAAGGGCCTCGCGCCACGTCGCGTCATCGGCCTGCATGCCTTCCGCAACGCGCTGATCCCGGTCGTCACCACGATCGGCCTGCAGGTCGGCACGCTGATGGCCGGCGCCATCCTCACCGAGACGATCTTTTCCTGGCCAGGTATCGGCAAGTGGATGATCGACGCCATCGGCAAGCGCGACTACGTCGTCGTGCAGAGCGGGCTGCTCATCATAGCCCTCATCGTCATGGCCGTGAATCTCGTCGTTGACGTGCTCTACGCCGTCATCAACCCCCGTATCCGGGTACAATGACATGACTGATCAAACCGCAGGCGAGAACACCGCCGCCACGGTGCCCACCGGCCCCCGGCAGCGCGCACTCGCCGAATTCTGGCACTACTATTCCATGAACACCGGCGCCGTCATCGGCCTGGTGGTGTTCACCCTCCTTGTCCTGATGGCTGTCTTCGCGCCTTTGGTGGCACCACATCTGCCGGACGAACAGTTCCGCGATTCGCTGCTCACCCCGCCGGCCTGGTATGAAGGTGGCAAGTCAACGTTCCTGCTGGGCACCGACGCGGTCGGCCGCGACATCCTCTCGCGGCTGATCTATGGCGCGCGCTATTCGCTGTTCATCGGCCTTATCGTCGTCGTCTTCGCGCTGTCGTCTGGCATCGTGCTCGGCGTGCTGGCCGGTTATTTCCGCGGCTGGGTCGACGCGCTGATCATGCGCGTGATGGACATCATCCTCGCCTTCCCGTCGCTGCTTCTGGCGCTGGTGCTGGTGGCGATCCTCGGGCCCGGCCTGTTCAACGCCATGCTCGCCATCGCGCTGGTGCTGCAACCGCACTTCGCCCGCCTCACCCGCGCGGCCGTCATGGCCGAAAAGAACCGCGAATATGTCGTCTCGGCCAAGGTCGCCGGCGCCAGCCATATCAGGATGATGCTGGTGACAATCCTGCCGAACTGCGTGGCGCCGCTGATCGTGCAGGCGACGATGTCGTTCTCCAACGCCATTCTGGAAGCCGCGGCACTCGGCTTCCTCGGCATGGGCGCGCAGCCGCCGACGCCGGAATGGGGCACGATGCTGGCCTCGGCACGCGAGTTCATCCTGCGCGCGCCATGGGTCGTCACCTTCCCCGGCCTCGCAATCCTGATCACCGTGCTCGCCATCAATCTGATCGGCGACGGTCTGCGCGACGCGCTCGACCCCAAGCTGAAGAGGTCTTGAGATGGCGTTGCTGGAAATCAAGAACCTGACGGTCTCGTTCGACACATCGAGCGGACCGTTCATGGCGGTGAAGGGCATCGACCTTGCGATCGAACCGCGCGAAGTGCTGGCGATCGTCGGCGAATCCGGCTCGGGCAAGTCGGTCTCGATGCTGGCGGTGATGGGCCTGTTGCCGCCCTCGGCTACGGTCAAGGCGGACCGCATGAGCTTCAACGGCGTCGACCTGCTCGGCCTCGACGCGGCCGAGCGCCGCAAGATCGTCGGCAAGGACATCTCGATGATCTTCCAGGAGCCGATCGCCAGCCTGAACCCGTGCTTTACGGCCGGCTACCAGATCGAGGAAGTGCTGCGCGTGCATATGGGCATGGACCGCGTCCAGCGCCGCGCCCGCGCCATCGAACTCCTGACCCTGGTCGGCATTCCCGAACCGGAGGAGCGGCTCAATTCCTTCCCGCACCAGATGTCGGGCGGCCAGTGCCAGCGCATCATGATCGCCATGGCGATCGCCTGCAATCCGAAGCTTTTGATCGCCGACGAGCCGACCACCGCGCTAGACGTCACCATCCAGAAGCAGATCCTCGACCTTCTGGTCCGCCTGCAGGCCGAATACGGCATGGGGCTGATCATGATCACCCACAATATGGGCGTGGTCGCCGAAACGGCGGACCGCGTCATCGTGCAATACAAGGGCACGAAGATGGAAGAGGCCGACGTGTTGTCGCTGTTCGAAAACCCGAAGAGCAACTACACGCGCGCGCTGCTTTCGGCGCTGCCGGACAATGCCACCGGCGACCGGCTGCCGACCGTCTCCGACATGCTCTTCGAGCCCGCTATTTCGGGAGCCGCCTCATGACCGTCGTCGTCGAAGGAAAGACCATCAAGCGCGACTACCATGTCGGTGGCGGCATGTTCCGGCCGGCCCGCACCGTGCATGCGGTCAAGGGCGTGTCGTTCTCGGTCGAGAAGGGCAAGACGCTGGCCATCGTCGGCGAATCCGGCTGCGGCAAGTCCACGCTGGCACGCATCATCACGCTGATCGACGCGCCGACCGCCGGCGAGCTGTTCATCGACGGCAACAAGGTCGACATCGCCAAGGACGGCCTGTCCAAGGAGATGCGCCGCAAGGTGCAGATCGTGTTCCAGAACCCCTACGGGTCGCTCAACCCGCGCCAGAAGATCGGCGATATCCTGGGCGAACCGCTGGTCATCAACACCGACGTTCCGGCTTCCGAACGGCGCGACCGCGCCATGGCGATGCTGAAGAAGGTCGGCCTCGGCCCCGAGCACTACAACCGCTACCCGCACATGTTCTCGGGCGGCCAGCGCCAGCGCATCGCGATCGCGCGCGCGCTGATGCTGAATCCGAGCCTGCTGGTGCTGGACGAGCCGGTCTCCGCGCTCGATCTTTCGGTGCAGGCGCAAGTGCTCAATCTGCTCGCCGACCTGCAGGACGAATTCCAGCTGACCTATGTCTTCATCAGCCACGATCTGTCGGTGGTGCGCTACATCGCCGACGATGTCATGGTGATGTATTTCGGCGAGGCGGTCGAATACGGCTCGCGCGAAGAGGTCTTCGCCAACCCTCAGCACAGCTACACCAAGACGCTGTTCGCCGCGACGCCGCGTGCCGATGTCGAAAGCATCAAGGCAAGGTTGGCTCGCAAGAAGGCGGCCTGAGGGCCGCTCTTCGTGCTTGCGCGACCGGACACCGTGAACCGCGTCGGCCTGCGCGCCGTCGCGGCTGACATGCGGTCGTCGTCCCCATGATTGCAGCCACCTTACCTGATCTTCCCGTCACCGCGGTGCTGCCGGCGCTGGCCGACGCGCTCGCCGGCAAAAACAGTGCCGTGCTGGTGGCGCCGCCCGGCGCCGGCAAGACGACGCTGGTGCCGCTTGCCCTGCTCGACGCGCCCTGGCTCGGTTCCGGCAAGATCGTGCTTCTGGAGCCGCGGCGGCTCGCCGCGCGCGCTGCGGCCAGGCGCATGGCCGCCCTGCTTGGCGAAGAGCCCGGCGGCACGGTCGGCTATGCCATGCGCATGGAGAACCGTACCTCGGCCAGGACACGCATCCTCGTCGTCACGGAAGGTGTTCTGGCCCGCATGATCCTCGACGACCCGGAGCTGCCGGGTGTCTCGGCGGTGATCTTCGACGAATTCCACGAGCGCTCGCTGGACGGCGATTTCGGGCTGGCGCTGGCACTCGACGTGCAGGGCGCGCTGCGGGCGGACCTGCGCCTTCTGGTGATGTCGGCGACGCTGGACGGCGCGCGCGTCGCCAGGCTCCTGTCCGGTGCCCCGGTGATCGAAAGCGAGGGCCGCAGTTTCCCGGTCGATATCCGCTATCAGGAGCGCGCCGGCGGCGTGCCCATCGAGGAGGCGACGGTTAAAGCCATCCGCGCGGCGCTCGCCGACGAGACCGGCAGCGTGCTTGCCTTCCTGCCCGGACAACGCGAGATCGAACGCACGGCCGAGCAACTCGCCGGCCGCGTCGGCGCGGACACCGACGTCGTGCCGCTTTACGGCCAGCTCGACGGCAAGGCACAGGACGCCGCTATTCGCCCGGCGGCAGAAGGGCGGCGCAAAGTGGTGTTGGCCACCGCTATCGCGGAAACCTCGATCACCATCGACGGCGTGCGCGTCGTCATCGATTCCGGCCTGTCACGACTGCCGAAATACGAACCGGCCAGCGGCCTGACCCGGCTGGAGACGGTGCGCGCCTCGCGCGCCTCGGCCGACCAGCGCGCCGGTCGCGCCGGCCGTACCCAGCCGGGCGTCGCCATCCGCTTGTGGCGGGCCGAGCAGACCGCGGCGCTGCCAGCCTTCACGCCGCCGGAAATCCTCGAAGCGGACCTCTCGGGGCTGATGCTGGACTGCGCCGCATTCGGTGTCGCCGATCCCGCCAGCCTCGCCTTTCTGGACACGCCGCCGGCCCCGGCACTGGCCGAGGCGCGCGCGCTGCTCAAGGCACTGCATGCCATCGATGACAGCGGGCGGCTGACGCAATCCGGTGCCGCCATGCGCAAGCTGGCACTGCCGGTCCGACTCGCCCACATGGTTGCCGAGGCGGGTCCTGGCCGCGCGCAGGATGCGGCCCGGCTCGCCGTCCTGCTCACGGAACGCGGTCTGGGCGGTGACAGCGCCGATCTCGAACGGCGGCTGATGCGCTTCGCCTCGGATCGTTCGCCACGCGCCAATGCGGCGCGCCAGCTGGCGGATCGACTGGCGCGCACGGTCTCGTCGGCCGGACACGAAGCCGGCACGGCCGGCGCCCTGCTTATCAACGCCTGGCCCGACCGCGTCGCCAAGGCGCGCGGCGAGCGTGGCCGCTTCGTGCTCGCCAATGGTTCCGGCGCGATGCTCGACGGTGCCGACCCGCTCGCCGGAGAACCCTTCCTCGTCGTGGCCGACCTGCAGGGCAAGGCGCAGAATGCACGCATCACCGCGGCGGCAGCAGCCAGCGAGACGGAAATCCGCGACGCGCTCGCCGACCGCGTCGAGAGCCGGCGCGAAACCAGCTTCGACCGCGACAGGCGCGTGGTGCGCGTGCGCGAGACGGTTCGGCTCGGCGCCATCGTGTTGGCGGAGCGGATGCTGCCGGCCCCGTCCGGCGCCGACGCCGACCGCGCCATTCTCGATGCCCTGCGCGAACACGGGTTGACGCTGCTGCCCTGGAACAAGGAAGCGGAGACCATGCGCAACCGCCTCGCCTGGCTGCACCGCGGCCTTGGCGCGCCCTGGCCGGAGATGAGCGAGGCGGCGCTGATCGAAAGACTGGACGACTGGCTGGCCCCCTTCCTCACCGGCAAGGCTTCATTCGATGCGATTTCAGGTGCGGCGCTGATCGACGGATTGACCAGCCTGGTGCCGCACGACCTGCAGCGCCGGATCGATGCGCTGGCGCCGACCCATTTCGACGCGCCCTCCGGCAGCCGTGTTCCCATTCGCTACGATGGCGAGGCGCCGGTGCTGGCGATCCGCGTGCAGGAACTTTTCGGCCTCGGCCGTCATCCTTCGATCGCCAACGACACGGTGCCGTTGACGCTGGAACTGTTGTCGCCGGCACACCGGCCGATCCAGACGACCAGGGATCTGCCCGGTTTCTGGCGCGGTTCCTGGGCCGATGTGCGTTCGGACATGCGCGGCCGCTACCCCAGGCATGTCTGGCCGGAAAACCCGCTCGAGGCAGCCGCCACCAGCCGCGCCAAGCCACGCGGCACCTGAACGACCGCTCCGAACTGGCGCCGTCCCCGCCCGCGCGATAGAAGGCATGATGATCAGTTTCCAGCGCTCCCCCGACTTCCAACCCACCGAACGCCTGCGGCTCAACACGCTGATCAGGCTGCGCTGGCTGGCCATCGTCGGCCAGAGCATCACCGTGCTGGTCGTCGCCTATGCGCTGAATTTTCCGCTGCCGGTCAGCTATTGCTTCACGCTGATCGCCTGCTCGGCCTGGATGAACCTGTTCCTGGCCTTCCGCTACCCGGCGGCGCACCGGCTGACACCGCCCGCCGCGTTCGGCATCCTGGTCTTCGACGGGTTCCAGCTCACCGGCCTGCTCTACCTCACCGGCGGCCTGACCAACCCGTTCGCGCTCCTGCTCACCGTCCCGGTCGTCATCTCCGCCACCTCGCTGCCGCTCAAGCTCACCGCCCTGCTCAGCGTGCTGGTGATGGCGGCGGCAACCTTGCTGGTCTTCATCCACGAACCGCTGCCCTGGCATGAAAACAGCACGCTGGTCATGCCCTTCGTCTATGTCGCCGGCGTCTGGGTGGCGGTGGTGTGTTCCATCGCCTTCACCGCCATCTACGCTTTCCGCGTCGCTAAAGAAGCCCGCCAGCTCGCCAACGCGCTTGCCGCCACTGAACTGGTGCTGCAGCGCGAACAGCACCTTTCGGCGCTGGATGGGCTGGCGGCCGCAGCCGCCCACGAACTCGGCACGCCGCTCGCCACCATCACTCTGGTCGCGCGCGAGCTGCAGAAGACGCTGGGCAAGGATCCTAAATACGGTGAGGACGTCTCGCTGCTGCGCACGCAGAGCGAACGCTGCCGCGAGATTCTCAAACGCCTGACCAGCCTTTCCTCCGAGGGCGAACCGCAGCTGGCGCAATTGCCGCTGACCTCGCTGGTCGAGGAAGTGGTTGCCCCGCATCGCGACTTCGGCATCACCATCACGCTGCACCCCGGCGAATGCATCGGCCCCGAACCGGTCGGCCGGCGCAATCCCGGCGTGATCTACGGGCTCGGCAATCTGGTCGAGAACGCCGTCGATTTCGCCCGCTCTTCGATCACCGTGCGCTGGGCCTGGAACGATCAGCGCGTGGCGGTGTCGATCACTGACGACGGGCCGGGCTTCCCGCCCGAGATCATCGACCGGATCGGCGAGCCCTATATGTCGACCAGGCAGGGCGCGGAGCGCGGCGGCGGGCTGGGTCTCGGCCTGTTCATCGCCAAGACGCTGATCGAACGCTCGGGCGCGGTCATCGATTTCCGCAACTCGGGTGGTCCCGGCGAGGGCGCGCTGGTCAGCATCGACTGGCCGCGCGAGGTGTTCGTCAACGCCGAGACCATGATTCCGATCGGTTTCGATGCGGCGGAATAGCGCAGAAACGCCACAAATCGTGGCGAAAACCTGCTCAAAATTGGACAATTCGGGCGCAATCGCTATATCTGGGCCAAAAGCCAAGAAGAAGGACAAAACAGATCATGAGCGTTGAAGATGCCCATGGCGGCATGGTGACGGGCGACGACATATCCCTGCTGATCGTCGAGGACGACAAGCCGTTTCTCACCCGTCTCGCCCGCGCCATGGAAGGCCGCGGTTTCCAGGTCGATACCGCCGAAAGCGTCGAGGAAGCCCTCGTCAAGGCACGCGCGCATCCACCGGCCTATGCGGTGGTGGACATGCGGCTCGGCGACGGCAGCGGGCTCGACGTAGTCGCAGCCATCCGGGAAAAGCGGGCCGACGCGCGCGCCATCATCCTGACCGGCTACGGCAACATCGCCACGGCGGTGACGGCGGTGAAGCTCGGCGCAGTCGACTATCTGTCGAAACCCGCCGATGCCGACGACATCTTCGCGGCCCTGACCCGTAGCGGCAGCGAGCGCGCCGCCCCGCCCGAGAACCCGATGTCGGCGGATCGCGTGCGCTGGGAACACATCCAGCGTGTCTATGAAATGTGCGAGCGCAACGTCTCGGAAACCGCCCGGCGGCTCAACATGCACCGCCGCACGCTGCAGCGCATCCTGGCCAAGCGCGCGCCGCGCTGATCGGCCGGAAAAACACGCGAAAACCGGACTTTATGGTCGCAGCCTGCCCGGCCTTGCTTGCCGGGCGCGGCCGCGTTCGGCATGATCGCCCCTGAACGGCAACGATGGCAGGAGCAGACATGGCGAATGACAACCGGCGATCGGTTTCGGTCTTCCGCGAGTTTCTCGATGGCGAAGCCGCCGGCGGCATCATCCTCATCGCGGCTGCCGCGCTTGCGTTGATCGTCGCCAATTCGCCGCTGGCCGAAACCTATTTCGCCGCGCTGCACGCCTATCTCGGTCCGCTCAGCCTGCTGCACTGGATCAACGATGCGCTGATGGCCGTCTTCTTCCTACTCGTCGGGCTGGAGATCAAACGCGAGGTGCTTGACGGGCAGCTCTCCACCTGGCCGCGCCGCATGCTGCCGGGCATCGCGGCGGCCGGCGGCATGGCGGTGCCGGCTCTGGTCTATGTCGCCATCAACCGCGACAACGCCGCCGCCCTTCCCGGCTGGGCGATCCCGACCGCCACCGACATCGCCTTCGCGCTCGGCGTGTTGTCGCTACTCGGCAACCGCGTGCCGGCGTCGCTGAAGGTATTCCTGACCGCACTCGCCATCATCGATGACCTTGGCGCGGTCGTCATCATCGCGCTGTTCTATACGAGCGGCCTGTCGTTCATTTATCTCGCGGCGGCGCTGGCCGTCATTGTCGTCCTTGTCGTGCTCAACCGCATGGGCGTGCTGTCGCTGATACCCTATCTGGTGCTCGGCGTCGTGCTGTGGGTCCTGGTGCTGAAATCGGGCGTGCATGCGACGCTGGCAGGCGTGGCACTGGCGCTGACCATCCCGCTCAAGGCGACACCCGGCATTGCCCACGATCTGGAGCATTCGCCGCTGCACCAGCTGGAACACGCGCTGCACCGCTTCGTGCCGCTGATCATCATCCCCATTTTCGGCTTCGCCAATGCCGGCGTCTCATTGGCTGGCCTGACACCGGCCGCGCTGGTCGAACCGCTGACGCTCGGCGTCGCGGCGGGGCTTGTCCTCGGCAAGCTGGTGGGGGTGCTCGGCGCGTCGGCCTTGGCCATCAAGCTCGGCCTCGCCGATCTGCCGATGCGCGCCGGCTGGATGCACATGACCGGCATTGCGCTGCTATGCGGCATCGGCTTCACGATGAGCCTGTTCATCGGCCTGCTCGCCTTCGCCAACAGTCCCGAGCTGCAGGATGCGGTCAAGGTCGGCATCCTGGCCGGCTCGCTGATCGCGGCACTTGGCGGCGCGGCGCTGCTGATGGCCGCGCCCAGCGTCGCCGATCACGGCGAGGACGAATAAACCAGGTCCGAATGAAAAAGGCCGGGGTGTCCTATTGGAAACGCCGGCCTTTTGTTTTGAAATCAGTTCGTGCGGCGACCACCCGCATGGGCAGGCCGCCATGATCCTCAGGCTGGAGCGGTCTCCAGAAGCACGGCGACCAGCATGCCGGCGGCCATCAGCGCCAGGATCACCTTTTTCATCATGTTCATGCGAATCTCCTTTTTGCCGTCCCTAAGTGGGGCCTGCGGCGCCGCTCGTCCAGAGGTACCGGCGCCACAGCCTAGAGTTTCAAGCAACTCAGCCTAAAGTTTCAAGCCGCGCAGCCTGAGCGAGTTGGCGATGACCGACACCGAGGAAAGGCTCATGGCGGCGGCGGCCAGCATCGGCGACAGCAGCGCACCGAACACCGGATAGAGCACGCCCGCCGCCACCGGCACGCCAGCGACATTGTAGAGGAAGGCGAAGAACAGGTTCTGGCGGATGTTGGACAAAGTCGCCTTGGCCAGCCGCCGCGCCCTGACGATGCCGGTCAGATCGCCCTTCACCAGCGTGATGCCGGCGCTTTCCATCGCCACGTCGGCGCCGGTGCCCATGGCGATGCCGACATCGGCGACGGCAAGCGCCGGAGCATCGTTGACGCCGTCGCCGGCCATGGCGACGACGCCGCCACGGCCGCGCAATTCCTCGATCAGCGCGCTCTTGTGCTCCGGCAGAAGGTTTGCCCGCACCTGGTCGATGCCGAGCCGCTTGGCAATGGCCTTGGCGGTGCGTTCATTGTCGCCGGTGGCCATGACGACGGTGATGTTTTCGTCATGGAGAGCGCGGATCGCCTCGGCCGCCGTGGCCTTGATCGGATCGGCGACGGCGACGAGACCGGCCAGCTTGCCGTCAACCGCCACATACATCGCGGTCTTGCCGTCGTTCTGGAGCGAGCCGGCACGATCGGCGAGAGCGGCGGCATCAAGGCCGAGCCCAGCCATCATGGCGGGGTTGCCGAGCGCCACCTTGCGACCGGCCACCGTGCCGGAGACACCCTTACCGGTGACGGCCTCGAAGTCGCCGGCATCCACCACTTTCAGCCCACGCTCCTCGGCGCCATCAACGATGGCTTCGGCCAACGGATGCTCCGACCCTTTCTCCAGGGCGGCAGCCAGCGCCAGCAGCTCGTTTTCGTCGATGCCGCCGGTGGCGATCACGTCGGTCAGCTTCGGCTTGCCCTCGGTCAGCGTGCCGGTCTTGTCGACCACCAGCGTGTTGACGGCGGCGAAGCGTTCGAGCGCCGCCGCGTCCTTCACCAGCACGCCGGCATGCGCGCCGCGCCCGGTGGCGGTCATGATCGACATCGGCGTGGCCAGCCCCAGCGCACACGGACAGGCGATGATCAGCACCGACACTGCGGCGACGGTGGCGAACACCAGGCTGGGCTGCGGCCCGAACACCGCCCAGGCGATGAAGGCGAGGATGGCGATCAGCACCACCGTCGGCACGAAATAGAAAGAGACGCGGTCGGCAAGGCTCTGGATCGGAGCACGGCTGCGCTGCGCCTTGGCGACCAGGTCGACGATGCGCGCCAGCGTCGTCTCCGAGCCGACCTTCTCGGCATACATGATGAGCGTACCGTTCTTGTTGAGCGTACCGCCGGTGAGCGCATCGCCCTCGACCTTTTCGACCGGCACCGGTTCGCCGGTGATCATCGATTCGTCGATGGAGGAGCGACCTTCGAGCACGATGCCGTCCACCGGCACCGCTTCGCCCGGCCGCACGCGCAGCTTGTCGCCAGCCTTGACCTGATCGAGCGGCACGTCGTTCTCGGAACCGTCGTCGCCGATCAATCGCGCGGTCTTGGGCGCGAGGTCAAGCAAGGCGCGGATCGCTGAGCCGGTCTTTTCACGGGCGCGCAGTTCCAGCACCTGGCCAAGGAAGACCAGCGCGATGATGACGGCCGCCGCCTCGAAATAGACCGGCACGGCGTCACCATGACCGCGGAACTCGTGCGGGAACACGTTGGGGAACAGCGTGGCGAAGACGCTGAAGAGATAGGCGGCACCGACGCCGAGCGAAATCAGCGTCCACATGTTGGGGCTGCGGTTGACGACGGAAGCCCAGCCGCGCTCGAAGAAGGGCAGCGCCGCCCACAGCACGACCGGCGTGGCGAGCACCAGCTCGACCCAGACGGCGGCGCGCTCGCCCAGCCATTCGCGCAGGAATGGCAGGCCGATCATCGGTCCCATGGTGATGACAAGCAGCGGTACGGACAGGACGGCGCTGATCCAGAACCGCCGGGTGAAATCGATCAGCTCCGGGTTCGGTCCATCCTCGCCGGTCGGCACCAGCGGTTCCAGCGCCATGCCGCAGATCGGGCAGGAGCCCGGCTTGTCGCGGATGATCTCGGGATGCATCGGGCAGGTGTATTGCGTGCCCTTGGGCAAGGGTGCCGGCGCCGGGCGATCGCCCAGATAGGCCTTGGGATCAGCCTCGAATTTCTTCTGGCAGCTTTCCGAACAGAAGTAATATTTCTCGCCCTCGTGGCGCAGGAAATGCTTGGCGCTGGCGCGATCCACATCCATGCCGCAGACCGGGTCCTTGGCGGTCAGGAACAGCTCCGGATGCGCCTCGAACTTGCCGCGACAACCCTCGGAACAGAAATGGAAGAGGCGGCCGCCATGCTCGAAGGTCGACTTGCCGGCAACGGGATTGACCTCCATGCCGCAGACCGGATCGCGCACGACAGCTGCACCGGCCAGCTTGGCGCCATGGCCGGAACAGCAGGAACCATCCTTGGCGTGCGCGTGGTGGCTATGATCGTGGTGTGTCTGCGTCATCAAAGAATCCCTCGTATTTCCAGCTTTTGACCGCAGATAGGGCTTCCAGCAACTGGAAGGTCAAGCGCTTATTCCTGCGCCTGCCCAGGTCGCGCCGTCCCCATACCCATAGCCGTCAAAACAGGCTATAGACGCCGCCGGAAAGGCGCTAGCTGAGACGAATGGCGAAGATTCCCCTCAAGCTCGACGAGATCATCGACGGCAAGACGCTGCGCGAGGAATTGTCGGCGCTGACCGCCGAAACCAATGGCGACGGCTCCAGCGCGTCGACGCGCGCCGCCGTGCTGCTTGTCCTTAAGGAGCGCATCGCCAGCGGGCGCAAGATCGCCGAAAAGATGCTGATGCAGGATGGCGGCGGCATCGCCTGCGCCGAGCGGCTGTCGCATCTGATGGATGAGATCATCGCCGCGCTCTACGATTTCGCCGTCACCCATGTCTATCGCGCCAAGAACCCGTCCGCGGCCGAGCGCATGGCGATCGTCGCCGTCGGCGGTTATGGCCGCGGCACGCTGGCGCCGGGCTCCGACATCGATCTCCTGTTCCTCCTGCCCTACAAGCAGACGCCCTGGGGCGAGCAGATCGTCGAATACATGCTCTACATGCTGTGGGACATGGGGCTGAAGGTCGGCCACGCCACCCGCAACATCGAGGAATGCCTGCGGCTGTCGCGCTCCGACATGACGATCCGCACCGCCGTTCTGGAAGCGCGCTTCGTCTGGGGCGAAAAAGCGCTTTGCGACGAGCTGATCACCCGCTTCGACCGCGAAGTGGTGCGCAATACCGGCGCCGAATATGCACAGGCCAAGCTTGCCGAGCGCGACGAACGGCATCGCAAGGGTGGTGAAAGCCGCTATCTGGTCGAGCCCAACATCAAGGACGGCAAGGGCGGCCTGCGCGATCTGCAGACCTTGTTCTGGATCGGCAAATATTTCTACCGTGAGCGTACCGTGGAAGAACTGGTCGCGCAGGGTGTGTTCACGCGCGACGAGTTCAACCAGTTCCAGAAGGCCGAGGATTTCCTGTGGGCGGTGCGCTGCCACATGCATTTCCTGACCGGCAAGGCCGAGGAGCGGCTGCATTTCGACATCCAGCGCGATATCGCCGACCGGCTCGGCTACAAGAGCCATCCCGGCCTGTCGGCGGTCGAGCGTTTCATGAAGCACTATTTCCTGGTCGCCAAGGATGTCGGCGACCTCACCCGTATCTTCTGCGCGGCGCTTGAGGAAGAGCAGGCCAGCCACGTCTCGGGTTTCAACCGGCTGTTCCTCACCTTCTCGCGCCGCCGCCGCAAGCTGGCCGGCACCGCCGATTTCATCATCGACAACGACCGCATCAACATCGCCGACAACAAGGTGTTCGACCGCGATCCGGTCAACCTTCTGCGCCTGTTCTGGTTCGCCGACCGCCACGGACTGGAATACCATCCAGATGCGCTGAAGCTGGTGACGCGCTCGCTCAAGCTGGTCGACCGCAATCTGCGCCGCGACCGCGAGGCCAACCGGCTGTTCATGGACATACTGACTTCGGACAACAAGCCCGAGCTCAATCTGCGTCGCATGAACGAGGCGGGTCTGCTCGGGCGGCTGATCCCCGATTTCGGCAAGATCGTCGCCATGATGCAGTTCAACATGTACCACCACTATACGGTGGACGAGCATCTGCTGCGCTGCATCGACGTGCTGTCGGAAATCGAGCAGGGCGGCGGCGAGAAGATCCACCCGCTGTCGCACAAGCTGATCGGCGAACTGAAGAACCAGCGCGAGGCGCTTTACGTCGCCGTGCTTTTGCACGACATCGCCAAGGGCCGGCCGGAGGACCATTCCGAGGCCGGCGCCAAGATCGCCCGGCGCATCTGCCCGCATATGGGACTTTCGGCCATCGACACCGAAACCGTCGCCTGGCTGGTGGAGAACCATCTGGTCATGTCGATGACCGCGCAGACGCGCGACCTGAACGACCGCAAGACGATCGAGGATTTCGCCGATGTCGTGCAGTCGGTGGAGCGGCTGAAAATGCTGCTCATCCTCACCGTCTGCGATATTCGTGGCGTCGGGCCAGGCGTCTGGAACGGCTGGAAGGGCCAGCTTCTGCGCACGCTCTATTATGAGACCGAGCTGCTTTTGACCGGCGGCTTCTCCGAGGTCTCGCGTGCCGACCGCACGGCGGCGGCGCGGGACCGGCTGGAAGAGGCGCTGGCAGGCTGGCCGCAGGACGAGCGCAAGCGCCTCGTCGGCCTGCATTATGAGAACTACCTGCTCGCCGTCGACCTCAAGGATCAGCTGCGCCACGCCGAATTCGTGCGCGAAGCCGATGCCGCCGGCAAAAAGCTCGCCACCATGGTCAAGACGCACGAATTCGAGGCGGTGACCGAGATTACCGTGCTGGCGCAGGACCATCCGCGCCTGCTCTCGGTCATTGCCGGCGCTTGCGCGGCAGCGGGCGGCAACATCGTCGACGCGCAGATCTTCACCACCTCGGACGGCCGCGCGCTGGACACGATCCTGATCGCACGCGAGTTCGACCGCGACGAGGACGAGCGCCGGCGCGGCGAGCGCGTCGGCAAGCTGATCGAGGACGTTCTGTCCGGCCGCTCCTGGCTGCCCGAAATGATCGAGAAGCGCGCCAAGCCGAAGCGCGGCGCCAAGGCCTTCCGCATCCAGCCGCGCGCCGAGATCCGCAACGCGCTGTCCAATCGCTTCTCGGTGATCGAGGTGGAAGGGCTGGATCGGCCCGGCTTGCTTTCCGAAATCACCGGCACGTTGTCGGACCTGTCGCTCGATATCGCCTCGGCCCACATCACCACCTTCGGCGAGAAGGTGATCGACACTTTCTACGTCACCGACCTGACCAACCAGAAGATCGAAAACCAGAGCCGCCTGAAAACCATTCGCGAGCGGCTGATCGCAACGCTGGACGGCTCGCAGGCCGCCCGCGGCAAGACCAAGGCCGCGGCGGAATAGCGCCACGCATCCCATGCCCCATCGCCCCTTCACCCGTGCTCCGCACAGGAATACCGCATGAGCCTCGTCAAGAAATTCGCCACCGTCGCTTCGGGCACGCTGATGAGCCGCGCGCTCGGCTTCACGCGCGAGATGTTCATGGCCGCCGCCCTCGGTACCGGTCCGATCGCCGACGCCTTCAACGCCGCCTTCCAGTTGCCCAACACCTTCCGCCGGCTGTTCGCCGAGGGTGCGTTCAACGCTGCCTTCGTGCCGCTGTTCTCCAAGGAGATCGAGGCCAATGGCGTCGAGGGCGCCAAGCGCTTTTCCGAGGAAGTGTTCGGCGTGCTGTTCTCAGTGCTGCTGGTGCTGACCATCGCCATGGAACTGGCGATGCCGCTGATCGTGCGTTACCTGGTGGCACCCGGCTTCGCCGACATCCCCGGCAAGTTCGACATGACGGTGCGGCTGGCAACCGTCATGTTCCCCTACCTCATCTGCATGTCGCTCGGCGCCATGATGGCCGGCATGCTGAATTCGCTGCGCCGCTACTTCGCCGCCGCCGTCGCGCCGGTGTTCCTCAACATCATCCTGATCGCGGTGCTCGCCTATGCCTGGTACAAGGGCAAGGACGCGTATTATGTCGGCTATGGGCTCGCCTGGGGCGTGCTGGCGGCGGGCCTGGTGCAGCTTGCCATCGTGTGGATTGCCGTGCGCCACGCCGGCATCTCGATCGGTTTCCGCTGGCCGCACATGACACCCAACGTCAAGCGGCTGCTGTGGCTGGCACTGCCGGCGGCAATCACCGGCGGCATCACCCAGATCAACCAGCTGATCGGCACGGCGATCGCGTCGGGCCAGAACAGCGCTGTCTCCTCGCTCGCCTATGCCGACCGCATCTACCAATTGCCGCTCGGCGTCGTCGGCGTGGCGGTGGCGATCGTGCTTTTGCCGGAACTGTCGCGCGCGCTGAAATCCGGCAACATGGTGGAGGCCGCCAACCTGCAGAACCGCTCGGTCGAGTTCACGCTGTTCATGACGCTGCCGGCGGCGGTGGCGCTGCTGGTCATGTCGGAACCGATCGTGCGACTGCTCTACGAGCGCGGCGCCTTCGCCGCCAACAATTCGACGCCGACGGTCGCCGCCATCCTGGCGATCTTCGGTCTCGGCCTGCCGGCCTTCGTGCTGATCAAGGCCTTCACACCAGGTTATTTCGCGCGCGAGGACACGCGCACGCCGATGATCTTCGCGGCGATCTCGGTGGTCGCCAATGTCGCCATCGCGCTCACTTTGTTTCCGTCCATGGGCGCGCCCGGCATCGCGGTGGCTTCGGCCGTCGCCGGCTGGCTGAATGCGATCATGCTGCTTGCCGTGCTCGTCCGGCGCGGCCATTGGGGCCGCGACGTGCCGCTGCTCAAACGCATTCCGCGTCTCGTGCTGGCGGCGGCATTGATGGGAGCCGCGCTCTATTTCGGCGAGCACTGGTTCACGGTGCAATTGTCGTCGGCGGCACATCTGACGACCAAGGCGGTGACTCTGGTCGGCCTGTCGGCAGCAGGCGCTGTGATCTATTTCGTGATCGCCTTCGCCATTGGCGGCGCCGATTTCGGCATGATCCGCCGCAACATCAAGCGCGGCAACGCCAAGGGTTCGCCGGCGCCCGTCGATACGGAATAGCGAGCGACCGGCCTTGGCGCCGAAGCCGGACCACCGGCTTCGGCTCTCCAGTTCCAATCTCTCCGATCACGGAGCAGAGACGGCAATTCTACCCTTCATATTCGGGTGGAAACGGCAGAAATAATCGAGGGTGCCAGCCTTCTCCAGAACGATGCTTCCCGACTTCGCGACGGGCAGCATCACTTCCCATTCTCCCGTCACCGTCGCGGTATGAGCGAACGCGTCCTTGTTCACCCATTGGACGGTGTCTCCGACACTGGCGCCGATTTCAGCGGGAGAGAACGCCATCTTTTCGACCGTAACCGTTATCGTCTTGGCGTGAGCCGACAATGTGCCCAAGCCGAGCGCCAGCACCAAAGGAGGCAGGAGGCGACGTTGCGCGCACATGGCCGATCCTATTTCAGCTCGGACGCAACCATCTCGGCATGTTTTTCATGGCCCTGGAATATCTTGAGCCCGGTTTCCAGCAGGCTCTTGAGTTCCGCATTTTGTGCCGACGGAATGAGCAGCGTCTCCAGCGCGCCGTTGACCTGCTTGTGATAGGCGACTTCGTTGGCAACATAAGCCTTGTCGAAAGCGTCACCGTCGAGCTTTTCAAGCTTGGTCTTCTCGGCAGCAGCCGCTTCGGTCAGCGCCTTGCTCGTTGCATTGTCTTGCGGCGTCACCTTGAGCTTCTTGACGAGGTCGAGCGCCTGTACGTTCACGGCCTCGTGATCACGTACCATGTCATTGGCAAAACCCACGACATCCTTGTTCTTGGATTTGGAAATGGCCAGTTTGGCCATATCCACGTCAAGCGCCCCAGCGGTATACGCGATATGGGCGATCTGCGGGTCGGTTGGCTTGTCCGCTGCCTGAGCAGCTCCAGCCGTGCCAAGCATCAAGGCGGCGACGAACGCCATATGCAATCTCGTGGTCATCGGATGAACTCCTGTTTTCGTGCTCGCAATAGCGAGCACTTCGGTTCGACATCCATTGGATGAACCACGTTGCGAAACGTTCCCGCGATCTCTTGCGAAAATCGTCAGCCGGAAAAACCGAGCCGTTTCATCACCGCTTCGGTCATGCGCTCGCAACGCGTGCCGGCGAAGGGAAATGCCTCGAGCAGCACCGGACCAATCTGCGCGTCGAGCCGCTCGCGCAACAGCTTGCGAGCGCGGTGCAGACGGGTTTTGACGGTTTGGGGCCTTATGTCGAGCAATTCGGCCGTCTCTTCCACGCTCAGGCCTTCTATGACGCGCGCGACGAAAACCATCCGAAACGTTTCGGGAAGACTGTCGGTGGCCTGTTCGACAAACCGCAGGATCTCTCGCTGAGCCATGTTCCGTTCCGGGTCGCCTAAACCTGCATTCAAGGGAAAGGGAATGATCCGGGCCGCCCCGGCATCCTCGACAGGCAATGACACTGTTTCGGCGCGCCGGGTCTTACGCAGGCGGCCAAGCGCCTCGTTGATGACGATCCGCGATAGCCAGGTTGCCAGGGAGGAGTCGCCCCGGAAACCGGCGAGATTGGCAAACGCACGCAGATAGGCTTCCTGAACGGCGTCCTCGGCTTCCGCGTCGTTGCGCAGGATCGAACGCGCAAGCCGATAGAGCCGCTGGTTGTACCGTGTCATGATGGCGCGGAAGGCCGCAGCCTCACGCGCCAGCGCCCCGCGCACAAGATCGATGTCGCTCGCAGTGCTGAGAGGTATCAACGCTGATCTGACCGGCTGCATCGAAACCTCCTCCATTTGGAAGTCAGATGGCGAAACGACGATAAGGTTCCCGCCGTGCGAAAAAAATTGCAATGCCCGTGGCTTTTGATCGGTGGCGGGTGAGTTGAACTCTTCAGTGGACGCGATGTGAGTTCCGGTTTGCTGCTTTCTTAACGAAGCAAGGATAAAGTCGCGCGAAACCATTTTCGGCAGATGGCCTTTGCGCTGGAGCCTTCGCCATGCAGCCAACCAGCCATCGCCTCTATTATGTTGACGCCCTGCGCGTTTCGGCCTTCGGCCTGCTCATTCTCTACCATTCGTCGGCTGCCTTCCTCTACGATCTGGACTGGCTGTTCAACAGTCCTGAAAAGAGCCAGACCCTGTCCCTGGTCACGCTGTTTCCCCGCGCCTGGCGGCTGGCGCTGCTGTTCTTCGTCTCCGGCATGGGCACTTGGTTCGCCTTCCGCTCGCAGACGACGTTCGACTTCCTGAAGGGCCGTTTCCTCAGGCTATTCCTGCCGCTGATCTTCGCCATGTGCGTGATCATCGTGCCGCAGGTCTGGTACGAGCGCCTGTCCGACGGCCGCTTCCAAGGCTCGCTGCTGGAGTTCTGGGTGCTGCGCTACTTCACCGAAGGCAAGTATCCCACCGGCAATTTCTCCTGGGCGCATATGTGGTTCGTCGCCTATCTCCTGGTGATGACGGTGATCTGCACGCCGATCTTCCGACTGTTCACCCTCCCCTCGACGCGCCGGCTGTCCGACTGGTTCGAACGCACGGCCCGCTCACCGGCCATCTACCTGTTCGTGCTTCTGCCGCTGGCGCTGCACCTGATCTTCCTGCCGTTCTTCCCGCGCGAAACCAATGTGCTCTACAATGACGGCGCCTGGTTCGCGGTGTGGGCAAGCTGGTTCGGCCTCGGCTTTCTCGTCGCCAAACATCATCAGGCGGTGGTGCCCGCCATCATCGCCCGGCGTTGGTGGAGCCTTGCCATCGCCGCGGCTTTGACCATCTGGCTTTACCGGTTTTCCTGGGTGACCAAGGCGGCCAGCATCGGCGGCGAAACCGGCGGCATGTCGATGGCGCTCTACAAGACGCTGACCTTCTCGCTGGCCTGGACGGTGATCCTGGCCGCAGTCGGATTCGCGGCGCTGCACGCCAACCGCAAGAGCCCCGTCCTGAGTTGGCTGAACGCCAAGATCTTCCCGCTCTACATCGTCCACCAGACCTTCGTCATCATGGCGCTGTATTATGTTCTGCCGCTCGATCTCTCGCTGTGGAGTAAGCTTGCGCTGGTGGTGGCAATCACCACCTTCTGGTCGCTGCTTACCGCAGTGATCGCCGACCTTCTGCCTTCGCCCTTCCGCATGCTGGTCGGCCTGCCCGATCGTCGCAAGGTTCGCGCCCCCGACCAGAGCATGGCGGCCGCCGGCGGCTAACCAGTCCAGTTCACGACCTTCTTACCGCCCGGCAACCGTTGTTTCGGCCCCGCCCTTCACGGCGAGGCTTGATCGACGCCCCGGCGTCGTCCATAACGCGCCGTCCGAAATTTCGCCGCGCGCGAAACGGCCCTCCACAAGCCAAGGAAACCAACATGACCGCCTCCGCCTTCAAGCCGCTCATCTTTTCCGGCGTCCAGCCGACCGGCAATCTCCACCTCGGCAACTATCTCGGCGCGATCAGGAAATTCGTCGCCCTGCAGGAAACGATGGATTGCATCTATTGCGTCGTCGACCTGCATTCGCTGACCGCCCAGCTCGTCCATGAAGACCTCAAGGACCAGACCCGGCAGATCACCGCCGCCTTCCTCGCCGCCGGCATCGACCCCGACAAACACATCGTCTTCAACCAGAGCCGGGTGATGCAGCACGCCGAGCTTGCCTGGATATTCAACTGCGTGGCGCGCATCGGCTGGATGAACCGCATGACGCAGTTCAAGGACAAGGCCGGCAAGGACCGCGAGAATGCATCGCTCGGCCTGCTCGCCTATCCGAGCCTGATGGCGGCCGACATCCTGGTCTACCGCGCCACCCATGTGCCGGTGGGCGACGACCAGAAGCAGCATCTGGAACTGACCCGCGACATCGCCCAGAAGTTCAACAACGACTTCTCCCACCGCATCGCCGAACTCGGCGTCGGCGTGGAAATCCAGATGGGCGACGAGACGGTGAACGGCTTCTTCCCGTTGACCGAACCGGTCATCGGCGGGCCGGCGGCGCGCATCATGAGCCTGCGCGACGGCTCCAAGAAGATGTCGAAATCCGATCCGTCGGACCTGTCGCGCATCAACCTGACCGACGACGCCGACACGATCTCGAAGAAGATCAAGAAGGCGAAGACCGACCCGGAGGCTTTGCCCTCCGAGATCGCCGGCCTGGCCAGCCGGCCGGAAGCGGAAAACCTCGTCGGCATCTATGCCGGCCTCGCCGACACCAGCAAGGAAGCCGTGCTGAAGGAATATGGCGGCCAGCAATTCTCGGTGTTCAAGCCGGCATTGGCCGACCTCGCCGTCGAGAAGATGGCGCCCATTGCCGGCGAAATGCGCCGCCTGATGGCCGATCCCGGCCATATTGACGGTGTGCTGCGCAATGGCGGCGAGCGCGCCGGCGTGCTGGCCGAGGCCAATATGAAGACCGTGCGCGACATTATCGGCCTGCTGCAGGGCTGAGCCGGTCGTCATTCCAACCCAGAGGCGGCCGTTCGCGGCCGCTTTTCCTTTTTGGCACAAGCCGTATCAGCAGGCTGCCAGCCCTGTGGAGTTTCGACCCTGGCCGGATGGCGGGGGGCGCTTGCAAGGCACCCCACCCGAATGGCAGATTGCGGCCGAAACCACCGAACAGGATCCATATGGTCTCCAAACGCCTGAGCCGGGAAGCCGGCCACCGCCGCAAGTTCCTGGCGATCATCGACGACACGCCCGAATGCGAGCGTGCCGTGGCCTATGCCTCGAAGCGCGCGCAAAGCACGGGCGGCGTGGTGGTAATGCTCTATGTCATCGAGCCGGACGACTTTCAGCATTGGCTGGGCGTTGAAAAGATCATGCGCGAGGAGGCCAACGCTACCGCGCGCTCGGCGCTCGACGTCCAGGCCGGCAAGGTGCGCCAGAAGGTCGGCATCGAACCCGAGCTGGTGATCCGCGAAGGCAAGCGCGCCGACGAGATCCACAAGCTGATCGAGGAAGACCAGGACATCGCCATCCTGGTGCTGGCCGCCGGCGCCGGCAAGGAAGGTCCAGGCCCGCTGGTTGCCTCGATCGCCGGCAAGGGCGCCGCCTTTCCGATCCCCGTCACCGTCGTTCCGCAGAACTTGTCGGACGAGGACATCGAAAGCCTGGCCTGAGCTTCCTATATCTCTAGGAACGGTCCCGCCGCTTTTGCTTGAACGGCCGGCGAATTGGGCCTATTTAGAATTATTCCAAACTAATGCCCGCCAAGGGCACGGAGACGGCCATGTTCATCCAGACCGAGTCGACCCCCAATCCGGCGACGCTGAAGTTCCTGCCCGGCAAGGAAGTGCTCAGGGACGGCACCGCCGATTTCCGTGACGCCGACGCCGCGCGCGAGGCTTCGCCGCTGGCCGGCCGGCTGTTCGACATTCCCGGCGTCAATGGCGTGTTCTTCGGCTACGACTTCATCACCATCACCAAGGACGGCCCCGACTGGCAGCACCTGAAGCCGGCGATCCTCGGCGCCATCATGGAACATTTCATGTCCGGCCAGCCGGTCATGGCGGCCGAAGGCAAGGGGGCCGGTGCCCATCACGACGACGGCAAGGAATTCTATGACCAGGCCGACGAGGAAATCGTCGTCACCATCAAGGAATTGCTCGATACGCGCGTGCGCCCGGCCGTGGCGCAGGACGGCGGCGACATCACCTTCCGTGGCTACGAGAAGGGCACCGTCTTCCTGCACATGAAGGGCGCCTGCGCCGGCTGCCCGTCGTCCACCGCCACGCTGAAGCACGGCATCCAGAACCTGCTGCGCCACTTCGTGCCGGAAGTGGAGCATGTCGAGCAGATCGCTTAAGCACCCGTATCCTTTTGGTTCAAAAACCCCGAGATAACATCTCGGGGTTTTTCTTTGGGGCGGGATGCGATCTTCGCTAGAAAACAAAAAACCGGGCGACAAGGCCCGGTTTTCTGTTTGGGACGTCCGTGTTGCCTAGACGGTCCGCATACGAAACGCATTTGAGGTCCTGTCCGGCTTCGGACAGGAGCCAAATCACATCACGATCACCTTGGCGCCCACTTCGGCGCGGCTGTAGAGGTCGATGATGTCCTGGTTCATCAGCCGGATGCAGCCCGACGACATCGCCTTGCCGATCGACCACCATTCCGGCGTGCCGTGCAGCCGGTAGCCGGAATCGCCACCCTTGTTGAACAGATAGAGAGCGCGGGCGCCGAGCGGGTTCTTCAGGCCCGGGTCCATGCCGTTGCGGTATTGCGCGAGTTCCGGCTGGCGCTTGATCATCTGCGACGGCGGCGTCCAGGTCGGCCATTCACGCTTCAGCGCGACATGGGCGGAACCGCTCCATTCGAAGCCCTCGCGGCCAACACCGATGCCGTAACGCACGGCCTCGCCTTCCGGCAGCACGAAATAGAGGAACTTGTTGCCGGTATCGACGATGATCGTGCCCGGCTTTTCCTTGGTGTCGTAGCTGACGATCTGGCGATGGAACTGGCGCGGCACCTTTTCGATCGGGATGCGCGGCAGCTGATAGCCAGCGTCGCTGACCCCGCCATAATCATTGGTGAACAGCCGCATCTGGCCGATGGTGCTACAACCGGCGAGCGAGGCGGCAAGTGCCGCGACAATAATGGCAGACTTCAAGCGCATGAACCGTTCCCAGCCCCCGGTCCCGTGTTTTTCGGTGCGATTCGACCAAATCGTTAACGCATTCATGCTGGCATTTCTTTTGCTTGCCAAGCAGCCGATGCTTATATGAAAGCAAGTGCTTGCCGGTAAGGCGCCGGCTATGGCATTTCGGCAACATATGCCGCGAGATTGTTGAGTAAAATCAAGAAAAGCAGTCCGAAAAACCCTTCGGGACGGACCGCACGAGGGCAAGACCATGAATATCGGCGACGCCGCCCGCCGTTCCGGCCTGCCGGCCAAGACCATTCGCTATTATGAAGAGATCGGGCTGATTTCGCCTGAACGCTCCGGCAACAGCTATCGCGACTATTCCAATGACGACGTGCATCGCCTCGCCTTCCTGAAACGGGCGCGCAATCTCGGCTTTTCCATCGACGACTGCCGCCAGCTGATGGCGCTCTACAGGGATCGCGGCCGCGCCAGCCAGGACGTGCGGGCGATCGCCTCCGCCCATGTCGCGGCGATCGAGGAAAAGGTGCGCGAGCTGCAATCCATGCGCATGACGCTGAACAAGCTCATCCACGCCTGCCATGGCGACGAGCGCCCGAACTGCCCGATCCTCGAAGAGATGGCAGGCGAAGCCGAGACGGTGGGCTGAGCAGGGTTCAAACCGTGAACAGAATCGGGCATGATGGGTTATGCCCATCATCTCGCCGGTATCGCAAAATCCCCTGATCGACGGTCGCCAGTCGGAGCGCGCCATGCTGGTGCGGCGCGGCGTGCAAAGGCTGTTGTCGGAAATGGGTGCGCATGTGCTGCCGGAATTGTCGCTGGCCACCGGGCGGCGGGCCGATCTCGTCGCGCTCACCCGCCAGGGCGACATCTGGATCATCGAGATCAAATCCTCGATCGAAGACTTTCGCGTCGACCGCAAATGGCCGGACTACCGGCTGCATTGCGACCGCTTTTTCTTTGCCACCCATCCCGGCGTGCCGGCCGACATCTTTCCGGAGGAATGCGGCTTCATCCTCTCCGACGGCTATGGCGCCGAGATGCTGCGCGACGCGCCGGAGCACCGCATGGCAGCCGCAACCCGCAAGGCGCTGATGCTGAGAATCGCACGCGCCGGCGCGGCGCGCTTGCTCGCCGCCGAACTTGCCGGCGTGTCGGTTCCGGCGCTGGACGGCGAAAGCGAGTAGCGGCGAGACCCGCTCCCGCAAGGGCATGTGGATCGACGCGGCATTCCGGTCCCGGCGATCATCTCCAACGTTTCCTGAAGCCGCAGCTGGCCCAATCGGCCAACTCTTGACGTCCGGCCTCTTTCGTAACATATAAAGTTGCATGAAAAGAGACAGTCGACTTTCAGGCGTCCTGCACGTCCTTTTGCACATGGCCGAGGAAGCCCGTCCGATGACATCGGAAGAGCTTTCCAGGACATTGAGCACCAACCCCGTCGTGATCCGGCGCATCATGGCCGGCCTGCGCGACATGGGCATCGTGCGCTCCGAGCGTGGTCATGGCGGCGGCTGGACGATCAGCCGCGACCTCGCCACGGTGTCGCTGCGCGACGTCTATTCAGCACTTGGCGAGCCGATGGTGTTTGCGCTCGGCAACCGCATGGAGACGCCCGACTGTCTGGTGGAACAGGCGGTCAACGCCGCGCTCGACGACGCCTTCGATGCGGCGCAGGCGCTGCTGATAACGCGGCTCGGCGAAGTGACGCTGGCCGACCTTGCCGCCGATTTCCACGAACGCTGGAAACGGAACAAGACCAGAAAGGCCAATCCCCATGCAGCTTGAAGCCCCAAGGCCACTCCTCGCCCCGAAACAGCTCGACGCCGTCGTTATCGGCGGCTCCTATGCCGGCCTTTCGGCCGCCATGCAGATTGCCCGCGGGCGCCGCGCGGTCGCCGTCATCGACGCCGGCAGGCCGCGCAACCGGTTTGCCGCGGCCTCGCACGGCTTCTTCGGCCAGGATGGGGTCGCGCCAGCCGCGATGATCGCCGCCGCCCGCGAAAAACTCGCCGCCTATCCCAATGTCCGCCTGGTCGCCGACGAGACGGTCGATGCTAGCGGCCAGGACGGCGCCTTCACCGTGGAACTGGCCTCGGGCTCGACGCTCAAGGCTTCCAAGCTGGTGCTGGCGACCGGCGTGGCCGACACACTGCCCGATATGCCAGGGCTGGCCGAGCGCTGGGGCGTCAGTGTGCTGCATTGCCCCTATTGTCACGGCTACGAATTCGGCGGCGCGCCGCTCGGCGTGTTGGCAACCTCGCCGCATTGCGTGGAAAAGGCGCTGATGATTTCCGAATGGGGCCCCACCACGCTGCTGCTCAACGGCCAGCCGATGCCGCATGAAGGCATGCTGGCGAAGCTTGCCTGGCGCGGCGTCACCGTGGAGCAGGCACCCGTGCAGGCCCTTGAAGGCGAAGGGCAGGCGCTCGACGCGGTGATGCTTGCGGACGGCCGGCGCCTTGCCCTGACCGCGCTCTATCTGACACCGCGCATGGCGATGGCGAGCCCGCTGGCCGAGCGGCTGGGCTGCGCTTTCGAGGATGGTCCTTTCGGCCGCATCATCGCGACGAATGCCATGAAGGCGACGAGCATCGCCGGCGTCTTTGCCGCGGGCGATGCCGCGCGCACCACGCACAACGCCACCTGGGCCTCGGCCGACGGTGTTACCGCCGGTGCCGCGCTGCATCGCAGCCTGATCTTCGAGGGTCTCGACGCGGCGTGAGCCCGAAGGCGACACCTCCCTAGCCGGCGACGCCGAGCCGCCGGCGGATCTGCATCATTGAGCGCGAAAACACCGCCGGATCGTCGAAAGCGCGCGCCAGGGTCAACGCGCCCTGGATCGCCGCGACGGCCTCTTCTGCCAGCAGCATCGCCTCCGCATGCTCGGCGCGGCGCAGCGCGCCGGCGAGATCCGCCACCCAGCGGGCAAAATAAGACTTTATTTCGGTAGCGAAACGATCACGCGCATCATCCAGCGCGAAGGCGCCGACCAGACAGATGCGGCGGCCGGAGTGGAAATAGGCATCCGTCGCGGAAAGCATGCGATCGATGCCTTCCTGCGGCCGTTCGGCTTCGCGCAGCGGCGTAAAGACATTGTTTTCGAACCAGCGGTCGATATGGGCGAGAACGGCTGTCGCCATCTCATCCTTGCCGCCCGGAAAGAAGTTGTAGAGGCTGCCCTTGCCCAAGCCTGTCGCCTCGGTAATCAGCGACAGGCTGGCGCCGGCATAACCATGTGCGCGAAACACCTCGGCGATCGCCACGACAAGATCGTTGCGACCGGGCGCGATCCTGCGCATCTAGAGACCGAGGTCGGACAGACCGGGATGGTCGTCCGGCCGGCGACCGAGCGGCCAATGGAACTTGCGCTCGGCCTCGGCGATCGGCATGTCGTTGATCGAGGCGACACGCCGGCGCATCAGCCCGGCCTCGTCGAATTCCCAGTTCTCGTTGCCGTAGGAGCGGAACCAATGGCCGCTGTCGTCGCGCCATTCATAGGCGAACCGCACGGCGATGCGGTTCCCACTCCAGGTCCACACTTCCTTGATCAGGCGATAGTCCAGTTCCCTGGCCCATTTGCGGGCGAGGAAGCCGGCGATCTCGCCACGGCCCTGGATGAACTCGGAGCGGTTTCGCCAGACGCTGTCCTCGGTATAGGCGAGCGACACCTTCTCGGGATCGCGGCTGTTCCAGGCATCCTCGGCCATTCGCGCCTTCTGCGCGGCGGTCTCGGCGGTAAAGGGCGGCAGTGGCGAACGAGCCATTTTGATCTCCATCGGCATCGGGATGGAGAAATTGTACTGATCGGTACAATCGAGTCAAGACGCCCGCCTTCGGCCTTGCGCGCATCCTGTCTGGCGCTTTATCCGGCCGCGCGCCGCGACCGCGTCGCAGCCGGGATTTCGACGCCAAAGTCGAGACTGGCGGTCGCGCGGAAATGAACATCGAAGGGGCGGGGGCGCGCGATGCCGAAACCCTGCGCATAGTCGACGCCGATGGTGCGCAGCGCCACTGCAATCTCGCGGCTCTCGACGAACTCGGCGATGGTGCGCTTGCCGGTCACCTCGCCGATATGCTGGATCATCTCGACCATGGCGCGATCGATGCGGTCGGCCAGCATGTCCTTCACGAAACCGCCGTCGATCTTCAGATAGTCGACCGGCAGCGTCTTCAGATAGTTGAACGACGACATGCCGGCGCCGAAATCGTCCAGCGAGAAGCGGCAGCCATGCGCCCGCAGAGCCGTCATGAAATGCGTTGCGCGGTCGAGGTCGGCAATCGCGCTGGTCTCCGTAACCTCGAAACAGATCAGCGAGGGGGCAATGTCGGTGCGCTCGAACTGCTCCAGCACATAGTCGACAAAACTGTCGTCGCCGAAGGAAGCGCCCGACAGGTTGATGGCGCAGGTGGCGATCGCGCCGTCGGTGCCGGCCCGGTCCCGCAGCGCCAGCATCTCGAAGGCGGAACGCACCATCCAGCGGTCGACCAGCGGCATCAGGCCATAACGCTCGGCGGCCGGAATGAAGGCGCCGGGCGCGATCATGTTGCCGTCGGCGTCGGTTAGCCGCACCAAGAGCTCGACATGCGCGCCAGCCGGCGTGTCATCCTGCAATGGCACGATCTCCTGCGCATGAATGCAGAAGCGGTTCTGCTCCAGCGCCTCGCGCAGCCGCTGCACCCAGGCCATCTCGCCCATGCGCTGCTCCAGTTCGATATCGCCCACCTGCTGCAGCTGGATGCGGTTGCGGCCATTCTCCTTGGCCATGTAGCAAGCGACGTCGACGCTGCGCAGCGTCTCCTCAATCGTCATCGAGGCGTCGGTGAGCCCGACAACGCCAATGCTGACGCTGATGTTGAAGGCGCGGCCGTTCCACACGAAATGCAGCTCCTCCACCGCCTTGCGCAAGGTTTCCGCCGTGGTCGCGGCAAGCTCCGCCGGGCAGTTCTCCATCAGGATGCCGAACTCGTCGCCGCCCAGCCGGGCCAGCACGTCGCCCGGCCGCAATTGCTGGCGCAGCGCCGTCGAAACCTTGCGCAGTAATTCGTCGCCAGCAGCGTGGCCGCAGGTGTCGTTGACGATCTTGAACTGATCGAGGTCGAGATACATCAGCGCATGCGTCGCCGGACGCTTGGCGAGCCCCGCCAGCGAAGCGCCAAGCCGGGACTCGAACTCGCGCCGGTTGGCGAGCGAGGTCAGCGTGTCGTGCGTGGCGTGCCAGGACAGCTGCGCCAGGAATTCCTGCTCGGTCGTGCGGTCGTGGAAAACCAGCACCGCGCCGGCAACCCGCTGGTCGACATAAAGCGGCGCGGCGACCAGGGAGACGGCGATGCGCGACTGGTCCTGGCGCACAAGGCGCTGCGTCAGGCCATTGCCGTCGAAGGCTTCGCCGGCCAGAAGCCGCGCCAGATAGGCGCTATCCTCCTCGCCTGTCTCCTCGCTGGCCAGCCGGAACAGATCGTCGAGCGGCTTGCCCTTGGCATCCGCGCTTTGCAGCCCGAGCAGCCGCTCCGCTGCGCCGTTCATATAGTCGAGCCGGCCATCGGCGTCCGTCGCCACCACGGCCTGTCCGATCGAGGCCAGCGTCACCTGCGCGCGCTTGCGTTCGGCGTTCAACGCTTCCTGGACGGCGCGGCGCTGCCCGATCAGGTTGGAGGTGCGCCGGATGGCGAGCAGGATGAGGCCGAAGGCGACGACGACGTTGAGGGCGAGCAGCAGGGCGGTGATGTCGCGCGAGCCGCGCCCGAGCGACTGCGAGAAAGCCTGAGCCAACGGCGCGATCTGGTCGTTGATGCGGCCGATCGAACGGCGCCAGACGTCAAGCTTCGCCGGTGAGGCGCTGCCGGTGGTGAAGCCAACATTCATGGCCTCGCCCAGCGCCGCCAGTTCGAGGATCTTGGGATCGGCATCCGTCCAGCGCTGCACCGCATTGGCCAGATAAGGCACGCTGCGGAAATTGCGGAACAGCCAGATCAGGCCGTCGACATCGTCGGGATTGTTGCCGCCAAGCTGCAGCGCCCGCGCGGCGCCGTCATAGTCGAGAACCGGCTGCTCCATCAGCCGTCGCGCTTCGCGGTCGGCGAGCGGGATGGCGATGGCGTGGCGGAAACGTTCGAAATAATGCGGTTCGGCAGTGTTGGCGTAGAGCGTCAGGTAATAGATCGCGTCTTTCTGACCCTTCGTCCAGGCACTCTCGCCGGCCACATAGGCGCGTACCGCCGAGAGCGTGTAAAGACTGACGCCGGCGATGATGGTCTGGATCAGTACAACGACAATAAAAGGCCAGAGCAGCCCGAGAAGCTGAAATTTCGATCGTATGTTGCCTGGCTTCCTCACATGCCCTGCGAAACGAACTCGCTCCCTTTTAGCCAGTTCTTCTCCGCGTCCGCCCACGCGAATATTCGCAAGTGCTACAATAGTAAGCTTTAAGATTCCCTTCATGAGAGGGGGCTGTTTCCAACCATGCCCACGGCCGGTGGACGATCGTTGGAAAGCACCGCAATCCTAGCGGAACCGCAGGTTCCTCCGGCTCAGCTCGGCAACGGTGCCGCATCCCATCAGTTTCATGGCGCGCTCGATCTCGACACGCATCAGGTCCAGCGCCCGCTCGACGCCGGGTTGGCCGGCCGCCGCCAGCGGAAACAGATAATAGCGGCCAAGCCCCACCGCCTTCGCGCCGAGCGACAACGCCTTCAGCACATGGGTGCCGCGCTGCACGCCGCCGTCCATCATCACGTCTATCCTGTCGCCGACGGCGTCGACGATCTCGGCAAGCTGGTCGAAGGCGCTGCGCGAACCGTCGAGCTGGCGGCCGCCATGGTTGGAAAGCACGATGCCGGTGCAGCCTATGTCGACCGCCCGTCGCGCATCCTCGACCGACATGATGCCCTTCAGGCAGAATTGCCCGCCCCAGTGCCGTACCATTTCGGCGACGTCGTCCCACGACATGGACGGGTCCAGCATCTCGGTGAAATAGCGGCTGATCGACATGACGCCGCCGCCCATGTCGACATGGCTGTCGAGCTGCGGCAGACGGAAACGTTCATGGGTGAGATAGTTGATCGCCCAGGCGGGCTTGACCGCGAACTGGGCAATGCCGGCGAGGTTGAGCTTGAAAGGGATGGCGAAGCCGGTGCGCTTGTCGCGCTCGCGATTGCCGCCGGTGATGCTGTCCACCGTCAGCATCATCACCTCGACGCCGGCCTGCTTGGCGCGGGCCATCATCTCGCGATTGAGCCCACGGTCCTTGTGAAAGTAGAACTGATAGACCTGCGGTCCGCTGCTGATCTTGCGTGCTTCCTCGAGACTGACGGTGCCGAGCGAAGACACGCCAAACATCGTGCCGAACCGGCCCGCCGCCGCAGCCACGGCGCGCTCGCCCTGGTGGTGGAACAGGCGTTGCAGCGCCGTCGGCGAACAATAGACCGGCAGCGCCAGTTTCTGCCCCATCACGGTCACCGACAGGTCGACGTCGCCGACGCCGCGCAGCACGTTCGGCACCAGATCGCAATGCTCGAACGCCGCCGTATTGCGCTGGTAGGTAACCTCGTCGTCGGCCGCGCCGTCGATATAGTTGAAGATCGGGCCCGGCAGACGCTGCCTGGCCATGGCGCGGAAGTCGTGGAAGTTATGGCATTGGGCGAGACGCATGGGGCAACCTTGGCTTCGGCTTTCCCAGCTCGATAGCATATCGACGCGCGACGCGCCCATCCGCCCCCGGCAATCCTTGCAATGGCCGCCGCACGAATCGTCCCTGTTGGGCTCAAGCCGCCTGCGGACGCCAGGCGATCATGCCTTCCGTGCGCGCCCGAACCCGCGGCGAGGCCAGGCACGAAGCGACAGCTTCGAAGCCGGCAGCGCCCGAAAAGGCAGCCACCCGCATCGGCGGACTGTGATTGGCCGGACAAAACAGGATCGCCTCGCCGGGACCGACGGCGGCAAGGTCGAGGATCGCATCGGAGCGGGTCATCAGGAACAGCGGGCGCGCCTGCGGGCCACGGCGGCGCAGGCGCGCGATCAGAGCCTCCTGGGTGGCCTGATCCAGACCCTGCTCGACCATGTCGACAACCAGCGCGGCCGGGCGCTCGGCCTCCAGCGCAACCATCAGCGTAAGCAGCGCCGGCGAACGCGACGCGCCATCCGCGCACAGCCGGGCGATGGCTTCCTCCACCCGCGCGTCCAACGCGGCATCCTTCTCCAGCAGCGCTTTCGCGGCGGCTGCTCCATCGTCGCTCGATCGCTCCAGGCCGAGGAAAGCAGCGTCGGGAAGCGCTTTGGCCAGCGCCTCTGCAAAGCGCGTCTTGCCGCTGCCCAGCGGGCCGACGATGAAAGTCAGCGGTCGCGCGTCGCGAAGTTCGAACCGCTCGCCGTCCCAGGGCCAGGGCAAGTCGAAGGCGGCCACGATCTCGCCGGCGGGTCGCAACAACCTCGTCAGTTCACCGGCGCTGGGGACCTTGCCGCCGGCCAGCTCGCCGCGCAGGCCGCGCACCGTCTCGACGGTCCGGCCGAGCCGGTTGAGCTCGTCCTCAAGCACGGCCTGATGGGTTGCCAGCACCGGCTCCAGAGCGGAGGGGTCGCCATTCAGGATGCGCGCCACCTCGACCAGGCTGAGGCCCAGCCCGCGCAAGGCAACGATTTCGCCGGCGCGCGTCATTTCGACCGGTCCGTAGGCGCGCCAGCCGGCGCCGGTGCGCAAGGGCCTGATCAGACCGCGCCTTTCATAAAGGCGCAGCGCCTTGGCGGATACGCCGAGCCGCCGCGCGGCTTCGGCGGGATTGAGGACTTCTCCGGAAATGCTCACGAATCGATCTCCTGATTGCCGACCGCCCTCTTATCGGGGCGGTCCCAGGGGACGGGTCAAGGTGTTTTTAGCGCATTCCGGACCGCCCGCCGTCAGCCGAACACCGGCGGCTCCAGCGCGTCGAGTTCGGCGATCTCGGCCGGTGTCAGCGCGAGATCGGCGGCGGCGGCATTTTCCTCGAGATAACGCAGGCGCTTGGTGCCTGGGATCGGAATGACATGATCGCCCTTGGCGAGCAGCCAGGCCAGCGCCACTTGCGAGGGCTTGGCGCCGTGCCGCGCGCCTATGCGCTCGACCGCCGCGACGAGCGCTCGCTGCCTGGCGAGACCTTCGTCGCTGAATTGCGGCAGCCTGCGGCGCCAGTCGTCCCTGGGCAGGTCCTCGTGCCTGGCGATGCCGCCGGTCAGCACGCCGCGACCCAAGGGGGAAAACGGCAGGAAGGCGATGCTATGCTCGACCGTGTAGGGCAGCACTTCGGCAAGCGCCGAGCGATCGAACAGTGACAGTTCCGATTGCACGGCGGCAACCGGGTGGATCTTTTCCGCCCGGCGGATCTCGTCAAGGCTCGACGCCGAGAGGCCGAGCGCGCCGATCTTGCCGGCGTCGACGGCCTTGGCCAGCGCGCCCCAGCTCTCCTCGACCGGCACTTGCGGGTCGATGCGATGCAGGAAATAGAGGTCGATATGGTCGACGCCAAGCCGCATCAGGCTGTCGTCGACGGCCTTCGCCAGATAGTCGGGGCGACCGTTGTTGCTGAAGCCGTTTTCGTCGAACAGCAAGCCGCCCTTGGTGGACAACACCACTTCGTCACGCCGCCCTTTCAACGCCGTGCCGACGAGCTCCTCATTCGTCCACGGCCCATAGACGTCGGCGGTGTCGATCAGGGTAACGCCAAGATCGATGGCGCGGCGGATCACTTCAGCCGACGCATCGTCGTCGCGCCCATGCGGGTCGTAGCCGAAGGTCATGCCCATGGCGCCGAGGCCAATGCGGCCAACCCGCTTGCCGTTCTTTCCCAATGTGGTGGTCTGCATTTCCGCTCTCCAGTGTCTCGACGATGCCCAAACGGGCGGGTCGAACTGGACTTATGCGGCGATGATCGATAATTCCAATCGATCTCGTGTATTTGCGGAATAGGCTCTATGGATATACGCGGCATCGATCTCAACCTGCTCACAGCGCTGGACGCGCTGCTGGCCGAACCCAGCGTCTCAGGCGCCGCGCGCCGGCAGGGGCTGAGCCAGCCGGCGATGAGCGCGACGCTGGCCCGGCTGCGTGAATTGCTCAACGACCCGATCCTTGTCCGGCGCGGCAACCGCATGGTGGCGACACCGCGCGCCGAGCAGTTGCGGCCGCGCGTACGGGCACTGCTCGACCAGATCGTCCAGACGCTCGAGACCGAGGCGCGGTTCGAGGCCGCGACCTCGACCCGCCGCTTCCGGATATTGGCCAATGAATATGCGGCGGCGGTGCTGATGGTCCCGCTGATGCAGCGCATTCGCGACGTCTCCGCCGGCATGGTGCTGCAGGTGCTGCCGTTCGAGGCCGATTTCGAGGAGCGGCTGGCGAGCCACGACTGCGACCTCGTCATCTCCGAGGCAAGCACGCTTTCGACGGCGCGCCGGCGCGAGGTGCTCTACCAGGATCGCTATGTCTCGCTTTGCCGCGACGGCCACCCACGGCTCGGCGCCTCGGTGACGCTGGATGCCTTTCTCGACGAGGACCATGTCATCGTCTCGCGGGTCGGCCGCATGAACGCCGTCGCCGACAAGGCGCTGGCAGGCATCGGCCGTGCCCGCCGCATCGCCATGTCGGTGCCGCACTTCCTGGTCGCGGCCAATGTTGCAGGCTCGACCGACCTCGTCGCCACGCTGCCGGCCAAGCTGGCGCGCTGCTGCATCGGCGCCTACGGGCTCAGGCGGTTCGAAACGCCGGTGCCGCTGGACGGGTTTGAAATCGGCATGGCCTGGCATGCGCGCAGCGATGCCGACGGCGCCACCAACTGGCTGAAGGGCGAATTGCGCGATCTGTCTGTCCAATTGCAGGCGGGCTGCGCCGCATCTTCCGAGCCCGCCCTCAGCGGGCGGCCATGAAACCGGCCGCGACGATCAGCAGCCCGCCGGCCGAACCTTCGACCACGCGGCGGCTGCGGTCGCTGATGCCGCCACGCCGGCCAAGCCCGGCGATGGTGAGACTGAGCACCGTATAGACCAGGCCGCACAACGCCACGAAGATTGCTGAAAGCAGGACCGCCTGCAGGGCGGCATTGGCGTCATGCGTCATGAATTGCGGCAGGATGGCGAAATAGATCATCATGCCCTTGGGGTTGAGGAAGGCCGTGAGGAAGCCGCGCCGCAGGCTAGCCCCACCAGCGACGGCGGCCAGCGCGACGCCGCCCGGCCGCATCGCCGATTGCAGCAGCTTCACCGCCAGATAGACGAGATAGCCGACGCCAAGCCAGCGCAGCGCCTCGAACAAAAGCGGCGAGGCGGCGATGACCGCAGCCAGGCCGAGTGCGACAAAGGCCGAATGCACGACATAGCCGAGGCACACGCCGGCGGTGCCGCGCAGACCAGCGCCCGCGCCGCCCGACAGCGCCTGCGAGGCGACGAACAGCATGTCGGGACCCGGCGTCAAGATCAGCGGCAATACCGTGGCGGCGAAAAGGATCAGGGTCATCGTTTGCATGACAGACAGGCTAGACAACGATGCCGGCAATCGGATTGCGAAGATGCCATGCTGCTTTTCAGAATTGGCATGATATGCTGATTTCAACGAAATCCTGGCATGGAATGCCGATGAAACTCGACGAGATCGATCGCCGTATCCTGCGTGCCCTGCAGGAAGACGGCCGCTTGCAGAATGTCGAACTGGCCAGAAAGGTCGGCCTGTCGCCGTCGCCTTGCCTGCGCCGGGTCAAGCTTCTGGAGGAAGCCGGCATCATCGACCGCTATGTCGCCGTGCTCGACCCCGTCCGTATCGGCGTCGGCATGTCGTTGTTCGCCAGGGTGTGGCTGACGGCGCAGGACGCGGAAACCATCGACCATTTCATGGCGGCGATGAAGAGGCTGCCGCAGGTGATGGAATGCTACATCATGCTGGGCGAGAGCGACGCGCTGCTGCGGGTGGCGGTGGCCGACCTCACCGAATACCGGCAGTTCCAGGCCACTCACCTGACGCGCGCCAACGGCATCCAGAACGTCAAGACCGACGTGCCGAGCCAGATCGTCAAGCAGACCTACGCACTGCCGATCGGCTGAACGAGGGCCTGGCGCACGCGCCAAGCCCGCAGGTTCGCAAGACGGCTATTTCCCCGCCGCCAGTTCCTTCAATCTGTAAAGCGCTTCCAGCGCCTCGCGCGGCGTCATCTCGTCGGGGCTCAGCTCTAACAGAGCGGTGCCCAGCACATCGGGCTTGGCGGTCTTCGGCGGCTCGCGTTTCACGGCAACGGAAAACAGCGGCAGGTCGTCGACAAGGCGGTCGGCCTTGCCCGACACCTCGCCTTCCTCGAGCTGATGCAGAACTTCCCTGGCCCGCGCCACCACGGCTTCCGGCAGACCGGCGAGGCGCGCGACCTGCACGCCATAGGACCGGTCGGCCGCACCCTTGCCCACCTCATGCAGGAAGACGACGTCGCCCTCCCATTCCTTGACGCGCATGGTGACGTTGTGAAGCCGGTTGAGCTTGCCGGCCAAGGCCGTCATTTCATGGAAGTGGGTGGCGAAGATCGCCCGGCAGCGGTTCTTCTCGTGCAGATATTCCACCGCCGCCCAGGCGATGGAGAGACCGTCGAACGTGGCGGTGCCACGACCGATCTCGTCGAGGATGACGAGCGCGCGTTCGCCAGCCTGGTTGAGGATGGCGGCGGTCTCCACCATCTCGACCATGAAGGTCGAACGGCCGCGCGCCAGATCGTCGGAAGCGCCGACGCGGGAGAACAGCCGGTCGACGACGCCGATATGGGCGCTTGCCGCTGGCACGAAGGAACCGGTCTGGGCCAGGATGGCGATCAGCGCGTTCTGGCGCAGGAAGGTCGACTTACCGCCCATATTGGGGCCGGTGAGCAGCCAGATTGCGCCGTTCTTCGCATCGCCCTCCGGCGACAGGTCGCTGTTATTGGCGACAAACGGCCCCTCGCCGGAACGGCGCAGCGCCTGTTCCACCACCGGGTGGCGGCCGCCGGCGATGGCAAAGGCCAGGCTGGCATCGACGACCGGCCGGCACCAGTTTTCGCTCACCGACAGCGCGGCCAGGGCGGCCGATATGTCGAGCACGGCCAGTGCATCCGCGCCGGCGCGGATCGCCTCGGCCTCGCCGACGGCTTCGGCCAGCAGCCTGTCGAAGGCAGCAAGCTCGATGGCCAGCGCGCGGTCGGCGGCATTGGCGATCTTCGTTTCCAGCCCGGCCAGTTCGGTTGTGGTGAAGCGCATGGCGTTGGCCATGGTCTGGCGGTGGATGAAGCGCGCCTTGGCCTCGTCCGTGCCGGTCATGATGGCCTGGTGGTTGACCGTCACCTCAATGTAATAACCCAGCACATTGTTATGCCGGATCTTCAGCGAGCGGATGCCGGTTTCCTCGATCAGGTCGCGCTCCATGCCGGCGATGACCTTGCGCGTCTCGTCGCGCAGCGCCCGCATCTCGTCCAGCTCGGCATCGTAGCCAGCGCGCAGGAAGCCGCCATCGCGTTTCAACAGCGGCAGCTCGTCGGCCAGCGCACCGGCGAGGTGTTCGGCCAGCGGCTTCGGCAGCGCGCCGATGGCGGCGAGCGCTGCGGCCACCTCCGCCGGCTGCGCGGCCCGGCCAAAGATCCGTGCGATCTCGCCGGCGGCAAGGAAGCCCGCGCGCAGCGCGCCAAGGTCGCGCGGGCCGCCGCGGTTCAGCGCCAGCCGCGACAAGGCGCGCGGCATGTCGGCAACGCCCTTCAACGAAAGCCGCAGCGCCTCGGCCAGACGAACCTCGTCGCGGAAGAAGGAGACCGAATCGAGCCTAGCGGTAATCGCCGCGGGATCGGTCAGCGGCGCCATCAGCCGGTCGGCCAACAGGCGCGCGCCGCCGCCGGTGACGGTGCGGTCGATGGCCTTGAACAGCGAGCCGTCGCGGCTGCCGGACAGCGTGCGCAACAGTTCCAGATTGGCGCGCGTCGCCGGGTCGATAAACAGGGTGGCGCCGTTCTCCTCGCGCTCGGGTCGCGACAGCGGCGGGCGTTCCGCCTTCTGCGTCTTCTCGACATAGGCGATGGCGCCGGAGATGGCGGAGAGTTCGGCGCGGCTGAAGGTGCCGAAGGCATCCGGCGTCGCCACGTTGAAGAAACGGGCGATGCGGGCGGTGGCCGAGGCGGAATCGAACAGGCTGGCCGGCTGCGGATTGGCGACGCGGCCAAGCACATCGAACACCGGCTTCAGCTCGGGATCGTAGAAGACCGGCTCGGCGACGATCAGTTCGCGCGGATCGACGCGGAAGATGTCGGCCAACAGCCGCTCGGCATTGGTCTCGGCGACACGGAAGACGCCGGTGGAAATCTCGATCCAGGCCAGCGCGAAATTCTGGTCAGTGCCGCCCTTCACCCGCCCCAGCGCCATCAGAAAGCTCGATTCCGACGGCGCCAGCAATTTGTCCTCGGTGATGGTGCCGGGCGTGACGAGACGGACGACGTCGCGCTTGACCACCGATTTCGAACCGCGCTTCTTGGCCTCGGCCGGATCCTCTATCTGTTCGCAGACGGCAACGCGGAAACCGAGCGCGATCAGTTTCTGCAGATAATCGTCGGCCGCATGCACCGGCACGCCGCACATCGGGATCTCGGCGCCCTGGTGCTTGCCGCGCTTGGTCAGCACAATGCCCAAAGCCCGCGAAGCCTTCTCGGCATCGTCGAAGAACAGCTCGTAGAAATCGCCCATGCGATAGAACAGCAGCGAATCCGGGTTCGCCGCCTTGATCTCGAGATACTGCTCCATCATCGGGGTGGCGGCAGTGGGCATGGATGCCGAGGCGCCAGCCAGCGGCGCGCTACCTTCCATCGCGATAGGGGTTTCGTCGTTCAAGAAACTGTTTCCAAAAATCCCGAAGGCAATTGCTTGGCGGTTTACACCTCCAAAGTGTAGCCTTAATCCCGAACGCTCCACAAAGAAATTGAGCGCGCGCAAAGCGCCACCCAAGGGGAAGAAACGCAGCATGGCCCGTAAGAACGCACAGGATGGACAAGGCCCTTCGGTGAGCGCGGAGGAGGCGCTGGAATTCCACGCCATGGGCCGGCCGGGCAAGCTGGAGATCGTGCCGACCAAACCGATGGCCACGCAGCGCGACCTTTCGCTGGCCTATTCGCCGGGCGTCGCCGTGCCGGTGAAGGCGATCGCCGAAGACCCGTCGCGCGCCTTCGACTACACCACGCGCGGCAATATGGTTGCCGTCATTTCCAACGGCACCGCCATCCTCGGGCTGGGCAATCTCGGCGCTCTGGCCTCCAAGCCGGTGATGGAAGGCAAGTCGGTGCTGTTCAAGCGTTTTGCCGACGTCGATTCGATCGACCTCGAGGTCGACACCGAAGACGCCGACGAATTCATCAACTGCGTCAAGTTCCTCGGGCCCTCCTTCGGCGGCATCAACCTGGAAGACATCAAGGCGCCGGAATGCTTCATCATCGAGCAGCGGCTGCGCGAATTGATGGACATTCCCGTCTTCCATGACGACCAGCACGGCACCGCCATCATCGCCGCCGCCGGCCTGATCAACGCGCTGGCGATCACCGGCCGCGACATGAAGACGACCAGGCTCGTCTGCAACGGCGCGGGTGCTGCCGGCATCGCCTGCATCGAACTGGTCAAGTCGATGGGTTTCGCGCCGGAAAACGTCACCTTGTGCGACACCAAGGGTGTCGTCTACCAGAGCCGCACCGAGGGTATGAACCAGTGGAAGTCGGCGCATGCGGTGAAGACCGAGGCGCGGACGTTGGCCGAGGCGATGGACGGCGCCGACGTGGTGTTCGGGCTTTCGGCGCGTGGCGCCTTCACCAATGCCATGATCCAGTCGATGGCGAAAAACCCGATCATCTTCGCCATGGCCAATCCCGATCCGGAGATCACGCCGGAGGAGGTGGCCGAGATCCGCACCGACGCCATCATGGCCACCGGCCGGTCCGACTATCCGAACCAGGTCAACAATGTGCTGGGCTTCCCCTATATCTTCCGGGGTGCATTGGACGTCCGCGCGACCACCATCAACGACGCCATGAAGGTGGCGGCCGCCCAGGCGCTGGCCGAGCTTGCCCGCAAGGACGTGCCCGACGACGTGGCCGCCGCCTATCAGGGCAACCGGCCGAAATTCGGCCCGCAATACATCATCCCGGTGCCGTTCGACCCGCGCCTGATTTCGGCCATCCCGATCGCGGTGGCCAAGGCCGCGATGGAAACCGGCGTGGCGCGCAAGCCGATCCTCGACCTCGACCGCTACGCGCAGGAACTGTCGGCGCGGCGCGACCCGATCGCCTCGACGCTGCAGCGCATTTACGACCGCGTGCGGCGCCAGCCCAAGCGCATCGTCTTCGCCGAGGGCGAGGAGGAACAGGTGATGCGCGCGGCGGTCGCCTATGTGAACCAGCGGCTCGGCACCGCCATCCTGCTCGGCCGCGACGACATCATCAAGGAGAATGCCCGCCACGCCGGCATCGACCTCGACAAGCCGGGGCTGGAGATCATCAATGCGCGCCTGTCGCGCAAGAACGCGATCTATGCCGATTTCCTGTACGAGCGCATGCAGCGCAAGGGCTTCCTGTTCCGCGACTGCCAGCGCCTGATCAACAACGACCGCAACCATTTCGCCGCCTGCATGGTGGCGCTGGGCGATGCCGACGGCATCGTCACCGGCGTCACCCGCAACTATTCGACGGCGCTGGACGACGTGCGCCGCGTCATCGACGCCAAGCCCGGCCATCGTGTCATCGGCGTATCGATCGTGCTGGCGCGCGGGCGCACCGTTCTGGTGGCCGACACGGCGGTCCACGACATGCCCAATGCCGACCAGATCGCCGACATCGCCGAGGAAGCGGCCAATTTCGCGCGGCGAATGGGCTATGAACCCCGCGTCGCTATGCTTGCCTACTCCACCTTCGGCCATCCGCAGGGCGAACGCTCCGAGCGGGTGCAGGAGGCGGTGCGCATTCTCGACAAGCGGCGGGTCGATTTCGAGTATGACGGCGAAATGGCCGCCGACGTCGCGCTGAACCCGCGCGTGATGGCGCAATACCCGTTCTGCCGGCTGACCGGCCCGGCCAATGTGCTGATCATGCCGGCGTTCCACTCGGCCTCGATCTCGACCAAGATGCTGCAGGAACTGGGCGGCTCGACCGTGATCGGCCCGCTTCTGGTCGGCCTCAACAAACCGGTCCAGATCGTGCCGCTGAACGCCAAGGATTCGGACATCGTCAACATGGCGGCCATCGCGGCCTATTCGGCCGGAGCCTGAGGGCTGATCCCTTCCCGCGAAGCGGGCGAGGGTCGCGTCAGAGACATGTCTCGGATGCTGCTCCGATCAGGCACTCGCCAAACCCAAAGCAAAACCCCGGCGGTCACCCGCCGGGGTTTTTGTCTGTTCCAGCGCTAACCCGGTTCAGTGCGTCAGATCGAGCGCGGCGGTGAGGTCGCCCATGACCGGCAGGCTGTTGGCACGCAGCGCGTTGTCGCGCGCGACCAGCCCCTGCAGCACCGGCAGGTCGTAGCGCGTGGTGACGAAACGCAGGATCGAGGTGGTGTCGTACTGGCTGTGATCCACCGTGCCCATCTTGGCGAAGGGCGAGACGATGATGGCCGGGATGCGGTTGCCCGGCCCCCAGCGGTCGGCCTTGGGCGGCGCGACATGATCCCAGAAGCCGCCATTCTCGTCATAGGTCACCACCACCAGCATATGCGCCCATTGCGGGCTCTTCTCCAGATGGGCGATGACGTCGGCCAGGTGCTGGTCGCCGCTCGACACGTCGGCATAACCGCCATGCTCGTTGAGGTTGCCCTGCGGCTTGTAGAAGGTGACGGCCGGCAGCTTGCCGTCGTCGATATCCTTGATGAAGGCGGCGCCCTCGAGGCCACCGTCCTTCAGATGCTCGGCGCGGGCCGGCGTGCCCGGCGCATAGGCGGCGAAATAGTTGAAGGGCTGGTGGTGGAACTGGAAGTTCGGCACCGGCGTGGCGTTCTTGCCGTCGAGCGCGGTCTGCCAGGCCCCGGCATACCAGGCCCAGCTAATCCCCTTCAGCGACAGGAGGTCGCCGATGGTGATGTCATGCTGCGGCGGCAGCGTGGTGGCGGCCTTCGGGTCGGCAAAAGCCGGATCGCCGCCTTCCGCCGGCTTGTTGTTGGACGGCTGGTAGGGCGGTTGCATGGTGTTGACGGCGTAGAAGTCGGGCGAGATGGCGCCGTCCTTGACGAATTTCGGCCCGCCGGCGAGCGCCGATACAGGCGAATTGTCGGCCACCTTCAGCGTGACGCCGTCCGGCTCCACTGAAGCGATCATGTCCTTCACCGGGCTCTTGTCGGCGTCGGGATAAAACGGCGTGCAGGCGCAGACCAGCGCGAAATGGTTGATGAAGGAACCGCCGAACGCACCCTGGAAGAAGTTGTCGGCCAGGACGTATTTCTGCGCCACCTTCCACATCGGCAAAGACGAGCCGTCATAGTGGCCCATGACGAGGCCGCCGGAATCGGCCCAGGCCACGAACTTGTCGTTCTTGCCGCCATTGATCTGCATCTGCTCCTGGTAGAAGCGGTGCCACAAATCGCGCGTGATGACGTTGAGCCCCTGGTTGAAACCCTTGGCATCGTCGATGGCGAAAACGGCATTGGCGAGGTGCGCCGACTGCGCCTCGGTGACAGCCGGCGTCACGCCCTTGGCGGTCAGGCCGCCCCAGGACGGCGGCAATTCGGACAGCGGCTTGCCGTCGCGGTCGAGCTGGGTGACCTCGTCGGCGCTGGCATTGGCGAGGCCGTTGGCGCCGGGGAAACCACCGTAGAGATTGTCGAAGGAGCGGTTCTCGGCATAAATCACGACAATGTTATCGATCTTGTCGTAGCCGGCGGGAGCGGCATGCGCGGGCAGCGCGGCGGTGAGCAGAGCCAGCGCGGAACTGGCCAGACAAGCGGATTTGAGGGGTTTGAGCCTTGGCATGGGGGATGACCTTGTGGCTGAGGGACTGGCTGGAGGGCCGCCTGCGGGCCGTCCTGCCGAAGCCACGCACCTGCAAGTCGCAAAAAGCCTAGGCCCGCTCTCTGTCAGGTTTGTGACATGGGGATGCAGTGCCGGCGGGCGTCATCATTTCGTTGCAGGCGCCGGGAATCATGCGCCGGCTTGCTCCGATACGACAAAACCCGAAGGTGCCTCCGAAAGTGCCCAAGATCGATCCGCGACGCCTGCGACACGGTCTCGCCGCGCTGGCGGTGGCCATGGCGCTCGGGCTCTCAGCCCCCGCTATCCGACACACGGTCGCCGCCGAGGCCAACGGCGTCCATCCCGGCCCGCTGTCGCGGGCGCAGGCCTTCGCCCGTGCCGCCACGCTGACCGAACTTGGCCGCCAGATGTTCTTCGACCCGGCGCTGTCGGCGTCGGGGCGGCAGGCATGCGCTTCCTGCCATGACCCGAAGCATGGTTTCTCCTCCGCCTCGGCCGCGCCGGTCGAGATGGGCGGTCCGGCGCTCGACCGGCCAGGCCAGCGCGCGGTGCCGACGCTGCGCTATCTGCAGGCGGTGCCCGCCTTCAGCGAGCATTTCTACGATTCCGAGGACGAGGGCGACGAAAGCGTCGACAACGGCCCGACCGGCGGCCTGACCTGGGACGGCCGCGTCGACCGCGGCGCCGAGCAGGCCAGGATCCCGCTTCTGTCGCCGTTCGAGATGGCGAATGCCGGCCCAGACGCTGTGGTGGCACGGCTCGCCAGGACCGCCTATGCCGACGCGTTCAAGGCGGCGTTCGGCGACGACATCTTCTCGCGACCCACCGATGCTTTCGACGGCGCCGTCGAGGCGCTCGGCACGTTCGAGCAGGACGCCGCCACCTTCTACCCCTATTCCAGCCGCTACGACGCCTTTTTGGCCGGCAAGGGCACGTTGACCGCGCAGGAACTCCATGGCCGCGCCCTGTTCGAAGACCCGGCCAAGGGCAATTGCGCTTCCTGTCATCTCAGCGAGCCGGCCAATGACGGCGAGCCGCCGCAATTCACCGATTTCGGCCTGATCGCCGTGGCGGTGCCACGCAATCCGGCCATTCCCGCCAATGCCGACTCCGCCTATGTCGATCTCGGCGTGTGCGGCCCGCTGCGCACCGACCTCAAAAGGCGGGACGAATATTGCGGCCTGTTCCGCACGCCGACGCTGCGCAACGTGGCGTTGAAGAAAAACTTCTTCCACAACGGCTTCTTCCACACGCTGCGCGATGCTGTCGCGTTCTACGCCTCGCGCGACAGCGACCCCGGCCACTGGTATGCGAAGAACGCCGACGGCTCGGTTCACCGCTATGACGACCTGCCGCAACGCTATTGGGCGAATCTCAACCAGGACCCGCCCTTCGGCCGCAAGCCCGGCGACAAGCCGGCGCTGGACGATGCCGAGATCGACGACATCGTCGCCTTTCTCAACACGCTCACCGACGCCGACCAGTTGCAGCAGGCGGGGCAGTAGCGGCTTGCGGTTCTCGCGAGCTCAAGCGCAGAAGGTGGCCTGCGCCGTCTCCGGCTGCTCCTCTTCCGCCCTCCGTCCCATGAACAGGAACACCACGATCGCGGTGACCACGGTGATGGCGGTGAGCAGGACGAGCAAGGTCGAGAAGGCCAGGCCATATTGCGTCACCAGGAGGTCGCGGCCCGTGCCGGGCAGCAGGGCTTGTGCTGCGGCGAGGTCGCCGGTGACCAGCCTTTGCGCGGCCTGACCCAGTCGGCCGGTTTCCGCCGCGGGCGTCGCTGCCGTTGCCAGATGCCCGGCCGTCAGCGCCGACAGCATCGCGCTGACCACGGCCAGTGCCAGGCCTTCGCCGGCAACGCGTGTGGTGTTGAAGATGCCGGTCGCCATCCCGGCGCGTTCCTTCGGCACCACCGAGACGGCAAGCCCGTCCATCAGGCCCCAGGGCAGGCTGATGCCGACGCCAATGGTCAACATCGGCAGAAGCAGCGCGGACGGCGGCGCGCCGCCCGGCACGCCCGACAGCCATAACAGCCCGGCGGCCGAGATGGCCAGGCCCGTCGCGCACAGCACCGAGGCCGGCAGCCAGCGCGTCAAAAGGCCGGCCACCAGCGGCAGCACCAGCAACGGCGCCGACAGCGCGATCATCATGCGGCCGGCGCCGATCTCGCCCATGCCCTCGACGCCGACGAAACGCACCGGCAGCAGGATCAGAAGCACGACGAAGGCGTAGGCGGGAGCGGCGGCCAGAAGCTGCACGCCGACGAAGCGCGGATAACGAAACAGCGAGAGGTCCAGCATCGGCCGCGCCACCTTGCGCTCGATCAGGCCGAAGGCGAGGAAAAGCACGACCGCGCCGGCGATGAGACCGACCACCGTCGGATCGCTCCAGCCGGCCTCCGGCGCCTTGAGGAAACCGTAGGTGAGCAGCGCAAGTGCCGCGGTGAAGCTTGCCGCGCCCGGCCAGTCGAGACCGGCGGCGGCGGGATCGCGGCTGTCGCGCATGAAACGGGCCGCGATCAGGAAGGCGACGGCGGTGGCGCCCGCCACCGGCAGGAAGATGGAAGGCCAGCCAAAGGCGTCGATCATCAGGCCCGACGCGATCGGGCCGAAGGACAGTCCGATGCCGAAGGAGGTGCCGAGCAGGGAAAAAGCGCGCATGCGGGCACCATCGTCGAACTCCTGCGCAAGTGCCGCCGCACCGCCGGCGAAGGCAAAGGCGGCGGCAACGCCTTGCGCGGCGCGGGCAAGGTCGAGCCAGAGGATCGAGGGCGACATGGCGGCAGCCAGCGAAAACAGGCCGAAGGCCGCGGTACCGATCAGGAAGATGCGTTTGCGGCCATAGGCATCAGCCAGCGCGCCCGCCGCCATCAGCGAGGAGCCGAAGGTCAGCATGAAGGCGTTGGTCACCCAGTTGAGCGCGATCGGGCTGCCGCCGAGCGCCCGGCCGATGGCGGGCAGCGCCACGGCCGGGCCTGTGAAGGTGAGCGGCATGGAGAGAGCGGCCAGACACACCGCGACGAGAACGAGCGCTTTTTCGGCCGCGCCCGGAGCCTTTTTCGATTGAACCATGATATCCGCGGGGTTTTTTCGCCCACGATGTCCGCATTCCGCGAGACACGCCGCCGGGCTTGTTGAATGACCGTTTCATGATAGATTTGCGGTAATCTGAACAAAATGCTGGTCATGTTCCGCTTATCATGGAAGGAAACGCTCGAATGGATCGCTCCCTCGACCGGCTGAGCGGGCTCGCCGCCTTCGTGCGCACGGCCGATCTCGGCAGTTTCGTCGCCGCTGGGCGGGTGCTTCGGCTATCGCCGTCGGCGGTCGGCAAGGCGGTGACCCGGCTGGAGGAGCAGCTGGGGGTTCGCCTGCTGCAGCGTTCGACCCGCAGTCTCAGGCTGACCGAGGAAGGACGCCTGTTCCACGACCGTTGCCGCAGGGTGCTGGACGATCTCGACGACGCCCAGGCGATGCTGGCGGAGGCGGTGGAAACGCCGCGCGGGCGCTTGAGGGTGAGCGCGCCGGTGGTCAGCTATCATCTGTTCCTGCCGGTGCTGCCGGAATTCACGCGGCTCTACCCGGAAGTCGAGATCGACCTCGATTTCAACGACCGCATCGTCGACCTGATCGACGAAGGCGTCGACGTGGCGCTGCGCAGCGGCGACCTGCCCGATTCCCGACTGATGGCGCGGGCGCTCAGGCCCTTCCAAATGCTCTTATGCGCTTCGCCCGATTATCTCGAGCGCCACGGCAGCCCCGCCTGTCCGCGCGACCTCGACGGCCACCGGGCGATCCTCTTCCGCTTCCCCAACAGCGGCAAGCTGCATGATTGGCCGCTGACCCTGCCGGAGGGCGAGCCTGAACCGCGCCGGCACATCGTGCTCACCTGCAACAACATGGAGGCGCTGCGCGGCGCCACCCTTGCCGGCCTCGGCATCGGCTGCATGCCGGATTTCCTGGCGCGCGAGCCGGTGGCCAAAGGCGAGCTGGTGACGCTGCTCGACCGCTATCTCGACGCGCCGGGCCAATTCCGCCTGATCTGGCCGTCGAACCGGCAATTGTCGCCGAAGGTCAGGGTGTTCGTGGATTTCATCTGCGAGCGGCTGTTCGCCGCCCGCTGCGAGGCCTTGCCCGGTCCGGGCACCGGCGCGGCATCCCAATCGCGAGCAACCGAGACGGCTCAGACCTGATTCCAGCGGCGCACCACCGGTTCGGTCATGTCGTGCTCGTAGCCGAGTGTGGAGATGCTGGCCGTATCGAGCACGAACAGTGCCCCTTGCGAGGCCGGCAGGCCGAGCCAGCGGGCGGCGAGCGTGCGCAGGAAATGCGAAGAGGAGAAAACCAGCACATTGCCATTCACCGCGCGCAGCGCCTGAACCACGCGGTCGGCGCGGGCGCCGGCCTCGGCCACGCTTTCGCCGCCCGGGCAACCGTCGCGGTAAAGGTTCCAGCCAGAGCGCTCGACCAGGATTTCCTTCGTCTTCAGCCCCTCATAGGCGCCATAATCCCATTCGGCGAGGTCGGGCTTCACCTCGGCCAGTGCGCCGAACCCCGCCAGCTCCGCCGTGCGGCGCGCGCGGGAAGACGGGCTCGACCAGACGGCGGCAAAGCTCTTGCCCTTCAAGCGGTCGCCCAGCCCGCGCGCGGCATCTTCGCCCGTGGCGGTCAGCGGAATATCGGTGCGGCCGGTGTGTTTGCCGGTGGCGCTCCACTCGGTCTCGCCGTGCCGCACCAGGGTGATTTCGGGATAGGGGCTTGCCATGCTCGTCCTCGTTTGTCGCGGCGAGGACTATACGGATTTCGTCTTGCGGCGCCATGATCCTTCTCCCGCATGGGAAAAGGAAAAAGACGCTACAGCAATCCGGCCTGCTCGGCCTCGCGCTTGAGGTTCTGGCGCGGACGCGGGCCGATCTGCTGGATGACTAGGCCGGCCGCCAGCGAACCGAGATCGCCGCAGGTCTTGAGGTCGAGACCCTTGGTGTAACCATGCAGGAAGCCGGCGGCATAAAGGTCGCCGGCGCCGGTGGTGTCGACCAGTTCGTGGATCTTGGTGGCCTCGATGACGAAGGTCTCGTCGCCATGCACGATGACCGACCCCTTCTCGGAGCGGGTGACGGCGGCGATGCGGCAATCCTTGCGGATTTGCGCCAGCGCCTCGTCGAAGGAAGCGGTCTGGTAGAGCGATTTGATCTCGTGGCTGTTGGCGAAGACGATGTCGACCGTGCGCGAACGCATCAGGTCGAGGAACTCGCCACGGTAGCGATCAACGCAGAAACTGTCCGACAGCGACATCGACACCTTGCGGCCGGCGGCGTGGGCGTGGCTCGCGGTCAGCCGGATCGCCTCCTTGGCGCGCGGCGGATCCCACAGATAGCCCTCGAAATAGGTGACGGCCGCGCCGCGGGCCTTGTCGGCCTCGACATCTTCCGGGCCGAGCTCGACGCAGGCGCCGAGATAGGTGTTCATCGACCGCTCGCCGTCGGGTGTGACAAAAATCATCGAACGCGCGGTTGGCGGCGTGCCCTGCAGCGGCCTGGTGTCGAAGGCGACGCCCTGGGCATGGATGTCATGGGTGAAGATTTCGCCCAGATGATCTTGGCTGACCTTGCCGAAATAGGCGGAACGGCCGCCGAAACTGGCGATGCCGGCGGCCGTGTTGCCGGCGCTGCCGCCGGACGCTTCCACGGCCGGGCCCATGCGACGGTAGAGCAGTTCGGCACGCTCAGCGTCGATCAGGTTCATCGCGCCCTTGATGATGCCGTTGTCGGCAAGGAAGGCCTCGTCGCATTGGGCGATGATATCGACAATGGCATTGCCGATGCTCAGCACATCATATTCCGGCATTCAGGTCTCCGCGCGAGGCTGGGTCCAGTCAAATGGCCCAAAACCCTGGCTTTCTGCCATGCCGGCCGCGCGCGGGTCTACAGAAATGGCCGGATTTTGCAAGTTATTGCTGCGGTTGGGGTGGGGTCATGTAGTTAGGAGCGAATGTAACGACAATCTCGCTGCATACATCGGGCGGACAGGGGCGCAGCATGGTGTAAGGAGCGCATTTTTCGATGGCGCGTATGGCGCTCTCTGCGTAGAGCCGAAATGCTTTCCCTTTTTGAGGCTCCCGGACCGTCGGTTTTTCAGCTAACGAGCCATCGGGCTTCAAGCGGACGAGAATTTTCGCCTGAAACAGGATGGTTTCTCCTGAAACCGCGCCCGCCGGTATCGACCAGCAGCTGTCGATCTTCTCCCGCATGGCCACCATGGCGGCCATACTGATCTTCCCGGCAGCCGCCTTGTCGGCGGCTTGGGCAGACACGGTTGGAGCGCACATCAACAGAGTGGCCAGAACGCACCGGGCCGGTGAATGCATGCCTTGGCTTCCCCCTGCACATCAGCGGGTCCTACCGTAGATTGAAACAGGGATTGGGCACAACGGTCGCCTTGCGTGCCGGCAGACCGGCTCAAAACACCGGCGCGAAGTTCAGTTTCAGCTCGCGCCAGCGCTCGTAGGGCAGGCGGGTGCCGGCCATACTGTGAAAAGGCGCGCAGCGCTCCACCGCGCGCACGGCACTGGCGGCGAGCAGCTTCGCTTCCTTCGCCTTGGGCGGGTTCTCGGCCACCGGCTTGGCGGCCAGCGAGCCGTCGCGCTTCAGCCTGACCTTGACCACCACCGAGATGGGTTTCGCACCGGTCATATCAGGCGGCATCCAGCAGGCGGCGATTTCGTTGCGCAGCGCATCGACCAGTGCCGCAAGCTCGCCCTTCTCGTCGGCACGCACCGGCGAGCCGAAACCCGCCAGCACGGCGGCGATAAAAAGAACGCGGATCGCAACATTCATCTCAACAGGAACCCTGGCCGGGCGCGTCATTCGCATCGGCGATGAATTTGGCGCGGGCATCATAGTAGGCGCGAGCGCCAGCCCGCGCAATGAGAGCGGGCCGGCCTGGTTCAACGCCGCGTCGGCACACGTCGCTGAAACGACGTGCCTCGCCGTCAACCCTGTTCCGTCGAGAACAGCTCGTTCAGGCGGCGGAAGGTCATCGTGTTGGCGCGGTTGAAGGTGAAGGAGCCGACATCGAGCAGTTCGCGGCCGGCCCGCTCCAATGCGCTGAAGGCAGCGCAGGCGAGCTGCGAGCCGACCGAAATGCGCTTGGCGCCGGCTTGCGCCAATGCCGGCACGGTGAAGTCGGGCACCGCCAGCACATTGACCGGCCGCGTGACCGCCTGGCAGACGGCGCGCACCGAAGCAACGTCGGCGATACCCGGCGCATAAAGCACGTCGGCGCCGGCCTTCTCATAGGCCTGCAGCCGGCGGATTGTGTCGTCGAGGTCGGCCCGGCCGTGCAAAAAGTTCTCGGCGCGCGCCGTGAAGACGAAGTCGCGTTTCAAGGCCCGCGCGGCCTCGGCCGCCGCCGCCACCCGCTCCACGGCTTGCGAGAAATCGTAGATCGGCTTGTCCGCGTCGCCGGTATGGTCCTCGATCGAGCAACCGGCAAGGCCGGCAGCCTCGGCCGCGAAGATGGTCTCGGCGGCGCTTTCGGCGCTGTCGCCCTTGCCCTTCTCGAGATCGGCCGACACCGGCAGCGCGGTGGCCGCGACGATCTCGCGGCAATGCTGGATCATCGCCTCGAAGGTGATGCTGCCATCGGGCAGGCCGCGCGAGAAGGCGTGGCCGGCGCTGGTGGTGGCCAGCGCCTTGAAGCCCATGGATGAAAGAAGCTTGGCCGAGCCGACGTCCCACGGGTTGGGAATGACGAACGTCTCGGCGTGCAAATCCCTGAAGGTCTTGCCCTTGTCCATTGAAATATCTCCGGCAATTGTGCGATTGGGCTAATCCTAGCGAGCCCTTCGGGGCCGGGCAAACGAATGCCGTTGGCGCAGGCCCAGGCCGCTCAACACTCCTGCCAAAAGTCGGCGTCGAGGCTTGATCGAACCGTCATGGAAGGCGCGGCGCTAGCGCAGCGGGACCATGCTCGGCAGTTCGCGCATGTCGGCGAACAGGATGCCGCCGGCCTCCCGCAGGCCTTCGGGATCGGAATGGGGGTCGCCGTGATAGGAAAACACCCGCATGCCGGCGGCGATGCCGGCCTTGGTTCCGGCCACCGAATCCTCGATGACGATGCAGTTTTCGGGCGCGACGCCCATTTCCCTCGCCGCATGTAGGAAAAGGTCGGGGAAGGGTTTCGAGCGGCCGACCATGGTGGCGCTGTACATGGCGTGTTCGAACAAAGGCAGAAGCCCGGTTACGCCGAGCGTGATGTGCATCTTGGAAACGCGCGCCGAGGAGGCAACGCAATAGGGAATGCCGGCGGCGCGCACGGCGTCGATGACGTCGCGCACATGCGGGATCTCGTCGACGCCCTTGGCGAACAGCTCCGGCAGGCCGATGTTCCAGCGGTCGGCGAAATCCTCGCCGAGGTCGATACCGGCCGTTTCAAGGATCTCGTTGCGTACCGAGACCATCGAACGGCCGGAAAAATGCTTGCGGCAATAGTCGAAATCGGCGGGATAACCGGCCTCGGTCAGCCAGACGGCCAGCCGCTCATTGGCCATGTTCTCGGTGTCGACCAGAATGCCGTCGCAATCGAAGATGACCAGTTCCGGCAACGTCATCAAGCCGTTCCGGTCGACCCGAAACCGCCGCCGCCGCGTGTCGTGCCGCCGGCGAGGCTGCGTTCCTCGGCCCGCACCTGGACAACGGGCGCGAAGACGATCTGGGCGACGCGCATGCCGCGCTCGACATAAAATTCCTCGTCGCCATGGTTGATCAGCAGCACCTTGACCTCGCCGCGATAGTCGCTGTCGACGGTTCCCGGTGTGTTGAGGCAGGTGATGCCGTGCTTCAGCGCGAGGCCGGAGCGGGGCCGCACCTGGCCTTCCAGACCCTCGGGGATTTCCATGACCAGCCCGGTCGGCACCAGCACGCGCCTGCCGGGCAGGATGAGCAGCGGCCGGTCTTCGGGAACGGCGGCGCGCAGGTCCATGCCAGCGGCGCCGGTGCTTTCATAGGCTGGAAGCTCCAGCCCCTCGCCATGCGGCAGGCGGACGAAACCGACCGTCGGGCCAAGGACGGGTGAAGTTTTCGATGTCGGGTGCATGGCGCGATCCTATCGGCCCGACCGCGTGCCAAGTCAACCGCCCACCGGGGTTTCAACGGGATTCTTTGGTGGCGGGAAGCGGTCTGCCACGGCGGTTGAAAAGCCAGCTAACCGGCTTTCGCCGACAGGCGGCGGCGCATGGATAAAAGCGCGATCAGGGTGAGCAATGCAAAGGCCGCGCCGGCAAGGAAGGTGGCCTGGGGTCCGAACTGATCCCATAGGGCGCCGGCGACGACACTCGCGACCAGCAAGGCGAGACCGGTGACGAGGTTGAACATGCCGAAAGCTGTTCCACGCAATTCCGCCGGGGCGGCATCGGCGACCAGGGTCGCCAGCAGGCCTTGCGTGAAACCCATATGCAGCCCCCATAGAAGAACGCCGGCCGCGAGCCCTGCCACGTTGGGCAGGAACGCCAGTGCGAGGTCAGCCACTATGAGCAATACCAGGCCGAGGCCAAGCAGGGTCGGGCGGTCCATGCGATCGGCAAGCACGCCGACGGGATAGGCGGAAAGCGAATAAGCAAGGTTCATGACCACCAGGACGATCGGCACCAGAGCCAGCGGCAGGCCGATCGACTGGGCCCGCAGGATCAGGAACGCCTCGCTGAAGCGGGCGAGGGTGAAGATCGCGGCCACTGCCACCACCCACCAGAAGGCCGGACCGAGGCGCTTGAGTTCGTCGCGCCGCAACGGCATGCGCACCCGGCGCTGCCCCTCGACGCGCTTCGGCTCCTTGACGGCGACAATGATGAGGGCAACGGCGACGAAGGCCGGGATGACGGCGATCCAGAACACCGCCTGGAAATGATTGGCGGTCAGCCACATCAAAACGATCGCCAGCAACGGCCCGACAAAGGCGCCGACAGTGTCGAGCGACTGGCGCAGCCCGAAGCCGGCGCCGCGCTGTTCGGGCGGCGTGATGTCGGCGATCAGCGCATCGCGCGGCGCGCCGCGAATGCCCTTGCCGACGCGGTCGATGAAACGCGCGGTTACCAGCCAGCCGATCGACGGCGCCAGCGGGAAGATGGGCTTGGTTATCGCCGCAAGACCATAACCCAGCGCCGCCAGCAGCTTGCGCTTGCCGAGCCAGTCGCTGAGCGCGCCGGAGAAAATCTTGGTGATCGACGCCGTCGCCTCGGCGATGCCTTCGATGATGCCGACGGCAAGCGTCGAGGTGCCGAGCACCGCCACCATATAGACCGGCAGCAAGGCGTGGATCATCTCCGAGGAGATGTCCATGAACATGGAGACGAAACCGAGCGCCCAGACGCCCGCCGGGAGCCCGCGGCGAGCCCCGTCCGCCCGATCTTTGCCGGTGCCCTGCTGGCCGCCCATCTCAGCGGTTCTCGTCATGCGCATCGAAGACGCGCCGGGCATATCCGTCCAGCAGGGCCTCGCAGGCGCGCAAGCGCTGTTCTGCCTCCCCGGCGAGCGTCGCCTGGTAAAAATCGAGCTTCCTGATCTTCTCAAGCCAGCCCTGCAATTTCTTGAGGTCGGTGTCCTCCTCCTCAAGCTCGGCATAGGTGAATTTGTTGATCGCGATCTCCTTGGCGATCTCGGCTTCGAAATCGGCGCAGCGGCCGAGGAACTCGCGATACTGGTCGTCGCGGTCGGCGCGGAAGCGCTGCACCACCCGTTCCTCCTGCGCGCGGTCGAGCGCGACGGTTTCCAGGATGACGGATTCGCCGGCCATTTCGAGAATGTCGTTCTCGATCATCTTCAGCCGGCGCACATGGTCGTCGGTCTTGGGCAGAAGGCAGACACCGTTCTGCAGATAGACCGCACCCATGCCCTTGAGGCGCCGCCACAGCGCGATGCGTTTGGCGGCGGGTTCCGGCGGTACCTTGTAGGTGAGGAGAAGCCAGGACAATGATACCATGGTTGTGCCTCAATGTTACGGTTGTAACATATGAGCTCAAACCGCTGTTGTCCAGAACGTCATCGGGCACCGCTGTCCGGCGATTGCCTACCGAACCTCCACCGGCACCACCGTCGTCTCCTTGATTTCCTCCATGACGAAGGAGGCCGAGACGTCGGACAGCGGCACCTTGGCGATCAGGCGCTGGTAGAGCCGGTCATAGGCCTTCACATCGGCGACGCGGGCGCGCAACACGTAATCGAGATCGCCCGACATGCGGTAGACGCCGGTGATCTCGGGAAAGGAAGTGACCGCGGCGCGGAACTTCGCCAGCCAGTCCGGGTCGTGGCTGGAGGTGCGCACGATGATGAACACCGACAAGCCGAGGCCGAGCTTGTCGGCATCGACCAGGGCGACGCGGCCGATGATGAAACGCTCGTCGTCCAGCCGTTTCACCCGGCGCCAGCAGGCGTTGCGCGACAGGCCGACGCGCTCGGAAAGCTGGTCCACCGACAAGGTGCCGTCGCGTTGCAGCTCGGCGAGGATTCGCCGGTCTATCGTATCGAGTTCATGCTCCATCTTGGGATGTTTGTCCCAATCATGACCCTGAAACAAGGACAATTTGGGACTCTCGTTCCGTCAAAGCGTGGAACCATGGCGGCAGAAATGGGAGAATCACATGACCGCGCGCATCGCCCGCCTGTTCACCGACCATCCACACTCGGTCGACGAAACCTATTTTGAGCACATGCGCTTTGCCGGCTGGTTCGCCGGCAAGCTGTTCCTGGCCGGCTCGGCCGCGCTCATTCACGCTTTCTTACCCTTCCTGTTCGAGACTACGGCGAGCAGGACCATCCGCCAGCTCTACGAGCGCACCCACAACCGGCGGCCGCAGGCGTAACCCTGCCGGAGGCTTCGAGCCTCCCGAACCTGGCGCCTGAAGGACGCTGAGCAGAATGTGCCGATGGGCGGCCTATCTCGGTGAGGAAGTCTTCCTGGAAGACATCGTCACCGCGCCATGCCATTCGCTGATCGCACAGAGCCATTGCGCGCAGGAGGCCAAGTCGCCGACCAATGGCGACGGTTTCGGGCTTGCCTGGTATGGCGGCCGCGCCGAGCCCGGCCTCTATCGCGACATCCTGCCGGCCTGGTCGGATCCGAACCTGAAAAGCCTGTGCCGGCAGATCCGCTCCGGCCTGTTCCTGGCGCATGTGCGGGCCTCGACCGGCGGCGCCACCAGCCGCGCCAACTGCCATCCCTTCGTGTCGGGCCGCTGGGCGTTCATGCACAACGGCCAGATCGGCGGCTTCGAGCGCATCCGCCGCGCCCTGGAGGCGACGCTGCCCGACGCGCTCTACGACCAGCTCGAGGGCACCACCGATTCCGAGCTGTTTTTCCTCCTGATGATCGACGAGGGGCTGGACGACGACCCGCAAGGGGCGCTCGAACGCGCGACCGCCCGGGTGGTCTCGGCGGCGCGGCATGCCGGCATCGACCCGGCGCTGAAACTCACCGCCGCTTTTTCCGACGGCGAGACGCTGTTTGCGGTGCGCTACGCCACCGACGCGACGGCGCCGACGCTCTACACCTCGTCGTTTCGCGACGGCACGGGCCGCTGCATCGTCTCCGAGCCCTTTGACCGCGAGAACGCCGAATGGCAGCCGGTGCCGCCATCCAGCTTCGTCGCCATGACCAGGGCCGGTATCGTCATCCGGCCTTTCGCGCCGATTTCGGAAAGACGTCCCGTCGCGGCCGAATGAGGGCAACCGCCCCGTCTTTCGCTCGCCTCCACCATTGGCGCATAGACCTCTCCGGCAACCCAACGGGATGGAAGCCGACACTGTCCAGATAGTTTTGGGACGACAGCGGGCGCTTGGCGGAGCATGTCGATCTGGCGCGCCAAGGCGACGACGCGTGAATGGCCTTCGGACTATTGCCGGCGGGCCTAAGTGACGCCGCTCTGGCTGCCGCTCAGTGATGCTTCAGCGCGTGGTTCATCGGCCCCCAGTACATCTTCTGCCAACCGTCTTCGAGCATATGATGGGTAGCCTGGGGATAGCCGTTCTGGTCGAAGACAAGCCTGGTGCCGGTGCCATCGGCCTGCAACTCGAAACGGACGATCGAAAAGATGCCTTCTGGCCAGGTGCGTGAGCGCCAGGTCTGGACGATGCGGCGGTTGGGCACCAGTTCGACGTTTCGGGCTTCGATGTCGCCGCCAAACATCGACACCTCGCCGCCCTCATGCGTCGAGATGTGGGCCGAGCGTCCGCCCGTCATTGCCTGGAAGCGGGCGGAGTTGAGCAGCAGGTCGTAGATGTCCTTCGGCGTGCCTTTGAAATGAACTTCCTGATGGATGGTCATAGCGACCTCCTGGATCGCTGGTGCATGACCAAAAACCGGGATCGATTCTCCGAACGGGTCGTGCACAACTCGAGGTCCACAGTGCCCCTTGAGCGTCCGAAGGGACGCGCGGCGCTGTGGAGCGGCGTCGAATGATCGACGCCTTTGCGGATATTATCCGCCTGTCGGTTATGGCGGTCAACGACAACAAACGGCCCGCAAACGATGGCGGGCCGTTTGTTCGCAAAGTTCGGATCGTGTCAGGCCGTAGCGTCGAGCACAGTGCCGAAGCCCTGGAGGATGCCGCCCCAACCGCCCTCGGAATCGAGCATCACGGCCGTTTCCTCGGCCTTCGGGCCCATGTTTTCAAGCAGCCGGTGTTCGAGATCGACGCGGGTTCCGCCGCCGGCGAGGGGAACGAACCTGACCTCGACTTCGGTGAGGAGATCGGGATCGAATTTCCAGTCCGTGCCGATACGCCATGCCAGGACGATGCGCTGCGGCGGCTCCCAGGCAATCACATCGCCCCATGGGCATTCGCTGCCGTCTTCGCCGGTCTCGTACCAGCGCCCGCCGGCACGAGGCTCGATGATCGCCGTTTTGAGCGGGACGGTGCCGATGCTGTGGGTCTTTGGCCACCAGCTCGAAAAGCCCGATGTGAAGACCTCGAAAGCCCGCGCCGGGCTTGCCTTGACGGTGACCGAGCGGCGCACCGGCGACGGTGAAATCGTGGCTGTCATGTCTGGTCCTCCATTTCCGCCTTGAGCTTGAATTCGTCGAGCGCGTCGCCCCAGAGCTGGTCGAGCCAGGCCCGCATGCGGCCGAGACCGGCCGGGTCGATGTGATAGATGTTGCGCGCGCCCTGGGGTTGCATGCGCACCAGCCGCGCCTCCTTGAGCACCTTGAGATGCTGCGACACCGCCGATTGCGACACCGGCAGCGTGCGCGTGATCTCGGCCACCGAGCAAGGCCGCTGCGCCACCCTTTCGAAGATGGTTCGCCGGGTAGGATCGGCCAGGGCGGCTATCTGCGCATAATCATAAGTCATCACTAATCATAAGCACAAACTGATGATTGGTCAAGAATGATGCAGGTCTCGTCGTTTTGTGCTGTAGAGCCGCGCGCCGGCCAAGGCTCCTGACAGTCCGTTGACAGCAGGCTGGTGTAGCGTGCCGCCACGATTCGTCAGGGCTGACGAGGCAGAACAGGATGAGCATATGGACAACACCGCAACTCAGGCCGCGCCGGCGCTGAAGGAGATTTTCGACCGCGCGCGGCTCGGCCATTTCGCCGCGGAGACGGCGGCCATTTCTCCCGGTTTCGACGCTGGACGTTTCCTGGCGCTCGCCACCGACAATCTCGACGCGCTCGGCATCATGCAGCGGCTGCGCCAGACGGCGGTGAGTTTCCATGCCACCTTGCCCGGCGCCTATGGCGAGGCGCTCGAGGTGTTGACCGCGCTGGCGCCGCGCATCAATCACGGCTTCGCCTCGATCGTGCTGCCGGAATTCGTCGCACTCTACGGGCAGGACCATTTCGACCTGTCGATGTGGGCGCTGCATCTGTTCACCCGCTACGGCTCGGCTGAATTCGCCATCCGCCATTTCCTCGCCCGCGACTTCGAACGCACGCTTGCTGTCATGGTTGGCTGGGCCGAGGACGACAACGAGCATGTGCGGCGCCTGGCCAGCGAAGGTTCGCGCCCGCGCCTGCCATGGTCGTTCAATCTCAAGAACCTGATCGCCGACCCGGCGCCGACCGCGCCGATCCTGGAGGCGCTGAACAGCGACCCCAGCCTCTATGTGCGCAAGTCGGTGGCCAACCACCTCAACGACATCACCAAGGACAATCCTGACCGGGTGATCGCGCAGGTCTCGGCCTGGGAGATGGGCAACGCTCACACCGCCTGGATCGTCAGGCACGCTCTGCGCACCATGATCAAGAAGGGCGAGCCGCGCGCGCTGGCGCTGATCGGCACCACCGGCAAGCCCGAGGTTCAAATCGGCCATTTTTCAGTGACGCCAGCGGCAATCCGTCTCGGCGAGCGCATCCAGCTCGATGCGCGCCTCGTCTCCAGCGCCGCGACGGAGCAGAAACTCGTGGTCGACTATGCCGTCCATTATGTGAAGAAGGCCGGCACGGCATCGAAGAAGGTGTTCAAGCTGAAGGAGATCGCGCTGGCGCCCGGCGCCGGCGCCGAATTTTCGATCGGCCAGACCGTGCGCGATTTCACCACCCGCAAGCACCATGCCGGTCATCACCGCGTCGAGCTGATCGTCAATGGCGAGACGCTGGCAGCAAGCGGCTTCGATCTCGCGCTCTGACCGACGGTCGAAAAACACCCGCGATGAGCGCTTGACCTCGCCCTTGGGGCAGGCCTTAGACAGGCGCCATGACCCGTCCCCATCTGCTTGCCGGCCGCTTCGGCGCCGCCACCCGGCTCTCGCCCAAGGCGCTCAGGCTCTATGCCGAGCAGGGCCTGCTGGTGCCTGCCCATGTCGACCCGCAGACCGGCTACCGCTACTACGCGCCGGAGCAGGCGCCGCGTGCCCGGCTGATCGCCCGCTTGCGCGAGCTCGGCCTGCCGGTGGCGCGCGTCGCGGCCCTGCTCGACCTTTCACCACAGGCGCGCGGGGTGGAGTTGCGGACCTGGCTGGAGGCACAGGGCGAACGCCTTGCCGGTCACGCCGAACTGGTCGAGGCGATGGTGCGCCAGGCCGATTTCGGGGGACCGGCACTCTCGATCGCGCTGCGTGACGTTCCCGCCACCAAGATCGTCAGCCGAAGGCGGCTGGTGACGGTGGCCGATCTCGACGCCTATATGGCGCAGGCGGAGCCCGACATCCGCGCGCATCTTGCCGCTTCTGGCCTCGCCCATGACGGGCCGATGAGCGTGCACCATCACGATTTCACCACCCGCGACAGCGAAGGCTGGGTGGAGGTCGCGATCGCCTGCGAAGGCCCGGTCGAACCGGTCGGCGACCTGCATGTCCGGCTGCTGTCGGCACGGCGCGAGGCGTTCGTGCCGGTGCCGGCGGGCCATGAGGACTTCCCGCTGGTGCTCGCAGTCTACGACGCGCTCGAAGCGTGGATCGAACGCAACGGTCTCGCCGCCGCCGACAGCCCGTCCGAGACCTATCCCGGCAGCGATGGCGCGCGCTTCGACATCGCCTATCCAATCAGTTCCTGAGGAAACCCAACGCATGCATGTCAACTATGTCGGCTCCGGCCCATATTGCTACGCCAACTCCTTCGCCATGATGTTCGGCAATGCGGCGCCCTCCGTCGCCGTGATCGAATTCGCCACGTCGAGCCCGTTCGGCATGCAATTGATCGGCGGCAAGTTGCCTCTGTTCGACCCCTATGGCTGGGATCCCGAACAAGGTTTCGACGACACGCTCGATGCGCTGGGCTGGGCATCCGACCTCTCAGGCCGCGGCACGGCCGACGACGCGCTTGCCCGGTTGAAGGCGGCGCTCGTCAATGGTCCTGCCTGGGTCGGTCCGCTCGAGATGGGGCATCTGCACCACCAGCCGGGCATGCGCGGCCCGATCGAGGCAGACCACTATGTCGTGATGCTGGAGGTCGATGGGGAACGCGTGCTGATGCACGATCCGCAGGGCTATCCTTATGCGACCCTGCCGCTGGCCGATTTCATGACCGCCTGGGCGGCGAAGACGCTGAGTTATGGCACGCCTTATGCGATGCGGACGGCGTTCCGGCGCGTCGCCGAACGCAGCGAGCTCGAGATGATCGAGGCGTCGCTGCCGGCGGCAAAACGCTGGCTTGCCATGGAAGGTGTGTCCGGCATGCCAGAGGGCAGCCTCAGCAACGGCGCGGCGGCGGAACGGCTGGCCGGCATGATCGAAGCGGGCTGCGACGACGGCCTGCGCAGCCACATGATCCACTTCGCCATCCGCGTCGGCGCCCGCCGCGCCAACGACGCCGCGACTTGCCTTGCGCGTATCGGCCGCACGGAGGCGGCAGCGATCGCCGCCGGGCAAGCCCGCCTCATCGGCTCGCTGCAGCACCCACTGGTGGTCGGCGACGACAAGACGGCGGCCACGCAATTGCTGAAGCTGGCGCCGACCTATGAGCGGCTGCGCGCGGTCCTCTAGAACGCCGCGCGTCCTTTTGGACGCGCAAAGGACGCTCTGACATTTTGAGTCGGCGCATGACCCTTTCCGAAGATCGATTCCGATTTTCTGGGTCATGCGCTGGCCGCCGTTTCCGTTCGACAGGCGGGTTTGTCGCTGGTAGAAGCCGGCGCAACGAACGGAATTCCTGAAAAAATGACCGAAACCATCGAAAAGGCGGTGGCCCGCCGCCGCACCTTCGCGATCATCGCGCACCCGGACGCCGGCAAGACCACGCTGACTGAAAAGCTGCTTTTGTTCGGCGGCGCCATCCAGCTGGCCGGTGAGGTCAAGGCGAAGAAGGACCGTATCCAGACCCGCTCGGACTGGATGAAGATCGAGCGCGAGCGCGGCATCTCCGTCGTCACCTCGGTGATGACCTTCGAATATGGCGACAACGTCTTCAACCTGCTCGACACGCCCGGCCACGAGGACTTCGCCGACGACACCTACCGTACGCTTTCGGCGGTGGATTCGGCGGTCATGGTGATCGACGCCGCCAAGGGTATCGAGCCGCGCACGCTGAAGCTGTTCGAGGTGTGCCGCCTGCGCGACATCCCGATCATCACCTTCGTCAACAAGATGGACCGCGAAGCGCGCGACACGTTCGAGATCCTGGACGAGATCGAGCAGAAGCTGGCGCTCGACACCGCGCCCATCACCTGGCCCATCGGCCAGGGCAAGACCTTCGCCGGCACCTATCACCTGGCCGAGAACGCGGTGCGCCGCAACGACGAGGAAGAAGAGCGCACGCCCGTGCACGGCCCGGATTCCAACCGCGCCGCCGGCCTGTTGCCCGACAATGACCGCCCGGCCTTCATCGAGGAGCTGGAGCTGGCGCGCGAGGCCTGCCGGCCGTTCGACCTGGAAGCCTTCCGCCAGGGCCACCTGACCCCGGTCTATTTCGGCTCGGCGCTGCGCAATTTCGGCGTACGCGACCTGATCGAGGCGCTCGGCGCTTTCGGCCCGGCGCCGCGCGCGCAGGAGGCCGACACCCGCAAGGTCGAGGCGACGGAAGAGAAGATGACCTCCTTCGTCTTCAAGATCCAGGCCAACATGGACCCCAACCACCGCGACCGTATCGCTTTCGTGCGCGTCTGCTCGGGCGAGCTCAAGCGCGGCATGAAGGCCAAGCTCGTGCGCACCGGCAAGCCGATGTCGCTGTCGGCGCCGCAGTTCTTCTTCGCCCGCTCGCGCATAACCGCCGACGAGGCCTATGCCGGCGACGTCGTCGGCATCCCCAACCACGGCACGCTGCGCATCGGCGACACGCTGACCGAGGGCGAGGACATATTGTTCCGCGGCGTGCCGAACTTCGCGCCGGAAATCCTGCGTCGCGTTCGCCTCGGCGACGCCATGAAGGCGAAGAAGCTGAAAGAAGCGCTGCAGCAGATGGCCGAGGAAGGCGTCGTGCAGCTGTTCCAGCCCGAAGACGGCTCACCGGCCATCGTCGGCGTGGTCGGCGCGCTGCAGATCGACGTTCTGAAGGAACGTCTCAACGTCGAATATTCGCTGCCGGTCGATTTCGAGATGTCGCGTTTCTCGATCTGCCGCTGGATCGACGCCGACGACAAGCTCGACCTGACGCGCTTCGTCGAAGCGCATCGCGGCGACATTGCCCGCGATCTCGACAACGACCCGGTGTTCCTCGCCCAGCACGAATTCTCGCTGAACTACGAGGCCGAGCGCTGGAAAGCGATCCGCTTCGCCGCGATCAAGGACTATCAGGTGCGCGACAAGGCGGCGTAGCGTTTACCTTCCCCATGTGGGGAAGGGTAAGTGATCATCTTTTTCCCGCCATGTCCCGCACCAGCGCGGTGACGCGCCCGATATCGGCGTCGTTCATCTTGCCGATACGGTCAGCCAGCAGATTGGCGAGCTCGGTGGCGGCGGGGGAAAGGCCCGACGTGTCGATCCTGACCTTGGGGTGCGAGCTTTCGGCCAGCCGCTGCAAATCCTCGGCATCGTCCCAGATGATGTTGAAATAGCCGATGATCTTCTGGATCAGCGTCCAGCTCGGCACGCCGCGCTTGCCGTGTTCGAGCGCCGACAGATAGGCAGCGCTCACCCCGATCGCCGCCGCCATGTTCTTCTGGCTGACGCCGCGTTCCTCGCGCAGCACGCGAATGCGCTCGCCGAGCGGGGTCATGCCCGCGCCCGCCGCAGGCGCACGTAAAGCGCGCCGCCGCCGCCGTGATGGCGGGCGGCATGATCATGGCTGGAAACCAGCGGCCGAAAGGCGGGTGTCGACAGCCAGGCCGGCACGGAACGGCGCAACACGCCGTCGCCGCCGGACGAAGAACCCTTGCCGGTGATGACCAGCACATAACGCACGCCGCCGGCATGGGCGCGGTGCAGGAAGGAGAACAGCAGCGCGTAGGCTTCGTCCTGCGTCATGCCGTGCAGGTCGACACGACCCTCGATCGGCAAGCGGCCCTTGGACAGCTTGTCCAGCGTCGGCTCGTCCAGCACATGCCGCACCGCCTGAACCTTCGGCTTGGCCGGCGTGGCAATGGTCGTTGCAGCGGGAACCGGTCCGGGCTGCGGTGCCTGTGGCGCGATCAGTTCCGGCAATTCGGGCGTGGCCTTGCCTTTGAGCGGCTTGGCCGAGCGCGCCACCAGGTTCCACAGAACCCGATCCTCTTCCGACAGGGGTTTTTCGGCGCGCCGGCTCATCCCGCCGCCCCGTCGAGCAGGGCGCGCGGCACCAGCGCATAGAAATCGGCCTGGTTGCGCACCACGCCGGCGATCTCGCCGGCGGCGTCGCCGGAACCTGCGAACAGGTCGCCGCGCGCCGGGCCGGTGATGGCGGAGCCGGTGTCCTGCGCGATCATCAACCGGCGGAACGGTCCGTCGCCGAATGCCGTCAGCGTCGGCGCATCAATATAAAAAGGCGTGCCGAATGTGTGCAACAGCCGGTCCACCGCCACCGAGCGGCCGGCGGAAAGCGGCACCTTGGCCGCGGCGACCGGACCAAGCCCGGCATCGTCGACGGCCGCGATGCGGAAGAAGATGAAGGAGCGGTTCTGCCACAGGATTTCGTCGACGCGCTCCGGATGCGCCTTGAACCAGGCGCGGATCGACTGCATCGTCACTTTTTCGAAGGGAATTTCGCCGGCATCGATCAGCACGCGGCCCGGCCCGGTGAAACGCTGGCCGGATTTCGCGGCATAGGTGACACGCAATTGCCGCCCGTCGGTCATGTTGAGGCGGGCGGCGCCCTGCACATGGATGAAGAAGACATCGACCTTGTCGGCGAACCAGGCGATTTCCAACCCCTGGCCGGCCAGCGCACCGCGCTCGATCGTGCCCCGGTCGTGATATTCCACCGGCCCGGCCGCCGTTTGCCGGGCAAAGGCCAGATAAGGGTCCATGCCGGCAGGCCTGTTGGTGTCGTCGATGTCGATCAGGTCGACTGGGCGCGCCAAAAGCGGCCAGCGATGGGTTTCGGTGCGCACCGGCGAGGCTTCCACCACCGGCTCGTAGAAGCCGGTGACGAGACCGCCGCCATCGCCTTCGGCGGCAACATGGACAGGCGCGAAATGGTTTTCGAAGAAAGCGCGGGCCGCGGCCCGGTCCGTCGGCGGCTTCGCGCGCGCCACCTCATAGGCCTGATGGAAAGCGGTGAAATCGATGCCGAGCGCGCCCGTGCGGTAGGGTTTCACCGGTACATGGAATGCCGAACGGCGGAAGGCTTCGAAGGCGGCGAGGTGGTCGTCGTCTGCCCAGCCGGGCAGATCGTCATAGGAGCGCGCCGAAAGGAGGGGCGACAACGGCACCGGCGCGGCTCCGGCTCAGTCTTCTTCCTCGGTGGCGACGAGCTTCCAGTTCGGATCGCGCGAGCGGCTGTCGCGGGCGAACGTCCAGACGTCCTTGACCTCGGCAACCGTCTCCGGGTCGCCGTCGATGACGGTGCCGGCCTTGTCGCGGGTCGCCGAAATCAGCTCGCTGACGATGCGCAGCGTGATGTGCGCTTCCGAACCCTTCATCTCGGCCGAGACGATGTCGGCCTTGTCGATGCCGACGAAGGAGGACTGGATCTTTTCCGACTTGGCCTCGCGGTCGGAAATGGCGGCAACGAAGCCGTCATAGACCTCGCGCGACAACAGGTTCTTCAGCGTTTTGCGGTCGCCGTCGGCATAGGCCATGACGATCATCTCGTAGGCCATCTTGGCGCCGTCGACGAAACCCTTCGGCTCGAAGCTGGTGTCGTTGTCCTTGATGGCGCGCAGGCCCTTGTTGAGGTCGGTGTCCGGCTTGGCGAAAGCATCGATCGCCGCATAGACGTCGGGCGCGGGGGCATCGCCCGGCGCGCGCTTGCGCGGCAGCGAAACGACGTTCTCCTGCGCCTGGGCCGAATCCTTGTCGCGCGAACGCCCGGCCGTATAGGGATCGAAGGGCGGCCGCTCGCTGCCGGTGCGGCGGCCCAGCACGTTACGCAGCTGGAAAAAGATCACGATCGCCGCAACCAGGAAGAAAATCGTGCCGAAGTCGAAAAATGCCATGTCTTGCGCCAATCAATCCTCGAAGTGGCCAATCTACTCAACCGGCCGCGCCTCCATTTCGCGACTGATCGTCAAACTATAAAACCATATAGAACGTGGCGCGCCATCATTCAAACGCAAGCGGCGCATACCTATTTGATATAGTGAACGCCAGCGGCGATTGGTCGCCATGGCTAAACATACAACAAACGGGCGAATTGTGCGTCTTTCCTTTGTTCCTTTCCTCCTGCTGGCGCTGCCGTTGATGGAGATCGCCGGCTTCGTCATCGTCGGCAAGCAGGTCGGCGCGCTGGCCACGGTGGCGCTGGTGCTGGCCTCGACCATGCTAGGCGGCATGCTGCTTAGACGCCAGGGTTTCAGCACCATGGCCACGGCGCGCGCCGAGATCGACGCCGGCCGTGACCCGAGCCGGCCGCTGGCGCATGGCGCCATGACCGTGTTTTCGGCGCTGCTTTTAATGGTGCCGGGCTTCATCACGTCCATCATCGGGCTGGTTTTCCTGCTGCCGCCGGTGCGCGACCTTGCCTGGCGCCTGCTCAAGAGCCGCGTCACCGTGGTCTCGTCCTTCGGTCAGGGCGGCTTCGGCCAGCGTCGTCGCGACAAGACCATCGATCTCGACGCCGAGGACTTTTCGCGCGGCCCCAATGCCGATTCGCCCTGGCGCCGCCTCAAGGACGAATGAGCGGGGCTGATTGAACAGGCGGCAAATCTTGTCTTGGCGCGCCTGCCGTGATAGCCAACGCCCCGATTTCAATTGGGGCCGAGCGGCCCAGCAAGGGGATATGGCTCATGGCCGACAACAATGAAGCGCAGGCTGGCAACGGCAACGGAGCGCAGCCGACGCTGAACGTTCTGGCCCAGTATGTGAAGGACCTTTCGTTCGAAAGCCCCGGCGCGCCGAACTCGCTGCGCGGCCGCGACAAGGCTCCGGGCATCGCCATCAGCGTCAACGTCAACGCCAATCCGCTCTCGGACGCGCAGTTCGACGTGCATCTGACGCTCAACGCCAAGGCCTCCTTCGACAAGGAAGTGCTGTTCAACGTCGAGCTGGTCTATGGCGGCGTCTTCAACATCGCCGGCTTCCCGCAGGAGCACATGCTGCCGATCCTGTTCATCGAATGCCCGCGGCTCCTGTTCCCGTTCGCGCGCCAGATCATCTCGGACGCCACGCGTAATGGCGGCTTCCCGCCGCTGATGCTCGACCCGATCGACTTCGCGCAGATGTTCCAGCAGAAGCTGGCCGAGGATCAGGCCGCTTCCAAGGTGCTGGTCAGCTAATCAGCTGTCGCCAAAGCAGAATTGAAAAACCCGGCCTCGCGCCGGGTTTTTTGTGCCCTCAGGCAGGCTGCCCAAGGTTTACTCGGCGGCCTCGGCCTTGCCGCCGTCGAATTTCAGCCACGGCGCCTTCTCGCCCAGCGTCTTGACCATGCGCTGGTGCGTCTCGCGTTCGGCCTCGGTCAGGCGCGGCGGCAGCGGGACCGGTCGCGGCGCCACCGCCGCCCGTCCGGCACCGCGACGACTGGCCTGCGAAGCGGCATCCAGGCCAAGTGCGGCCTGCTTGCCGCCGATCAGTTCGACATAGACTTCGGCCAGAAGTTCGGAATCGAGCAGCGCCCCGTGCTTGGTGCGGTGGCTGTTGTCGATGCCGTAGCGACGGCACAGCGCATCGAGCGAATTGGGGCCCATGGGATGCTTGCGGCGCGCCAGCGCCAGCGTGTCGACCACGCGCTCGGGCCCGATCGCCGGGTAGCCGAGACGGCCGAATTCGGCGTTGATGAAACCCATGTCGAAGCCGGCATTGTGCGCGACCAGCTTGGCGTCCTCGACGAATTCCAGGAACTCGGCGCAGATTTCGGCGAAGTTCGGCTGCCCGACCAGCTGGGCGGCGCTGATGCCGTGCACCGCCTCGGCTTCGGGATTGATGGCGCGGCCCTGCGGGTTGATGAATTTATGGAAGGTGCGGCCGGTCGGGAACCGGTTGACCAGCTCGACGCCGCCAAGCTCGATGATGCGATCCTCGCGGGCGTCGAGGCCGGTGGTTTCTGTATCGAAGATGATCTCGCGCATCACAGACGCTCCGCGGCCCATATCATCTCTCCGGGGAGGGATGCCGGCGCATTTCGTTTGACCCGAAAATGGAGCCCGCCTGGCCGCCCCGCAAGGTCAGCCGGCGTCATTGCCGCCATTTTCCCCCGTTAGCTCGGCTATGATCGCCGCAAGGGCCGCCCGCGTCTCCTCGAAACTGCTGCCGGTGTCGACGACATAGTCGGCCATGCGGCGCTTTTCGGCGTCCGGCACCTGCTTCGCCAGGATGGCGGCGAACTTTTCCTCGGCCATGCCGGGGCGGGACAGAACGCGCTCACGCTGCGCCGCCGCCGCCGCACTCACCACCACCACCTTGTCGACGCGGTTTCTGCCGCCGGTCTCGAACAGAAGCGGGATGTCGAGCACAGCGAGTTGGGCACCCGCGGCGCGATGGCGCGCCAGGAAGGCGTCGGCGTCGGCGCGCACCAGCGGATGGATGATGGCTTCCAGCGTCTTCAGCGCGGCGGCATCGCCCAGCACACGCTGGCCAAGCAGTGCCCGGTCGACCGTGCCATCCCGGGTGACGCCGGGAAAGGCGGCCTCGACCAGAGGTGCTGCCTTGCCGGCATAAAGACGATGCACCGCCTCGTCCGAATCGTGCACCGGCACGCCGGCCTCCGCGAACATTTTTGCCGCGGTCGACTTGCCCATGCCGATGGAGCCAGTGAGGCCGAGAACGATCAATGGCTGGTCTCCAGGTCGGCGACGATCATGGCGCGCAGTTCCGGCGTCACCTCGGGCCGGCGGCCGAACCAGCGCTCGAAACCGGGTACCGCCTGGTGCAGCAACATGCCCAGCCCGTCGACGGTCTTCAGTCCGCGCTGCCTGGCGGCGGCGAGCAGCGGCGTTTCCAGCGGCACATAAACAATGTCGGTGACGATCGCATGCGCCGGCAAGCCGGCGGGATCGGCAGGCAGGCCTTCATTGCCATGCATGCCAAGCGCCGTGGTGTTGATGAGCAGGCCGGCATCGCCGAGCAGCGCGGCGGTCGCATCCGCACCATGCGCCGAGACACCGGCGCCGAACTGGTCGCCCAGCTCCCGCGCCCGCGCCACGGTGCGGTTGACGATGCGGATGTCCTTGAGCCCACGCTCCTTCAGCGCATGGATGACGGCGCGGGCGGCTCCGCCGGCGCCGAGCACGACCGCCGGCCCGTTCCCCGCCCAGCCGGGGGCATGTTCGTCGAGATTGGCGGCGAAGCCATGCGCGTCGGTGTTGCCGCCACACAAGAAGCCATCCTCGAACCACAGCGTGTTGACCGCGCCGATCTGCTCGGCCGCCTCGTCGCGTCGCCCGAGTGCCGCGAACACCACTTCCTTGTGCGGAATGGTGACGTTGCCGCCACTGAAGCCATTGCCGGCAAGTGACGACAGGAACGCTGATATATCGCCGGGCGCGACATCGATCGCTTCGTAGCTGCCGGCGATGCCGTAGCTGTTCAGCCAGTGGCCGTGGATCTTCGGCGACCGCGAATGGGCGACCGGATGACCGACCACGAAAGCTTTCTTCCGATCAGCCATCGATGGCACCCAGGTTGCGCAGTTCGGAAAGCAGCGGCAGCAGCGGCAGGCCGACGATGGTGAAATGATCGCCTTCGACCTTTTCGAACAGCTGGATGCCTTCGCCCTCGATCTGGTAGGCGCCGACGCTGGCGAGTGCCTTCTGGCCGACCCGCGCCAGATGTCGGCCGATGAAAGCCGGGGTGAGGTTGCGCATGGTGAGGTTGGCGATGCCGACATGCCGCCACAGCACCGCACCGTCGCGCACCAGCACCGCGGCGCTGTTCAGCTGATGCGTCCTGCCGGACAACGCCAGAAGATGGCGCCGCGCGCCTTCCATGTCGGCCGGCTTGTGGAACACCTCGTCGCCCAGCGACAGCGTCTGGTCGCAGCCCAGCACCAGCGCGCCCGGCCGGCGTTCGCTTACCTCGACCGCCTTGGCTTCCGCCAGGATGGCGGCAACGTCCTCGGGCGACACACCGCTGCCTTGAAGCGGTGCCTCGAGCGCGCGCTCGTCGACCTTAGCCGGCACCGCTTCGACATCGAGCCCGGCATTCTTCAGCATCGTCAACCTGAACGGGCTGCCCGATGCGAGGATGAGTTTCTCGGCCATGTTTGCTCCGCGCGCTGTTTCGTCCCGGCTATAGCATGCCCGACGAGACTGGAAGGAAAAACCCGCGCGGCCCTTTCAGGCGCGCTAGCGCGCCTTTTCGCGCATCAGCCCGACAATGGCCGCGGCAGTCTCTTCGATGGAGCGGCGGCTGACATCGATGGTCGGCCAGCCGTGGCGGGTGCATATCTGGCGGGCATAGGCCAGTTCCTCGTTGATGACGGCGCGGTCGACATAGCCGTTGGAATCGAAACCGGGCGTGGAACCCAGCAGGCGGTTCTGCCTGACATGCGAGATGCGTTCGGCGGTGGCCACCAGGCCGACGACCAGCGGCGTCTTGGCCTCGACCAGTGCCTGCGGCACCGGCACGCCGAGCACGATCGGGATGTTGGCGGTCTTGATGCCGCGATTGGCGAGATAGATGGAGGTCGGCGTCTTCGAGGTGCGCGAAATGCCGATCAGCACGATGTCGGCCTGTTCCATGTCGATCGGCAACTGGCCGTCGTCATGCTCCATGGTGAAGTTCAGCGCGTCGATGCGACGGAAATATTCGGCGTCCAGCACATGCTGGGCACCCACCCGCCGCCCGGCCGGGGTGCCGAGATAGGACTGGAAAACGGTCAGCACCGGTTCCAGCACCGAAACACAGGGCAGGCCCATGGCGGCGCAGCGTTCGTCGATACGGCGGGCAAGCGCCTGATCCACCACTGTATAAAGCACGATACCCGGTTCTTCCTCGATATCGTCGAACACCTTCATCAGCTGTTTCTCGGTACGGATCAGCGGATAGATGTGCTCGATGGCGCGCGCATCCTTGTATTGCGCCGATGCCGCCCGGCCGGCGGCCAGCAGCGTCTCGCCGGTGGCGTCGGAAATCAGGTGGAGGTGGAAGAAGCTCTGGGGTTTGTTCACAGGGGCTCGCGGGGTGCTGTGGGTGAATGTGGACAAGTGGGGGCAAACGCACCGGTCTGGTCCGGCCGACTGTATCAGATGCCTGTTTGTCCACAATTGATGGCGTTGTCAGCTTTTTCGGGCGTCTGGGGAGAAGTCTGGGGACGATGGAATCTGGCTGTCAGCCTTCCACAGGCGATCGCGCGGCAAGAGGTGGCCAGTACCTTGAATCCGAACGAAGAATCGACTTTTCCACACTGTTCCCAAGGGCGCGGAGAACAACACGCGACATTATGCGGGCTGGCATTTCAGGCGCCGATGCTGGACAGCTCGGCATTCCCGATTCAAACAGACTCATAGAATTAGAAGACTCTTTAAAAATCCTATTAGATTTATAAGAGGCTTTCGAAAGCGAGCGCATGGCAGCCAAACGGACCGTTCTTGAGGTACTGAAGGGCGAGACGGTGTCGCCACCTCCGCTCTGGATGATGCGCCAGGCAGGCCGCTATCTGCCGGAGTACCGGGAGACCCGGAAACGCGCCGGCAGCTTTCTCGACCTCTGCTACAATCCAGACCTTGCCGTGGAAGTGACGCTGCAGCCGATCGAACGCTTCGGCTTCGACGCGTCGATCCTGTTCTCGGATATTCTTGTCGTGCCGCATGCGCTCGGCCGCGATTTGCGCTTCGAGGAGGGCCGTGGGCCGCTTCTGACGCCGATCCGGGCCGATGAGATCGACGAACTCGACACCGAATTGTTTCACGTGAATCTGGCCCCGGTTTACGAAACCGTGCGCCAACTGCGCCGTAAATTGCCTGAGGAGACGACGCTGATCGGCTTCTGCGGAGCGCCGTGGACGGTGGCCACCTATATGATCGCCGGCCATGGCACGCCCGACCAGGCGCCGGCCAGGCTGTTTTCCTATCGCGAGTCGCAGGCGATGCGACGCCTGTTGGCGGTGCTGGCCGAGCAGTCCGCCGCCTATCTCATCCGCCAGATCGAGGCGGGCGCGGATGTGGTGCAGATCTTCGATTCCTGGTCCGGGGTTCTGGACGAGGCGTCCTTCCAGGCCTTCTGCGTGGAGCCGGTAGCCGAGATCGTGCGGCGGGTGCGTGCGGTCTATCCCGAAGTGCCGATCATCGGTTTTCCGAAGGGTGCCGGTTTCAACTATGCGTCCTATCGCTCGCTGACGGGTATAACGGGCCTCGGCCTCGACTGGACCGTGCCGCTGACCGCAGCGAAGGCGCTGCAGAAGGGCGGCGCCGTACAAGGCAATCTCGATCCGCTGCGGCTGGTGGCCGGCGGACGGGCGCTGGAGGAGGGTGTGGCGGCGATCCTCGACACGCTGGGCGACGGGCCGCTGATTTTCAACCTCGGCCACGGCATCACGCCGGAGACGCCGATTGCCCATGTCGAGGCGATGGTGAAACAGGTGAGGAGCCGTCGATGAGCGCAACCGAAAATACGGGCAGCGGTGGTCAGGCACTGCGGCGGGCAGCCATCGCCATCGCCATCTTCCTGTTCCTCACCGCGCTGCTCTATCTGTTGGCGCCGGCCGATTTCTATCCCTGGGCCAAGGCCGTGCATGTGATCGCGGTCATCTCGTGGATGGCCGGCATGCTCTATCTGCCGCGGCTCTTCGTCTATCATGCCGAGACTGAACGCGGCTCCGAACAGTCCGAGACCTTCAAAGTGATGGAGCGGCGCCTGCTGCGCGGCATCATCAACCCCGCCATGGTGATCAGCTGGGCCTTTGGCCTGTGGCTGGCATGGAAGGGCTTCGGCTTCCACGGCGGCTGGCTGCACGCCAAGATCGGTGCCGTGGTGCTGCTTTCGGCCGTGCACGGCTATCTGGTCGGCGCGGTGCGCAAATTCGCCGAGGACCGCAATGAAAAACCAGCGAGGCACTGGCGGATCGTCAACGAGATCCCCACATTGCTGATGATCGTCATCGTCGTGTTGGTGATCGTGAAGCCGTTCTGAGGCATCGGCGCGTCCAAGCGGGCGCATAAAGGGCGCCCTGAACTTTTTGAATCCGCTGCATTGTGCCTGCCGAAAATCGATTCCGATTTTCTGGTCGACGCAGTAGGGGTTCGAAATCTTGGCTTGGCAGGCCGGTTTCGAGGAAATTCTTGTCCGCGGGTTTGTCTTTCTCAACCCAGGCACGCCAGAAGCGGCAAAAAGCTTGAGCCGAGGCATAATTTCGCGCCTTGCTCTTTGGATAGTGTGACGGTACAAGACGGGTCTCTCCTCGTCACGCACCGCATTCAATTCCCGCCTTCCGGTTGCGTTCGGCACTTTTTCACCCGCCGACCCATTTTCCCATTTTTACATTCAGGCTCCTCTCATGCAGGAAATGAAACTTACCGAATTCAAAAACAAGAAGCCGCCGGAGCTGATCGCTTACGCGGAATCGCTCGAGGTCGAGAACGCCAGCGTCATGCGCAAGCAGGAGCTGATGTTCGCGATCCTCAAGAAGCTGGCCGCGCAGGACGTCGAGATCATCGGCGACGGCGTCGTCGAGGTGTTGCAGGACGGCTTCGGCTTCCTTCGCTCCGCCAACGCCAATTATCTTCCGGGTCCGGACGATATCTATATTTCACCCTCCCAGATCCGCCGCTTCTCGCTGAAGACCGGCGACACCGTGGAAGGACCGATCCGCAGCCCGAAGGAAGGCGAACGCTATTTCGCGCTGCTCAAGGTCAACACCATCAATTTCGACGACCCGGAGAAGATCCGGCACAAGATCCATTTCGACAATCTGACGCCGCTCTATCCGACCTCGCGGCTGAAGATGGAGGTCGAGAACCCGACCACTAAGGATATCTCGCCGCGCGTCATCGACCTGGTGGCACCGCTCGGCAAGGGCCAGCGTGCGCTGATCGTGGCGCAGCCGCGCACGGGTAAGACGGTGCTGCTGCAGAACATCGCCCACTCGATCACCACCAACCATCCCGAATGCTATCTGATCGTGCTTCTGATCGACGAGCGTCCGGAAGAAGTCACCGACATGCAGCGTTCGGTGAAGGGCGAGGTTGTGTCCTCGACCTTCGACGAGCCGGCTGCCCGCCACGTTCAGGTCGCCGAAATGGTCATCGAAAAGGCCAAGCGCCTGGTCGAGCATGGCCGCGACGTCGTCATCCTGCTTGATTCGATCACCCGCCTCGGCCGCGCCTACAACACCGTGGTGCCGTCGTCCGGCAAGGTGCTGACCGGCGGTGTCGACGCCAACGCGTTGCAGCGGCCGAAGCGTTTCTTCGGCGCCGCCCGTAACATCGAGGAAGGCGGTTCGCTGACCATCATCGCCACCGCGCTGATCGATACCGGCAGCCGCATGGACGAAGTGATCTTCGAAGAGTTCAAGGGTACCGGCAACTCGGAAATCGTGCTCGACCGCAAGGTGGCCGACAAGCGCATCTACCCGGCGATGGATATCCTGAAATCCGGTACGCGCAAGGAGGACCTCCTGGTGCCGCGCGCGGACCTGCAGAAGATCTTCGTGCTGCGCCGTATCCTGGCACCGATGGGCACGACCGACGCGATCGAGTTCCTCATCGACAAGCTGAAGCAGACGAAGACCAATGGCGACTTCTTCGATTCGATGAACACCTGATCAGGTTTCTATTACCGGCGAACGGTAATGGACGATTTTCAAGGCAAGGCGCGCCCAAACGGGCGCGTTTTGTATTTCTGGACCCTGTTGTGTATCAAAACCGGTGCCAGGTTGCGGATGCTTCCGCGTAACCTATTGTATAAATTATAGAAAATTATTTGACTCTGGTTTGTGACATCCGATCCTACCCACTTTTGCGGCGCAGGAGACGCTCGAGTTCCTCCGGTTCGGTGACAACCGGCAGGCAGACCTGGCCGGTGCAGTAATAAGCCCCCGGCCTCTCGGTGGTCGGGACCAAACCCCCGGGCAGACCCGGTGCGGCGTCCCCCAGCGGCACGATAAGATCGACGCGGCGCGGGTCCGGATTTCGATTCGCTACCGGAACAAGGCTTGGATTGTCGGAGCTTTCGATGATGACAAGCTTCAAGGGCTCGAGCACCAGCACGCAGGAATTGACGATGCCGGCCTGGCCGTAGGCCTGTTTGGACGCGCGGCCCATAGCGTGCTCGGCGACGATATAGGCCTTGTCCTGCAAGGCCAGATCGCCAGTGGCGGTCGCCAGCCGCGCCAAGGCTTCAACGATCTGTCCGGTGGCGGAGGGAATGGCTTCATCGACATCGCCACGGATGCGGATCGGAACATCGGCGCTGTCGGACGCGGACAGGAAGTGCCCGGTTCCGGCGCTGTCGTCATGCCAGCGGTCGAGTTGTTCAGCCAACCCTTTGGCAATATTGATATATTTTTGGTCGTGTGTTGCTTCAAATAGGGCAACCGCGGCATTGATGAGAGCGGCATAATCGCCGGAAAGCGCGGGAAACAGCTTCTTCGATCCGAGAATGGAGTGGGGGATACGGCCGTTTTCAGTCGCTGAAAGAATGGTCGAGAAGGCTTGGGCAGCGGCTTCGATCCAGTCGGTTCGGCCAAATGAACGCCCGCATTCGGCCAGTGCGGTGATGGCAAGTCCGTTCCAGTCGGCCAGCACCTTGTCGTCGCGCCCGGGCGCGATGCGTGATGAGCGGCTGGCCAGCAGCTTGGCCTTGAGGCCAGCAACAACAGCGTGATCGGTTACACTAGCGTCGCGTTGCTCGCCAGTCTGGCGCAGGATCGGTTTGCCTTCCCAGGCCGAGGGACTGACCAGCGAGAAGTATCTGGAAAACAAGCCAGAATCGCTGCCGAGAGCGTCGGCGATTTCTCCGTCTGTCCAGCAGTAATAAAGGCCTTCCTCGCCTTCGCTGTCGGCGTCATAGCTCGACGCAAATGCACCGCCGTCGACGCGCATGTCACGCAGAAGCCAGGCGACAGTCTCCTCGATTCGGTGCCGAAACAGTTCATCGCCCGTCTCGGCATAGGCCCAGTTGGCCAGGCGCAGGAGCTGAGCATTGTCGTACAGCATCTTCTCGAAATGCGGCACCGTCCATTCGGCGTCCGTGGAATAACGACAGAGGCCGCCGCCGACATGGTCGTAGATGCCGCCAGCCAGCATCTTGCGCAAGCCGAGAAGGACGGCATCGCGGCGGGTCGTATTGCCCGTCTGCAGCCAGGACAGCCAGAGCGTGGTCGTGAAGGGCGCATTGGGGAACTTCGGCGCGCCGGACAGGCCACCTCCACGCCAGTCGATCATGCCCTGGATGCCCGCAGCGAGGCCATCCAGGGTATCCTTTGTCAGTGCGGTCCTTGGTTCAGCCGACGACAAGCGTGCCGCGACATGGGCGACCAGGCCGTCCGCGCTTTGGGCGATGCTGCTCCTCTTTTCGCGCCAGGCTTTATCGACGGCCTCCAGTACCTGCACGAAGCCTGGCCGACCGTATCGCGACGTTGGTGGGAAGTAGGTTCCGCCCCAGAACGGCTTGCCGTCTGGCGTCAGGAACATGGTGAGCGGCCAGCCACCTTGCTCGCCCATGGCCGAGAGCGACGCCATATAGATCTGATCGATATCGGGCCGCTCCTCGCGATCGACCTTGATATTGACGAACAGACGGTTCATGACGCCTGCGATTTCGGCGTTCTCGAAACTTTCATGCGCCATCACATGGCACCAGTGGCAGGCGGCATAACCGATCGAGAGCAGGATTGGTCGATCGGACGCCCTGGCTTCGTCGAGCGCGGCCTGGGACCAGGCACGCCAATGGACGGGGTTTTCGGCATGTTGGCGAAGATAGGGGCTCGCCTCATCGGCCAGCATGTTTCTTTGCGGTAGCGTCACGGCAAGCGCCCTGTTGCGATGGCGCTGACGTTAGGGGATTTCCACGAGCGGACAAATGAGATTTTCGGATTCGATCGTCGCACTCTCGAGCGGTAAACTACCTGCCGGCGTCGCCGTGGTTCGCCTGTCCGGCCCACAGGTTCGATTCGCACTCGAAACGATATCTGGTTCAGTGCCGCTCTCGCACACGGCTCACCTGCGGAAACTGAAGCAATCCGACGGCACCGTAATCGACACAAGTTTGGTGGTTTTCTTCGAAGGCCCGGCGTCCTTTACGGGGGAGGATGTCGCGGAATTCCAGGTGCACGGCGGGCGCGCCGTGGTGGCAGCATTGCTGAAGAGGCTCACGACCATCGACGGCATCAGGCATGCGGAGCCCGGCGAGTTCACCCGCAGGGCCTTTCTCAATGGCAAGGTCGATTTGATCGAGACGGAAGCGTTGGCCGACCTGATCAATGCCGAGACGGAAGCGCAGCGTCGTTTTGCCGTGCTGAGCGCGAGCGGAGCGCAAAGCAAGCTTTACGAAGACTGGCGCAAGCGGCTTATCCACGCCCGGGCGATGATCGAGGCCGAGATCGATTTCGCGGACGAAGATGATGTGCCCGGTTCGGTTTCGGCGAGCGTCTGGGCTGATATGCACAAGCTTTCTAGCGAGATCGGCGAACACGTTAAGGGGTTCCATGCCGGAGAAATCCTTCGTGAAGGTTTCGATGTCGTCATTCTAGGTGCGCCGAACGCAGGTAAGTCCAGCCTCTTCAATGCTTTGGCCAAACGTGATGTGGCGATTGTCAGCGATGAAGCAGGCACGACACGCGATCTTCTGGAAGTTGCGCTTGATCTTGGTGGCTTGAGGGTGCGGTTGACGGATACGGCAGGCTTGCGGGAGCAGGCAGGAAAGGTCGAGACGATCGGGATCGGACGCGCCAGGGAACGCGCGAACGAAGCCGACCTGCTGATCGTGCTTGAGGATATGACAGGACCGATTACATCGCTGGAGGTACCTGCGAGTGTGCCGGTTCTTCGCGTTGGGACAAAGGCCGACCTGATTGAAGCTGCGCCTAAGGACGGAGAACGGAGGTATGATCTCGCTGTCTCCACGGTTTCGGGGCTCGGGTTGGCAGGCCTCCTCGATGAACTGGGCAGGTTGGCAAATGAGGCTGCTGGGACGACGGGAGAGCTGTTGCCGTCGCGCCTGCGCCATGTGGAACTGTTGGAGGCGAGCCGGAGTTTTATCGATCACGCGGCTGGGCAAAGCGACGCATTTCAGGAACTTCGCGCGGAGGATCTGCGGCTCGCGGGGGATAGGCTCGGGCGGATCGTCGGCACGGCGGGTGTCGAAGATCTGCTCGACGTCATCTTCTCGCAGTTCTGTATCGGCAAGTGACTCACGTGAAACATTTCCGTGTCAAAGAAGGTGATTCACGTGAAACACCTGGGCAGGTGACCGTCTCATGATGTTTCACGTGAAACCAAATTGCTTTTCCTTGACACGACTCGTTTCTAGGAACATGAAATCGACAACGAAACTCCAGGAGCCAAGACGATGAGCAACAGCTACGACGTAGTCGTGGTTGGCGGCGGCCATGCCGGATGCGAGGCAGCCAGTGCGGCGGCGCGCGCTGGCGCGCGTACGGCTCTGGTTACGCTGCGTTTCGACACCATCGGCGTGATGTCCTGCAATCCCGCGATTGGCGGCCTTGGCAAGGGGCATCTGGTTCGCGAGATCGATGCGATGGACGGCCTGATGGGCCGCGTCGCTGATGCGGCCGGCATCCAGTTCCGCCTGCTCAACCGCAGGAAGGGCCCGGCCGTGCGCGGGCCGCGCACGCAGGCTGATCGCAAGCTCTACCGGCTGGCCATGCAGGATGCCATTCGCGCTCAGGCCAACCTCGACGTCGTCGAGGGCGAAGTGCTTGATTTCGAAGTGAAGAATGGCTCCGTTGAAGCGGTGCTTCTGGCGGACGGACGCAGGTTGCCTTGCGGCGCGGTGGTATTAACCACCGGCACCTTCCTTCGTGGCCTCATTCATATCGGCGATCGCAAGATCGTGGCCGGGCGGATGAACGAACAGGCGTCGATGGGCCTGTCAGCGACGATGGAGCGCATCGGCTTCAATCTCGGGCGCTTGAAGACGGGTACGCCGCCACGGCTCGATGGGCGTACCATCGACTGGAAGTCGCTGGAGAGCCAGGCAGCGGATAACGACCCTGTGCCTTTTTCTCTGATGACGGATCGAATTCGCAACCCGCAGATCGATTGCGGCATAACGCGAACGACGCCGGCATCGCATGCGGTGATCAGGGCCAATCTCAGTCGCTCGGCTATGTATTCCGGCGAGATCGAAGGTGTCGGCCCGCGTTATTGCCCGTCGATCGAAGACAAGATTGTCAAGTTCGGTGATCGCGAGGGGCACCAGATATTCCTGGAACCCGAAGGGCTTGACGATTCGACCGTCTACCCAAACGGCATTTCGACCTCGTTGCCGGAAGACGCGCAGCTGGATTTACTGAAGACCATTCCGGGCCTGGAGCGGGCGCATATGCTGCAGCCGGGCTACGCTATTGAATATGATCATGTCGATCCGCGCGAACTGTTGCCGACGCTGGAAACCCGACGGGTCAAAGGGTTGTTCCTGGCCGGTCAGATCAATGGGACGACCGGTTATGAGGAGGCGGGCGCCCAGGGTCTGGTCGCCGGGCTGAACGCCGCTCGCCGCGCTTCTGGTGGCGAGGAGGTCGTGCTGAGCCGCACCGAAGCCTATATCGGCGTGATGATTGACGACCTGACTAGCCGCGGCATCGCCGAACCATACCGGATGTTCACCTCCCGGGCGGAGTTTCGGTTGTCGTTGCGTGCCGATAATGCCGATGAAAGGTTGACGCCGAAGGCAATCGAACTGGGCATCGTGTCGGCGGATCGCGCGCAGCGATTCAAGGAAGTTCGGGATCGCGTGGACGGGGCGCGGGCGCTGGCGCAAGAGATCCAGCTGACGCCGAATGAGGCGGCCAGGTTTGGCATCGAAATCAATCGCGACGGGGTGAGGCGCTCGCTTTACGAACTGCTGGCTTATCCGGATGTTGATGTTGCGCTGCTCGGCCAAATCGACGACAGGTTTGGCGCTGTCGATGTCAAGACAGCGGAAGCTCTTGAAATTGAAGCGAAATATGCCGTCTACCTAGGTCGGCAGAAAGCCGATGTCGAACAGATGCGTCATGAGGAAAGCCGGTTGATCCCGCAAGATCTGGACTTCGCGGCGGTGTCGGGTCTGTCGAACGAACTCAAGCAGAAAATGAGCAACCGCAGGCCGCGTTCGGTGGCGGATGCGCAACGCATGGAAGGCATGACGCCCGCCGCATTGGCGGTTATCGTCGCCCATATCCGCAACGCGGAGCTGGCACAAAAGGGTGCCGCTTGAGCACTGCATCCTTTGAGAGTCTACAGGATGTGGCGGGACACGTTTCACGTGAAACATTCGAGCGCCTGCGTGCGTTCGAGACGCATTTCCTGAAATGGAACAACCGCATCAATCTCATTGCGGCATCGACGGAAGCCGAGATATGGCAGCGTCATATTCTTGACAGCGCCCAGTTGGCGGCCCTCGAACCGCTTGCCACGAAATGGGTCGATATCGGTTCCGGTGGCGGATTTCCGGGCCTCGTCATGGCGTTCCTGCTTGGCGAGCGCGGCGGTACGATCGATCTGGTCGAGAGCAATCGCAAGAAAACCGGATTCCTGCAGGCCACGGTAGGCGAGTTTCGGTTGCCCGCCCGGATCGTGGCAAAGCGGATCGAGGATTCCTATCCGTTCGTGAAAGCGCCGGAGGTGGTGACAGCTCGCGCCTTGGCACCTTTGACGGACCTGTTGGGGCTGGCCGAGCCGTGGCTGGCTGCCGGCGCGCGCGCCCTGTTCCATAAAGGTCGGGATTATGAGCGGGAGATCGAAGAAAGCGCTCACCGCTGGCGGTTCGATCTGCTAAAACATGGCAGCTTGATCGACCCACAAGGGGTTGTGCTTGATCTGCGCAATGTGCGCAGGGCTTGATTGGAAAGCTTATCGCTCGCGAAATGAACTTCTGGCGGGAAACCATGACCAGCACCGGACCAAGGATCATCACGGTCGCCAACCAAAAAGGCGGGGTCGGCAAGACGACCACCGCCATCAACCTGGCGACCGCCCTTGCGGCGATCGGCGAGCGCGTGCTGATCGTCGATCTCGATCCGCAGGGCAACGCAAGCACCGGTCTCGGCATCGATCGTCGCGACCGCGCGGTTTCTTCTTATGACGTGCTCACCGGTCAGCTCGACCTGGAAGCGGCGGCGATGCCGACGGCCGTGCCCGGCCTGTCGATCGTGCCGTCGACGCTCGATCTGCTCGGCATCGAGATGGAGATTGCCTCGGCGCCGGATCGTGTGTTGCGGCTGCGCAATGCGATCCACGCCTCGGACAAGTTCAGCTATGTGCTGATCGACTGCCCGCCGTCGCTCAATCTGCTGACGCTCAATTCGATGGCAGCCGCGGATTCTGTGCTGGTGCCGCTGCAATGCGAATTCTTCGCGCTGGAAGGCCTCAGCCAGCTGCTCGAAACGGTCGAGCAGGTACGTGGCTCGATCAATCCGGCCCTCAGCATCCAGGGCATCGTGCTCACCATGTTCGATGGGCGCAACAATCTCGCCAATCAGGTCGTGCAGGACGTGCGTGCCTATATGGGCGACAAGGTCTATGAGACCATAATCCCACGCAATGTCCGGGTGTCGGAAGCGCCGTCCTACGGCAAGCCGGCCATCCTTTACGATCTGAAATGTTCAGGCAGCCAGGCCTATCTGCAACTGGCGTCTGAAGTGATCCGCCGCGAACGTCAGTTGCGTGCCGCCTGAAACCGATTCGATACCGAAACGATCCGGAAGACCAAATATGAACGACGATCCCTCAAGAAAGCGGCTGGGCCGTGGGCTGGCGGCACTGATCGGCGAAATCGACCGTCCTGCGGCCGTCGAGACGGAGAAGCCGCGCCTGGCGGCGGACGGCAAGGTGCCGATCGAATTCGTCACCCCCAATCCACGCAACCCGCGCCGTCATTTCGGGGAAGCGGAACTGACGGATCTGTCGCAGTCCATCCGTGAGCACGGTGTCGTGCAGCCGGTGGTGGTGCGTCCGTCGCCGACCCAGCAGGGCCGCTATGAGATCATCGCCGGCGAGCGCCGTTGGCGGGCAGCCCAGCGCGCCGGCTTGATCGAGCTTCCGGTTATCGTGCGCGATGTGAACGACCGCACTGCGCTGGAACTGGCGATCATCGAGAACGTGCAGCGCGCGGACCTCAATCCGGTCGAGGAAGCGCTTGGTTATCAGCAGCTGATCGATGAGCATGACTACAGCCAGGCCGATCTCGGCCAGGTCATCGGCAAGAGCCGCAGCCATGTCGCGAACACGCTGCGGCTGCTGAAACTGCCGGATGTCATCCGCGATATGCTGGTCGACGGTTCGTTGTCCGCCGGTCATGCCAGAACGCTGGTAACCGCCCAGGATCCGGCGGCGCTGGCCAAGCGGATCGTCGAAGAGGGGCTTTCCGTGCGGCAGGCCGAAGCGCTGGCGCAGATGCCGGCTCAGGCGCAACGCGAGGCCAAGCCTTCCGGCGCCGCCGAGAAGGACCCGGACACTTTGGCGCTGGAGAGATTGCTATCGGATGTCACCGGCATGAAAGTGGTCATCGCGCATAAGAGCGGTGGTGGCGAATTGCGCGTGTCCTACCGTTCTCTCGACCAGCTCGACGACCTCTGCCGGCGCCTGAAACAGAGCTGATCCTGGCCGGTCATCCCTGAGAGGTCTGTTTGCGCCGATCTGTTCGCCGGGGATGGCTTTAACATATTGTTTCAAAAAGGTTTTCTGTTTTGGATCGCCGCGGTGCTCCGGTCATCCGGCGCGCCGGTTGCTGAGCCTGGCGCTTTCCACCGCGATACCAAGCAGAGCCTGACGGGCGATGGAAGCAGCCAGATCCGACCGTCGCCGTGTCTGCAGGATTGCGGCCTGCAGGCGGGTCAAAGCTCTGGCCAGGGCGTCGGTGGTCCAGCGCTGCAGCGCGGTTTCCACCAGTCTGCGTCGCGTGAAAAACACCGGCGGCTTGTGCGCAGCGACAATCGCTGCGGCGTTGCGGCCATCCGCATCCATCGTTCCGCGCATCGCATGCAAGGCCTGGAGCTGGCGCATGGCGCCCGACAACGCAAGAAAAGGCTGGCCACCTGCCTGGCATTGACGGGTAAATGCAGTGTCGAACGCGTCCAATTGTCCGGCCAGAACGGCATCCACGGCATCGTCGAAGGATTGTCCCGAAACGTCACCGGTCAGGGCCTGCACATCGTCCAGCGTGATTTCGCCGCGACCAAGCGCATAAAGCGTCAGTTTGGCGACCTCGCCGCGTGAGGCCAGCCGGTCGCCGCCAAGATTGCGACGCAGCATCTGGCGCGCTTCCAGCGTCATCGACATGCCGGCCTTGCCGAGCTCATCGTCGATGACGCTGTCGATGTCGCGAGCCTCGTCGGAATAGCAAGGCAACGCCATGGCGCCGTCGCCAGCTTCGACGATGTTGCGCAGCCCGACACCTTTCTTGAGATCGCCTGCCTCGATCAAGACGATGGCGTCGCGCGGCGGTTCGGCCAATAGCGCCTTGACGTCTTCGGCGAGACCTTTTTGGGCACCGGCATTGCGAAGCCAAAGCAGCCGCCGGTCGGAGAACATCGGCACGGTGCGTGCCTCGTCCAGCAGCCGGCCCTCGTCGCGGTCGGCCTCACCGGCGTCCAGCTTCACCACGGAAAAGGGATCGTCGAGCGGCAGACCGGTGCGCACCGCAAAAGCGCGGGCACGCTCAGCCACCAGGCCGCGATCCGGTCCATAGATGAGGACCAGCCAAACGCGCGCGTCCGGCCGTGCGAGCCACGAATCGACTTCCGAGGCTTTCTTCTGTGCCATGAATGTCCCTTAGCACGATGTTGCGGCAAGGCGAACGGCTGCAGCTATCGAACCCAAACGGGCGATCCGCCATGCAGTTTGTTGCCGGCAAAGACCAGGAAGAGACGGGATATTACGTGGAATTCCTGCCACATTGCGCCGCCGTCGGCCGCCCCTGCGCGATAGAACAGGGGTGTTCGAAGGAGGTACTTTGACGCTGCTTCGGCGGCGAAGATGTGCGAACATCGCCAGGTGACAGTGGAGGACGGGAGCCATGGCCGAAGCTGGGAAGTTACGTTTTCACGTTCCGGAACCGGAGGTGCGACCGGGCGGAACGCCCGATTTCTCCAATGTTCCCATTCCCAAGGCGGGCTCGGTTCCGAGGCCGCCGATCGACGTCGATCCGCGCGACATCCGCGATCTCGCCTTCTCCATCATCCGCGTCCTGGACCGCGCCGGCGATGCGGTCGGGCCATGGTCGGGGATGCTCTCCGACAAGGAGCTGCTCGAAGGCCTGCGCCACATGATGACGCTGCGGACCTTCGATGCGCGCATGCAGATGGCGCAGCGCCAAGGCAAGACCTCTTTCTACATGCAGCACCTGGGCGAAGAAGCGGTGAGCTGCGCCTTTCGCAAGGCGCTCGACAAGGGCGATATGAATTTTCCGACCTACCGACAGGCCGGCCTGCTGATCGCGGACGGCTATCCGATGGTCACCATGATGAACCAGATCTACTCCAACGAGGCCGATCCGCTGAAGGGTCGGCAATTGCCGATCATGTATTCGTCGAAGGAGCATGGCTTCTTCTCGATTTCCGGCAATCTCGCCACGCAATATATCCAGGCCGTGGGCTGGGCGATGGCTTCGGCGATCAGCGGTGACACGCGCATTGCCGCTGCCTGGATCGGTGACGGCTCGACGGCGGAATCGGATTTCCATTCGGCGCTGGTGTTTGCCTCGACCTACAAGGCGCCAGTGATCTTGAACATCGTCAACAACCAGTGGGCGATTTCGACCTTCCAGGGCATCGCACGCGGCGGTGTCGGCACCTTCGCGGCGCGCGGCTTGGGCTTCGGCATTCCGGCCTTGCGTGTCGACGGTAATGATTATCTGGCCGTGCATGCGGTGGCGAAATGGGCGGCGGAGCGTGCGCGCGCCAATCTCGGGCCGACACTGATTGAATATGTCACCTATCGCGCTGGCGCGCATTCTTCATCCGACGATCCATCAGCCTATCGGCCGAAGGCGGAATCGGAAGCCTGGCCGCTGGGCGATCCCGTGGTGCGGCTGAAGAACCATCTCATCCATCGCGGGGTCTGGTCCGACGAGCGCCATGCGCAAGCGGAAACCGAAATCCTGGACACGGTGATCGCAGCGCAAAAAGAGGCCGAGACGCACGGCACGCTGCATGCCGGCGGCAAGCCGTCGACCCGCGATATGTTCGAAGGGCTATACGCCGAGATGCCACCGCATCTCAGGCGCCAGCGCCAGCAGGCAGGGGTCTGAACCATGGCACGCAAGACCATGATCGAGGCGATCCGCGACGCCATGGATGTCGCCATGGGGCTGGACGAACGTGTCGTCGTGTTCGGCGAGGATGTCGGCTTTTTCGGCGGCGTTTTCCGTTGCACGCAGGGCCTGCAGGCCAAGTATGGCAAGAACCGTTGTTTCGACGCGCCGATCAATGAATCGGGCATTGTCGGTTCGGCGATCGGCATGGCCGCTTATGGTCTGCGGCCATGTGTGGAGATACAGTTTGCCGACTACATGTACCCTGCCTACGACCAACTGACACAGGAAGCGGCGCGGCTGCGCTATCGCTCGAACGGCGACTTCACCTGTCCGATCGTCATACGCATGCCTACCGGCGGCGGCATTTTCGGCGGCCAGACGCACAGCCAGAGCCCCGAGGCGTTGTTCACACATGTCTCGGGCCTGAAGACGGTGGTTCCGTCCAATCCCTATGACGCCAAGGGCCTGTTGATCGCGGCGATCGAAGATCCCGACCCGGTGATCTTCCTGGAGCCGAAGCGCCTCTACAACGGACCGTTCGACGGCCATCACGACAGGCCAGTCACGCCATGGTCCAAACATGATCTCGGCGAAGTGGCCGAGGGCCACTATACCGTGCCGCTCGGCAAGGCCGTCATCCGGCGACCAGGCTCGGCGGTTACGGTGCTTGCCTATGGCACGATGGTCTATGTCGCGCAGGCAGCCGCCGAGGAAACCGGCATCGACGCCGAGGTGATCGACCTCAGGACCCTGCTGCCGCTCGACCTCGACACCATCGTCGATTCGGTGAAGAAGACCGGCCGCTGCCTTGTCGTGCACGAGGCGACCTTGACCTCAGGCTTCGGCGCGGAGCTGTCGGCGCTGGTCCAGGAAAACTGTTTTTATCACCTCGAGGCGCCGGTCATGCGCGTGGCTGGATGGGACACACCTTATCCGCATGCGCAGGAATGGGAGTATTTCCCCGGGCCGGCGCGCGTGGGGCGCGCACTCGTTGCGACGATGGAGAGCTGACATGGGCGAATATCTCATCAAGCTTCCCGATGTCGGCGAAGGTGTCGCCGAGGCCGAATTGGTCGAATGGAACGTCAAGGTTGGCGATCTCGTGCGCGAGGATGCCGTGCTTGCCGCGGTGATGACCGACAAGGCGACGGTGGAGATTCCGTCACCCGTGGACGGAGAGATCCTGTGGCTGGGTGCCGAGATCGGCGACACCGTGGCGATTGGCTCGCCCATCGTGCGCCTGAAGGTGGCGGGCGAAGGCAATGTCACTGCCGGCAACCAGTCGGCACCAGTAACCGAGGCGAAACCGCCGGCCGCGACCGCATCTTCCGAAAAGGAAACGCCAACCAAGGCCGAGCCGGCGAAGCCGGTCGAAACCAGCCGGCAACCGCAAAGGGCGTTAGCGGAAAGTGCGCAGCGCGTCGCCAATATCGGCGCGCCGCGCGCCGAGGGAGAGAAGCCGCTTGCATCGCCGGCCGTGCGCCTGCGTGCGAGGGAAGCTGGCATCGATCTGAGGCAGGTGGCAGGCACCGGTCCCGCCGGCCGCATTCGCCACGAAGACATCGAGGCTTTCCTGGCGCGCGGCCAGCAGACCAGCCGGCCTGCCGCCGGTCTCGCTCGCAATGAGGCGGTCGAGGAGATCAAGGTCATCGGGCTTCGGCGCAAGATCGCCGAGAAGATGAAACTCTCCAAGTCGCGCATCCCTCACATCACCTATGTCGAGGAGGTGGACGTGACGGCGCTGGAGGATCTGCGTGCGGCGCTGAACAAGGAGAAGCGCGCCGACCGGCCGAAGCTGACGCTTCTGCCGTTCCTGATGCGGGCGATGGTCAAGGCGATCGCTGAGCAGCCGCAGTTGAATTCACTGTTCGACGACGAGGCGGGGGTCATCCATCAGCATGGCGGCATCCATATCGGCATTGCCGCGCAAACGGCGAACGGCCTGGTCGTGCCGGTGGTGAAACATGCCGAAGCGCGCGACCTTTGGGATTGTGGCGCCGAGGTCAATCGTCTGGCGGAAGCCGCGAAGACGGGCACCGCGACCCGCGAGGATCTGTCGGGCTCCACCATCACCATCACTTCGCTGGGCGCGATGGGCGGCGTGGTCACCACGCCGGTCATCAACCACCCCGAGGTGGCGATCATCGGCGTCAACAAGATGATGATCCGGCCGATGTGGGACGGAACGCAGTTCGTGCCTCGCAAGATGATGAACCTTTCCTCCTCCTTTGATCATCGGATCATCGACGGCTGGGACGCGGCGGTGTTTGTCCAGCGCATCAAGGCGCTGCTCGAGACGCCGGCGCTTATTTTCGTGGACGGCTGACCATGGCGAAACCTGCCATACATCGCGCGGCCGAGGGCGGCGCGTCTGACCGGGGAAAACGGCAATGAAGGATATCTCCTGCAAGCTGCTTGTCATCGGCGCGGGCCCGGGCGGTTATGTCTGCGCCATTCGCGCCGGACAACTCGGCATCGATACCGTTATTGTCGAAGCCGCAAGGCCCGGCGGCACCTGTCTGACCATTGGCTGCATTCCATCCAAGGCGCTTATCCACGCCGCCGAGGAGTTCGAGAAGGTGGCCCATATGACGGCCGGCACAAGCCCTCTCGGGATAACCGCAAGCGGCCATTCGATCGATTTCGGCAAAACGATTGCCTGGAAAGACGGTATAGTAAGCCGGCTTACGAATGGTGTTTCAGGCCTGCTGAAGAAGGCGAAGGTCAAGCATGTTTCGGGCTGGGCCAAATTCCATGACGGCAAGACGGTCGAGGTCGAGACCGAAACCGGACTGCAGGTGATCCGCGCTGAAACCATCGTCATCGCCACTGGCTCGGCGCCCGTCGAATTGCCCTTCATGCCGTTCGGCGGGTCGGTGATCTCCTCGACTGAGGCACTGTCGTTAGCCGAGGTTCCCGCCAGATTGGCCGTCGTCGGGGGCGGCTATATCGGCCTCGAACTCGGCATGGCTTTCGCCAAGCTCGGCTCCAAGGTGACGGTCGTGGAGGCACTGCCGCGCCTGCTCGCGCAATATGACGCCGAGCTGACCAGACCGATCGCGAAGCGGCTCGGAGAACTCGACGTCGACGTGCTGACCGAAGCCAAGGCCAAGGGTCTTTCGGCCAAGGGCGACGCGCTGCTGGTGGAAACCGCTGCCGGCAAGGAAGTGAAGATCGCTGCCGACAAGGTTCTCGTCACCGTCGGGCGCAAGCCGGTGACCGAGGGCTGGGGGCTCGATCAGATCGAGCTCGACATGGCTGGCAGGTTCATCCGCATCGATGACCAATGCCGCACCTCCATGCGCGGCGTCTTTGCCATTGGCGACGTGACCGGCGAGCCGATGCTGGCGCACCGGGCAATGGCTCAGGGCGAGATGGTGGCCGAAATCCTGGCTGGCCACAAACGCAGCTGGGACAAGCGCGCCATACCGGCGGTGTGTTTCACCGATCCCGAAGTGGTCAGCGTTGGGCTCGCTCCCGACGAGGCGAAAGCGCAGGCCGGCGAAGTGAAGATCGGACAGTTTCCGTTTTCAGCCAATGGCCGCGCCATGACCAAACTCGGCGAGGCCGGTTTCGTGCGCGTCGTTGCGCGCGCCGACAACCATCTGGTTCTGGGCATCCAGGCGGTTGGGCACGGCGTGTCGGAATTGGCGGCGGCCTTCGGGCTGGCGCTGGAGATGGGCGCTCGGCTGGAAGACATCTCCGGCACGATCCATGCGCACCCGACCCAGGGCGAGGCTTTCCCGGAGGCCGCGCTCAAGGCGCTCGGCCACGCTTTGCACATCTAGGCCAGATAGGTACCGGCATAACAAAAGGGCCCGCCAACACATGGTTGGCGAGCCCTTTTGTTATTCGAAGTCGTTGGTCGGGTTCTCGTCGAACCCGGCGTGATGATCAGCTTGCCAAGCGGCCGGCGCGTTCGTGCTGCGCATAGGCGCGGCCGAAGCGGTTGGCGAGGAAGGTGTCGAGCGCGATGTCTTCCTGCCGCACAAAACCGCGCGCCGGCAGGCTGCCGTCGGCCAGCATGTCGAGCACGGCGCAGATGCCGGACGCCGTGGTGATCTGGATCGCGCTGCGCACGGTCTGGCCAGAGCGCTGGCTGTAGATCTTGTTGGCGTAGGTTTCCTGCAGCAGCCGGCCGTTCTTACGACCCGACACGGTGACGAAAACGATGACCACGTCCTGCATGGTGGCCGGCAAGGCATTCTCGAGGATGTCCTTCAGGACCTCGCGGCGATGACGCAAGCCAAGGTCGTTGAGCAGCGCCTTCATGATCGCGGCATGGCCGGGATAGCGGATTGTGCGGTAGTTCAGCGTACGGACCTTGCCCTTCAAAGTCTCAGCCAGCGTTCCAAGCCCGCCGGAAGTGTTGAACGCCTCGTAGGTGACGCCGTCGAGCGAGAACTCCTCGCGTTCCTCGAGCGGCGGCACTTCGATCAGCTCGCCCTCGACGATCGCCTCGCAAGGCTCGCAATATTCGTTGATGACGCCGTCGGTGCTCCAGGTCAGGTTGTAGTTCAGCGCGTTGGACGGATATTGCGGCAGCGCGCCGACGCGCATGCGCACGCTCTCCAGGCTGTCGAAGCGGCTGGCCAGATCGTTGGCGACAATCGAGATGAAGCCCGGAGCCAGGCCGCATTGCGGGATGAAGGCGGTCTTGACCGTCTTTGCCAGTTCCTTGACGCGGCGGGTGGAGGCGACGTCCTCGGTGAGGTCGAGATAATGAACGCCGGCGGCGGCAGCGGCCTCGGCGATGCGGGTGGTGAGGTGGAAAGGCGCGGCGCTCATGACGGCGAACTTGCCGGCGAGCACGGTTTCCAGGGCGCCGACCGCTTCGATGTCGGTTTCGACCGCAGCCACACCGGCCGGTACTTCCAGCGCCGCCAGCTGGGCGGCGGAGCGGTCGACGATGGTGACGCGATAGTCACCGGTTTCGGCCAGCATGCCGGCAATGGTCGAGCCGATCTTGCCGGCGCCAACGACGACGATTTCCTTCATGGGTTGCTCCAGTTTTTCGATTTGAACTTTACCGGAGGAATCGCAGTTTGCCGGACGAATGGAAGTGTGCGATTGAGCGAAACGCCGATCCTTTTCGAATAATTCGCCGAGCCAAGTCGTCATTATGCTTAGTCAAGCCGATAGAGACCTGATCGCCCTGCTGCGCGAGAACGCCCGCGCGTCGACCGCCGAACTGGCGCGCCGGCTGGGCGTGTCCAGAACCACGGTGCAAAGCCGCATCGAGCGCCTGGAGGCACGCGGCATCATCGTCGGCTACGGCGTCAGGCTGGCGCCCGACTACGAACAGGGACTGGTCAGGGCGCATGTGCTTTTGACGGTGGCGCCAAAAGCCGCGGATCGCGTGGTCAAGGAACTGCGGGCGCTCGCGCAGGTGCGGACGCTGCATTCGGTCAGCGGCAGCTTCGACATGATCGTGACGGTGGAATCGGCGTCGATCAGCGATCTTGATTCGCTCATAGACCGCATCGGCGCAATGGAGGGCGTGGAACGCACGCTCTCCTCGATCATCCTCTCAACCCGGATCGACCGATAGGCCTACGGCCAAAAACGAAACGGCCGCCCGAAGGCGGCCATGTCGTTTAACCGTTAAGATAATTGGAGCGGGTGAAGCGATTCGAACGCTCGACCCCAACCTTGGCAAGGTTGTGCTCTACCCCTGAGCTACACCCGCTCGCGCGGCTTTGGGCCGCAAGCCGGGCCTATATGGCCGAAGAGCGTGACGATTGCAACAGGGAAAAATGCACATATTCGCATCGTCGCCAAAACAGGCGAAATCGGCTTTGCGGCCGACCCGCCTTACATTATTGGGTCTGAGGTTCGCTATCGGTACGGAGGCAGGCAAACTGCGGCCTCGAAGCCCGGTGGGCGGGAAGCGGAACAAAGATAACGAGGCAGCGATGGCCAAAACCGAAGATCAGCTTTTCGCCTTCCTGACCGGATTGGGCATAGAAGTGTCGACGCAGCGCCATGCTCCGCTCTTTACGGTGGCGGATTCCCAGGCGTTGCGCGGCGAAATTGCCGGCGGGCATACCAAGAACCTGTTCCTCAAGGACAAGAAGGACAATTTCTTTCTGGTGACCGTCGACGAAGAGGCCGAGGTCGACCTGAAGCAGATCCACCAACTGATCGGTGCCTCAAGCCGCGTCTCCTTCGGCAAGCCGGAGATGCTGATGGAACTGCTCGGCGTCGTTCCGGGCGCGGTGACCGTCTTCGGGCTGATCAACGACGGCGAAAACCGGGTGAAGATCGTGCTGGATGAGGCTTTGATGGAAAATTCCGTCATCAATGCCCACCCGCTGACCAATGAGGCAACGACATCGATCGCCGCGACCGACCTGATCAAATTCATCGAGGCAACCGGCCATGAGCCTGTTATCTTGAAAGTCTCGGCGTGATCGCCACATTGGGTGGCAACCGGCATCCGTGATCGGGCTGCCACTGCATGCGCGGCCGAAAGGACAGAATGATGAGCGACCAAAATCCGTTTGGCGGCATGAGCAACGCCTATGCCACGACCGTGCAGTATGGCGGGCAGGGTGGCTCGACGGAACCGGCGAACGGCGCGGGCCAGAATCTGATCAAGGACACGACGACGGCGGCGTTCACCGCGGACGTCATTCAGGAATCGCGGCGCCAGCCCGTGCTGGTCGATTTCTGGGCGCCGTGGTGCGGCCCGTGCAAACAATTGACCCCGCTGCTCGAAAAAGCGGTCAATGCTGGCGGTGGCAAGGTCAAACTGGTCAAGATGAACATCGACGATCATCCGGCAATCGCCGGTCAGCTCGGCATTCAGTCCATCCCCGCGGTGATCGCCTTCAAGAACGGACAACCGGTCGACGGTTTCATGGGCGCTGTCCCCGAAAGCCAGATTCGTGAATTCATCGATCGTGTCGGCGGCAAGGGCGACGGCCTGGCGCAGCTGGCCGAGGCCCTGACGGCGGCTGGCGAAGCACGCACGGCCGGCGACGTGCAGACGGCGGCGGATATCTATCAGGCTGTGCTGGAGCGGGCGCCCGACACTGTCGAGGCAGTCGCGGGGTTGGCGGAAATTCTGTTCGATTCGGGCGATACCGCGGGCGCCGAGGCCGTGCTCGCGCAATTGCCGGAAGCCAAGGCGGACGCGCCGACCATCAGCGCATTGCGCGCACGCATGGCGCTTGCCGCCCAGGCGGCATCGCTCGGCAATCCGGCCGAATTTGAGCGACGCCTCGCCGAAAACCCGAAGGACCACGAGGCGCGTTTTGACCTGGCGATGATCCAGAATGCGTTGGGTGAGCGCGAAAAAGCTGCCGACAATTTGCTGGCGATCATCAAGGCGGATCGCAGCTGGAAGGACGATGGCGCGCGGTCACAGTTGCTGCAGCTGTTCGAAGCCTGGGGCATGGCCGACGAGGCAACACTTTCGGCACGCCGGAAGCTGTCGTCGCTGCTCTTCGCTTAAAGCGGCCTGCGCGCACTGACGCCCGGATTGGGCGTCGCGATTGGGCCAACACCTGTGTTTGGCTTTCGAGACGGTCATACGAAGAGGAAGGGATGCGAGCGGGAAACGCGCGATATCGGCTTGAAGCGGATTTTCCGGCCTCGATCGCGGTCTTCCCGCTGAGCGGAGCGTTGTTGCTGCCAGGCGGGCGATTGCCGCTCAACATCTTCGAGCCGCGTTATCTGCAAATGGTGGACGAGGTGCTGGCCGGATCGCGCCTGATCGGCATGATCCAGCCGGACCTGGAAGGCGTTCTGCGCAAGGACGGAGAACCCGAACTGAGCGGCGTTGGCTGTATCGGCAGGGTTATCTCCTATATGGAAACGGGCGACGGCCGCTACGTCGTTTCCTTGCAAGGCATATGCCGGTTTCGCGTCACGCAGGAACTCACGGTGCGCACGCCGTTCAGGCAATGCCGCATCGCGCCCTTCTTGGCCGATCTCGACGAAGACCCCTCGGCTGCCAGCGTGGACCGGACCGCCTTGCTCAAGGCATTTCGCGCCTATCTGCAGGCCAACGAACTGGAAGCGGACTGGGAAAGCGTAAGCCGCGCCGACAACGCCATGCTGGTCAATGCGCTGTCGATGATGGCGCCTTACGGGCCGGCCGAAAAGCAGGCGCTGCTGGAAGCACAGGATCTGAAAAGCAGGGCCGAAACGTTGATCGCGATCACGGAGCTGACGCTGGCCCGCGACAACGAGGATTTCGGCTCCGGCCTGCAATAGGATCGTGAACGGGAGACGAGGGATGGGCGATCGCGAAGGCAAAAAGATCGACGTCGATCCGAAGCTGCTGGAACTGCTGGTATGTCCTCTGACCAAAGGACCGCTAAGCTGGGATGCCGAGCACGGCGAGCTGGTCTCGCGTGTCGCCAAATTGGCCTATCCGGTGCGGGACGGAATTCCGATCATGCTGCCTTCGGAGGCGCGGGCGATTGCACCCGGCAAGGGCTGAATGCATTCCAAACCCCGTGGCGACCAGATGACGCAGGTCGATCGCAGCGGTTGGCGATAGGCCGCGCTAATGAAAATTACGCCCCTTCGGCATGACGCGCTGCGCGTCTTCGGCATGTGTCGGGAAATCCTGTTCGGGGACTGTTTTCCGATCCACTCGGTCGGCGGTACGGCTTTGGTCCGACGGCCCGGGCAAGAGCCTGTTTCCAGTTGCCGGTGAATTCGCTGCATCCGGCTGCCCGGTCTCCAGCAGCGACGAGAGCCAGGGCGTCAAATCTTCGATCTTGTCGGCGACGATGTGGATGACATCGGACTCGCATTGCAGCTTGCCGGTGACGCGAACGAAGCGCGCGCCCATGATAACCGGGCGATATCGATCGAATGTCCGTGCCCAGAAGATGATATTCGCGACGGTTTTCTCGTCCTCCAGTGTCAGAAAAATGGCTTTGCCGTTGCCCGGCCGCTGGCGCACGAGGACAAGCCCGGCGACCGTGACACGTCTGCCGTCCGGCACCGAAGACAGCAGCGCATTCGGCGTGACGCCGCTGCGGGCGAGCCGGTCGCGCAGGAACGAGACGGGATGCGCCTTCAAGGACAGGCCGAGCGACCGGTAATCGTGGATGACGTGCTCGCCCGGTCGCATCATCGGCAGCTTCGTCTCTGGCTCCAATTCGGGCAACCTGATCTGCGGCTGATCGAACAGAGGCAGTCTTTCCGTGGCCTTGCGGCCATCGAGCGCACGCACCGCCCAGAGCGCATCGCGCCGGCTGATGCCGAGCGAGCGGAAAGCGTCGGCCTCGGCCAGTTTCTCGATCTCGTCAGTATCGAGGCCGGAGCGTAGCCAGACATCGCGCACGGATTCGTAACCGTCGCCGCGCCGGGCCGCGAACATCAGCATCCGATCCTCCGATAGCCCCTTGATCTGGCGAAATCCCAGCCGGACGGCGTGGTCGGTTTTAATGACGCCGCGCATCTCGGCATGGCGAGATGTGATGCGCTGGGGATCGAACGAGGCTTTTTCGAGCGCGCAGTCCCAGATCGAGGCATTGATGTCGACATCGCGGATTTCGACACCATGATCGCGCGCATCGCGCACCAATTGGGCCGGTTGGTAGAAACCCATGGGCTGCGAGTTAAGGATCGCTGCGCAGAAGACGTCGGGATAAAAGGTCTTGAACCAGCAGGAGGCATAAACGAGCAGGGCGAAGGAGGCGGCGTGGCTTTCCGGGAAGCCATATTCGCCGAACCCTTCGATCTGCTTGAAGCAGCGCTCGGCGAATTCACGGGGGTAATCCTTGCGGACCATGCCTTCGATCATCTTCTCCTTGTAATTGCCGATGGTTCCCATGCGTCTAAACGTTGCCATGGCGCGGCGCAGCTCGTCCGCTTCTCCGGGTTTGAAGCCGCCGGCAACTATAGCGATCTTCATCGCCTGTTCTTGGAACAGCGGTACGCCATAGGTCCTGCCCAGGATCTCCTTCAATTCGTCCTTGTAATACTCGACCTCTTCCCTTCCTTGCCGCCGGCGCAGGTAGGGGTGGACCATATTGCCCTGTATGGGACCGGGCCGCACGATAGCCACTTCGATGACGAGGTCATAGAACTCTCGCGGCCGCAGTCGCGGCAGCATCGACATCTGCGCGCGTGATTCAATCTGGAAAACACCGAGCGTATCCGCGCGGCAGATCATATCGTAAACACGCTTATCCTCTTCCGGCAGTGTCGCTAGCTCATACGGCCGATCGAATTGATCGCGGACGGCGGGATAATGGCTTTTCAACAAACTGAATGTGCGTTTCAGGCACGACAACATGCCGAGCGCCAGGACGTCGACTTTAAGCAATCCAACGGCGTCGAGATCATCCTTGTCCCATTCGACCATCTTGCGTTGGTCCATTGCCGTCTTGACGATAGGTACGATCTCGTCGAGGCGATCCTTGGTGATGACGAAACCGCCGACATGCTGCGTGAGATGGCGCGGGAAGCCCATGATTTCGTTGGCGAGATCGAGGACATATCTGGTCAACGGGTCCGTATGGGCAAGACCGCCGGCCTGGGTCTCTCGCTCGCCAAGTTCGGATGAATACCAGCCCCAGATCGAACTCGACAAAGCGCTTCGGACATCCTCGGATAGACCCATTGCCTTGGCGACCTCACGCAAAGCGGAGCGGCCGCGATAGGTGATCACCGCCGCGGCAAGTGCAGTATGCTTTTCCTTATATTTCTCATAAATATAAGCGATAACCTCCTCGCGGCGTTCATGCTCGAAATCGACATCTATGTCGGGCGGTTCGTTACGCTCTTCAGAGATGAAGCGCTCGAAAAGTGCATGGATTTGATTAGGCCCGACCGGCGTTATACCGATGCAGTAACAGACGACGGAATTGGCGGCAGAGCCACGGCCTTGACACAATATGCCTCGGCTGCGTGCGAAGCGAACGATGTCATGTACGGTCAAGAAATAGCGCGCATACCCCATTCGCCCGACCAGGGCCAATTCTTCCCTGATACGCGAGGACACGGGCTGCGGTACTCCGTCAGGGTAGCGCTCCACTGCTCCTTCCCAGGCAAGTCGTTCCAGTTCCTGCTGCGGCGTTGCGCCATCGCGCGTCGGTTCGTCGGGATAATTGTGACGTAATTCCTGTAGTGAAAAGCTGAGGGTCTCGGCGAAGCGCAGCGTTTCGGTAAGCGCCTGTGGATGGCGACGGAAAAGACGAGCCATTTCTTGCGTCGGCTTCATATGGCGCTCAGCATTTGCAGCGAGTTCCATTCCAGCCTCGGCTACAGGGACGTTGAGCCGGATCGCAGTCACCACATCCTGCAGCGGTCGCCGTTCTGCGCAATGATAGAGTATGTCGTTAGTGGCCATGAAAGGCAGACCAGCGGCTTGTGCCAGACCTTGAGCCTGCTCGATGCGAAAGAGGTCGTCGCCTTGATATTTGGGCGCGGCAGCGAGCCACAGATTTCGACCGAAACGTTCCTTCAACCGGCATAACAGCGGTAGTTCATCTTGGCCGGGGGAAAGACGGGGCAGTATGGCGAGAGATATATGGTCACCCCCTTTGAGGAGGTCGTCGAGATAAAGTAGAGGAGCCCCCTTTTCTCCGCGAAGATTCGCTTCGGTTAAGAGCCGGCACAGATGCCCCCAACCGGTTCGGTCCTGAGGATAGGCCAAGATATCCGGGACACCGTCGCAGAACACCAACCTGCAACCGGGATGATAAGGCAGCCAAACCGCCTCGGTCTCGTTGGAAAGCTGAATATGCCGCGATTGGCTCCAAGCACGCACCACACCGGCAACGGTATTACGATCTGCAAGTCCCATGGCGGTGTAGCCCAGCGCGCATGACATCACGACCAACTCCTCCGGGCGCGAGGCGCCGCGCAGGAAGGAAAAATTCGACTGCACGCCGAACTCGGCATAGGCCGGCAGGGCAGATGGCGCGCGCAGGTTGGCCGTCTTCATGCGAACACCCCATGCATGAACCAGCGCGGCGGCGGTTCGGAATCGCTGTAAAAGCCCTGGCGATAGAGCCAGTAGCGGCGGCCGTCCGTATCCTCGACGCGATAATAGTCGCGTGTCGGCTCCTGCTTGCGCCACCACTCCGCCGCGATGCGTTCAGGGCCCTCGACGCTGGCGACACGGTGCAGCGCGCGCCGCCAGCGGAACTGCGGCGGCGGGCCATCCGGGATTTCCGTGGCCGGAACCTCGATCGGTTCCGGCACCCGGAACAGCCGGATCGGGCGTTCCGGCTGGAAAGGCGTTGTGGTGGGCAGGTTCCTGGGGGCGGCGGGTTTCTTCGGCGGCGATACACGCTGCGGCGGGTTCTCCCAGTAGGGGATGGTCGTGACGGCCCGTTCCGGCAGATGGCTTTCGATGGCGACCGGTTTCATCACGGCACCATCGCCCAGGCGGGCACGGATACGGTCAACGAAGAGAGCGAGACCTTCCTCGTCTTCCTCGACATCGCCGGCGAGGTCGGCTTGTCGTATATCGAAAGGCGCGGTGGTCAGGACGGCGAGGCGAACGAGATCGAAACCGTAGCCGGCATCGAAATCCTCAGCGATCGCGGCCAGCCTTTCATGGAACAGTTTCTGGACGAGCCGCGGCTCACGCATCGGCCGCGACGTGCCGACGACAAGCCGGCTGACCACGCCATCGACCCTGAAAAGCAGGAGTGCGAGCGCCCTGGCGCCTTCGCCTCGCCGTTCGAGATCGGTTTTCAGCGCCGTCGCGAGCAAGAACACCAGACGCTCGATGTCGTCGGTCAGGGTGATCGGCTCGGCAAGATGCCGCTCGACCGAAAGAGGCGCGACGGGCAGGCGCGGCGACACCGCCTCATCCTGCCGGCCGAGCGCCTGGTCGAGCCGCAGGAGCAGGGTCGCGCCGAAACGGCGCACCAGCGGCGCGCGTGGCGCCGCCATGACGGCGCCTGCCGTGCGAAGACCGACGCTTTCCAGGCTGCCGCGCACCTGCGGATCGAGGCGCAGCGCGGTCAGCGGTAGGGGTGCCAGGAGCCTCTCCTCATCACCACGTTCGACGATGCATTGCCTGGAAAATCGCGCGGCAGCCCAGGCAGCCCCGGCTGTCGAGGCGATGCCGGCGCGCACGTCGAAACCCTGATGGAAAAACCGGGCCAGGATCTCATCCAGCATGGCGCGTTCGCCGCCGAAAAGATGCGCGCAGCCGGTGATGTCGAGGAACAGGCCGTCGGTACCGTCCAGGGCGACCAGCGGTGTGTAGCGGTCGCACCAGTCGGCCAGGCTTTCGAGCAGGCGCAAATCCGCCTGTGGATCGGCTTCGATGATGTCGATCGCCGGATGCATGGCGCGGGCGTCGGCGATGCCCATGCCGGGTTTCAGGCGCAATGCCTCGGCTCGTTCATCGAGCGCGGCGATGCGTTGCGCGTTGCGGTCGCGATGGCTGATCACCAGTGGGTGATGACTGGAAGGGCGGGAACGCCACGACCGCCCCAGGCGCTGCCGCAGTATCCGCTCCGCCGGAAGATGCGGAAACCAGAGCGACAGGATCCTTTGCTCCTTCTTGCGCGTCCCTTCGCCATTTGCCGGTTCCGCCCACGCGCTTTCTGTCCAGGAATGTGCGTTCATCGGGGTTCCACTCCAGTGTGAATTGTCCAGGCTGTGCCGCGCGGCTCTTGTCGATGGTGACGGTGAAGGCCGGGCGGCCGATCGAGCCGTCCAGCGGTCCGGCGACGGTGAGGCGAGGTGCGGCGGGTGCGGGGGCGACGACAAGACGGACAGGGGCGGCCGTCGGTTCGGCGAAGGCTGCCTGGCGCAGCAGGAATACGGGCCGGCCAGCCATCTGCGCGCGCCGATGCAGCCGCCGCGTCGCCGTGAGGTCGAGCCGTTCGGAATTGCCGCGCAGCTCCAGAACGACGGCCGAGAGCGCCGTCAGCCCGGCCGCTTCCTCGGCGATCCACAAGGCGTCGACGAGCTTTGGCGCCTCGGCATAAAGCAACATCTCGGGCGCGATGCCGAAACCGGCCTGAAGACCCCGCGCGTAAGGAAAGCCGGCCTCGCGGAAGATCTCGGCGGTGCCGACCCAGAGGATGGGGGCAGGCGAGCCCGCCGCTTTCAAGGCCAGGCCGGCAAGGGAGAGCGCGAAACCGGCGACGGTGCCGGCGTCGCGCGTCTCGGCGCCATGGAATTCGGTGAGGGCGGCTTTCGGCAGGCCGCCGCCCAGGGCGGCGTCGAGGCGGCCGGCACCCGTCGCGAGCAGCCCATGGCTTTCGGCCACGCCGCCACGGCGAACCAGCATGCGATCCGCGTCGAAGGCATCGCCGGCAGGCGCGTCGAGGCGCTCGGCCAGTGTTCCTTCGATTTTCGCGATCTGGCGGCGCAGGGCAAAAACAGTGTCCCGCACCACAGCGCTTGTCGCCATGGTGTTCCGTTCCGTCGATATGTTCCTGTTATGTTCTTATAGATTCCAGAGGGCGGAACGAGAGTCAAGCGGAGTCGTGAAGAATTTATTCCTCTTCCAGGCGGGCACTCGTCTCCGGAGCGTCCGGCATTTGCCGATTGTGCCGCAACGGCCTATATGCCGAATGTCAAAGGACAAAGAATGGCCCGCATCTACAAGACCCGCACCTGGCATGGGGAGCTTTCACCCTCCCTGGAGGAAATGGAGCTCCTGGCGCTGGAAGCCTATGCGCATCTGCCGGAAGAATTCCGCAAGCTGACCGGCGAGATCGTCATCCAGATGGCCGAGTTCCCGACCGACGAGATCATGGACGACCTGTCGCTGGAGACGCCGTTCGACCTGCTTGGCCTGTTCGAGGGGCGCGGCATCGCCGAACGCTGGAACCCGGCGACCGGCGAAGGGCCGAACCGCATCACGCTCTATCGCCGCGCCGTCCTCGACTACTGGGCCGAGAACGAGGAGACACTGGGCGACATCGTCACCCATGTGCTGATCCACGAGATCGGCCATCATTTTGGCCTCTCCGACGACGACATGGAGCGGATCGAGGCGGCCGTCGAATAGACTTTTCGATGCGTGGCCTCAGCGGCCGCCCGTCACCAGTCGCTCAGCTTGGTCTCGCCGGGAACATAGTCCTGGCCGTCTATGTCCTTCACCACGGCCTGGCCGCAGCGCATCGCCTTTTCTTTTTTGTCGTAGGCATAGGTCGGCGAGCCATAGAGGTGCCAGCCCTTGTTCAGCGCCGCTGTCACCTTATGGCAGAAGGTGGCGTCGTCGACGGCGGTGAGAAAACGGTAAAGTCGCATGAGCGGGTCCTGTCCTGTATAGGGTAGCGGCGATCATGCGCCGATGCTTGTGGCTTTCGCCAGCAATTTTTCGGCCTGGGCGAGGTGCAGCCGCTCGACCATCCGGCCTTCCAGCGCGATCACGCTTTTTCCGGCGTTCTCCGGCCTGCCGAAGGCCTCGACAACGGCGCGGGCCTCGGCCAGCGCCCGCGGCGACGGCGAGAAGGCGGCATTGGCGGCCTCGATCTGCGTAGGATGGATCAGCGTCTTGCCGTCGAAGCCCATGGCCGCAGCGTCGGCGCATTCGCGCAGGAAGCCGGCCGAATCGTGGAAATCATTGTAGACGCCGTCGAGCAGCGCGATGCCGCCGGCGCGCGCGGCCAGCACCATCTGCATCAGCCATGGCATCAGATAGCGTCGGTCCGGCGTCGCCTGGATGCCGGTCTCCTTGATCAGGTCGTTGGTGCCGGCGACCAGGCAGGCGAGCCGCGAGGCGGGATCGCGGCCAAGCTCGGCGATGGCGGCGATGTTGATCAGCGCCTTGGGCGTCTCGATCATCGCCCACAACTTGACCTCGTCGGGCATGTCGGCCTCGTCGAGGGCATCGCCGGCTTCCAGGATGTCGCGCGGCGTATCGATCTTGGGCAGGAGAATGCCGTCGGGCCGGCAAGCAAGGGCCGCGGCCAGATCATCCGGGCCGCTTTCGCCGCCAAGGCGGTTGATGCGCACCACCATTTCGCAGCGTCGCTTTGGGCGGTCGGCGAAGATCGCGCCCAGCCTGTCACGCGCCGAAGCCTTCTCGCCGGAAGCGACGGCGTCCTCCAGATCGATGATGACCGCATCGCAGGTAAGGGCCGGGATCTTGGCCAGTGCCCGCTCGTTCGCGGCGGGAATGTAGAGCACGGAGCGGCGCGGACGATAGGAAATCTCAACCATCTGGTCTTCTTGCCCGGCAAAGCTGGCCCTTGCAAGCTCTTGCGGGAGGGTGGCTGAACCTGCTTTCCTTCAGCGCGGCAATTCGGGACTTCAGTTCATGGCGCAATACGACATCGTGATCATCGGCGGGGCCATCGTCGGCGCCTCGGTTGCCTATTACCTCCGCGAGGAAGGGTTCACCGGCTCCATCGCGCTGATCGAGCGCGATCCGCAATTTGCCCATGCGGCGACGACGCTGTCCTGCGCCTCCATCCGCCAGCAGTTCTCGATCCCTGAAAACATCCGCCTGTCGCAGTTCACGCTGAAGCTGTTCCGGCGGCTCAAGGAAGAATTCGGCACCGATGCCGATATCGGCTTCCGCGAAGGCGGCTATCTGATCCTGGCCGGCGAGAACGGCCTGCCGATCCTGAAGGCCAACCACGACGTGCAGGTGGCGGAAGGCGCCGACATCGTCCTGGAGGACGTCGAGGCGCTGACGCGTCGTTTCGCCTGGTTGTCGGCGGAGGGCATCACCGCCGGCGCCTATGGCCGCTCCGGCGAGGGCTGGTTCGACGCGCACGCCTATCTGCAGCTGTTCCGCAAGGCGTTGCGGACCAAGTCGGTCGACCTGATCACGGCCTCGGTCACCGCCATTGCTCGCGACAACGGCCGCGTCCAGTCGGTGACGCTCGACAATGGCGAGACGCTGCAGGCCGGTATCGTCGTCAACGCCGCAGGTCCGAATGCCGGCAAGGTCTCGGCCATGGCCGGGCTCGAACTGCCGGTGGAGCCGCGCAAGCGTTCGGTCTTCGTGTTCGAGGCCCGCGAGCGCTACGAGGATCTGCCGCTGCTGGTCGACCCGAGCGGCATCTATGTACGGCCGGAAGGTTCGGTCTACATCACCGGCGGCGCCGAGCCGGAGGAGGGCGAAACCGCCGCCGACCCGACCGATTTCGAGCCGGACTGGTCGCTGTTCGAGGAGACGATCTGGCCGGTGCTCGCTACCCGCATCCCGGCTTTCGAGGCGATCAAGATGACACGCGCCTGGGCTGGCCATTACGACTACAACACGCTCGACCAGAACGCGGTGATCGGCCCGCACCCTGAAGTGTCGAACTTCATCTTCGCCAACGGTTTTTCCGGCCATGGCCTGCAGCAGGCGCCGGCGGTGGGCAAGGCGCTGGCCGAACTCATCATGCATGGCGGCTACCGCAGCATCGACTGTTCGGCCTTCGGCTATGCGCGCGTGGCGCAAGGGCGGCCGTTCCGCGAGCTCAACGTGATCTGACCGCCACAGGCGCGCCGAACTTTGCCGTCGGGCTTTCGTTGCGATTGACTCCTTTCGCAATCAGCGTAAAAGCCCGTCCCGAACAGGAACGTCCCGATGCGCGGCCTCATCATGGCTCTTTTCGCATTCGACTTCCCCGGCCATGGCAACATGGTTGCGGGAGAGCGGCAACGCGCGCGCCTGTCCTCGACCAAAACTACGGCCAAAAAAACCACCGTCACCACGGTCTGATCTCCCTTGGCCTTCTCGCCCTCTCCCCGGGTCTGGCCCGAGGGAGGCGAGACCCGCAGTGGCCGGCGGGTTTCTCCAAGCAAAGCGAGCGGAGAGCGACAGGAGAATTTTTCTATGGGTTTCAAGGTTGCGGTAATCGGCGCCACGGGCAATGTGGGTCGTGAAATGCTGAACATCCTGGAAGAGCGCGGCTTTCCGGTGAGCGAAGTGGTAGCGATCGCCTCGCGGCGCAGCCAGGGCACCGAAGTGTCCTTCGGCGACAAGACGCTGAAGGTGAAGGCGCTGGAAGGTTACGACTTCTCCGACACCGACATCGCCATCATGTCGGCCGGCGGCAACATCTCGAAGGAATGGTCGCCCAAGATCGGCAAGCAGGGCTGCGTCGTCATCGATAATTCCTCGGCGTTCCGCTACGATCCGGAAGTGCCGCTGATCGTGCCGGAAGTGAACCCGGACGCGATTTCCGGTTTCACCAGGAAGAACATCATCGCCAACCCGAACTGCTCGACCGCCCAGCTGGTGGTGGCGCTGAAGCCGCTGCATGACGCGGCCACCATCAAGCGCATCGTGGTGGCGACCTACCAGTCGGTGTCGGGCGCCGGCAAGGAAGGCATGGACGAACTGTTCACGCAGACCCGCGCCGTCTTCGTCGCCGACCCGGTCGAGGCCAAGAAGTTCACCAAGCGCATCGCCTTCAACGTCATCCCGCATATCGACGTCTTCATGGAAGACGGTTCCACCAAGGAAGAGTGGAAGATGGTGGCCGAGACCAAGAAGATGCTCGACCCCAAGATCAAGCTGACCGCGACCTGCGTGCGCGTGCCGGTGTTCATCGGCCATTCGGAAGCGGTGAATGTCGAGTTCGAAAAGCCGATCACCGCCGACGAGGCGCGCGATATCCTGCGCGAGGCGCCGGGCTGCCTGGTCATCGACAAGCGCGAGGACGGCGGCTACATCACGCCGATCGAGTCCGCCGGCGAGGACGCCACCTACATCTCGCGCATCCGCGAAGACTCCACGCTCGATAACGCCCTCAACATGTGGATCGTCTCCGACAATCTGCGCAAGGGTGCGGCGCTCAACGCCGTGCAGATCGCCGAGCTGCTGGTCGAACGCGGCCTGATCCAGCCGAAGAAGAAGGCGGCTTAATTCCGCTCACGGGTCGCACCGCCGCCTCTGGCGGCTGACCCTACGCGGGTGCGCCGGACCGACCGGCGGCCCGCAGTCGCGGGCTCGGCCTTCGGCCGATAGTTCCTCCCACGCTGTCTCCGCTTAGCGGTTCGCTCCGGACGGGGCGCGCCACGAGGCGCGACGCGCGGTCGCGCTTGCGGTCTTCGACCGATGGTTTGCTCACAGGCCGCAGCGCTGCCTGCGGCGGCGTTCGTCGTTCGAAAAGCCAAGCAGTTGGCTTTTCGTCCGCTTCGCGGAACTCTCTTCACCTACGTGGGTGCGCCGGACGACCGGCGGCCCGCAGTCGCGGGCTGGGTAGCTAGCCCGTCCCGCGCGTTCGTCATTCCGGGCAAGCGAGGCGAAGCCGAGCGCCGACCCGGAACCCATTGGTCCCAGCGCATTGAGCACGGCCCGGACCTGAGTTCGCACGGATCGCCGTGAAACATGCGGCGTCGGTTCGGCTGCGTGAACGGTTCAGAACGAGGACCGGGCCGCGCTCGACGATGGTGCGGCCAATGGGTTCCGGCTCTCGCTGCGCTCGGCCGGAATGACGGCGGTGGGGTTGCGTTGATACATCTATTCATCGCCACGCTGCGGAAATCCGCCCTGGCCATTGTCAAAAAACACTCCCCTTGAGGGAGGTGGGAAGCGGGGCGCCGGGTCGGTGCCTCTCTGTAATAGTACGTGGCGCCTTCCGGGCGCCCCGCCGGTGTTCTTGCCCCGGACCGACCTCGCCGTCCTTCGCGACGGCAGACTTCGGACCTCGAAGCCGCCATTTTCGGCGGCCGGGTTTTTCCAGGGCCCGGACTTAGGGCTCGTCACCAGACACCGCCACCGTTAGCGCTGCCAGTCCGGCACCGGCGCCCTCCCTGATACCCGGTGCGCACCAGGTTCCCGTGAGGGCGATGCGCCGATTGTCGACTGAAGGCGAGTGGCGTGAATAAATCCGGGCGTGTTTTTTGTGCGATCAACGCCAAGCGACTGAACAGACACGGTTCTTTCTTTCGACCTGCGCCTTCCTCCACGCGTCCAATCCACATCCTGCACCGCACCGGCGCATCAGCGTGTCGGGAATCCATGCCGTAACGCCGGTGAAAACAGCGACGGCTCAGAACGGGCAAAAAGCGGAACGCGACCCGAGGCCGGCGGAACGGTGATGAAGACAGCGGCGGTTCGGATGTGTTGGAGATGCGCGACACGCAATAGGGCGGCGCGGCGAACGGTTGCGCGTGAGCGACCCCGAGGAGCGGGGCATGTCGGGAATGACGAGGCGTTCCTGCCTTCGGCAAGCGGTTGAATGCAAGAGATAGTTTCCCGCCGCGACGGGCCAGCCCCAAATGCCAAAAGGCCCCCGGCGGGGATGCCGGAGGCCTTTGAATGCTATCTTGTCCTTTCCCGTCGGAGCGGGAAGAGGTCGGATCAGTGCCAGTCGCGGATGTCGACGAAGTGACCGGCGATCGCGGCAGCCGCAGCCATGGCCGGCGACACCAGATGGGTGCGGCCCTTGAAGCCCTGGCGGCCCTCGAAATTGCGGTTCGAGGTCGAGGCGCAGCGTTCATGCGGCTTGAGGCGGTCGTCGTTCATGGCCAGGCACATCGAGCAGCCCGGCTCGCGCCAGTCGAAACCGGCCTCGATGAAGATCTTGTCCAGCCCTTCGGCTTCCGCCTGCGCCTTCACCAGGCCGGAGCCCGGAACGATCATGGCGTTGACTGTCGCCGCCACCTTCTTGCCCTTGGCAACGGCGGCAACGGCGCGCAGGTCTTCGATGCGGCCGTTGGTGCAGGAGCCGATGAAGACGCGGTCGAGCTTGATGTCGGTGATCTTGGTGCCGGCGGTCAGGCCCATATAATCGAGCGCGCGCTTCTTGGAGTTGCGCTTGTTCTCGTCCTCGATCTCGTCGGGGTTCGGCACCACGCCGAGCACGGAGGTGACGTCTTCCGGCGAGGAGCCCCAGGTGACGATGGGCGGCAGCTTGGCTGCATCGAGCACCACCACCTTGTCGTAATGGGCGCCTTCGTCGGTATAGAGCGTCTTCCAGTAGTCGAGCGCCATGTCCCAGGCCTCGCCCTGCGGCGCGCGCGGCTTGTCTTTCACATAAGCGAAGGTGGTCTCGTCCGGCGCGATCAGGCCGGCGCGGGCGCCGCCCTCGATCGACATGTTGCAGATGGTCATGCGGCCTTCCATCGACAGCGCGCGGATCGCCTCGCCGGCATATTCGATGACATAGCCCGTGCCGCCGGCGGTGCCGATCTCGCCGATGATGGCGAGGATAATGTCCTTGGCGGTGACGCCTTCCGGCAGCTGGCCGTCGACACGCACCAGCATGTTCTTGGCCTTGTTCTGGATCAGCGTCTGGGTGGCCAGCACATGCTCGACTTCCGAGGTGCCGATGCCATGCGCCAGCGCGCCGAAGGCGCCGTGGGTGGAGGTGTGCGAATCGCCGCAGACGATGGTCATGCCGGGCAGGGTAAAGCCCTGCTCGGGGCCGATGATGTGGACGATGCCCTGGCGGCGGTCCTTCTCGGAATAATATTCGACGCCGAAATCGGCGGCGTTTTTCGCCAGCGCCTCGACCTGGATGCGGCTTTCCTCGTTCTTGATGCCGTTCACGCGGTCGGGCGAGGTCGGCACGTTGTGGTCGACCACGGCCAGCGTCTTTTCCGGGTGACGAACCTTGCGGCCGGCCAAGCGCAGGCCCTCGAAGGCCTGCGGGCTGGTCACTTCGTGCACGAGGTGGCGGTCGATCCAGAGCAGGCAGGTGCCGTCGTCCTGGCGGTCGACCACGTGTTCGTCGAAAATCTTGTCGTAGAGGGTGCGCGGTGCGCTCATGTGCGTAAATCCGTCGATGTGAAGCAGGAAGATGCGAAATGCGCGCCGGCAAACGGGCGCGGCCGGCTACTAGCTAAGTCGGCTGGTCGGCGTACCGGAAATGCGGGCGAAAAAACGCGCGGGCAGGCGCTTCTTGTCCTGCAGCACGAAGCCCTTATAGGCCGGATCGCCGAAAAGCTCTTCCATCGCCCAAGGCTCATATCAAGAATCCACCCGGTCGGCAATTGCGCCTGCTCCGGTCAAAATTAAGCCCGAAAGCTCGATTGCCCTGACCGTCGTATCGAGGGGTGTCACATGGTCGATCGTCGCACTGTGCTGAAATCGATGGTGCTGGCTGCCTGTCCGGCACTGTTGACGCGGCCGGTGGCGGCTGCGCCGGCGCAGGCCTGGGGCATGAAACTGGTCGACGCGGGGCTCGCCCAGGTCGGCGTGACCGTTCTCTACGATCCGGCCTATGTGCGGCTCGACTATCCGGGCGGCGACGTTCCCGCCGAGCGCGGCGTGTGCACCGACGTCGTGGTGCGGGCCTATCGCCAGGCGTTCGGCATCGACCTGCAGCGGCTGGTCAACGAGGACATGCGCGCCGGCTTCTCCGCCTATCCGAAAATCTGGGCCGCAAGCAGCCGGACCGCAACATCGACCATCGCCGCGTTCCCAATCTGGAGACCTTCTTCAGGCGCAAGGGCGCGGCGCTGGATGTCGTCGACGATCCGAAGGCCTACCATCCGGGCGATCTGGTGACGCAGCGCCTGCCGGGCAACCTGCCGCACATCGCCATCGTCACCGACCGGATGACGCCGGACGGCCAGCGGCCGTTGGTCGTCCACAATATCGGCGCCGGCGCCAGGGTGGAGGACACGCTGTTCGCCTTCCGCCTCAACGGTCATTTCCGCTTTCCGCCCAATGCCTGAGCGTTTCGGCCGGCCGCTTCGCTAAAGCACCTCGAAGACGAAGGTCTTCACCAGCGCGTCCGGGTCGGCGATCGCATAGCAGCGGAACCACGGGCTTTCCTCGACCGGCCGCCATTTGCCGGCCCGCTCCAGCTCGGTGAAGACGTCGCGAAAGCCGCCTTTATCCAACACCTGGTCGCGCACGGTGAAGATGGCGTGGCCGCCGCTTTTGGTGATGCGCACCAGCTCGTGAAGGCCGGACGCCGGCGCATGGCCGATGGTGAAGACGCCGGTGGAGAAGAAGGCGCGGAAATGCCTGTCCGGCCAAGGCAGCGGGCCGCCGAGCATCGCCTTTTTGAGCTCGCCATAGGCCTGGCGGCCGGCGGCGACCTTCAGCATGTCATCCGAGAGGTCGAGCCCGGCGAGATTGGAATAACCGAGCGCCTTGAGCTGCGGGCCGGTCAGGCCGGTGCCGCAGCCGGCGTCGAGCAACGGCCCCTCGCCCGCCGGCACGTAACGTGTGACCCAGGCGGCGATCAGGAACGGCAGCAGATAGCCCAGCGAAGCGGTTTCGCTGTCATAGCTCGCCGCCCAGGCGGCATAGGCGTGGCCGAGCGCTTCAGGCGAGCCGGCGCCATAAACGGAGTCCAGCGCTTCATGCGCCTTGTCGGTATCCATCGCCATGTCTCCTCCCCTGGTCGGGCCAGCGTGGGAGGGAACGGCGTCGGCGTCAACCCGGTGTTGTCGCTCTAAAGTTCGCCCGGCGCTTCACAGCGGGTAGCGGGCAAACCCCAGGATCACGACGCCGGGCGCTGGCTGCGCCGCATGCGTTGTTCCAGCGCTCTCAAGGCGAGCGAAAGGCTGACCGTGAGGGTCAGGTAGATATAAGCGACGATCGAATAAGTTTCGAAGAAGCGGAACGAGCCGGAGGCGTAGATCTTGCCCATCTGGGTGATGTCGGCGACGCCGAGCACCGAGACGAGAGAAGAATCCTTGGTGATGGCGATAAAGTCGTTGCCGAGCGGCGGCAGGATGACCCGCACCGCCTGCGGCATGACGATCAGCCGGAAGCGCTGGCCACGGCTGAGACCCAGCGCCTTGGCGGCTTCGATCTGGCCGACGTCGACCGACTGGATGCCGGCGCGGAAGATCTCGGCGATGAAGGGCGAATAGCCGAAGGCGAGCGCGATGATGGCGCGCCACAAAAGCGAGACCTCGCGCACCAGGAGCGCGTCGATGTAGCCGGCCTGCTGCAGCGGCAAGGTGACGAAGTTCCAACCGGCGACAAAGGCTGGGACGCCGGCGAAGGCGATCCAGAACAACAGCACCAGCACCGGGATGCCGCGCATGATCTCGACATAGAAGCGGGCGATCTGTCTCAGCCAGATCGAGCCCGACAGACCCATCAAGGCAATGCCGAGGCCGATCGTCGCCGCCAGCAGGAAGGCGATGAGCGCGACCAGGATGGTGATGCCGATGCCTTGCACGACGGTGCCGAAGACCTGGGCATAGATGTCGCTGGTGAAGATCGCGATTGCCGCGACGACCGCGATGGTGGCCGCCGCCGCGAGCCACCAGGGAAACTCCTTGGCCTGCTTGCCGGACGCGGGCGGGATCAATGTCGCGGCTCACGAAAGGAAGAAGGCAGGGTCTCGAAGCGATCGAGGATGGCAACGACCTGGCGGCCGCCTTCGGACAACGAATAGACGACGCCGCGCGGGAAGGCAGAGACCGCGTCGCGTTCGACCAGCCCGCGCCGCAACAAGCCGTCGAGCCGCTCCGACAGCACTTTCGCTGTGATATTGGGCAGGCAGGCCATCAGTTCGCCATGCCGCCTGGCGCCGGCCGAGAGATGCCACAGCACCAGTGCGTTCCAGCGATGACCGAGGAAGGCCAGCCAATCCTCGACCGGGCACAGGTCCGGCCGGCGCGGCATGGGCGTCTCAGGGCTGGCTGAGGCAATCGCCGGTTCGGTCATGTTGGGTTCCCGTTTGGATAGTTCTGAAACGACATGGTTCTGTTCTCGAAACAGGAGAAAGCCAATGTCAAGGAAAGTCTATCGACCCGCGCAAATGAACGGCACTTTTGCCGCTCTGCGCAACGCCGGCAGGCTGGAAGAGCTGCTTTCGCTCTACGAGGACGACGCGCAGCTGCTGATCGATGCCAGCGGCGCCAGTCTCACCGGCAAGGCGGCGATCGCGACGGAATTGCGGAAACTCATCGAATTGCCGGGCACGATGGTGTCGAACAACACTTTCTGCGTCGAGCATGGCGATCTCGCGCTGCTGCGCGCCGACTTTTCGCTCGCCGATGAAAATGGTGACATCTTCTATTCCGGCTTCACCGCCGAAATCGTGCGCAGGCAGGCTGACGGCAGCTGGCTCTACGTGGTCGACCACGCTGGCGCCAGCCGCTACGGCGCCACTGGCGGTTAAGCGCCGGCCCCGCCGGACGACGGAGCCGGCTACGGCCTGTTACTGGCCGATCTTGTAGTCGAGGAACCACTTCTTGTTCAGCGCGTCGATCGTGCCGTCGGCCTTGAGCGCGGCGATCGCCGCGTTGACCGGCTTCACCAGGTCCGAGCCCTTGGCCAGGATAAAGCCGAAATCCTCGGTGCCGAGCGGGCCGCCGATGAGCTTCAGCTTGCCTTCGGAAGCCTCGACATAACCCTTGCCGGCGGTGCCGTCGGTCAGCACCACGTCAACGTCGCCGGCCTTGAGTGCCTGCACGGTGGCGCCGAAGGTTTCGAACAGCTTGATGCGCGGGTTGTGCTCATTGCCGTCGAGCACGGAATAGACGGCGGTGTAGAAGGGCGAAGTGCCCGGCTGCGCGCCGATCAGGCCGTCCTTCAACGCGGCGAAGCTCTTGGCCTCGGTGAAGCGGCTTTCGTCGCCGCGCACCAGCATGAACTGCTCGTTGCGCATATAGGGGTCGGAGAAATCGACCTTGGCCTTGCGCTCGTCATTGATGGTGATGCCGGTCATGCCGATGTCGTACTGCTTGTCGGCGACGGCCTGGATCATCGCGTCCCAGGAGGTGTTCTGGTATTCGACCTTGAAGTTCAGCCGCTTGGCGATTTCGTTCATGAAATCATATTCCCAGCCGATCTGCTTGCCGGACTTGGGATCGACGAACTGCAGCGGCGGATAGGCGTTTTCCGTCACCACCACGACTTTCTTGCCGGCGAGATCGGGCAAGGTCTGGGCGTTGGCCGCGAACGGCGCCAGAAGGCAGGCGGCAATCGCGGCCAGCACGAGTTTCGATCGGATCATGGTACTTCCCCCGGGAAATGGACCGCGCGGGTTCGGCGGTCGAAAAGGATCGCGCCGACATTAGCCTTCTGGCGCGGCCTTGCAAGCCGCCGCGCTGCGCCCGGCAGGAGGAAACTGGAAATCGATACCCAGGAATGGCGGAATCGGGGACGATTTATCTCCCGATCCCGCAGCCTTATTCCGTCTCGACGGTCCCGGCTTCCGCGGCGCGCAATTGGCCGATCAGGGCATTCAGTGTTTCGCGCAAGCCGGCGAGCTCGGCCGGGGCGAGCGGCACGCGGCAGGCGAGTGCCGCTTGCACGCCGCTGGCGGCGGTACGCAGCGCCTCGCCCTGCGCGGTCGGCTCCACCAGCACGCGGCGTTCGTCGGCGGGGTCGCGGCGGCGGTTGATCAGCCCGCCCGCCTCCATGCGCTTGAGCAGCGGCGTCAGCGTGGCCGGATCGAGGCCAAGCGTGTCGCCCAATTCGCCCACCGTGCGCGGCGCCTTTTCCCACAGCGCCAGCATGGTGAGGTATTGCGGATAGGTGAGCCCGAGCGGCGCTAGCAACGGCCGGTAGAGCTTGGTCATCAGGCCGCTGGCCGAATAGAGCGCAAAACAAAGCTGCCGGTCGAGCCGGGGCGTTTCGGCCCGGCCCGGCGCAGTTCCATGCTCGATCGTGCCCGTCACGTTCAACCGGCCTGCACCGACAGGGCGACGTCGACATTGCCCTTCAGCGCATTGGAATAGGGGCAGACCTTGTGGGCGGCGGCGACAAGCGCCTCGGCGGCGGCCTGGTCGAGGCCCTTGGTTTCAGCGGTGAGCGCGGCGCCCAACCGGAAACCGCCCTCGCCGTTCGGGAGAAGATCGATCTTCGCCGTCACCGCGGCGTCGGTGAGCGAAAGCTTCTGCTTGCCGGCGATGAAACGCATGGCGCTTTCGAAACAGGCGGAATAGCCGGCGGCGAAAAGCTGCTCGGGATTGGTGGCGCCGCCTTTGCCGCCCAGTTCCTTCGGCATGGCAAGGTCGAGGCTGATCAGGCCGTCTGAGGACTTAACATGGCCGGCGCGGCCGCCGACGGCGCGGGCTTCGGTGGAATACAATGCGGACATCGTCATCTCCAATTAATTTGTGTACAAATCATTAGTGTACAAAATAATGTAAGTCAACCAGTGAGGGGATGATTATCGGGCTCGGCTGGCAATTGGATTTGGTGCGGGTCGCAGAAACTCCGTCATTCCCGACCTCGTGAGGGAGCGAAGCGACCGGAGAGTGTCGGGAAGCCATGCCGGAACGCTGAAGGACCGGGCCTGCTCAAGGCAAGCAACAGCCCGAGAGCTTCGGCGTGTCCCCACATGCAGCGTTCGGTTTTCCACGATGCCAGAATGTGGACGCTGCTCCTTCGCGCTATTCCCCAATCGTAGAAATCGCGAAAAGCGGTTTGAAGCCGGGTCTGGACCGCTTTGCCACTATCAGCGTTCCGGCATGGATTCCCGACACGCTCCGCTCCCTGCGGTCGCTCACGAGGTCGGGAATGACGGAACCTCGGCGGCCCACTCTTGCTTCGATGTTCGCCCTGCGCCGCCGGTTCAGAACAGGTTCCGGACACCCTGCAGGCGGCCGAAGCCGCCTTTTCCAAATCGGTATCTGTCCGAAAATCTTATTCGGCGGCCGTGGCTTCAGCAGCGGCGGCAGCCTTCTTCTCGGCGGCTTCCTGTGCGGCCTTCTCGGCAGCCAGAGCCTCGGCGGCGGCGACCTTCTCGGCCTCGATCTTGGCCTTCTCGGCGGCGAGCGCCTCGCGCTCCTCGTCGTTCAGCTTGCGGGCGCGCACGCCGGTGTTCTCGGTAATGCGAGCCGACTTGCCGCGACGATCGCGCAGGTAATAGAGCTTGGCGCGGCGCACCTTGCCGCGGCGGACGATCTCGACCGCTTCGATCATCGGCGAGTAGACCGGGAACACGCGCTCCACGCCTTCGCCGTAGGAAATCTTGCGGACGGTGAAATTCTCCTGGAAGCCGGAGCCGGAGCGGGCGATGACGACGCCCTCATAGGCCTGCACGCGGGTGCGGCTGCCTTCGGTGACGCGCACCTGGACGCGCACGGTGTCGCCGGGCTGGAATTCGGGCAGCTTGCGCTTGGCTTCGATCTTGGCGACCTGTTCGGCCTCGAGCTGACGGAGGATATCCATCTTAACAATCCACTTCTTGTTCTTCCGACAGTCAGAGCGCCCTACGCTCGCCTTGCAGTTCCTGAAATCGACTTCCGGGACCGCTCGGTTATGCCCTTCATCCGAGGATGTCAGGCAGGGGCGACTACACCGCCATAGTTGACGGGTCCGGACGATGCTTGTCCGGTTCGGCGCGGCACATAGCGCTATTTCGCGCTCTTGTCACCTGTCCAACGCTATTTTTTAGCGTGGCCGGTTGGTCAAATAGCACCAGAATGCCAAAAAAGGCGGTCTTATGGGGAGCTCGCCTATGACCGGACCCTACCCTATCCGCTTCGCCCGCGCCACCATGCTCGACATCGCCTATGAGGAGCATGGCGAGCCCGGCGGCGATGCAATCATCCTCTTGCATGGCTTTCCCTACGATCCGCGCTGCTATGACGAAGTCTGGCCGCTCCTTGTGGCGCAGGGGCATCGTGTCATCGTGCCTTATCTGCGCGGCTATGGGCCGACGCGGTTCCTGTCTTCCGAGACGATGCGCTCGGGCCAGCAGGCGGCGCTGGCGCTGGACCTCGTCGACCTGATGGACGCGCTGTCGATCGAGAAAGCGGCGCTGGCCGGTTACGACTGGGGTGGGCGCGCCGCCTGCATCGTGGCGGCGCTCTGGCCGCAGCGGGCGCGCTGCCTGGTCACCGGCGACGGCTACAACATCCAGAACATCCCCGCTTCCGTGAACCCGGCCTCGCCCGAGACCGAGCACCGCTACTGGTATCAGTATTATTTCCATTCGGCGCGCGGCGTGCGCGGTCTGACCGAGAACCGCGACGCGCTGGCCCGGCTGTTGTGGAAATTGTGGTCGCCCACCTGGGCGTTCACGGAGGACGCCTTCGCGCTGTCGGCCGCTTCCTTCCAGAACCCCGATTTCGTCGACATCGTTATCCATTCCTACCGGCACCGTTATGGCTACGCGCCGGGAGATCCTGTCCTGCAGCCCGTCGAGGACCGGCTGGCCGAACAACCGCCGATTTCGGTGCCGACCATATCGCTGTGCGGCGCCGACGACGGCGTTGGCCCGCCGGACGAGGAAGACGGCCACCAGTTTTCCGGCCCGTTCGAGCGGCGCATCCTGGCGGGCGTCGGGCACAACATTCCGCAGGAGGCACCCCGGGCGACGGCGCAGGCATTGCTGGAGCTGCTCGGCAAGGGCTGAGTTTGCTTGCGCAAAGGCGATGCGGCCCGTAAATCTGGCATCATCAAACCTCGCATCATTGCTTGCGACAGGGGCTTGCCGACGCCTTGACGTTCATCGACGCCGCCATCCTCTTTGTCGCCGGGCTGCTTTCCGGCATCGTCAATGCCGTCGCCGGTGGCGGCACCTTTCTCACTTTCGGGGCGATGAGCGTGCTTGGCATTCCGCCGATCGCGGCCAATGCGACGTCGTCGATCACGCAGTTTCCCGGCTACATCACCTCGACGCTGGCCTATTGGAGCGACATTAGGGCGATCTGGCGCAGCGCCATGCTGCTTTGCATCGTTTCGGCCATCGGCGCGCTGGGTGGCGCGCTTTTGCTTCTGGCGCTCGACAATCCGTCGTTCCGCGCCATGGTGCCGTGGCTTTTGATCGCCGCGACCGCTCTGTTCGCCGCCGGGCCATGGCTGAAGCCGAAACCGAAGCCCGGCCGGCCGGCCGCCGTCGGGTCCGTCGCGGGTGCCGCGATGCAGTTCGCCACCGCCGTCTATGGCGGCTTCTTCGGCGCCGGCATGGGGGTGATGATGCTGGCGACGCTCGGTCTTACCCAAAGCGGCGACTACCACCGCCTCAATGCGCTGAAGAACATGTTCTCCATCGTCATTGCCGCCGTCGCCATCCTGATCTTCGTGTCGGGCGGCGTGGTGTCATGGCCGCAGGCGCTGGTGATGATCCCGGCCGTCGCGCTCGGCGGTTACCTTGGCGTGTGGATCGCCAAGCGCGTGCCGCAGAACGCGGTGCGTATTTTCGTCATCGCCGTCGGGCTGTTCCTGGCGGCGTATTATTTCCTGAAGGCGTAGGCGCCTTCAGGATTTGCCTGCCAGCAAATCCGGCCGGCGTTCGGCCGTCAGCTTTTCCGCTTGCTCGTGCCGCCATTGGGCAATCTTGCCGTGATTGCCCGAGATCAGCACGTCGGGGATTTGCCGGCCCTCGAATTCCTGCGGGCGGGTGTAGTGCGGGTGTTCGAGCAGGCCGTTCTCGAAGCTCTCCTCCTCGCCGGAGCGCTCGTTGCCCATGACGCCGGGCAGGAGCCGCACGACTGCATCGAGCAGAACCAGCGCCGCCGGCTCGCCGCCGGACAGGATGAAATCGCCGACGGAGACTTCTTCCAGGTTGCGCGCCTCGATGACCCGCTGGTCGACGCCTTCGAAACGGCCGCACAGGATGATGACGCCCGGCCCGGCCGCCAGTTCGCGCACGCGCGCCTGGGTCAGCGGTTTTCCGCGCGGGCTCATCAAAAGCTTCGGGCGCGGGTCGCCCTGCGGGCCGGTGCGATCGATGGCACGGGCCAGCACGTCGGCGCGCATCACCATGCCGGCGCCGCCGCCGGCCGGGCTGTCGTCCACCGTGCGGTGCTTGTCGGTGGCGAAGTCGCGGATCTGGACGGCGTCGAGCGACCAGTCGCCCCGCTCCAGCGCGCGGCCGGCCAGCGAAAGGCCAAGCGCGCCCGGAAACATCTCCGGATAGAGGGTGAGAACCGAAGCGGCGAAGCTCACCGGTTGCCCCCGGCACCTTTCGGACCGCGTGGGCGGCGCTTCGCATCGAAACCGTCGTCGCCGGGCGCCGGGCCGATGTTCGGTTCGCCGTCGCCGTCCTCATCCTCGACAAGACCGGCCGCGACCGGGTCGAGGCGCACGAAGCCATCTGCAATCGAAACTTCCGGCACGGCGGCGTGGGTGAACGGGACCAGCACGCCCTTGCGGGAGCCGAGCGTAATGTCGAGAATATCGCCGCCGCCGAAATTCTGCACCGCCGCCACCTTGCCGATGACGGCACCCGTATCGTCCCTGACCGCGAGGCCGACCAGGTCGGCATGGTAGAATTCGTCCTCGTCGCCATCGTCGGGCAGCGCCGAGCGGTCGACGAACAGTTCCGTTCCGGTCAGCGCCTCGGCGGCGTTGCGGTCACTGACGCCCTTGAAGCGCACCACAACCACCTCGTTGGCGGGTCGGATATCGGTGATCTCGAAGGCGCGGCCGTCCCTGGCGTAGAGCGGTCCGTAGTCGGCGAGCGCCAGCGGGTCGCCGGTGAAGGTCTTCACGCGCAGCTCGCCCTTGATGCCGTGCGCGGCACCGATGACGGCCATCTGGATCGGATTTTTCGGTTTGCTCATCGCCTGCGCTTCATCGCTTGCTAACCTGATCGGCAAATACTGCCTTATTCAATCGGGCCTGTTCTGCCAATGCAGGAATTCCTCATCGCCGCCAAACCGGACCTCCAGGCCGCTCGCGAAAGCTGGCTGAAGGCACTGGCCGGCGAGCGCCGGCTGTCGGCGCTGACGGTGGAAGCCTATGAGCGCGACACCCGCCAGTTCCTGCAATTTTTGACCGGCCATTGCGGCGGTCCGCCGGGCATCGCCGATGTCGCGGCGCTGCGCCCGGCCGATTTTCGCGGTTTCCTCGCCCTGCGCCGCAATGAAGGCGCCGGCGCCCGCACTTTGGGGCGCGGGCTGGCCGGTGTGCGCTCGCTGCTGCGTTTCCTGGAACGGCGCGGGTTGGTGAATGCGGCGGGCGCGGTGGCACTGCGCGCGCCGAAACAGCCGAAATCGCTGCCCAAGCCGCTGACCGCGGCGGATGCGCGGCGCGTGGTTTCGGCCGGCGAACAGCTTGCCGAAGAACCGTGGATCGCAGCCCGCAACGCCGCCGTCTTGACGCTTCTCTACGGTTCGGGCCTGCGCATTTCCGAGGCGCTCGGCCTCACCGGGGCCGATCTCGCGCATAGTTCGGAGACGGTGCTGCGTGTCACCGGCAAGGGCGGCAAGACCAGGCTGGTGCCGGTGCTGCCGGTGGCCTTCCAGGCGATCGCCGAATACCGCAAGCTCTGCCCCTATCGTCTGGGCGCGGACGGGCCGCTGTTTCGCGGCGCGCGCGGCGGCCCGCTCAATCCGGCGATCATCCAGCGCGAGATGGTGAAGCTGCGTTCGGCGCTGAACCTGCCGGAGACGGCGACGCCGCATGCGCTCAGGCATTCCTTCGCCACGCATCTGCTCGGCCGCGGCGGCGACCTGCGCACCATCCAGGAACTGCTCGGTCATGCCTCGCTGTCGACGACGCAAATCTATACCGGCGTCGACACCGCCCGCCTGCTCGATATCTACGAAGCCGCGCATCCCCGCGCCTGAGCCCCGGCTTGCCAGCGGGCGGTGACAATTTTCATCGCGCGGTTAACCGTTTTGCCGCCTTTGGCGCCTAGAACGATTGGCATGCATCTCGTTCCGACCAAGACCGACCGTGTCGCGCATCTGTCGTTGAAGCTGCTCGCGGCGGTCAACGTGCTTCTGTTCCTGTCCTTCCTGATCGTGGCGCTGCTGGCCGCCGGCCGCGCGCATGCCGAGATGGTGTCGTGCAGCGGCGCCGATATGGTCGCCGCGCTGCAGAAGAGCGATCCCGCCACCTATGCGAAGATCGAAAAGGAGGCGGCCGCCGTGCCCAACGGCAAGGGCCGGTTGTGGAGGCTGGAAAAGCCCGGCGAGAAGCCATCCTGGCTGTTCGGCACCATGCATATGACCGACCCGCGCGTGGTGACCCTGCCGGAGGCGGCGCAGAAGGCTTTCGACGGCGCCAATACGGTCATCATCGAGACGACCGACGTGCTCGACCAGGGCAAGATGATGGGGGCCCTGGCCAGGGAGCCTGATTTGATGATGTTCACCGACGGCACGACGTTGACGTCGCTGCTGCCGCCGGAGGATGCCAAGATCTTGGAGAGCGGCCTCGATGCGCGCGGCATTCCGGCGGCGAGCGTCGCCAAGATGAAACCATGGATGCTGTCGGCGATGGTCTCGCTGCCGGCCTGCGAGATGGCCCGCAAGAGCGCCGGTGCCCCGGTGCTCGACGTCAAGCTGGCGGAACAGGCCAAGGCGTCCGGCAAGGGCTTGGAGGGGCTGGAGACGGCCACCGACCAGCTGCGCGCCATGGCCTCGCTGCCGATGCAGCAGCACATCAAGGGGCTGGTGGAGACGCTGAAGCTCGGCGACAAGATCAACGACGTGTCGGAGACGATGATCGTGCTCTACCAGCGCGGCGACATCGGCATGATCTGGCCGCTGTTTCGGGCAACGCTGCCGGATGTGGCGGGCGACGAGGAAGGTTATTCGGCCTTCGAGGAAGCCATCGTGAACAAGCGCAATACGGTGATGGCCGAGCGCGCCTTGCCGATCCTGGCCAAGGGCAATGTGTTCATGGCCGTCGGCGCGCTGCATCTGCCCGGCGCGGAAGGACTGGTCGAGGATTTCCGCAAGGCCGGCTACACCGTCACGGCGGCGAACTGATCGCCCTTCAGGCGACCCGCGCCAGCATCGCCGGCACGATGACGCGGTGGAACGGCATGATGGTGGCCAGATAGGCGCGACCGAGTAGGTTGTGCGTGGCGACGAGCGTCGAAGCGCTGATCGACTGCCTGCTGCCGCTCAACGCGTCGACTTTCACCACCAGCCTGAAATCGAGATGCCGATCGTCGAGACCGAGCACCACGGTGGACGGGCTTTCGCTGATCAGCGGAAACAGGCCGATCACCTCCTGGTCGGCCGGCATGTCGACGGGCCCGGTCTTCAGGCCGAAGGGGCCGACCAGGATGTTGCGCAGCGCCAGCAACCAGTCGACCCAGGCCGGCCTGCGCGACATCACGCGCTCCGCCGCCGTTCGCGCGTCGAGCTGCTCACCGGCGATTTCGATCGCGAAGCTGTCGAAGAAATTGGCACCGGGCAATATCCCGGCATAGTCCGAAAGACCCTGCACTGTTGCCATATTGGTCGCTCCGGCTGAAGCCAGCTTGTAACCAGCCGAAAATAGTATCGTTTCGGTGCCAGAACGAGCTGACGAAACGTCGCTGGCCATTTGATTCGATTGTTCGGCGCGTCATGATTTTCCGCAGCAGAAAAACCCGCCGTGGGCTGAAAAAAGCGCGTTTTCGCCGATCCGCAGCTGAAAAAGCTGGGTGATACGGTGATTTTCATGGTCCCGTCGTTGTTTTGGTCCCATGCACCTTCTAAATTTTACACACAATCACGCGCGACGCGTTGATTGGCATTGATTGAAAACTTTCTCCCAGGAGGACTTCCCATGGCGGATTCATCCAACAGCTCTTCCGGCTCCGGTGGTGGCGGCAGCAGCTGGCTGATCGCGCTCGTAATCGTCGTTCTGGCCGTCGTCGCGTATTTCGTCTTCGGCCGCAGCGGTGGCGAGCACACGGCACCGGCCGAGGCTCCGGCAGCCAGCACGCCTGCTCCGGCACCGGCGGCGCCCGCCGCCGAACCGGCCAAGCCGGCTGCTCCCGCTCCGGCAACTCCGGCACCCGCTACGACCGCGCCGGCGCCTGCAAACCCGGCTCCGGCTGCTCCGGCTCAATAACCGGACACCAGAAAACAGAACGGCCCGCTAAAAAGCGGGCCGTTTCTTTTTGGGCGAAGCGAGGATGCGGCGCGCGCCGCGACCTCACAGGTGAATTGGCTTGAAGAAGGTGGCGAGCGCCGCTTCCTTGACCGCCTCCGACATGGTTGGGTGGGCGTGACAGCTGCGGGCGAGGTCTTCCGAAGAACCGCCGAACTCCATCAGCACCACCGCCTCGTGGATCATCTCGCCGGCGCCGAAACCGAGGATGTGCACGCCGAGCACGCGGTCGCTGGCCTTGTCGGCCAGGATCTTCACGAAACCGTCGGTGTGCAGCATGGCGCGCGCGCGGCCATTAGCGGTAAAGGGGAACTTGCCGACCTTGTAGTCGATGCCGGCCTTCTTCAGTTCCTCTTCGGTCTTGCCGACCGAGGCGACTTCGGGGCTGGTGTAGACCACGCTCGGGATGACGTCGTAGTTCACATGACCGGCCTGGCCGGCGATGCTTTCGGCCACGGCAACGCCTTCGTCCTCGGCCTTGTGCGCCAGCATCGGCCCGGCGATGACGTCGCCGATGGCATAGATGCCGGGCACGTTGGTGCGCCAATGGTTGTCGGTCTTGACGCGGCCGCGCTCGTCCAGTTCAACGCCGGCCTCCTTGAGACCGAGCGCGTCGGTGTAGGGCCGGCGGCCGGTGGCGATCAGCACAGCGTCGGCCTCGATGGTCTCGGCCGCGCCGCCCTTGACCGGTTCGAACGTGACCGTCGCGCCCTTCTTGGCCTTGGCGACGCCGGTGACCTTGGCGCCCAGCTTGAACTCGAAGCCCTGCTTGGCCAGCATGCGCTGGAACTGCTTGGACACTTCGCCATCCATGCCGCCGAGAATGGAATCCAGATATTCGACGACGGTGACCTTGGCGCCGAGGCGGGACCAGACCGAGCCGAGCTCGAGGCCGATGACGCCGCCGCCGACCACGACGAGATGACCGGGCACCTTCTCCAGCGACAGCGCGCCGGTGGACGAGACGATGACCTTCTCGTCGATGTCGACCTTGACGCCCGGAATGCCGGCGACGTCGGACCCGGTGGCGATGACGATGTTCTTCGCCTCGATCTCCTGGACCTTGCCGTCCTCGCCGGTGACGGAAACCTTGCCGGCGGAGACCACCTTGCCGGTGCCGCGGAAGGCGTCGATCTTGTTCTTCTTGAACAGGAAGGCGACGCCAGTGACGTTGGACGCCACGGTCGCGTCCTTATGCGCCATCATCTTCTTCAGATTGAGCTTCGGCGTGCCGACCTCGACGCCCAGCGTGTCGAAGGAATGCTGCGCCTCGGCCAGCATTTCGGAAGCGTGCAGCAGTGCCTTGGACGGGATGCAGCCGATGTTGAGGCAGGTGCCGCCATAAGTCTCGCGCTTCTCGACCACGGCCACCTTCAGGCCAAGCTGCGCCGCCTTGATGGCGCACACATAGCCGCCCGGGCCAGATCCGATAACGACGACGTCATAAGCCATGGTCCTGTCCTTCCTGCTGGGCGGTCAGCGGCCGCCGCTTACGTTCACAATCGAGCCCGTCGTATATGATGCCTCGTCCGACAAAAGCCAGAGCACGGCATGGGCGACTTCTTCCGCCTTGCCCTCGCGTTTCATCGGTACGCTGTCGCGGATTGCCGCGACGCGTCCCGGCTGACCGCCGGAGGCATGGATTTCGGTGTCGATGATGCCCGGCCGGACGGCGTTGACGCGCACGCCTTCATTGGCGACCTCGCGGGCCAGGCCGAGGGTGAAGGTGTCGATGGCGCCCTTGGAGGCGGCATAGTCGACATATTCGCCGGGCGAGCCCAGCAACGCGGCGGCGGACGAGAGGTTGACGATGGAGCCGCCCTTGCCGCCGCGCAGCGTCGACATGCGTCTGACCGCCTCGCGGGCACAGAGGATCGAGCCGATGACGTTGATGCGCATCATGCGTTCCAGGCGCGCGGCGCTCAGTTCGTCGACACGCGCCTTGGCATCGACCACGCCGGCATTGTTGACGAAGGCGTCGAGCGATCCAAAGCGCTTGTCGACGGTTTCGAACATGGAGAGCACGTTGGCCTCGTCGCCGACATCGCCCTTGACGGCGAAGGCTTCGCCGCCTCCGGCCTTGATCTCGGCGACCAGCGTTTCGGCTGCCTCCTGGTTGGAGGCGTAGTTTATCGCGACGCGGTAGCCCGCTCCGGCCGCCAGCCGGCACACTGCGGCGCCGATGCCACGGCTGCCGCCGGTGACGAGCAGGGTTTTTCCGGGCGCGGTCATTCCTGGCAGCCTTTCAGCGCAAAGACATCCCAAGGCAGTTTGGGCAATTTATCGTGGATGGCTGAGCGGCCGAGCTGTCCGGCGAGATCGGGGAAGATCAGCGTGGCCGGCGCGTCCTTGCGCTCATTGGGCAGAAGGTCGACCGCGCCCTTGGCGTCGGCCGTATAGATCACGCCTTCCCAGACGGTGCAGGCCGCGAGTTCCCCGCCGGTGACGTCGCCTTCGGGGCATTGGTGCATGAGTGAGCCATGTGGGCGGGCGGCATCGCCGCTCCACAAGACGACGCCATCCAGCATCACATCCTTGCCGACCACCATCTTGAAGGTGTTGGTGGTCGTGGCCGAGCCCATGGTCGGCCTGAAATCGATCTCCGCCGCCTGCTCGCGCTCGCCATAGACGGCGAGTTCGATCGGGCACGCCGCCAGTGCTGGCGAGGCGCCGAGCAGAGCCAGGGATTGGATCAGGACCGACAGCCTCGACATGCGGCGCTCAGCTCGCCTGCTGCGTGGCCAGGCGTATGCCAAGGCCAATGAAGATGACGCCGGTGACGCGGTTGAACCAGCGGCCCCAGGCAAGGAAACGCGCCCTGACGGAGGCAACCGTGAAAAAGGACGAGACCGCGACGAACCACAGGATCAGCGTTGCCGCCATCAAGAGACCGTAGACCGCCTGCACCGTGGCCGGCGTGTCGTGGCTGACGAGCGCGGTGAACAGCGACAGGAAGAACAGCACCGGCTTCGGGTTCAACGCATTGGTGGCGAAGCCGAGCAGGAAGCAGCGCAATGCCGAAGGCGGCGCGGCCGGCGTCGTCGCCTCGGCCGTGTCCGGCATTTCGAAGGTGTCGGCGCGCAGCGACTTCCAGCCGAGATAGACGAGATAGGCCGCACCCGCCCATTTCAGCAGACCGAACAGGAACAGCGATTTGGCGACGATGATGCCGATGCCGAGGATGGTGTAGCCGATGTGGAACAGCAGCGAGGCGCCGATGCCGAAGCTGGTGACAATGGCCGTGCGCCGGCCGTGCACCAGGCTTTGCCGCACGACGAGCAGGAAATCGGCGCCGGGCGAGACCACCAGGACCGAGAAGACGGCCATCAGGCCGAGGAATTCATAGACGTAGTGCATCGATCGATATCCTGCCCGTCGCAGCCCTGCCCAGTCCTAAGCCATCAACCTGACCAGCATCAAGACGAGACCGAGGAGGGAGACGAACCATACGATGGTGCGCAGGACCGGAACGCCCGCCGCATAGAGACCGAGATACACGATCCTGGCGGCAAACCACAGCCATGCGCCGGTGGCGCCAAGCCCGCCGGTCTTGCCGGTGACGGCTAGCGCCAGCGCCAGCGCGATGAAGGCGGGATAGGTTTCGAGCAGGTTGCCGAGCGCGCGCGTCAGCCGTCCCGCCAGCACGCTGTTGGTCTGGCGCCCCTGATCGCGCGGGCCGAGCAGATATCTGACGCTGATATCGCCGGAAAGATCGAGCGCCAGCGCCTGTGCCAGGATATGGGCGATCAGGAACGCAACGCTCAGGCCCAGGACCAAAATCTCAACCGACGCCGCCGCTGCTTCCATTATTTCCCCGATCAATTCCCTTGCCGTGTCAGCCGAGCAGCCTGACCAGCATCATCGCCAGGCCGACGATGGAGGCGGTCCAGATCACTGTGCGAACGACAGGTATGCCCGCCGCATAAGCAATGAGGTAGAGCACGCGCGCCACGATCCACACCACCGCGCCGGTGGCGGCGATGCCGCCGGTCTTGCCGGTGAGGGCAAGCGCCAGCACCAGGGCGATGAAGGCCGGATAGGTCTCGAGCAGGTTGCGCAAGGCACGCAGAAGGCGCCCGGCCAAAACGTTTTTCGAGACGCGGTTTTCGTCGCGGGCGCTGAACAGGTATTTCGGGCCGAGATCGCCGATGGTGGAAGCCTGGGCGATGACCTGTACGAGCAGGAGCGCGGCGCTCCAGCCAAGAACCCAGACTTCAGTCGATGCTGCAACAGCTTCCATATTCCTTGTCCCCCTGATGCGAGACGCGGAGCGCCTCGCCATGATCAGTTACAAGCGAAAGTCGTTTGCCGGCCGGTCGTTTCGACCGGCCAGGGAGAATAATCTTCTCCGCGCAGCAAATGGAAGCGGGGCCTTAGAGATCCAGAACGAGCCGCTCCGGATCCTCGAGGCTTTCCTTGACCCGTACCAGGAAGGTGACGGCTTCCTTGCCGTCGACGATGCGGTGGTCGTAGGAGAGCGCCAGATACATCATCGGGCGGATGACGATCTGTCCGCCGACCACGACCGGACGGTCCTGGATCTTGTGCATGCCGAGAATGCCCGACTGCGGCGCGTTGAGGATCGGGGTCGACATCAGCGACCCGTAGACGCCGCCATTGGAGATGGTGAAGGTGCCGCCCTGCATGTCGGCGACCGACAGCTTGCCATCGCGCGCGGCGAGGCCAAGGCGGCCGATTTCCTTTTCGATCTCGGCGATCGACATCTGGTCGGCATTGCGGACGACCGGAACCACCAGGCCCTTCTCGGTGCCGACGGCGACGCCGACATGGGCGAAGTTCTTGTAGATGATGTCGGTGCCGTCGATCTCGGCGTTGACGGCCGGGATTTCCTTCAGCGCATGGGTCACCGCCTTGGTGAAGAAGCCCATGAAGCCGAGCTTCACGCCGTGCTTCTTCTCGAAGACGTCCTTGTATTTGCTGCGCAGGTCCATCACCGCCTTCATGTCCACCTCGTTGAAGGTGGTGAGCATGGCGGCGGTCGACTGCGCTTCCTTCAGGCGGCGCGCAATGGTCTGGCGCAGCTTGGTCATGCGCACGCGCTCTTCGCGCGAGGCGTCGTCGGCATTGGACGGTGCGCGCACGGCAACCGGGGCGGCGGCGGGCGCCGCGGCCGGGGCGGAAACGCCCTTGGCAATGGCGTCAAGCACGTCGCCCTTCAGCACCTGGCCGCGCTTGCCGGAACCCGCAACCTGGTCGACCGCGATGTTGCTTTCGGCGAGCAATTTGGCGGCGCTCGGTGCCGGCGGCATGGCGGTCTGGGCAACGGCTTCCTTGACAGTCGAAGCGGCGGTCGGCGCGGACGCCTGGGCGACGGCTGCCGGCTTGGCGGCGGGGGCACCCGCACCGGCCGAAATCGAGCCGAGCAGGGCGCCGACGCCGACGGTCTCACCTTCCTTGACGATGATCTCGGCCAGCGTGCCCGCGGCCGGAGCCGGCACTTCCACCGTCACCTTGTCGGTTTCCAGCTCGACCAGCGGTTCGTCGGCGGCGATGGCGTCGCCAACCTTCTTGAACCACTTGCCGATCGTGGCTTCGGTGACGGACTCGCCGAGTGTCGGGACTTTGATTTCGGTAGCCATGTGCCTGTCCGTTGTTTTCGGTTCGGTTCAGTTATCAAGCCCGGCTCAGCCGCCGAGCGCGTCTTCGAGGAATGCGGCGAGCTGCGCCAGATGCTTCGACATCAGGCCGGTGGCCGGCGAAGCGGCGGCCGGGCGGCCGGTGTAGCGAACGCGCTGATGCTTGGCGTCGATATGGGCGAGCACCCATTCCAGATACGGGTCGATGAACGACCAGGCGCCCATGTTCTTGGGCTCTTCCTGGCACCACACCATCTCGGCGTTGCGGAAGCGCGAAAGCTCGGTGATCAGTGCCTTGGCCGGGAACGGATAGAGCTGCTCGACGCGCAACAGGTAGATGTCGTCGATGCCGCGCTTCTCGCGTTCCTCGTAGAGGTCGTAATAGACCTTGCCGGTGCACAGCACCACGCGGCGGATCTTGGAATCCTTGACCAGCTTGATCGTCTGGTTGGGCAAAAGCTGCGCATCGTCCCACAACAGGCGATGGAACGAGCTTTCGCCCGATAGATCGGCGATGGTCGATACGGCGCGCTTGTGGCGCAGCAGCGACTTCGGCGTCATCAGGATCAGCGGCTTGCGGAAGTCACGCTTCAGCTGCCGGCGCAGGATGTGGAAGTAGTTGGCCGGCGTGGTGCAGTTGGCGACCTGCATGTTGTCTTCGGCGCAGAGCTGCAGGAAGCGCTCGAGGCGCGCCGAGGAATGCTCGGGGCCCTGGCCTTCATAGCCGTGCGGCAGGAGGCAGACGAGGCCCGACATGCGCAGCCACTTGCGCTCGCCCGACGAGATGAACTGGTCGAACACCACCTGGGCGCCGTTGGCGAAGTCGCCGAACTGCGCTTCCCACAAGGTCAGCGCCTTGGGCTCGGCCAGCGAATAGCCATATTCGAAGCCCAGCACCGCCTCTTCCGAGAGCATCGAGTTGATGACCTCGTAGCCGGCCTGCGCGGCCGACAGATTGTTCAGCGGAATGTAGCGGGTCTCGTCGCGCTGGTCGTAGAGCACCGAGTGGCGCTGCGAGAAGGTGCCGCGTTCGGAATCCTGGCCGGACAGGCGGATCGGGTTGCCGTCGAGCAGGATCGCGCCGAAAGCCAGCGCCTCGGCCGTCGACCAGTCGATGCCTTCGCCGGTTTCGATCGCCTGGCGGCGGTTTTCCAGGAAGCGCGCGATGGTCTTGTGCGCCTCGAAGTCCTTCGGCACTTCGGTCAGCTTCTTGCCGATTTCCTTCAGGGTCTTCACCGGCACCGCGGTCTTGCCGCGGCGCAGCTCGTCCTGCTGGTCGGCCGAGCGCAGGCCGGACCAGGCGCCGTCGAGCCAGTCGGCCTTGTTCGGCTTGTAGGCCTGGCCGACTTCCCATTCGGTTTCCAGATGCGCGCGCCAGTCGGCCTTCATCTTGTCGAAATCGGCCTGAGACATATGGCCTTCGGCGATCAGGCGGTCGGCATAAAGCTGCACGGCGGTCTTCTGCGTGCGGATCTTGCGGTACATGATCGGCTGCGTGAAGGCCGGTTCGTCGCCTTCGTTGTGGCCGAAGCGGCGATAGCAGAACATGTCCACGACCACCGGCTTGTGGAACTTCATGCGGAATTCGGTCGCCACCTTGGCGGCGAACACCACCGCTTCCGGATCGTCGCCGTTGACGTGGAAGATCGGCGCCTCGATCATCTTGGCGACGTCGGACGGGTAAGGCGACGAGCGCGAGAAGCGCGGGTTCGTGGTGAAGCCGATCTGGTTGTTGATGATGAAGTGCAGCGTACCGGCGACGCGGTGGCCGCGCAGGCCCGACAGGCCGAGGATTTCAGCGATCACGCCCTGGCCGGCGAAAGCGGCGTCGCCATGCAGCAGCAGCGGCATCACCTTGGCGCGCTCCGACAGCGAGACGATCTCGCCGCGCTCGCGGCCAGCCATCTGGTCCTGCTTGGCGCGGGCCTTGCCCATCACCACCGGGTCGACGATTTCCAGATGCGAGGGGTTGGCGGTCAGCGACAGGTGCACCTTGTTGCCGTCGAACTCGCGGTCCGACGAAGCGCCGAGATGGTACTTCACGTCGCCCGAGCCCTCGACGTCGTCGGGTGCGTAGGAGCCGCCCTTGAACTCATGGAAGATGGCGCGATGCGGCTTGGCCATCACCTGGGAGAGCACGTTGAGGCGGCCGCGATGGGCCATGCCGAGCACGACCTCCTTGAGGCCAAGCGCGCCGCCGCGCTTCAAGATCTGCTCCAGCGCCGGGATCAGCGATTCGCCGCCATCGAGACCGAAACGCTTGGTGCCCTTGTACTTCACGTCGAGGAACTGCTCGAAGCCTTCGGCCTCGATCAACTTCTGCAGAATGGCCTTCTTGCCTTCGGCGGTGAAGGAGATTTCCTTGTCGGTGCCCTCGATGCGCTCCTGGATCCACGCCTTCTCCTCGGGATCGGAGATATGCATGAACTCGACGCCGAGCGTCGAACAATAGGTGCGGGTGAGGATTTCCAGCATCTGCCGGATGGTGCCGAATTCGAGGCCCAGAACATTGTCGAGGAAGATCGGCCGGTCGTAGTCGGCTTCGGTGAAGCCGTAATTCTGCGGCGACAGCTCGTTGTAGTCCTCGAGCGGGTTGGCGATGCCGAGCGGATCGAGATTGGCGTGCAGATGGCCGCGCATGCGGAAGGCGCGGATCATCATGATGGCGCGCACGGAATCGCGCGTCTGCTGATGGACATCGGCCTCGGAGATGGCGACGCCGTTGGCGACGGCCTTTTCCTTGACCTTCTTCTCGATCGTCTTTTCGACCAGGCCCCAATTGCCGTCGAGCGCCGAAACCAGTTCGCCATTGGCGGTCAGCGGCCAGGACGGCCGCGCCCAGGATGCGCCCTTGGCGTTCCTGCGCACATCGGACGCATCGTCCTTCAGCGCGGCGAAGAATTCCTGCCACTGCGGATCGACCGAGGCGGGATTGTCCTCATAGGCGGCATAAAGCGCGTCGATATAGTCGGCGTTGCCGCCATAAAGGAACGAGGTGAGGGAAAACTGGTCGTTGGCCTGATCTTGTCGTGCCATCTGTTGTCTCGGAGCGTCGGCTCCGTCTCCTGATTTCGGTAGTCGGTCTTCGGCAGTCGGCAATCGGAAAATGAACCGACTGCCTATTGCCGACTGCCCATTGCCTAACCCTTGATCGCCTCGACCAGCGTCGTGCCGAGACGCGCCGGCGATGGCGATACGCGGATGCCCGCGGATTCCATCGCGGCGATCTTGTCTTCCGCGCCGCCCTTGCCGCCCGAGATCACCGCGCCGGCGTGACCCATGGTGCGGCCAGCGGGCGCCGTGCGGCCGGCGATGAAACCGGCCATCGGCTTCTTGCGGCCGCGCTTGGCCTCGTCCTTGAGGAACTGCGCGGCGTCTTCCTCGGCCGAGCCGCCGATCTCGCCGATCATGATGATCGACTTGGTCTCGTCGTCGGCGAGGAACATCTCCAGCACGTCGATGAACTCGGTGCCCTTGACCGGGTCGCCGCCGATGCCGACCGCGGTGGTCTGGCCGAGGCCGACATTGGTGGTCTGGAACACCGCCTCATAGGTAAGCGTTCCCGAGCGCGAAACAACGCCCACCGAACCCTTCTTGAAGATGTTGCCGGGCATGATGCCGATCTTGCACTGCTCAGGCGTCAGGATGCCGGGGCAGTTCGGGCCGAGCAGCCGCGACTTCGACTTTTCCAGGCGCGCCTTGACGCGCACCATGTCCATCACCGGGATGCCCTCGGTGATGCAGACGATGAACGGGATCTCGGCCTCGATGGCCTCGATGATGGCTTCGGCCGCGCCCGCCGGCGGCACATAGACGACCGAGGCGGTGGCGCCGGTCCTCTCCTTGCCTTCGGCGACCGACGCGAAGATCGGCAAGGCCTCGCCCTTGGCGCCGGTCCAGGTCTCGCCACCCTTCTTGGGGTGGATGCCGCCGACCATCTGCGTGCCGTAATAGGCCAGCGCCTGCTCGGTGTGGAAGGTGCCGGTCTTGCCGGTCAGGCCCTGGACCAGGACTTTGGTGTTCTTGTCGACGAGAATGGACATGCCCAACCTTTTTACGAGAGGGTGATGGAGGAAGGCGAAACGCGCCGGTAGACGCCGTTCACCATGTCTTGCCAGATGTCGCTGCCGGCGGCCTTGAATTCGAGGCGCATGCGGTAGCTGTCGGGAGTATCGAAGCGATAGGTTGTCCGCGCGGCGCCGCGCGGCGAGCTTTTCACCAAAGCCAGTCCGGTGTCGCCCCAGGTTCCGGTTGCCGGCTCAGCCGGCACGAAGCCCATCGTATCGAACTGGTGCATGGTGCAGGTGGCGTTCGGCTGGTCGACGCCGAAGATGTTGTGCGAAGCGAAGGACGTCTTGCCGTCGCGAGCCTGGCGATAGCGCTGCATCACGAACAGGCCGCCGAACTCGGCTTGCGCGGTAACCTCGGCGGTTGCCGAACCGGCTGGCGCCCATTGCGTGGCCGAAATCTCCTCCTCGCCATGCCACGCGCCAACCAGCGCCTGGAGGCGCTGGTGGTCGGGTGACAGGGTTGGGGAAGACGCCGTGTTCATGGTCAAAGCCGCTTTAACGCCGCGCTCAGCCCTTCTTGACCGCGGCGACGATCTTCTTTGCCGCATCGTCGAGATCGTCGGCCGAGGTGACGTTCAGGCCGCTCTCGTTGATGATCTTCTTGCCCAGCTCGGCATTGGTGCCTTCCAGGCGCACCACCAGCGGCACTTTCAGGCCGACTTCCTTGACCGCGGCGATGACGCCCTCGGCGATGACATCGCATTTCATGATGCCGCCGAAGATGTTGATGAGGATGCCCTCGACCGCCGGGTCCTTGGTGATGATCTTGAAGGCGGCCGTGACCTTTTCCTTCGAAGCGCCGCCGCCGACGTCGAGGAAGTTGGCGGGCTCGGCACCGTAGAGCTTGATGATGTCCATCGTGGCCATGGCGAGGCCGGCGCCGTTGACCATGCAGCCGATATTGCCGTCGAGCGCAACATAGGCGAGGTCGTATTTCGACGCCTCGATTTCCTTCTCGTCCTCTTCGCTGGTGTCGCGCAGCTCGACGATGTCGGCGTGGCGGAACAAAGCGTTGTTGTCGAACGACACCTTGGCGTCGAGCACGCGCAGGCGGCCGCTTTTCATGACGATCAGCGGGTTGACCTCGAGCAGGCTCATGTCCTTCTCGACGAAGGCCTTGTAGAGGATCGGGAACAGCGTTTCGCCGTCCTTGGCCGCGTCGCCCGAAAGCTTCAGCGCAGCGTTGAGCTTGGCGACGTCGGCAGCGGTAACGCCGGCCTCCGGATCGATCGCAACCGTGATGATCTTCTCCGGCGTGTCGTGGGCAACGGTCTCGATGTCCATGCCGCCTTCGGTCGAAACGACGAAGGCGACGCGGCCGACCGAGCGGTCGACCAGGATCGACAGATAGAGCTCGCGGTCGATGTCGGCGCCGTCCTCGATATAGAGGCGGTTGACCTGCTTGCCGGCGGGGCCGGTCTGCTTGGTCACCAGAGTGTGGCCGAGCATCTCGTTGACGTTGGTGACAACCTCGGCGATCGACTTGGCGAGACGCACGCCGCCCTTGGCGTCGGCGGACAGTTCCTTGAACTTGCCCTTGCCGCGACCGCCGGCATGGATCTGGCTCTTCACCACATAAAGCGGCCCGGGCAGGCGCTTGGCGGCAGCCTCGGCATCCGCCGCCTGGAACACCGGCACGCCCTCGGCGACCGGCGCTCCGAAACCCTTCAGAACCTGCTTGGCCTGATATTCGTGGATGTTCATCGGAACGTTCCTCGCTTACTTCTGGCCAAGTTGCGGCGCGATCGCCACGCAGGCTTCGCACAGGCCCTTCACGGCCTCGACCGACCTCTCGAACATCTTCTCTTCGGTCTTGTTGAAGTCGAGCTCGAGGATGCGCTCGACGCCGCCGGCACCGATCACCACCGGCACGCCGACATAGGTGTCCTTGATGCCGTACTGGCCGTTGAGGTGGGCGGCGCAGGGCAGGACGCGCTTCTTGTCCTTCAGGTAGCTCTCGGCCATGGCGACCGCCGAGGCGGCCGGCGCATAATAGGCCGAGCCGGTCTTGAGCAGGCCGACGATCTCGCCGCCACCCTTGCGGGTGCGCTCGACGATGGCGTCGAGCTTCTCCTGGCTGGTCCAGCCCATCTTGATGAGGTCGGGCAGCGGCACGCCGGCAACGGTGGAATAACGCACCATCGGCACCATGTCGTCGCCGTGGCCGCCGAGCGTCATGGCGCTGACGTCCTCGACGGAAACCTTGAATTCCTCGGCGAGGAAGTAGCGGAAGCGGGCCGAGTCGAGCACGCCGGCCATGCCGACCACGTGGCTCTTCGGCAGGCCCGAGAACTTCTGCAGCGCCCAGACCATGGCGTCGAGCGGGTTGGTGATGCAGATGACGAAAGCGTTGGGGGCATATTTCTTGATGCCGGCGCCGACCTGTTCCATCACCTTGAGGTTGATGCCGAGCAGATCGTCACGGCTCATGCCGGGCTTGCGCGGCACGCCGGCGGTGACGATGCAGACGTCAGCGCCTTCGATGCCGGCATAGTCGTTGACGCCGACATAACGAGCGTCGAAGCCGTCGACGGGCGAGGATTCGGCGATATCCAGGCCCTTGCCCTGCGGGATGCCCTCGGCGATATCGAACAGGACGACGTCGCCGAGTTCCTTGAGGCCGATCAGATGGGCGAGCGTGCCGCCGATCATGCCAGAGCCGATGAGCGCTATCTTGTTGCGTGCCATGTGAGGATCAATTCCCTTGTCTTGGACGGCGCCATTGCGGCGTCGGAGGAGAGGCCGTTAGGGTCGGGAACCCGCGAAATTTCGCCGCACCCAATAGACCCGCCGTGGGAAAAGTTCAAACGATTATTTTGGAGCTAAATATTTCAATCGGTTAGATTGTCTGGGATTTACGTAAACGTCAAAGTTTACGAACCCGGTTCGAAGGATCGCCACGAGATAGGCATAGAAATCAGAAGAATGTTGCCGGGTGATGACGCCCTGTTCGCTGAGGTTGCCGAGGAGGTGTTCGACGAGCCGGTCGACGCGTCGCGGCTCGAGGGCTTTGCGAGAAAATGAAGCGTTTTGCGGGATCGTGGCGCGCCCGATCCGACACCAACATAGGATCGCGGGCCGGGTCGCTTGCCTCTACTGGCGGGGTATCGCGCTTCCTGCCATGAATGCGCCATGGCGATGTTCCTCACCGCACTGCATCTTTTGCTCTTTTTGGCCGTGACATTGCGCGTGTTGGCGCGCTCGGACATGCTGCCGACGACACGAGTGGCGTGGATCCTGGTTTTGCTGGTCGTGCCCGCTTTCGGCCTGTTGCTCTATTTCTTCGTCGGCGAGGTCAATTTCCGCGGTCCCGCCCGCGCCGCCCACACCGCCGCCGAAACGGCAACCCGGTCGTTCGTGATTGCCAGCGGAGAGAGGCCGGACCTTGGCCGCTTCGGCGTCGCCAGCGGCTTTGCCACTTCAATCAACGGTTTCGGTGCGACCGAGGGCAACAAGGGCGAACTCCTGGACAGTCCTGCCGGTGCCAGGGCGCGCATGATCGAGGACTTCGACAATGCCAGGGAAAACATCTGCGTCCTTTATTACATCTGGCTCGATGACGGCACGGGACGCGCGGTAGCGGACGCGCTGATCAGGGCAGCCAAACGCGGCGTGCGCTGCAAGGCCATGGTCGATGCGGTCGGATCGCGCGCCTTCATCGAGAGCGAGACCTGCGCCTGGCTGCAGGCCGCCGGCGTCGAAACCACGGTCGCGTTGCCGCTCGGCAATCCGCTGAAGACCATGTTCCAGCGTCGCCTCGATCTGCGCAATCACCGCAAGATCACCGTGATCGACGACAGGATCCTGCATTGCGGAAGCCAGAACTGCGCCGACGCTGAATTTCGCGTGAAGCCGAACTTCGCGCCATGGGTGGATGTCATGGTCCGCTTCGAAGGACCGGTCGTGCACCAGATGCACCTTCTGTTCGCGCAAGACTGGCTGAGCGACCGCCCCAACGAGCTGATGCATTTCGACAGGGTCGTCAAACCCATGCCCGGCGGCTTCGTCGCCCAAACGGTGGGCACCGGGCCGAACGTCAAACATGGCGTCACCGCGCAATTGTTTTCGCGCCTCATCTACGAGGCCCGCAGCGAACTGATCGTCTCGACGCCCTATTTCGTGCCGGGCGAAACGGTGTGCGAGGCGCTGACGAGTGCCGCGCAATCCGGCGTGGCGGTGACGCTGATCCTGCCGCGTCGCAACGATTCCGGTTTTGTCCGGAATGCCAGCCGTTCGTACTATCCACGTCTGGTCGCCGCCGGCGTCAGGATCGCGGAATATAATGGCGGCCTGCTGCATTCCAAGACGCTGACCATCGACGGCGAGACGGCCTTTCTCGGCTCGTCCAACATGGATATCCGCAGCTTCGACCTGAATTTCGAAAACGACATCCTGTTCACCGACAGGGTGCTGACCGGCAAAATCCGCGAACGGCAGATGGCCTATCTGGCGGACTCGACACCGGTCGATCCGGCCGGGGTAAAGGCGTGGTCGATCCCGCGGCGCATCTGGTTCAACGCCTTCGCGATCGTCGGACCGATCTTGTAAAATCCGCCTATCTGCCCCGGGTTGGCGCGCTAGGAGAGAGCGGACGGTGCGGGCTGCAAGGCGTGCCGGTCCTTCCAGTCGTCCAGCCAATCCTTGCTCTGCATCTCGATCAGCCGCGAGGCGGTGCGGTCGAATTCGAAGGCTTCGGTGACGCCGGCACGACCGGCATAAAGCTTTTCCGGCGAGGCCTCCGCGCTCATCACCACGCGCTTTTTCGTATCGTAAAGCGTGTCCACCAGGAGGATGAAACGCTTGGTCGGGTTGCGGCGGGTCTGGTCGAGCATCGGCACATGGTCGATGAAGATCGTGTCGAACCGTTGCGCGATCGCCAGATAGTCGCGTGCGCCGAGCGGCGCGTCGCACAGTTCCGCGAAGGTGAAGCGGGCATTGGCGCCCACCGCGCGGGGAACCGCGACGTGCCGGCCCTTGATCGGAATGTCCAGGGGTGCCGCGACATGGCCGTGGGTGACGGCATGCCAGGTATCATCCATCCGACGGTCGGTGTCGGCTTCCAGCGGGGTCATATAGACCGGCATGCGCGAAAGCTTTTCCAGCCGGTAGTCCGTATCGGAATCCAGCGTCACCACATCGGCATGCCGTTCGAGGATCGCGATGAAGGGCAGGAAAAGCTGGCGGTTCAAGCCATCGCGGTAGAGGTCTCGCGGCGCGACATTGGAGGTGGCGATCAGCACGACGCCGTTGGCGAACAGCGCCGAAAACAGCCTGGACAGGATCATGGCGTCGGCGATGTCGGTGACGCTGAACTCGTCAAAGCACAGCACCCACGATTCTTCGGCCAGCGCTTTGGCCACCGGCGGGATCGGGTCGTCTTCCTTGACGGTGCCTTCCTTGCGGGCCTGCCGGTGCTTCTGGATGCGGTCCTGCACGTCCGCCATGAAGTCGTTGAAATGGACGCGCCGCTTGCGCCTGACCGGCAGAAGCTCAAAGAAGATGTCCATCAGCATCGTCTTGCCACGGCCGACGCCGCCGTGGACGTAAAGGCCTTTCACGGCCGTCGGTGCGCGGGGCCGCTTGGCGAACAGCCAGCCCAGCGCACTGGATTTTTGCGCCAGCCGCTTGTCGGCGATCTCGTCGACGAGGCGGTCGAGCCGCCCGACGATGCGCTCCTGCGCCGGGTCGCGCGACACGGCGCCGGTTTCGACCAGATGATCGTAGCGCTGCCTGACGGTCACATGGGTCTGGAGGCCGTCACGCACATGCATGGGGTCTGGTCACCGGATAGGGATTGGAAGAACGCCTATCCTATCTGGAAAGCGAGATCGGCTGGCCATTCGAGGTCTGGCCGTCGAACTTGGTCGGGCTGGAGGAATAGAGCCTGGCCAGCGTGCCGCCGTCCTGATCGAAGAGGGTCAACTGCTTGCCGGCGACGTTCCACGACTTGACGTTGTCGATGGGCGGCGGGCAGCGCAGCGGGCCGGCGCGATAACCCTGGCCGAATTTGGTCTGCGGTGTCGCCACCTTGCAGCTCTGGCCGGCGACCGAGGCGCTCCACACGCCGGCGATGGCCGAGGCGGTGAGGTCAGGCGCGTTGGCCGGAGGCTGGCCGCCGCCTGGCGGCAGCGAAGCGACCTGGGTGCCACCCGGCGCGGTCGGGAACTTGGAGGCGTCCGTCGCAGCCGGAGCGGCCGGAGGCGGCAACTGGCTGGAGGACACGGTGCCCGAAGGCTGCGGCTCGAGCGGTGCGGGCTTTGAATCTTCCGAGCCAAAACGCGTGCTGGTACAGCCGCTGGCAAGGAGCGCGGCAAGGGATACGGCTACGAGACCGGATCTCGAAAGAATCATGGCAACCTCCGCGGCCCGCTACGGGCGCCGTCCAACGAAATGCACGCCCCACCAAAACGGCGAAGACGGCAGAATTTCAACCCGATATGGTTAAAATAGGGTTTGCGCCGGCGTCTGTTGCAATTTTATCGCAGGTGGATGTGGTGGGGCGGCGGTGCGACAGGCGCCTGTCCGGCCTCGCATCTTCGCATCGCCTGACAGCGCCAATCCTTTGCCGCACTGGTAATTTCCGGCTGTTTCCGCCATATAGCGCCAAACAGACACGGAAACGCGGAACGCAATGGCTGGCGCGGCCCCCTTCGCCAAGATGAACGGCATCGGCAACGAGATCATCGTTGCCGATATGCGTGGCCGTGCAGAGCGGGTGAGCGCTGCCGCAGCGCTTGCGCTGAACGCCGATCCGGCGACGCGTTTCGACCAGATCATGGCCATCCACGACGCCAGGACGCCGGGCACCGCCTATTTCGTCGACATTCTGAATTCCGACGGGTCGTCAGCGCAGGCCTGCGGCAACGGCATGCGCTGCGTGGTGCAGGCACTGGCCGCCGAAACCGGCGAGACGGTCTTCACCTTCGAGACGGTCGCCGGCATCCTGAACGCCAAGCAGCATCAGGACGGGTCGATTTCCGTCGACATGGGCATGCCGCGTTTCGGCTGGCAGGAAATCCCGCTGGCGGAAGAATTTCGCGACACCCGCATGATCGAGTTGCAGATCGGCCCGATCGACGCGCCGGTGCTGCATTCGCCTTCTGTGGTCTCGATAGGCAATCCGCATGCCATCTTCTGGGTCGACCGTGACGTCTGGAGCTATGAGCTCGAGCGATTCGGCCCGATGCTGGAAAACCATCCGATGTTTCCGGAGCGCGCCAACATCACCATTGCCCAGGTGACGTCGCCGGACAGCATGATCATCCGCACCTGGGAACGCGGCGCCGGCCTGACCAGGGCTTGCGGTTCGGCCGCCTGCGCGGCTGCGGTCGCTGGCGCGCGCACCAAGCGCACCGGCCGCAGCGTCGAACTGACAGCTCCCGGCGGCAAGCTCACTGTCGAGTGGCGCGACGACGATCACGTCATCCTGACCGGTCCGGCCGAATGGGAATTTTCCGGCAGCTTCGACCCGGCCACCGGCACCTGGGCGCGCGACACCGAGAGCGCCGCCTGATGTCCGCAACGTCTGCCAGTGGGATCGAGGTCGTCACCTTCGGCTGCCGGCTCAACACCTATGAATCCGAGGTGATGCGCCGCGAAGCCGAAAGCGCCGGCCTCGGCGCGCTGAAGGGCGGCGCCATCATCTTCAATACCTGCGCCGTCACCGGCGAGGCAGTACGGCAGGCCAAGCAGTCGATCCGCAAGGCGCGCCGTGAGCACCCGGAAGCCCGTATCATCGTTACCGGCTGCGCCGCCCAGACCAAGCCGCAGGATTTCTCGGCGATGAGCGAGGTCGACCTCGTGCTCGGCAACGAGGAAAAGCTCAAGGCGCATAATTACCGCGCCCTGCCGGATTTCGGCGTCAACGATTTCGAGAAGGCGCGCGTCAACGACATCATGTCGGTGAAGGAAACGGCCTCGCATATGGTCGATGCCATCGAGGGCCGCGCGCGCGCCTTCGTGCAGGTGCAGAACGGCTGCGACCACCGCTGCACCTTCTGCATCATCCCCTACGGTCGCGGCAATTCGCGCTCGGTGCCAATGGGCGCCGTGGTCGAGCAGATCAAGCGCCTGGCCGGCAACGGCTATGCCGAGATCGTGCTTTCCGGCGTCGACATGACCAGCTACGGCGCCGACCTGCCGGGCGCGCCGCGATTGGGCAAGCTGGTGAAAACCATCCTACGTCAGGTGCCGGACGTGAAGCGGCTGAGGTTGTCGTCTATCGATTCGATCGAGGCCGACGAGGACCTTCTGGAAGCCGTCGCCACCGAACACCGGTTGATGCCGCACCTGCATTTGTCGCTGCAGTCGGGCGACGACATGATCCTGAAGCGCATGAAGCGGCGGCATCTGCGCGACCAGTCGATCCGGTTCTGCGAGGATGTGCGCAAACTCAGGCCCGGCATCGTTTTCGGCGCCGACATCATCGCCGGTTTTCCGACCGAGACGGACGAGATGTTCGAAAACTCGCTGAAGATCGTCGAGGAATGCGGCCTCACCCATCTGCACGTCTTCCCGTTCAGCCCGCGCGAAGGCACGCCGGCGGCACGCATGCCGCCAGTGCGGCGCGAGGTGGTGAAGAGCCGAGCGGCCAGGCTGCGGGCGGCCGGCGAGGCTGCCTATACCCGGCATCTGGCCGGGCTTTCCGGGACGACGCAATCCATCCTCATCGAGCGCGAGGGCCTTGGCCGCACCGAAGGGTTCACCCTGGCGGCGATTGCCGCCGGCCAACCCGGCGAGATCATCGAGGCCATGGTCACCGGCCATGACGGCGCCAGGCTGGAAGCCGCGCCACTGACCGCGCGCGCGGCCTGAAACGAGCGAACGCATGGCATTCGGGTTCATCAAGAAAGTCTTTTCCTTCGGCAAGAAGGAAGTGGTGGAGGAGAAGGTCGACGAGACCGCGCCGCTGCCGCCATTGAATTTCGACGCGCTGGAGGCGTTGAAGCCGGCCGCCGAGCAGGAAGTTCCTGATTTCCTGAAGCGCGAAGAGCAGGTTGAGGCCGCGCCAGCCGCCGAGTTGGAGCAGGCGCCCGAGGCTGAAAAGGCGGAACCGGCCGCGCCGGCCGAAGCCAAGGCCCCGGAAGCGGAACAAGCCGAGGTTGTCGCCGAACCGGAAGCGCCCGTCGAGGATCAGGCGGCAGAGCCACATGTCGAGATCGATCGGCCGGTCGTCGTCGAACCTGCGCCCGTCGAGGAAATTGTTGCGGCAAGGCCCGTCGAGCCTGAACCCGAACCGGCGCCTGAAGAAAGCGTCGCCGCGCAAGTGGAGCCTGAACAGGTCGAGGCGATCGCCGAGCCGGAACCGGTAGCTGTCGAGGCCGTGGAACCGGAGCTTAAGGTTGAGCTGAAGGCTGAGCCGGAAGTTGAGGCCGTTGCCGAGGCGGAAACGGCCTCGGCTGAGGCGGAAGAGCAATTTGTCGCGGAGCCTGAACAACCGGCGCCGGAAAAGCAGCCCGAGGCACTGCAGGTCGAGGAAGCGTCCGCGCGGGAAGTCGAACAGCTAGAGCCAACTTTGGCGCCCCCCTCTCCCCGTGAACGGGGAGAGGGTAAGGGTGAGGGGCAGCATCTGCTGCCCGAGGCTGAAGCGCCAATAGAGCCAAGCACTTCGGATGCTGGCACCGCCCCTCATCCCCTGCCGGACCTTCTCCCCGCGAGCGGGGAGAAGGAAGCTGTCGCTTCGCCGGTTGCCCAAACAGAACCGGCGGCGCGTTCCGCCACCGGCAAGGTTACCGTCGCGAAGAAGGTCGAGCAGAAGGCCGAGGCCGAAAAGGCACCCGAACCGGCGCCGAAGCGCTCATGGTTCCAGCGTATGCGCGAAGGGCTCTCACGCTCGTCGCGCGAACTCACCGGCAACATCGCCGGTGTCTTCACCAAGCGGAAGCTGGACGACGAAACGCTGCAGGATTTGGAAGACGTGCTGATCCGCGCCGATCTCGGCGTCGAGACGGCGTTGCGCGTCACCGATTCGCTCGCCGCCAGCCGCTACGGCAAGGATGTGTCCGACACGGAAGTGCGCGCGGTGATGGCGGCCGAGGTGGAAAAGGTGCTCGGGCCGGTGGCGAAGCCGCTGGAACTCGACCTGTCGCACAAGCCGCATGTCATCCTGGTCGTCGGCGTCAATGGCACCGGCAAGACCACCACCATCGGCAAGCTGGCCGCCAAGCTCACCGATGGCGGGCTTTCGGTGATGCTGGCCGCTGGCGATACCTTCCGCGCCGCGGCAATCGAACAGCTGAAGATCTGGGGTGAACGTACCAAATCGCCGGTCATCGCCACCAAGCTCGGTGCCGATGCCGCCGGCCTTGCCTATGATGCGTTCGAGAAGGCCAAGGAGGCCGGCTCCGACGTTCTGATCATCGATACCGCCGGCCGCTTGCAGAACAAGACCGAACTGATGGCGGAACTGGAAAAGATCGTGCGCGTGCTCGGCAAGCTCGATCCGGAAGCGCCGCACACCGTGTTGCAGACGGTGGATGCCACCACCGGCCAGAACGCGCTCAACCAGGTCGAGATCTTCCGCAATGTCGCCGGCGTCAACGGTTTGGTGATGACGAAGCTGGACGGCACGGCGCGCGGCGGTATTTTGGTCGCAATCGCGGCCAAACATAAATTGCCGGTCTATTTCATCGGCGTCGGCGAACAGGTCGACGACCTCGAACCCTTCTCCGCCGGCGATTTCGCCAAGGCGATCGCCGGGGTGGCATAACCACCCCGGCTGCTGCACAATCAGGAAGCCATGAGCAACCCAATTCTCGAACGCGATCCCGCCGACCCGCAAAAGCGCAAGGAAGCCATCAATCCGGTTCTCAAGCTGGTGTTGGAACTTGGGCCTTTGATGGTGTTCTTCTTCGCCAACACACGCGGCGAATGGCTGGCGCAGAAATTCCCCATCCTGACCGATTTCGGCGGCCCCATCTTCATCGCCACCGGCCTGTTCATGATCACGACGGTCATCGCGCTGGTCGTTTCCTGGGCGCTGGTGCGCACATTGCCGATCATGCCGCTGGTTTCCGGCGGCGTGGTGTTGGTCTTCGGCGCCTTGACGCTCTATCTGCAGGACGACGTCTTCATCAAGATGAAGCCGACCATCGTCAACGCGCTGTTCGGCGTCGTGCTTCTGGGCGGGCTCGCCTTCGGCAAATCCCTGCTCGGCTATGTCTTCGATTCCGCCTTCCGCCTCGATGCCGAGGGCTGGCGCAAGCTCACCCTGCGCTGGGGGGTGTTCTTCCTGTTCCTCGCCGTGGTCAACGAAGTGGTCTGGCGCAACTTCTCGACCGACTTCTGGGTGGCCTTCAAGGTGTGGGCGACGCTGCCCATAACGGTCCTGTTCACGGCCGTTCAGATGCCGTTGATCATGCGGCATTCGGTCGAGGAACGGACCGAAAAATAGCCTTTCAACCGATTAATTCGGCATTAACCGGCCATGCGCGAGGCGCAATGCTGCATTGCAACATCTTGTTTTGCAATGCACACCAACTATGTCATGTTGCGTATCGAATAAAGGGAGGACTAACCGCCGCGCCAATGCGGCCTTAAGCGAAGGAATTTCGCCATGATCCTCGACCTCGTTTCCCGTGCCCGCGACAGCATGGCCAAGCGCAAGCGCTACAACCTGCTCGTCAGCGAAATCCAGGGCCTGACCGACCGCGACCTCGCCGACTTCAACGGCAACCGCGCCGAGATGCTCTACAACGTCCGCAAGCAGATCTACGGCTAAGCCGTCCACCGCCAGCCGCGCCAAGGATGAACTCCAGGCGCGTTTGGCAGCGGAAACTATTGGAACCCGAAAGTCAGCCGGCTTTCGGGTTCTTTGCTTATCGGGACGCCTTTTGCGCAACGGGCGCTGCGTGTGTCCGTTTCAGCCAGTAGCCGAAAATCGCCGCGGTGATGAAGGCGATGACCCCGTAGATCGCCGCCGGCACCGCCATCGTTGCATTGTTGAGCAGGAGCGGGCTGAGCGCGATGGCGATCGCCAGCGTGCCATTGTGGATGCCGATCTCCATGCCGATGGCGGTCGCCTGCCGCTGGTCGATGCCCGCGGCGCGCGGCACGCAATAGCCGACCGCCAGGCTGACCAGGTTGAAGGCGAGTGCCGCCATGCCGACAATCGGGGCCCAAATCAGCGCCGTATCCCACTCCTGGACCAGCGCCACCGCGACCACGGCGAACAGGAACAGCATCGACAGGATCTTCACCGGCTGTGCCATGCGGGCGGCGAAAGCCGGGAAACGGCTGCGCAGCCACATGCCGATCAGCACCGGTCCGAGCACGATGACGAACACCTGCACGACCTTCGCGAATTGCAGCGGGATCGCCTGATCGCCGGACATGAAATGGGCGAGCGACCAATTGACGATCAGCGGCAGCGTGAGGATCGACAGGGCCGAGTTGATCGCGGTCAGCGTGATGTTGAGCGCCACGTCGCCGTCGGCGAGATGGCTGTAGAGATTGGCGGAGGTGCCACCGGGGCTGGCCGCCAGGAGCATCATGCCCACCGCCAGAGCCGGTTCCAGCTTGAACACATAAACGAGACCGAGGCAGGCGAGCGGCAGGATCAGCGTCTGGCAGATCAGAGCGACAACCACCGCTTTCGGTTTTTGCAATACGTTGCGGAAATCCTGGATCGTCAGCGACAGGCCGAGGCCCAGCATGATGATGCCGAGCGCCAGCGGCAGAAAGATAATCAGCGCGGAGTTGTCCTGCATCGAAGTCCCCCCTCTTTAGAGCGCCGCGCGTCCTTCTTGGACGCGTCAGGGACGCTCTAGCCCCTGGTGTCGGCGCACGCTGTTTTCCGAAAACCGATCCGATTTTCGGGGTCATGCGCCAGGCCGCGCGCGCCGTTGTGGCGTCCTCCGGGCAGCCTTGGAGGAAAGGTAGTCGAAAACGGGGGTATTTGCCTATCCGACGCGGGCCGGGTGCGGCTTACCAAAGGTCAAGCCAAGTCCAGGCGACTATTCGTCGGCGGCCAGTGCTTTTTCGATTTCTGGCAAAAGCAGCGCCTTCGCGGTTTGCGGTGTCAGCGGGCCGACATATTTGAAGGTGATCTTGCCGCTCTTGTCGATCAGGAAGGTTTCCGGCACGCCGTAGACGCCCCAGTTGATGGCCGCCCGGCCGGCGGGGTCAATGCCAATGGCCTGGAACGGGTTGCCCAGTTCGCCGAAGAAGCGGCGGGCGTTCTCCGGCTTATCCTTGTAGTTGAGCGCCGCCATCGCGTAGCGTTTGTCCTGGGCGAGGCCCATCAGCACCGGGTGCTCTTCACGGCATGGCACGCACCACGAAGCGAAAACGTTGAGCACCGTCACCTTGCCTTCGAACTGATCCGAATCCAGCCCCGGCAGGTTGCTGCCCTCCAGTGGCGGCAGCTTGGTTTCCGGCGCGTCCTGGCCAATCAGGGCGGAAGGGATCGCGGCAACGTCGCGGCCGGAAAGCAGCTGGGACAGGAACAGTCCGGCCAAGGCCAGGAATATGGCCAGCGGCAGAAGCATTATCGGACGGAAACGACGCGCCGGCGCCTGGATTTGGTCGCTCACAGCGGTACCACCCTCATGGTTTGGCCATCTTGTCGGAGCGGCGGCGGACGCCGGCCGCTTCCAGTTCGGCCAATTCGCGCTTGCGCGCCTGCTGGTCGAGCAGGATCCAGCCGATCAGCCCGGCCAGGGCGATGGCGGTGATGCCATAGGCGGCGGCAACATAAAGCGCGTGCGCACTCATGCGTTGCCTCGCGCACAATGGCTGGCAAGCCCGCTTCTATAGTCGTTCGTGACCATGCCTACCCTTAACCTTCGCCCATCGGATGCACAATCTGCCGTCGCGCCGCACCCGCTGGCCGTTCAGTCGCCGCTGTGGCGCAGCGCCAGTGCCGCAGCCAAAGGCCCGACGACTGCCAGAAACAACGTCAGCGCGGCGAGAATGAGGAAAGGCTGAAAAAAAGGTGCCGGATCGTTGACCGCGCCGTAGCTGGCCGAGACGCCGAAGATCAGCACCGGGATGGTCAGCGGCAACACCAGCACCGAAATCAGCAGCCCGCCGCGCGGCAGCGCCACCGCCACCGCCGCGCCGGCCGCGCCGATGAATGTGATGGCCGGCGTGCCGACCAGCAGTGTCAGCGCGGTGGCGCCGATGCCGGCGGGCGACATGTTCATGAACAGGCCGAGCAAGGGGGCTGCCACCACCAGCGGCAACACGCTGACGGTCCAGTGGGCCAGGCATTTGACGAACACGGTGAGCGCCAGCATCTGGCGGTCGTTGTTGAGGACGAGCAGGTCGAGCGCACCGTCCTCGCGCTCGGCCTGGAACAGGCGGTCGAGGCCGAGCAGCGAGGCGAGCAGCGCGCCGATCCACAGGATCGCCGGGCCGATGCGGGCGAGCAGGTTGAGATCCGGCCCGACACCGAAGGGAATGGTGGCGATGACGGCCAGGAAGAAGATGACGCCGGTGAGCGCGCCGCCGCCGGCACGGACGCCAAGTTTCAGGTCGCGCAGATAAAGGGCGAGCATCAAATTTGCGCCCCCATCTCCAGCGTCTTCGCATTTCCAAGTCCGAGCGGCAGGTGCGTCGCCGCGACGACGATGCCGCCTGTCGCGCAATGCGCCCGCATCAGGGCGGCGAAGCGTTCCTCGGAAGCCTTGTCGAGGCCGGCGGTCGGCTCGTCCAGCAGCCAGATCGGACGATGCGAGACCAGAAGCTTGGCGATGGCGGCCCGCCGACGCTGGCCGGTGGAGAGATAGCCGAACGGCAGGTGGCCGATGTCGCCGAGCCCGACCTCATCGAGGGCGCCGGAGACCTCAAATCGGCCCTCGCCAGAGAATTGTCGCCAGAAGACGAGGTTCTCCGTCACCGTCAGCGCCGTCTTCATCGCGTTCTGGTGGCCGAGATAATGGCAGGCGGAAGCGACGGTCGGAAATTCCTCGCCGCCTTCGGCGATTCGCACGCGGCCCTCCGCGGCGGGCAGGAAACCGGCGACAACACGCAGCAGCGTCGACTTGCCCGATCCGTTCGGCCCCGTCACGACCAGGCTCTCGCCGTCCGTCACCGAGAAGCCGATACCTTCGAAAACTGGCTCGCCGCCGCGCTCCCCGCTCAGATTCTCGGCGATCAGCCGCATCATTTTCCCTTCGCCGAAAGTCTGAGCGCTGGCGCATTGCGCCGCAGCAAAAATGCCAATTCCGTCTCTAGAACTATTCCAGGAATTTCTCTATATGCACCCTTACCAACCCCAGCGGTCGGGGAAGGCAAATGAATTTGCGCCGAACCAGCGCACGCGCCGCCTTGAACGGCTCGGGTTGCTTGGGAGCGGACAGCGGAAATGGCCGTACCCGCACCTTTGCGCGTGATAAGCATGCCCATCGGAGTCCGTTCCCTTTCAGGCTGAACAGACAAGGATGGAACGCACGTGTCCAAATCAATCGACAGTTTCAATTGCCGCCGCACCCTGACCGCAGGTGGGGCCGACTATGTCTATTACGACCTGACTGAGGCCGAAAAGAACGGCCTCGCCGGCGTTTCCCGCCTGCCCTATTCGATGAAGGTTCTGCTTGAGAACCTCTTGCGCAACGAAGACGGCCGCTCCGTCACCAAGGAGGCCATCCAGGCCGTAGCCGCCTGGCTGGCCGACAAGGGCACCGCCGGCGTCGAGATCGCCTACCGTCCGGCCCGCGTGCTGATGCAGGATTTCACCGGCGTTCCGGCCGTGGTCGACTTGGCCGCCATGCGTGACGGCCTCGCCTCGCTGGGAGGCGATCCGCAGAAGATCAACCCGCTGGTGCCGGTCGACCTCGTCATCGACCACTCGGTCATCGTCGACGAGTTCGGCACGCCGATGGCTTTCGCTCGCAATGTCGAGCTCGAATATGAGCGCAACGAAGAGCGCTACAAGTTCCTGAAGTGGGGCCAGCAGGCATTCCGCAATTTCCGCGTCGTGCCGCCCGGCACCGGCATCTGCCACCAGGTCAATCTCGAATATCTCGGCCAGGTCGTGTGGACCAATGACGAGGACGGCGAGACGACGGCCTATCCGGACACCTGCGTCGGCACCGATTCGCACACGACCATGATCAACGGCCTGGGCGTTCTGGGCTGGGGCGTCGGCGGCATCGAGGCGGAAGCGGCCATGCTCGGCCAGCCGGTCTCCATGCTTCTGCCGGAAGTCATCGGCTTCAAGCTCACCGGCAAATTGAAGGAAGGCGTCACCGCCACCGACCTGGTGCTGACCGTCACCCAGATGCTGCGCAAGAAGGGCGTGGTCGGCAAGTTCGTCGAGTTCTTCGGCCCCGGCCTGTCCAACATGACGCTGGCCGACCGCGCGACGATCGGCAACATGGCGCCGGAATATGGCGCGACCTGCGGCTTCTTCCCGGTCGATTCGGAAACGCTGCGCTACCTCACCATGTCCGGCCGCGCGGAAAACCGCATCGCGCTGGTCGAAGCCTATTCGAAGGCGCAGGGCATGTGGCGCGACAATGCCTCGGCCGATCCGGTCTTCACCGACACGCTGGAGCTCGATCTTGGCTCCGTCGTGCCGTCCATGGCCGGCCCGAAGCGCCCCGAAGGCCGTGTCGCGCTGGAGGATATCCCGGCCGGCTTCGCCAAGGCGATGGAGACCGAGTACAAGAAGGCCGTCGAGATTTCCAAGCGTTATGCCGTCGAGGGCACGTCGCACGATCTCGGCCATGGCGATGTCGTCATCGCGGCCATCACGTCGTGCACCAACACCTCCAACCCGTCGGTGCTGATCGGCGCGGGCCTGCTCGCCCGCAACGCCAACCGGCTCGGCCTCAAGCAGAAGCCGTGGGTCAAGACCTCGCTGGCGCCCGGCTCGCAGGTTGTGGCCGAGTATCTGGAGAAGTCCGGCCTGCAGAAGGAACTCGACCAGATCGGCTTCAACCTGGTCGGCTTCGGCTGCACCACCTGCATCGGCAATTCCGGCCCGCTGCCGGGTCCGATCTCCAAGACCATCAACGACAAGGGCCTGATCGCGGCCGCCGTGCTTTCCGGCAACCGCAATTTCGAAGGTCGTGTGTCGCCCGACGTGCAGGCGAACTATCTCGCTTCGCCGCCGCTGGTGGTTGCGCACGCGCTGGCCGGCACGGTGACCAAGGATCTTACCAAGGAGCCGCTCGGCGAGGACAAGAACGGCAAGCCGGTCTATCTCAAGGACATCTGGCCGACCTCGGCCGAGATCCAGGAGTTCATCGAGAAGAACGTCACCCGCGAGCTGTTCGCCCGCAAATATGCCGACGTGTTCAAGGGCGACGAGAACTGGCAGAAGGTGCAGGCGCCGAGCGGCCAGACCTACGCCTGGGACGACGATTCGACCTATGTGCAGAACCCGCCCTACTTCGCCGGCATGGGTGCCAAGCCCGGCCAGATCCGCGATATCAAGGGCGCGCGGGTGCTCGGCCTGTTCGGCGACAAGATCACCACCGACCACATCTCGCCGGCGGGTTCGATCAAGGCCGCTTCGCCGGCCGGCAAGTACCTGACCGACCATGGGGTGGGCGTTGCCGACTTCAACCAGTACGGCACGCGCCGTGGCAACCATGAGGTGATGATGCGCGGCACCTTCGCCAACATCCGCATCCGCAACCACATGCTGGGCGAGAACGGCAAGGAAGGTGGCTACACCATCCACTATCCGTCGAAGGAAGAGATGTCGATCTACGACGCCGCTATGGAATATCGCAGGGAAAACGTGCCGCTGGTCATCTTCGCCGGCGTCGAATACGGCAACGGCTCGTCGCGCGACTGGGCGGCCAAGGGCACCAATCTCCTGGGTGTCCGCGCGGTCATCGCTCAGTCGTTCGAGCGCATCCATCGCTCGAACCTGGTCGGCATGGGCGTCATCCCCTTCACCTTCGAGGAAGGCACGTCCTGGGCCTCGCTCAACCTGAAGGGCGACGAACTGGTCGAGATCGACGGTCTGGAAGCGATCAAGCCGCGCCAGAAGATGGTGGCCAAGGTCACCTATGGCGACGGCACGGTGAAGAACGTTCCGATCCTGTGCCGCATCGATACGCTGGATGAGCTGGACTACTTCAAGAACGGCGGCATCCTGCAATATGTGCTGCGCGATCTGGCGGCATAAACGCTGTTGGAGCGATGAATGACGAGCCGCCGGGACGAAAGTTCCGGCGGCTCTTTCTTTTGAGGTATCGACGTTCTGCTGGTGACAAAATTTCACCGCAACGTGACTTCCCGTTGACTGCCGCTTCTGGCAGATGTTCTGGCAACGATGAATAGATGCCGGCCATGCCGGCGGGACCCAGACGATGTCTTCTCGAAAACCACTGCTGCTGGCTGCGGCCGGGCTGGCGGTTTCGATGTTTGCTGGCGCGGCCCTGGCGGCCGATTCGGCGCGTCCACTCGGCGTCATCGAACTGTTTACCAGCCAGGGCAACAAATCCTGCCCGCCGGCCGACCGCTATCTTGCTGAAATCGCTGCGAAAGGCGACGTGATCGCGCTCGCCTATCATGTCGACTACTGGGATTATCTCGGCTGGCAGGATTCCTTTGCGCGCAAGGAGAACACCGAGCGCCAATATGGCTATATGCGCGCCTTCAACGGCCGCTCCGTCTACACGCCGCAGGCCGTCATCAACGGCCGTGCCGACGTCAACGGGGCCAGCCGCGAGGCGATCAGCGGCACGCTCAACCGCCTCAGCAAGGCGGGCAGGGGCATGCAGGTCGACATCAAGGTTTCCAGCACCCCGGACGGCGTCGCCATCGAGGCGGGCGACGCTCCGAGCGATGCAGGCGGGGTTCCCGGCAAGGCGCATGTCGTCATCGTCTATTTCAATCCACCGCAGGTGGTGAATGTCGGCAAGGGCGAGAATGACGGCCGCCGGATGATCTATTGGAATGCGGTGTCCGACGTGCAGACAGCCGGCATGTGGTATGGCAAGTCGCAACGCTATGACCTGCCGGCCAGCGAAATCAGCAAGGCTGCCGGTTCCGCGGTGCTTTTGCAGGCGGTCAGCCGCGACGGCCTGCTCGGCCCGATCATCGGCGCGGCTTTTATCCGCCGGCCGTCGCTTTGATCTCTTAAATCATCCCGGATGAGCCGCCGGCGGGTTGCCGGGGTTGTCGACCGTGCGAGGACAACAAAAAACCGACGTCAGGCTGTGTCCGACGCCGGTGGCTCTTTTCAAAAATTGTCGCTCTTGTTTCGCCTGCAGGCAGAGGTTGGTTCGATCCGACGCTGACCCGTGGGCGGGGGGCTTGGGGTTTACGAGCCGGTGCCGGACCGAACCGTCTCAGGCAACGATCGCAGGTTCGTCGGATATTGGGGCGACAACGCGGATAAAAGACGGCGAGAATGTGGCGGTGAATCACCATTTCCAACACGTCGTTTGCAAACGTGAGTGGACGCGTCCTCGATCAACAGCGTGGGTAGGGATTCGCCTGCACCCTTGCAATTGACGGCCGAAAGCGCGACCCTGTTGCCAGCAAACGATTCCGCCTGAGGATAAAGGCATGATGGAACGCGGTGGCGGGACGGAGGATGGGGACGCATCCGCAATACTGATCCCGCTGCATGAGGCACGACGCGAGCGTCTCGACCTGCCGGTTGCCTTCGAGCGGCGTGAGCTCGATCTTATTCTTCGACTCTATGGGCGAATGGTCGCCGCCAACGAATGGCGCGACTATGCCATCGACCATCTCACCGACCGGGCGGTGTTTTCCGTCTATCGCCGGGCCTCGGAAGTGCCGCTGTTCCAGATCGTCAAGGACCCGAAACTGGCGCGCCGGCAGGGCGCTTTCGCGGTCATCGCCGCCGGCGGGCGTATCCTCAAGCGCGGCCATGAACTGGCCCGCGTTCTCGGCATCTTCGACACCGGGCTGAAGCTGGTAAAGGCTTGAGAAGCCTCGATTTTGAGCGGTCGGGACCGCTGCTTTAGCCTTGCCCGAACTTGCGCTCCGGCCAGGAGGCCGGGTCCGGCGGGATTGAAGCGCCGCCATTCAGTTCCAGCTGCATGAACACGGTGTCCAGCCAGCGGCCGTGCTTGTAGCCCGAGCCGACGAGGCGTCCCGAATGGGTGAAGCCGAGCCTCTCGTGCAGCTTCACCGAAGCGCTGTCGGGACTGCCGTCGCCGATCACCGCGACGATCTGGCGGAAACCCAGCGCCCGCGTCGCTTCGATCAGCTGTTCCATCAACTGCCGCCCGACGCCCTGGCCTTTGGCTTCGGGAGCGACATAGACCGAATCCTCGACGATGAAACGGTAGGCCGGCCGCGCGCGGAAGGCGCCTGCATAGGCATAACCGAGCACGATTCCATCCGAATCAGTGGCGACCAGATAGGGAAAGCCACTGGCCTTCAATGCCGCATACCGGTCTCCCATCTCGTCCCGACCGGGTGGCGAAAGCTCATAGGAGGCCGTGCCGTTGGCGACGGCGTCCGCATAAATCTCTGTGATTCGGTCGAGATCGGCGGGTTCCGCATCGCGTATTGTCAAACTGCTCATTTTTTATGCACCAATCATTGCTGCCTCAGATGAGAGCAAAAACAGGCGCAAAAGAAAAGGGGCGGCCGTTGGGCCGCCCCCTCGATTTCGCTGGTCCAGGGTGTCGCCTTAGCGGCGGTCGCCCATGAACTGCAGCAGGAACATGAACATGTTGATGAAGTCGAGATACAGCGTCAGCGCGCCCATGATCGCCTTGCGACCAGCGACGAGCGTATCGTCGTTCTCGTAATACATCTCCTTGATCTTCTGGGTGTCGTAGGCGGTGAGGCCGGCGAACACCAGCACGCCGATCGCCGAGATGGCGAAGGACAGCGCCGACGACTGCAGGAAGATGTTGATGACCATGGCGATCAGGATGCCGAACACGCCCATGATCAGGAACGAGCCCATCGCGGTCAGGTCACGCTTGGTGGTGTAGCCGTACAGCGACAGCGCGCCGAAGGCGGCTGCGGTGGCGAAGAAGGTCTGCGAGATCGACGCCGACGTGTAGACGAGGAAGATCGACGACAGCGACAGGCCAACCAGGCCGGCATAGACCCAGAAGGTGGTCTGCGCGGCCGAGACGCTCATCGACTGGACGCGGAACGACAGGAAGAACACGGCGGCGAGCGGGGCAAGCATGACCACCCAGCGCAGCGGCGAGGCGAAGATCGCGTAACCGAACGAGGTCAGCATATCGCCATTCGGCAGCGTGGCGACGGCTGCGGCCGGATTGTTGGTGGTGGCCAGCATGACGGTGCCGACCGCGGCAATGCCGGTGATCAGCAGGCCAAGGCCCATCAAATTATAGACCTTGAGCATGTAAGCGCGCAGGCCTTCATCAATGCCGGCGTCGGCACGGGTTCCAGCCGGCACGCTACGCGTTTGATAGTTGCGGAAGTCAGACATGGGATTCCTCTGTTGCTCTGCCCCGTCGGGTGTCAGGCTCCCGAAACGGAGCCCAGGCGCCGCTGGCGGGGCTCCAGCATGCCTGCCCGAAATATGAGGGTTCTTGAAGGCAAGAACAAGACCGTGACGGCCTGCAACGCTTCGTGAAGGGGCCAAGAGGCGAAAAATGCGCCGTTTCTGGCGATTTCTTACCGTGAATTAACCGAAAATCGTCCGAAACAGCGTGATTTTTGCATGGCTCATAACGTACGCAGTACAGGTGCGGCTTTGTGGCCCAGCACCCGCCAGGTGCCCAGGAGCCCGATGCCGACGGTGACGACGAGTGAAAGCAGAATGGTGCCGATGGCCACTTCGGGCTGAAACTGCCACGGCAATGTCATGACCCGCGACACCACGAACCAGGCAGCAATACCGCCCGCGAACAAGGCAAAGACAGCGGTGGCGAGGCCGATCAGCATGTATTCGAGCGAGAAGGCGGCAATCAGGGTGCGGCGCGTGGCGCCCAGCGTCTTCAACACGACCGCGTCGTGGATGCGTGCCCGGTTGCCGGCGGCCAGTGCGCCGGCCAGCACGAGCACGGACGAGACGAGTGCCACACCGGCGGCGGCACGGATAGCGGTGCCGATCTGGCCGACCAGCCGATTGACGATCTCGAGCGCATCCTTGACCCGCACGCTCGTCACCGCCGGGTAAGCGCGGGTTACCGCGTTGAGCACCCGGGCGTCGTCGGCCGTGGTCGCGGTCTTTTCCGTCAGCGTCGCCAGCCAGGAATGTGGCGCGCCGGCGAAGGTGTTGGGCGTAAACACCATGACGAAATTAATGCCCATGGTCTCCCACTGCACCTGGCGGAAATTGGCGATCCTGGCGGTGATGTTGCGGCCCAGCACATTGACGGTGACGGTATCGCCGATCTTCAGGTCGAGCGCATGCGCTTCCTCGGCCGAGAAGGACACCAGCGGTTCGCCCTGATAGTCGGCCGGCCACCAGTTTCCGGCCGACAGCGTGGCGTTTTCGGGCATGGTCGTTGCATAGGTGATGCCGCGGTCGCCGCGCAGCACCCAGGCGCCTTCAGGCCGTACGGCGATCTTGTCGACGGCGACGCCGTTCAGCGCCATCACGCGGCCGCGCAGCATCGGCACCCTGGCCAGCGTTCCCTGCGGCGCTTCCCTGGCGACCAGAGCGGAGAAGGCGTCGACATCGGCCGCCTGGATATCGACGAAGAAGAAATTCGGCGCGCGCTCGGGCAGGCTGCCGCCGATCTGCCGCCTGAGATTTCCATCGATCAGCGCGAGCGTGACCAGTAGCGTCAGGCCAAGTCCCAGCGACAACACGACGGATGGCGTCAGGGCGCCGGGACGGTGAATGTTGCCGACCGCCAGCCGCAGCGCGGTGGAGCGGACGCGCGGGCTTCTCCTGGCGACAAGCTGGACGAGCGCGCTCACCAGCCTCAGCACGAGAAATGAAAATATGGTCGCGCCGACGAAGATGGCGGCGATGCGACGATCGTGGGCCAGCAGCACCGCCAGACCGGCAAGCACCGCGGCAATGAGCAGTGCAGCCGCGACATAAGGCAAGCGCGGCAAGCCGCGGCTTTCAAACCCCATCTCGCGAAACAGCGCGGTGGCTGGAATGTCGCGGGCGCGACCGAGCGGCAGCAATGCGAAGACGAGCGTCACCATGACGCCAAACAGCGCGGCAAGGGTCAGCGCGCCGGGATAAAACCCGCCTTCGGCCGGTACGGGAATGAGCGATTGCAGCGCGGCGCTCGCCGCGAACGGCATGGCCGCGCCGAGCAGCAGGCCGAGCAGAATGCCCAGCCCGGAAATCATCAGGATCTGCACGAGATAGACCGTGAAGACGAAGCCGCCCGAGGCTCCGAGGCTCTTGAAGGTGGCGATCACCGAACGCTTGCCGTCGAGATAGGCGCGCACGGCGTTGGCGACGCCGACGCCGCCGACCACCAGCGCGGTGAGCCCGACCAGCGTCAGGAACTGCGAGAAACGTTCGATGTTGGACGACAAAGCCGGTGCGGCGTTGGTTCGATTGCGGATCGACCAGCCCGCCTCGGGGAACTTGTCGGTCGCCTGCTGGCGGATGGCCTCGATGTCGGCCTCGCTGGCCCGAGCGGGCAAACGGATTTTGTAGGCGTTCTCGACCAGACTGCCCGGCTGCACGAGGCCGGAGGCTGCCAGTCCTTCCTTGGAAATCAGCAGGCGCGGCGCGAAACCGAAGCCATCGGACACCGCATCCGGCTCGCTGGTCAGCATCGCCCGCAGTTCGAACGTGGCGTTGCCGAGCTTCAGGCGGTCGCCGGGCTTCAGATGCAGCCGTTCGAACAGGATGTCCGGCGCGACAGCGCCGAATGCGCCCGAATTCTCCGAAAATAGAGCCTCGCGCGGCAGCGCCGGTTCGGTCTGGAGCGTGCCATAGAGCGGATAGGTCTGGTCGACAGCCTTGGCCTCGACAAGAGCCTGGTCGGAGCCGTCCATCAGGCGCGCCATGGAGCGCATGCCGGAGCTTTCCGAAACAGTGCCAAGCCCGTCCAGGAAGCTGCGCTCGGCCGCGGTCGCGTCGCGCTGGTTGAGCTGGAAACGGATATCGCCGCCAAGCAGCGTCTGGCCCTGGGTGGCGACGCCGTCTGAAATCGATCGCGCCACTGAATTGACACCGCCGATCGCCGCGACGCCGAGGGCGATGCAGGCGATGAAAATCAGGAAGCCGGACAGGCCGCCGCGCATTTCGCGCAAGGAAAAACGAACCGCCAGGGCAAGCGTTCGTGCCAGAGGATTGGGAACCGAGGCGCCGTTCATCCGCGCGGTCTCAAGCCGGGATCCTGGCGAGGATCGCGCCTGCCTCGATCCGGCCCGAGCGCATCGCGATCTGGCGCGTGCAGCGGGCCGCGAGCGCGGGATCGTGCGTGACCAGCACCAGCGTCATGGCGCGTTCCACAGCCTTGGCGAAAAGCAGGTCGGCAACCTGTTTTCCCGTCGCCTGATCGAGATTGCCGGTCGGCTCATCGGCGATGAGGATGCGCGGCGACGGCGCCAGCGCACGGGCGATCGCCACGCGCTGCTGTTCGCCGCCCGAAAGCTCGCCGGGATAGTGAGTAACGCGATCCGCAAGACCGACCGCCGCCAGTTCGCGCGCGGCAACGCCAAATGGATCGGCGGCGCCGGCAAGTTCCAGCGGCACGGCGACATTTTCCAGCGCCGTCATGTTGGGAATGAGGTGGAAGGACTGGAAGACGATGCCAATGTTCCGGCCCCGAAACGAAGCAATCTGATCCTCGCTTTTGCCGTTCAGCAATTCGCCGGCTATGCGCACGCTGCCGGCGTCGACCCGCTCCAGACCGGCCAGCACCATCAGCAAAGTGGACTTGCCCGAGCCGGACGGTCCGACTATGCCGGTGGCTTCTCCCGCCGCGACATCGAGGCTGATCCCCTTCAGCACATGCACCGACGAGGCGCCCTCGCCAAGGGTCAGTGAAACGTCCTTCAGCTGGATGACGGCTTCAGTCAAAGCGAAACTGTCCTATATGGAGAAAACGGGGCGGGACTGTCCCGGTGATATGGGGCTTGCCGCATGGTTTTCAAACATCTCGCCGTCTTTGTCGCATTTTTCATGGCGCTTATGCCGATTTCAGCCGCCCGGGCCGAACAAGTCCAGATCGTCGGCTTCGGCGACAGCCTGACCGCGGGCTTCGGCCTGGCGCCCGGCGAAGGGTTCACCGACAGGCTCCAGGCCGCCTTGCGCGCCAAGGGATATGATGTCGCCGTCGCCAATGCCGGCGTTTCCGGCGACACGTCGAGCGGCGGACTGGCGCGGCTCGACTGGTCGGTGCCGGACGGGACCAGGCTGGTCATTCTTGAACTCGGCGCCAACGACATGCTGCGCGGCATCGACCCGCAGCTGGTCGAGGACAATCTGGACAAGATGCTGACGCGACTGAAGGAGCGCAAAATCCCGGTGCTGCTCGCCGGCATGGTTGCTGCTCCCAATCTCGGCCACGCCTATGGCGAGGCGTTCGGTACGCTCTATCCGAGGCTCGCCCAGAAATACGAAGTGCCGCTCTATCCGTTCTTTCTCGACGGCGTTGCCGGCAACCCTGCCTTGCAGCTTCCCGACGGCATGCACCCCAATGCCAAAGGCATCGATGTCATCGTCGAGCGTATCCTGCCGACGGTCGAAAAGGCCATTCAGGCCACGGCCGGAAAATCCTGAGCCGGCTGCGCGGATCGACGGAAATGGGCGCGGCGCCCAAAATAAACCTCTTGCTCCCGCCGCTTTTCAGTGATTCGCTGTAGGTGAGAGATCGATTCGAGGACAGGAGGCTTACCATGCCGCGTCTTTTCACCGCCCTCGAAATTCCGCGTGATGCTGCTCTCTCACTCTCCCTGCTCAGGGGCGGCCTGCCCGGCGCCCGCTGGATCGATGTCGAGAATTACCATCTGACGTTGCGCTTCATCGGCGATGTCGAAGGCCATGTCGCCGACGAGGTCGCCAATGCGCTGGACCGTGTCCACCGCCCCTCGTTTTCGCTGACGCTGTCGGGTGTCGGCGCTTTCGGACAGAAGAAGCCGCATGCGGTATGGGCCGGCGTCGCGCCCTCGCCCGACCTCAATGCGCTGCAGGCGGAGATCGAACGCATCTGCCAGCGTCTCGGCGTGCCGACCGATCCGCGCAAGTTCACGCCGCATGTCACGCTCGCGCGGCTGCGCAATTCCAGCCCGCTGGAGGTCGCCCACTATCTCTCGGCGCGCGGTAACTTCGCCGCCATGCCCTTCCGTGTCGGCCGTTTCGTGCTGATGTCGTCGCGCGATTCGGTCGGCGGCGGCCCCTATGTCGTGGAAGAGGCCTGGCCGCTGCTGGATGCGGACGCCCGTCCCTCCAACCGGGTCGCGATGGTTTCCGACGCCTCGCGAATCATGCGGTAGACCGAGGCGAAGCCTTCGGACCCGCCATAATAGGGATCCGGCACCTCGCTGCCGCGGTTGCCGGCGAATTCCAGGAAAAGGTGGATGCGGTCCTGTGCGGACGATGGAGCCGCGGCCTTCAGGTCGGCGACATTCGACCGGTCCATGCCGAAGATCAGATCGAAGCGGTCGAAATCGTCAGGCGTCACCTTGCGCGCCTTCTGGCCGGAAATGTCGATGCCATGATGCGCGGCAATGTCGACCGAGCGCGGGTCCGGCGCCGAGCCGGCATGCCAGCCGCCTGTTCCCGCCGAATCGAGCCGGAAGGCCTGGTCCATGCCGCGCGTCGCCAGGACGTGCCCGAAGACGCCTTCGGCCAGCGGAGAACGGCAGATGTTGCCGAGGCAAACAAACAGGATCGATTTTGGGGGTTCCACGCGCATCGGCTGCCACGCTATCTTGCCAACAATCCCAATCGCGATAGCACGGAAGCAGGACATGACGAGAGAAAAATTGAGCCGGGAGGCCGTTGCCGCGTTGCTGGCCGGACTGGACGGCTGGGCTCTTGCCGCTGACGGCAAGTCGATTTCCCGCACCTTCGATTTCAAGAACTTTTCGGAAGCCTTCGCCTTCATGATGCGGACGGCGCTGGCCGCCGAGAAAATGGACCATCACCCCGACTGGTCGAATGTCTACAAGACCGTGAACGTCACGCTGAACACGCATGACGCCGACGGGCTGACCGCGCTCGACTTCGAACTGGCCAAGAAGATGGACCGCATCGCCGGCAACTGATTGGGCGGTCGTACCGCTTGGCGGGGCGGCATCTTGCAGGCGGGTTCGGTACTTCCCACATCTCGGCCGAGGCCAAGTCGGTGCCTCGTTGTTTCGGGGGCTCCAGGATGGTGCGCGACGGCAGCTACGAATTCTTCGGCCCGGGCGATGGCCCAGCCCAGGAAAGGAGCGTTCGCGCGAAATTCTGGCGCACGGCCAAGAAGGCGGCACGACAGATCCCGTTCATGGAGGACGTGGTCGCTGCCTATTATTGCGCGCTCGACAAGGAAACGCCGGTCAAGGTCAAGGCGATCCTGTTTGGCGCACTGGCCTATTTCGTGCTGCCGATCGACGCCATTCCCGATTTTGTCGCCGGTATCGGCTTCACCGACGACATCGCCGTTTTGACGGCGGCGATCACGGCCGTGAGCTCCCACATCACGCCGGCGCATCGCCAGGCCGCGCGCGACGCCATCGCTGAGCACGACTGACGACACCGTCGCGCCTGGCGCCCGACATGACGGGCGCCATTTCCTCCAGTCAAATTCTTGCCGTTTTCGTGCTCTCCATGTCTGCCATGGGGTGCGGGCCCCTGTCGCAAGGCGGCTAGGGCCCGGAATAGGCAACGGTTTCTGAAGGCGGCGTTCTTTTCCTCGGAAAGTTCACCCTTTGGTAACCCAGATTAAATCAAACTAAAGCGAAACGGCGGGCGGGGTCCTGCCTGGCACCCGCATAGTTTGGAATACAGGAAAGAAAATGCGCGGATTGATTGCTATTGCCACCGGTCTGGCCCTGTTTGCCACGGCGGTGCCGGCGCTCGCCCAGCAGGCGACCAAGATTGGCCAGCACAATGCCTGGGGCACCTACAGCTACAAGGCTGCGAGCGGCAAGGTCTGCTACGTCCTGACCGTGCCGACCGACAAGCAGCCGCCGACGCTCGACCACGGCGACATGTTCTTCTTCGTCAGCCAGCGTCCGGGTCAGCAGGTTTCCTACGAGCCGCAGTTCATCGCCGGCTATGCGTTCCAGCAGAATTCGAAGGCTGTCGTCACCATCGACAACAAGTCGTTCTCGATGTTCACCAAGGGCAAGTCGGCCTGGGTGGAGAACGCTGCCGAGGAACCGGTGCTGATCGCAGCCATGAAGACCGGCAAGGACATGAAGGTCACCGCCAAATCCGGTCGCGGCAATCCGACGTCCTACGTCTTTTCGCTGAAGGGCATTTCGGCGGCGCTGCAGTCGATCGCCACCTGCAAGTAGGCGCGGCTTTCCAGACATGCCGACGACAGGCCGGGCCACGCGCCCGGCTTTTGTTTTTCGACAAAAACGGGAACGATCGGCCTGACAGGTCGTTTTCGACGGGCTGTCGCCATGCTGGATGCGACACCATCGTGACGCCATGTCGCAGCTGTGATATGTGCGGCCTGAACCCTATCTAGCCAAAATTGTAACAGTCCACGCCAGATCGCTATGACCCTTTCGCTCGACATCACCGATGGCAACACGCGTGCCGCACTCGCCGCCCGCGCCGGCGCTGCCCAGAAGGCATCGCTGATCGGCCTTGGCCGCGCCGAAATGGCCGAGGCGCTGGTCGCTTCCGGCATCGTGCCGGAAAAGCAGGCCAAGATGCGCGTGCAGCAGCTCTGGCATTGGCTTTATGTGCGCGGCGTTTCCGAATTCTCGCAGATGTTCAACATCTCGAAGGACCTGCGCACCGCGCTTGACCAGCATTTCGCCATCACGCGGCCCGAGATCGTCGAGGAGCAGATTTCTTCCGACGGCACCCGCAAATGGCTGTTCCGTTTCCCGCCGCGCGGCGCCGGCCGCCCGGTGGAGATCGAGACGGTCTACATTCCCGAGGAAGGACGCGGCACGCTGTGCATTTCCAGCCAGGTTGGCTGCACGCTGACCTGCTCGTTCTGCCATACCGGCACGCAGAAGCTGGTGCGCAACCTGACGGCGGAAGAAATCCTGACGCAGCTGATGACCGCTCGCGACCGGCTGGGCGACTTCCCCGACCGCGACACGCCGGCCGGCGCCATCGTGCCAGCCGAGGGCCGCAAGGTCTCCAACATCGTCATGATGGGCATGGGCGAGCCGCTCTACAATTTCGAGGCGGTGAAGCAGGCGCTGCTCATCGCATCCGATGGTGACGGGCTGGCTTTGTCCAAGCGCCGCATCACGCTGTCCACCTCCGGCGTCGTGCCCGAAATCTTCCGCACCGGCGAGGAGATCGGCGTGATGCTGGCGATTTCGCTGCACGCCTCGAACGACGATTTGCGCGACCTTCTGGTGCCGATCAACAAGAAGTACCCGCTGAAAGAGCTGATCGATGCCTGTCGCAAATATCCGGGCCTTTCCAACGCGCGCCGCATCACCTTCGAATATGTGATGCTGAAGGACGTCAATGACAGCCCGGAAGATGCCAAGGCGCTGGTGCAGCTGCTCAAGGGCATCCCGGCCAAGATCAACCTGATCCCGTTCAATCCCTGGCCCGGCACCAACTACCAGTGCTCGGACTGGGAGACGATCGAGAAGTTCGCCGACTTCATCAACAATGCCGGCTACGCCTCGCCGATCCGCACGCCGCGCGGTCGCGACATCCTGGCCGCTTGCGGCCAGCTGAAGTCGGAATCGGAGCGGTTGAAGAAATCCGAGCGCCTGGCGCTGGAGGCGATGATGATCGCGGGGCACGGCGAGTGAGCCGCTTCGCGGCCTATTTCGTCCGTTGCCTCGTCATCCTGTTCGGCTATGCGATTGCCGCGCTGGCGGCGAGCGCCTTCATCAATGTGCTGTTCCTCGGCTCGGCCGGCTTCACGGCTGAGGAAACCCGTTTGATGGCGAGCGGCCCATTGGTGGTGACCATACCGCTGCTTGCCTTGTTCATAGGCTATTTCGCCTTCGCGCCATCGGCGGTGCTCATCCTGTTGTCGGAAGTGCTCGCCCGCCGCGACTGGCTGTTTTATGCGCTGGGCGGCGGCGTCGTGGCCGCGGCCATTATCGGCTTCGCGCGCCAGTCCGGCGATCCGGATTTCATGATCGCCGGCACGCGCGTCATTCTGGCGTTGATCGGCGCCGGAATGGTCGGCGGCATTTTCTACTGGTTTTGCGCGGGCCGGTGGGCGGCAAGCTGGTGGCGGGACGACAATCCGCCTACTTCGCCTGGGCCGTCAGGATCTTGAGCGCGAAGGCCGAGAACACCCCGGCGAACAGATAGTCCACCACACGCGTGACGCGCGGGCTGGCCTTCATCGCCGCCGAGAACTTTTCCGCGGCGAACACCATCGGCGCGGTCACCGGAATGGACAGCACCACGAACATTGCGCCGAGGAAGAACAGCTTGCCCGGCGCGTTGGGATCGTGCGCGGAGACGAATTGCGGCAGGAAGGTCATGAAGAACAGGATGATCTTCGGGTTGAGCAGGTTGACGCCAAGCCCCGCCGCCCAGGCACGCGCAAGCGAAATCTGCGGCCCCACCTTCTTTTCCGGCGAAAAGGCCGAACCCTTGGTGACAGCCTGCCAGGCGAGAAAGACCAGATAGCCGGCGCCGAAGATCTTCAAAACAAAGAAAGCCATCGGCGAGGCGACGATGAGCGCCGAAACGCCGACCACAACCAGTGACGTGTGGATCAAAGTGCCTGACAGTGCACCGGCCATCGAGGCAAAGCCTGCGGCGCGGCCCTGGCTCAGTGTGCGGCTGACGAACAGGGTCATGTCCGGTCCGGGCGTGATCGCCAGGATGAAGGTGGCGATGGCGAATTGGATCAGCGTCGTGTTGTCCGGAACAAAGGACATGGAAAGGCTCCCAGCAGCAGGCAGGCCGAGCCATAGCCGATAAGCTTGTCCCGCTCCAGAGACAGTTGCCTGGGGCTATCGACCCAGGCGTTTCAAGGGCAGGCGCACGGAGACAGTGGTTTCCATGGCCTCCTCGACGATTTCCGGGCCAAAGTTGGCTTCGATGATCTTGCCGAGCGGCTGAGGCCGGCCAAGCAGAAAACCTTGCGCTTCGTTACAGCCTTCCTGTTGCAGGATGGAAAGCTGGATTTTTGTCTCGACGCCTTCGGCGAGCACCGGGATCTCGAGGCTGCGCCCGAGAGCAAGCACGGCGCGCACGATGGCCTTCGCCTGCGGGCTTTGTTCGATGTCGCCCATGAAGGAACGGTCGAGCTTGATCTTGTCGAACGGGAAGGAACGCAGCGTGTCGAGCGAGGAATAGCCGGTGCCGAAATCGTCGATGGCAATCGTAACCCCCAGTGCCCTGATCTGGCGCAGCGCATGCAGGGTTCGCGCCTTGTCGGCGATGATGGCGGATTCCGTCAGTTCCAGCTCAAGCCGGCGCGCCGGCAGGCCGGTCTCCAGCAGGATTTCGTGGATCAGCTTCGGCAGGTTGCTGTGCGACAGCTGCTTGGGCGACAGGTTGACGGCGACCTTGTGTCCGTTGTGCCATCCCGCTGCCTGCCGGCATGCGGTGCGCAAGACCCACTCGCCGATGGCCTGGATCGAGCCGTTTTCCTCGGCGATCGGAATGAATTCCGACGGAGGGATCATGCCACGCTCGGGGTGGCGCCAACGCAGAAGCGCTTCGTAGCCGGTCACTTCGCCGGTCAGCACGGAAGCCTGCAACTGGTAGTGGAGCGCCAGATCGCCGCGGTCGATGGCATGGCGCAGATCGTTGGCGAGCGCGCGCCGGTCGCGGGCCGCCTCGTCCATGGCCGATTCGTAGAAACAGACCGCCTGCTGCACGTCCGCCTTGGCGCGGTACATGGCAAGGTCGGCATTGCTGACCAGCCGCTCGCAGTCTTCGCCATCGAGCGGGTAGACGGCGACGCCGATGCTTGCGCCGGTTACGATCTCGAAATCGTCGAAACGCAGCGGCTGAAACAGCGCCTTTTCCAGTCTCGCCACGAAGTCGAGCAGGTCGCTTTGCTCGGTGAAACGCTTGATGGCCGCGAACTCGTCGCCACCGAGGCGCGCCGTGAATTCGCCGTCCTTCAACAGGCGCGCCAGGCGGCGCGCCACCATCTTCAGCGCATGGTCGCCGGCTGCATGGCCACGCAGATCGTTGATTTCCTTGAAGCGGTCGAGATCGATGCCGATCACCGCGACCTTGGTACCGTCGGTTTCGGCGGCCCGCTCGATTTCGTTGACCAGATAGTCGGTGAAGCTGGTGCGGTTGGGCAGGCCGGTCAGCGCATCGTTGAGAGCGAGCTGCTGCAAGCGCTCGTAATTCTCGAAGCGCATGCGCTCGTCGATGAGGTAGCTGACGGCGCCGGTGCCGGCGATCAGCAAGCCGACGATCGCCACGGAAACGGCCATCGCCTCGAGGACGCTGGGGTTGGTGCCACCGGTGACAAAGGACATCGGTGTCACCGAAACCGCGGCCATGCCGGTGAAGTGCAGGCCGACGATCGCCAGAACCAGAACGCCGGTTCCAATGAAGAGTGCATTGCGGCTTTGCCCGCGCACCCACTGTGCCAGCGCCACTGCGCCGAAGGCGATTGCGATCAGAACGGAAGCGGCGACATAGGCGCTGTCCCACTCGACGATACCGGCAACGTGATAGGCGGCCATGCCGGTATAGTGCATCGCAGAGATCGCCAGGCCGACGATGGCGCCGCCGACAGGCGCCATGTAGCGGCCACCACTGGTTGCGCAGGCGAAGCCGAGCCCGGTGCCGATGATGGCGATGATCAGCGAGGCCATAGTCAGAAGCGGTTCGAAGAAGATCGGCGCGCCGGGATCATAGGCCAGCATGGCGACAAAATGCGTGCACCAGATCGACGAGCCAGCTGCAACCGCCGTCAAAACCAGCCAACCCTTGGCCTGGATGCCATCGGTTTTCCTGGTGCGCTGGAAAAGGCCGGAGGTGACCCAACAGCCGGTGACGCACAGGAAAGCGGCGAGCAGGACGAGCCACAGATTATGTTCCGTGGCGATGCAGGAGATGACGCGCATCTGGATCAAAGGACCTTCGATGGGAGGCAATCAGGAGGGCGTGGGTCAATTACCGGTTGAATCGTGAAGGCAGACTTAACCCGGTGGTGTTTGCGGCACCGCGCGACTGAATCGGCCTCGCACTTGCGCAAGTACAGTCAATGAAACCTTTCGACCGGGAGGTGGGTGCCTGGGCTGAACGTCGCCAACGCCATGCATTTTGGCGCGGCTGGCCGCTTCCCCCCGGATCGGAACCGCACTAATAGTGCAGCCGCAAAAATGCGGTTCTGGCCAAGCGCAAGAAGGTTACCCTCCAAGATGACCAAGTGGAAAGACGTCAAGAAGGTTGTGCTCGCCTATTCCGGCGGCCTCGACACATCGATCATCCTGAAGTGGCTGCAGACCGAGCTCAATGCGGAGGTCGTCACCTTCACCGCCGACCTCGGCCAGGGCGAGGAGCTGGAGCCGGCGCGCAAGAAGGCCGAAATGCTCGGCATCAAGGAAATCTTCATCGAGGACGTGCGCGAGGAGTTCGTCCGCGACTTCGTCTTCCCGATGTTCCGCGCCAATGCCGTCTATGAAGGCGTCTACCTGCTCGGCACCTCGATCGCCCGCCCGCTGATCTCCAAGCATCTCGTCGAGATCGCCAAGAAGACCGGCGCAGACGCGATTGCCCACGGCGCCACCGGCAAGGGCAACGACCAGGTCCGCTTCGAACTGTCGGCCTATGCGCTGAACCCCGACATCAAGATCATCGCACCGTGGCGCGACTGGTCGTTCAAGAGCCGCACCGACCTGCTCGACTTCGCCGAGAAGCATCAGATCCCGGTGGCCAAGGACAAGAAGGGCGAGGCGCCGTTCTCGGTCGACGCCAACCTTTTGCACTCGTCCTCCGAGGGCAAGGTGCTGGAAGATCCGGCCGTCGAGGCGCCCGAATACGTGCACATGCGCACCATTTCGCCCGAGGCAGCGCCTGACAAGGCGACTGTTATCAAGATCGGCTTCGAAAAGGGCGATGCCGTCTCGATCAACGGCGAGCGCCTGTCGCCGGCGACCTTGCTTGCCAAGCTCAACGACTACGGCCGCGACAACGGCATCGGCCGTCTCGACCTGGTCGAGAACCGCTTCGTCGGCATGAAGAGCCGCGGCGTCTACGAGACCCCCGGTGGCACGATCCTGCTTCAGGCGCACCGCGCCATCGAGTCGATCACGCTCGACCGGGGTGCCGCGCACCTCAAGGACGAGCTGATGCCGCGCTATGCCGAGCTGATCTATTACGGCTTCTGGTTCTCGCCCGAGCGCCAGATGCTGCAGGCGGCGATCGACCTCAGCCAGAAGGATGTCGAGGGCGAAGTGACGCTCAAGCTCTACAAGGGCAACGTCATGGTCATCGGCCGCGAGAGCGCGAAGTCGCTCTATTCGGACAAGCTGGTCACCTTCGAGGACGACCAGGGCGCTTACGACCAGAAGGACGCCGCCGGCTTCATCAAGCTCAACGCGCTGCGCCTGCGTACATTGGCGGCCAGAAACCGCCGCTGAACGTGCGCGGCACCGTTCCGTGCCTGACCGGTCTGGCTCTGCTTGCCGCGGAGCCAGCCGTCGCACAGGAATTCGACCCCGGCAGCCTCGATCTTCCGGCCCTGATTGAATGCCGGGCCGATGTGCCGGCCTATAATGGTTTCGCTTTCTGGCTGACCGGAGAAGCAGGTGCCGCCGAAAAGCTCGGCTGGCGCAAGGTCGACAGCAACAATCCCTTCCTGTCGCAATACGAACTGGAAAAGCCGGTCGCGGTCTTTGACGAGCAGACGAAGAGCATCGTCTTTACGTCCAGTGGGCCGATGGCCGTGCTGGACGGCGTCGCGGCGGCGGACGTTGCAAAGAAGCTCGGCATTCAGCCGCTGATTTCCAGCCCGCAGAAATTCCTTGGCGAGAAAGTGGTATCGGACAAAACCGAGAGCGCCGAAGGCGTCACCTTCGCCACGCGCATCAGCCTCAATGTCTCAACCGTCGAGACGCATCCCGGCAAGGTGCTGGCGGGATGTTCCTACAAGATCGAAGTCCAGTAGGAACTGCTTTCGCGCACCGGATTGTCCGTGAGGGGTAAACTCAACAACTCGTTTGGGTATGTAGTGCAATACACGGGCGCTTCGGCTTCTGGATTGCCGGATTCCTCGCATTGACAAACGTAATGGGGACATTCCTTCTGACCCGGCGTTTCTGCGCTTTTCCAGATTGGACTATTATTCAGACGAGGGGGACTATCCATTGCGAAAGAAGCTTCGCCCATTGTTGGCGGCAATCGCTGTTCTGTCAGCCTGCCAGATTTCTCTTGCGGGTGACAAGCCGGACATCAAGGCCGGCATGGACCAGTGTATGAAGAGTTATGCTGTCTTTCCGCTGTCCGCGAAGGAAGAATTCAGAACCTTCATGGGCGTATCGAAGGAGCGCGCGCCCGCGGTTTTCTGCCAACGCCTGGTCAAAGCCATGGCGAGCGGACGTATCACCTATTCCGACATCAACCGCCTTCAGGAAAACCGGCATAGCGAGGTCTGGAAGGTCATAAAGGGGCGCTAAGGTCGGCACCGCCCCGAAAATGTAGAGGTTCAAGCAAGGGCCTGCTTGGAAACAAGGCCCTCGCTTGAATCGCGTGGCTACTTAGTTGGCGATCCGCCTTGCGAATTCCGCCAGGCCTTTCTGGTAGACGGACGCGCGGTTCCAGTCGTTCCAGACACGGAAATTCACCTCGCCGGGGCCATAGCCGCCGCCGGCGACCCAGCCATGGCCTTTCAGGAAGTTGGCGGTCGAGGCCAGCACGTCAGCGCGCGAATGGATCAGGTCGCGGCGGCCGTCGCCATCGAAGTCGACGGCGTATTGCAGATATTTGGATGGCAGGAACTGCGTCTGGCCGAGTTCGCCGAAACCGGCGCCCTTCATCTGGCTGGCGGCGATATAGCCCTTCTGGGCAATTTCCAGCGCCGAATCGAGTTCGTTGGTGAAGAAGGCCGAGCGGCGGCAGTCATAGGCCAGCGTCGCCAGCGGGCCGAACACGCTCTTGTTGCCCGAATTGGCGCCAAAGCCGGTTTCCATGCCCCAGATGGCGAGCACGACTTCCGGCTGGACGCCGTAACGGTCTTCGATGCGCTTGAGCAGGCCCGCCTGCGACTTCATGTAGCCCTTGGCCTTGGAGACGTAGGAAGCGGGCGCCCGGCGCGCCAGGAATTGTTCGACCGAACCGGAGAACGCTTTGTGCTGGCTGCGGTCGATGCGGATGACGCCGGTGTCGTATTTTATGCCGGCCAGCGGGCCGGTATCGATGCCGCGGCGCGCCGCGTCGGACTTGTAGGCTTCGACCCAGGCCGTGAAGCCGCTGCCATCCTTGCCGCATTTGCCGGCAGCCTGGGCTCCGGTCGCCGCTGCTACAACAGCCAGAACCGTGGCCGCAAAAACCTTCCCCTTGGCAAGCAATGCCATTCTCGTCTCCTGGTTGCCTGAATCACCTCGTCTGCGCGAATTTACAGCGAAAAACCGGCTTGTCACCGCTATTCGCGCAACTCCGCCATATCCGGCTAAGAGGCTAGAACCCGCCGTCGATCAAGCGTTTTTTGACCCTCCGGCATATTTCGCCGGCGGTTGTGTTCATTGGGAAACGGATTTCAGGGCGCGCGCGAACCTTCGAAACCTAATCCTAAGCTCCTGCGCCTAGCTTTCGGACACACCAAAAGGAGGCCTTATGGCCATCGATCCCGCTGCCTTCGAAGCCTACCGCTCGGGCCCGAACGGAAAGACGACGCTGCCGCGGCTCGTGCTCGGCACGGTCATCATCCTTTTGTTCTGGGGGCTTTCGACCTTCGTCGCGATCTATCTCGGCATGCACCTGCTCGAAATGCCGCCGCTTTCCGTGCTGCCCGAGGGGGAGGACCCGGCGGCGTTCTTGGCATCGCCCGCCGGAATACTCATTTCGCTTGGCACGTTCTCCGGCATCTGGGCCGGCGCGTGGCTGGTTATGCGATGGGTCCATGGCGAACCGCTCTCCGCTCTCTTCGGCACCAGCCGCCGCATTTCGCGGTCTGGTTTCTTGAAAGGGCTCGCCGCCGTCGTCGTGACCTCCCTCCTGTCCGAGATCCTGCTCTATCTGATCAACCCCGGTATCTGGCGTGGGTCGATCGCGTTGGTTTCCTGGCTGCTGGCGCTGGTGCCCATTGCGCTGTTGGCATTCATCCAGACATCCTCGGAAGAACTGCTGTTTCGCGCCTACCTGCCGCGCGGACTGGCCAAGAGGTTCCGCAGCCCGTTGATTTGGGCGCTGCTGCCGACGCTCGTTTTCACCGCCCTGCACTGGGGTGCCGGCGCGACGCCGGCGATGAATGCCGCCGGCCTCATTTCGATCGGTGCCTTCGCCGCTGTTCTGATGATGCTGGTTTATGTGACGGGCAATCTCGGTGCCGCCTTTGGCGCGCATCTCGGCAACAATCTGTTCGGCTTCCTGCTGATTTCGCACCAGAAGAGCCTGGGCGGGTTTGCCCTGTTGGAGGCAAGATCGCTGGAGGATGCGAGCTGGGCCGGGCTCGATGCCGTGCTGATCGCCGGCATCGGCATCGTCTCTAGCCTGCTCACCGCGGTGCTGCTGCTCCATCCACGTTCGCCGCTCAGGGTTGGGCCCGACCACGGCATCGGAAAATAGGTTCTGGCCTAGACGTGCACTTCGCCGAAGCCGCTTTCGCCGGTGTCGTCCTGCGTTCGCAGGCAGGCGTAAAGCAGCCAGAGGAAGAACGCGGTCACCGCCGCAAGCACGAACAGGCCCGGGATCGGGCCGAGATTGGCGTTGGTCACCACGTCCTGGAACGATTGGGAAATGCCGAGGCTGTTTCCCTCATGCTGCAGTTTCGGCGTCGAAATCTTCAGCACCCATGCCGCGAGCAGGATCAGGAACATCCAGATGTAGTTGCGGCGCAGGCGTCGCGACAACGCATCGCCGGTCGAGATGAAGAAGCGCGGCTCGCGCAGGTTCTGGCCGAGAATCTGCTGCCAGTTCGCGGAAGCATCGGGCACCGGCGAGAAGGCCTGGGCGAAATAGTGGCGTTCGAACTGCCGCACCCGGTACCGATAGACGTCGAAGAAGCGATAGCGACGCGCTTCGATCATCAAAAGAAGATAGACCAGAAGCATGGCGAACAGCAGCACGCCGTGATGGGCCGTGGCGGTCGACAGCGAGACCGACAACAGCGCGGCAACGACGGTGATCGCCCAATTGGTGGTGTGATCGATGCGCTCGCGCCATCCCGCCATGCGGGCGATCTCGGCGCGATAATAGTGGACGGCGGCGGTGACCGCTTCCGAGCGGGTTTCCGGCAACGACGGTACCGGTATCGGGGTTGTATCGTGGGTCATGGCGGTCTCCTCCTCGCTCCTCAGGGTAGAAAGATAGAGCGCCGTAGCCGCCGAACATCCCCGTTTGCCTTGACTCCCGGCGGTTTTTGCTGTCAAAGGCCCACAACTTCCGCGACGACCATCTTCGCGAAAGCCGACCGGGACGTGGCGAGCGCCGCAAGATGCGCTCCAGACCGATCCCGGAGGCCAACACCCGGCAGCGCAGCGCGCCCCCGGGTGCTTTTTGGTTTTGGGCCATCGCGCTCCGGCTTTGCTTGGATGATCGGGGCGGGCGCATTACTTCTCGGGTCTGACCACTCGGGATCGAAGGAAGTAGCATGTTCGAATCGCTGCAAGAGCGACTTGGCTCAATTCTGAACGGCCTCACCGGCCGCGGCGCGCTGTCGGAGGCCGACGTCTCGGCAGCGCTGCGCGAAGTGCGCCGTGCGCTGCTCGAAGCCGACGTCGCGCTTGAAGTGGTGCGCTCGTTCACCGACAAGGTGCGCGAAAAGGCCGTTGGCGCGGCGGTGCTGAAGTCGATCAAGCCCGGCCAGATGGTCGTCAAGATCGTCCATGACGAGCTGGTCGAGATGCTGGGCGCCGAGGGCGTTGCCGTCGACCTGAATGCGCCGGCGCCGGTCGTCATCATGATGGTCGGCCTGCAGGGTTCGGGCAAGACGACCACTTCGGCCAAGATCGCCAAGCGGCTGACCGAGCGCCAGGGCAAAAAAGTGCTCATGGCTTCGCTCGACACGCGCCGCCCGGCCGCGCAGGAACAGCTGCGCCAGCTCGGCGAGCAGACCAAGGTGGCGACGCTGCCGATCATCGCTGGCCAGACGCCGGTCGACATCGCCAAACGCGCCGTGCAGGCGGCCAAGCTTGGCGGCCATGACATCGTCATCCTCGACACCGCCGGCCGCACGCATATCGACGAGCCGCTGATGGTCGAAATGGCCGACATCAAGAAGGCGTCGACCCCTCACGAAATCCTGCTCGTCGCCGACTCGCTGACCGGCCAGGACGCCGTCAATCTCGCCAAGAATTTCGACGATCGCGTCGGCATCACCGGTTTGGTGCTGACCCGTATGGACGGCGACGGCCGTGGCGGTGCGGCACTCTCCATGCGCGCCGTCACCGGCAAGCCGATCAAGCTCATCGGCACCGGCGAAAAGATGGACGGGCTGGAGGAATTCCATCCCAAGCGCATCGCCGACCGCATCCTCGGCATGGGCGACATCGTTTCGCTGGTCGAAAAGGCCGCCGAGAACATCGACGCGGAAAAAGCCGCGGCGATGGCCAAGAAGATGCAGTCGGGCAAGTTCGACCTGAACGATCTCGCCGACCAGCTTGGCCAGATGCAGAAGATGGGCGGCATGGGCGGCATCATGGGCATGATGCCCGGCATGGGCAAGATGAAGGACCAGATGGCCGCGGCCGGCATGGACGACAAGATGTTCGGCCGCCAGCTCGCCATCATCTCGTCGATGACCAAGGCCGAGCGCGCCAATCCCGACGTTCTGAAACACTCGCGCAAGAAGCGCATCGCCGCCGGCTCCGGTACCGATGCCGCCGAAATCAACAAGCTGCTCAAGATGCATCGCGGCATGGCCGACATGATGAAGGCGATGGGCGGCAAGGGCAAAGGCGGTGGCATGATGCGCGGCCTGATGGGCGGCCTTGCCAACAAGATGGGCCTTGGCGGCATGATGCCCGGCATGGGCGGTATGCCGGACCTGTCCAAGATGGATCCCAAGCAGCTCGAAGCGCTGAAGAAGCAGGCGGAGGCGGCCGGCCTCGGCGGCGGGCTGCCCAAGGGCCTTCCCGGTGGTTTGCCGGGCCTCGGCGGCGGCGGATTGCCCGGCCTGCCGGGCGGGCTGAAGCTGCCGGGTCTGGGCGGTCCGGGCGGATTGCCCGGTTCGGCCAAGAAGAAGTGAGGCAGGGATGAGCGACGACGTGACCATGGACGACGCCCGGACCCAGCTCGCCGGCTACCGCGCCTCGATCGATAATATCGATGCGGCGTTGGTCCATATGCTGGCCGAACGTTTCCGCTGCACCAAGGCGGTCGGCGTGCTGAAGGCCACGCACGGCCTGCCGCCGGCAGACCCCAAGCGCGAGACCGAGCAGATCGAGCGGCTGCGTCGCCTCGCCAAGGAAGCGCATCTCGACCCCGATTTCGCAGAAAAATTCCTGAACTTCGTCATCCGCGAAGTGATCCGCCATCACGAGCAGATCGCAGCGGAAAACGGCGCAAGCAAAACCGGCTGAACCCGGCCGTAACCCGACCAACGAGAAACAGAGCTTTAGGAGAAATAAAATGTCACTGAAAATCAGACTGGCCCGTGCGGGCTCGAAGAAGCGTCCTTACTACCACATCGTCGTTGCCGATGCGCGCTCGCCGCGTGACGGCCGCTTCATCGAAGCGATCGGCGCCTGGAACCCGCTGCTGCCGAAGGACGGCGAGCGCGTCAAGGTCGACGCCGACCGCGCCAAGCATTGGCTGAGCAACGGCGCGCAGCCGACCGATCGCGTGCTGCGCTTCTTCGACGAGGCTGGCATCGCCAAGCGCGAAGCTCGCTCGAACCCGAACAAGGCGGAGCCGGGCAAGAAGGCGCAGGAACGCGCCGCTCTTCTGCAGAAGGCCCAGGAAGCGGCTGCTGCTGCCGCGGCCAGCGCCGCTGCTCCGGCCGAGACGAGCGCCGAGTAAATTTCGCCAATCTGGCGCAGGCAAACGGCGGGTCGAGAGGCCCGCCGTTTTGCATTTATCAAGCCACGGGGTCGGCGAACGGGGTATCAGGCTTGCTGACATAGAAAATCGCCATCCGCGCCGGCGTACCCGCGCTTAGATTGCGGCCGGTCATGGCTATGTGCGGTGGCTCGACAAAGACTTCGCCAGCCTTCACCTCCACTGGCGTCCGTCCATCGAGCTCCAGCGTGAACGTGCCTTCCAGCATGTAGACCGTCACGGGGTGCCGGTGGCTGTGACGGGGTGTGCAATCGCCTGGATCGAGCCTGGCCAGCAGGACCCGTATTTCCTGCATTTCCTCCATCGGCATACCGGTCGTTTTCTCGCGGTGTACGACCGAGAGCTTCGCGGCGCCCGACAGTTGCGCCGAGGTGGTGATACCGACGGTCATGCCCGCGATGGCATCCCTGGTGGCCATTGTCTTGTGCATCGCCTCCTCCATCGTTGCTGAATGAAGGCTAACGCGGGACCGGCCGCTCCGGCAGCCGCAAGCTTGCAGAGCGGCCGTGCAGAAGCGCATAAGTTGAGGATGTTCGACTGGAACGACCTGCGCTATCTGCTTGCCGTCGCGCGCGAGGGCAGCACGCTGGCGGCGGCACGGACGCTCAGCGTCAACCAGTCCACGGTTCATCGGCGGCTCGTCGAGCTCGAACGTCGGGCCGGCTTTGCGCTCGTCGTTCGGCATCCGACGGGCTACAGGTTGACCGCCCTTGGCGAGGCGCTGCTTCCCACAGCCGAGCGCGTCGAGGCTGAAGTCGCGGTTCTCCAGAACCAGATCCACGCTCACGGGAACGAACTTGTCGGGGTCATTCGCCTGACCTGTCCCGAGCCGCTGGTATCGCGCCTCGTTGGGTCGCCATATCTCGATCTTTTTCACGAGAAGCACCCGGGATTGAAGATCGAATTCGTGATGAGCGACCGCTATCTCGATCTCGGAAAGGGTGAAGCCGATGTGGCGCTTCGCTCAGGTGAGCCGGATGACGAAACGCTGGTCGGCCGAAAGATCGCCGATTCGATATGGGCGGTCTATGCCAGCAAAAGCTATCTTCAACATCACGGCCGGCCGGAACGGGTTGACGACCTCGGCCATCACGCGCTTGTCGGTTTCGATGGGATGCTCGTCAACCATCGCGCGGCGAAATGGCTATCGGCTGTCGCACCCGGCGCCAAGGTCATTGCGCGCAACAACAGCGTGCTTGGGGTGCTGCACGCAGTGAAATCGGGCGTCGGCGTCGCGCCGCTACCCACCGCCATTGCAGACATGGAAGAGGAGCTCGTTCAGGTTCTTCCACCCGTGCAGGACCTCACGCGCGGCTGGTATCTTCTCACGCGAGCCGATCTGCGCCAGACACCGCGCATCGGCAGTTTCTTCGATTTCACCTTCCGCCATCTCAATCTCGTACGGCCGATCCTCATGGGTTGAGGTCCGTCCGGTCGCGTCGAAAGGCTCAGCGCTGGCCGAGGCTTCGTCTCCACCAGACTATGACGGCTATATGACATTCGGCTTAAGCAACGAGTAAGTTAGTCGCCGCTAACGTGGTTTCGATGGCGCGCGGACCACGACCGTTCGCGCGGGCATGATGCCGGGCCATTGCGCCGAATCCGGTTCGGCATGTGCTGAAAGATCGATCCGACATCGACTGGGAGTCCGGCACCGCCGGACCTTTGGTCGTTGCGATGGTGGCGGGCTCAAATGATGCTGACGGTGGTGCGGGCAAACGGGCTGAATGGGGGAGCAGGATCGCTGCGTGACCCGGTCGAGCCCGACGGGTTCTCGCCAACGCGGGCATCGACCAGGGTCGAAACGGAATTCGACGACGTCAGGCTGGTGCTGCGGCGCTGGCAGGCGGCCTGTGTCGACGACGCCCTGCCGCCCTACGAAGAACTGGCCTTGGGCAGCGTCGGTCGTTTCGCCGACGAGATGGCGGTGGTGCGGATTGCGGCGGATCGCGAAGGGTTCATTCTGCGCGCCGGGCCGCGCTTCGGCGCTCTTGCCGGGCTTGCCGAACCCGCCGTCTCGCTTTCCGCGCTGCCGTTTGCCCTGCAGCGGGCCGTTGCCGGTGCCATCGATCTCTCGCGTCTGGCGGCGAAGCCACGGTTGACGCTTTGCCGTTCGATCGTCGACGGCATGGTGTCGACGGTCGAGGTGCTGGCGCTGCCGCTGTCCTGCCGCTGGCCGGGCGAATATTTCCTTATCTTCGCACGGCCGCGCAAAGCGCAGGTCGACCTTGCCAGATTGCTGATCAACTCCACCGACGAAGGCATCATGGCGCTGAGCGCGCTGGAAACGGCCAGCGGCGAAGCGCGCGACTATCAGATCCTCAGCATGAACGATGCCGCCGCGCGGCTGCTCGGTGTTTCCGCGGAAGCCATGCGCTACCATCTTTTGTCGGAAACGTGTGCCGCCCAGAGGCTGACGGACTTGCTCGATCGATGTGGCGAGGCGCGTGCGCATGGCGTCGCCGCGCCTTCGCTCGAACTCGAATATGAGCTCGACGGAGAGGCTATTTCGCTGCAGGTCGGTGTGGCGGAGACCGAAGGACTTCTGGCGGTAACGCTGACCGACATCCGCGAAATCCGCAATCGCGAGATGCTGTTCCGCTCGCTGTTCGACGACAACCCGGTGCCGATGTATGTGCGGCGCGCCGACGGCGGCGCCTTTCTCAACGTCAATGCCGCGGCGCTCAATCTCTACGGCCGCAGCCGGGCCGAGTTCCTGGCGCTGAGCATCGGCAAACTGGTGCCCGGCACAGCCGATCGGCCGGCGGTTTCCGGCGAGCGGTTTGTCCGCCATCGCACCGCCACCGGCGCCGATCTCGACGTCGTCGAATATGCTCGCGCCATTACCGTCGGTGGACAGCCGGCGATGCTGTCGACCATCGTCGACATCACCGAACGCAAACGCGCCGAGGAACGCGTCTCGTTCCTGGCCCACCACGATCCGCTGACCGGCGTCGGCAATCGCACGACATTCTCGCAGGAGATCGAGGATGCGGTGGCGACCGCCGTCGCGGGCCACCAGCCATTCACACTCGTCCTGATCGACCTCGACGACTTCAAGGCCGTGAACGACACACTTGGCCACGCCGCGGGCGATTCGCTGCTGATCGAGACGGCCGCGCGCATCCGCAGGCTGTTGCGCCGGACCGATCTGGTCGCGCGGCTGGGGGGCGACGAATTCGCCGTGCTGCTGCGCGGTGCGCTGGGCCGCAACGATGTCGAAACGCTGGCCAGGCGCATCATCCAAACAATCTCCGAACCGCATGGTTACGAGGGACACAGGCTTTCGATCGGTGCGAGCCTCGGCGCGGCGATGGCGCCTGTCGACGCGCGCGAAGCCGGAGCCTTGCTCAAATGTGCCGATCTGGCGCTTTATCGGTCCAAGCGCGACGGCAAGGGCGCGTTCCATTTCTTTGAGCCGGAGATGGATGTCGAAATGCGCGAACGTCGCGCGCTGGAGCTCGAGCTGCGCTCCGCCGATTTCGACCGTGAACTTGAGCTGCATTACCAGCCGATCATATCGCTGCGCAGCGGTGGCTTGCGCGGCTTCGAGGCGCTGGTGCGCTGGCGCAATCCAAGGCGGGGCATGGTGTCGCCGGCGGAGTTCATTCCGCTTGCCGAGGAAACCGGCATGATCGAAGCGATCGGTCGCTGGGTGCTGGACGAGGCCTGCCGGCGCGCGGCTTCCTGGCCTGACGACCTCATCATCGCCGTCAATGCCTCCGCGGTCCAATTCCGCCAGGGGCAGTTCGCCGAGACGATCCGCGTCGCGATCGATATGTCGGGTCTGGATCCGTCCCGGCTGGAAATCGAGATCACGGAATCGGTCCTGCTTGCCGATACCGGCGCCAATCTCGCTTTGCTGCAGCAACTGAGGGAAATCGGCGTGCGCGTGGCGCTCGACGATTTCGGCACCGGCTATTCCAGCATGAGCTATCTCAGGCGCTTCCCGTTCAGCCGGCTGAAGATCGACCGCTCATTCGTGCGCGACATCGGCTCCAGTCGCGAATCCATGGCGATCGTGCGCGCCATCATCGGCCTTGGCGCCAATCTCGGCATCGACACGACAGCCGAAGGCGTCGAGACCGGCGCACAACTCGAACTGCTGCGGCAAGAACGCTGCGGCGAGATCCAGGGCTTCCTGTTCAGCCCGCCCGTCGACAGCGTTGGCGCGGCGCGGATCATCGAAACCTACCGCAACGGCGAGAGCAAGGTCGCGTAGCAAAGGCGGCTCGGTCGCCGCGACGGCCTACGAATAGAAGAAGTTCTCCGCCGCCAGCATTGCCGGTGGCGGTTCGCCGAGCGCCTCATACACCGAGATCTCGCAAACTCGACAGAGAGCGTCGAGCGCCAGGTCGTTGGCCTCCGTGCCGAACGGATCCTCCAGTTCTTCCGAAAGCGCGTCGAGCCCGAAGAAAGTGTAGGCGATGAGCGCGGTGAAAAGCGGCGTCACCCAACCGGCGCTGGTGGCCAGGCCGAAAGGCAGCAGCAGGCAGACGACATAGGCTGTCCTGTGCAGCAGGAGCGTATAGGCGAAGGGCAAGGGCGTGCCGGCGATGCGCTCGCAACCGGCCTGCATGGCGGCGATCGCCGATAGCCGCTCGTCGAGAATGCGGTAACCGATGCTGTCCAACGTGCCGTTTTCGCGCAGCGTGGCGGCGCGCTTGCCCATGCGCCTAACCATTTCGTCGGCGCGATTGGTGAAAGCGACGTCGTCGACAGCATCGCCGATGAACGCGCGCGCTTCGTTCAGGCTGTCCACCTTGCGCAGCTGTCCGCGCAGCAGGTGGCAGAAGGCCAGGGAGTCCATCAGCAGGGCGCGATGGTCCGATCGGTTCGCAATCAGTCCGGTTGCCGCGCGCGAAAGATTGCGGATGTCGTAGACCAGCTGGCCCCATAATTTGCGGGCCTCCCACCAGCGGTCATAGGCGGCGTTGTTGCGGAAGCCCAGATAGATCGACAGCGTCACGCCGAGCAGACCGAAAGGCGCGATGGTGAAGCCGCTGAGCTCGATGTTGAAATGCCGCACCAGCGCGACCACCGCGGCGGCAAAGGCGGCGAAGCCGAGAATCTGCGGCAGGATGCGCGGTACGATCGAACCGCGCATGATGAAGAAGAGCTGCAACAGCCCTGGTTTCGGCCGCACGATCATAATGGCCCCCGCTACTCGAACGCGACCGGCCAAGCCGGCGGATCGGGCATAGAGCGCCTCGGCGCCGGAGACAACAGTCGGTCACGACACATTGCGTCGCGACCGACCTATTTGCGTATACGGGTTTTCGCCGGCTCGGCGGGTCCAGCGCGGCGGCCTTTCTGCTAGTAGCCGCCGGGCCGGTCGCGATAGTCCGGGTCGCCCTGACTGTAATAGCCGCCGCGGTCGGGACAGCTGGCGACATAGACGCGGCCGTCGCGGTCGCGATAGCGGCACTTGCCCGGCTCGTTCGCATTGCCGATCAGCGCGCCGGCAACCGCGCCGACGGCACCGCCGACGACCGCGCCCTTGACCGGATTGCCGGCGACGGCAGCGCCAACAGCAGCGCCGCCAAGGCCACCGATCGCAGCGCCGCGCTCCGTTTGCGAACATGCGGCGAGCGGCACGAGCATCGCCATCAGGATCAGGACGTTCTTCATGATCGTTCCTCTCGGGCGCGGTATGCCGCCCCGCCTGATCCTAACGCGCTGGCATTCGATTCGATCCGAAATCGAGCAGTCGGGCAGGGTTTGTATATCCGACGTCAACGAGAAAACGGCAGCAAAGCGCGCAGCCGGGCATCGCGAAACCATAGGCCGCCCCACATGATGATGCCCAGATAGACGCCAAAGAAAGTGTGCGAGAACAGCGGGTTGCCGATCCTGACATGGGTTGCGATGGCGCCGCCGAAATAGGCGGTCAGCAGGATGGCGCCGAGAAAGGCGGTGCGCGGCCAGGCATACAGGGCGGCGGCGGCAAGGCTGATGATGCCGAGAAGCCGTGCCGTGCCGACGTCGGTCGGCCAGCCAAGCTGGGCCATCGACTGCGGAACGACATCCAGCGGCGGCAGCTTGATGACGCCATCGAAGATCATGAACAAGATCACGAGGCCGCTCAGGATGCGGCCGGCCCAAACCATGCGGGGCGACGTGGTGCCGATGTGCGGGTTTGCGGTGTGCGAAATGTTAGCCATGGAAATCCCTCCGGTTGTTGAAACTTACAAAGAGTGCTCCTAGGACGGTCGGCGGGCGGGCGATCCTACAAGCCCCTTGCGTTTTTGCCGAGGGTCGCCGCTCATACTGGGCAAAACCGCTTGTGACCTGGTGAGTTTGCGCATCAGGCCAACGATAGGTTCACCTTTGGAGAAAACCGATGACCAGCGGCGGGCCGCAGCCATGACAGGCGAAACGGATCTGACGACATTACTGAGGTCGATGCGGCCGATCCTGCAACCCGATAGTTTTGTTTTCGTGACCATTCCCCTGGCCGACGAATTGCCTGGCGGCGTGCAGCCCCTCATGGTGTTTCGGGAAGACGAAGGCTGGACCTGCATCCTTTCAGAGGACGCGGCGCGGGGCGCCGGCCTGGCTGGCACATTCCCATGCCGGATGATCACCTTGTCCATTCATTCGTCGCTGGGGGCGGTCGGCTTCCTGGCCGCGATCCTGCCGCGCCTGGCGGCGGCCGGCATGGGCGTGAACCCGGTTTCGGCATTCCATCACGACCATCTTTTCGTGCCCGCCGATCGCGCCGACGATGCAATGCGCATCCTGGAGGAGCTGGCGGCGACCGGCTGACGGCGCCAAGCCGCCTCTTCCGTCATTAAGCCGCCTTTGTGGTCCGTCGCTTAACCCGTTGTTTGCCGCTTCGTTCTAGCCTTGCAGGGCTGGGATGTCGGGCACCGGGCGGTGAATCAGAGCCTTTTCATTTCTCTTCTCAATCCCGTGCTGTCGATGGTGCTGTCGACGGCCTTCTTCGTGCTGTGGTCATTCCGGCGCGAGAACACCTATGTTCTGCAGCTTTGCCTCTGCTATCTCGCCGTTGCCATCGGTTTCACGCTGCAATCCTTCGACTTCGGTCTTGGGCCGATTGCATCCAAGATCGTCGCCAACACGCTGTTCTTCGGCGCCCTGTTTCTTCTGGCGGCGGCGATCATCCTGCGGCAGGGGCTCAAGGTTCCCGTCGTGCAACTCCTGCTTTGCGTCGCGGCAGGCATGGGCTGCCTGCTGTGGTTCTTCTTCGCGCAGCCCAGTTTCCCGGCGCGGGTCTTCGCGGTGAATTACGGGCTCGGCGCCATGTGCGTGGTCGCCTTGATGCGTTTGCGCCAGGCCAAACGGCGTTCGGTGATCGACCGGATGATCGTCCTGGTCGCCGGTCTGCGGGCGGCGGATTTTTTCGTTCGCCCTCTCGCGGTGGCCATGTTCGACAGCGTCAATGCGGGTCAATCGCCGCCGATAACCTCGTCCTACTGGCTCACCACCAGCCTTTCGGTAATGGTGTTCTCGCTGCTGATCGCGCTGACGCTGCTCACGGCCGTTGCCTTGGATACGATCAAGGAGCTGGAGGCTGAGTCCGAGACCGATCCGCTTTCGAAGCTGCTCAACCGTCGGGGTTTCGAGCAGAGGGCCGCCTTGATGCTGGAGCGCTGCGCCCGCTTGAATGAGCCGGCGACGCTGGTGCTGGCCGACCTCGATCACTTCAAGGCCGTCAATGACCGCTTCGGCCATGCCGTCGGCGACCGCGTGATTGCAAATTTCGCCGCGCGCCTGCAGGCGGTGGCCGGGCCACGCGCTGCCGTCGGCCGCGTCGGCGGTGAGGAGTTCGCCGTGCTGTTGCCTTCCGCCGATCTTGTCGCCGGGCGCTTGTTCGCCGAAACGGTGCGCACCGCCTTCTCTTCGGAAGTGCCGGAAGGGGTGCCCACCGGCACCATGTTGACCGCCAGTTTCGGCGTGGCGGGGCGCTTTGGCGACGAGGAACTCGCTCCCCTGACGGAGCGCGCCGACGAAGCGCTGTACAAAGCCAAGCAGAATGGCCGCAACAGCGTCCGGCTCTCCTTCCAGAGACCGTCGCCAACCCCGTTGGGGGATTTGCCCGCCGCGGGCTGACGATGGCGCGACAAGTGCTGGATTAACCTGTTGTTCGCTTCGGAGCCCTACATTCAGCTCTTGCTAAATTGACGTAACCGTTGCGACCGGACCTGAGGCTGCGGATAGATTTGTCACGATGAGCGGTGCGAATTTTATCCTCGCGATCAACCTGTTCGTGGCCGGCCTGCTGGCCGCGGCCTTCATGACCATTGCCGCCTACGACACGCGCCGCGTCGCCGCTCGCTGGCTGGCACTCGGCTATGCCGTCGGCATGGCCTATTTCGTGGTGGAGTTTTCCATTCCGGCGTTCAACTATGCAACGCCGCCGGTCGTCGCCGCCTTTGCCGTCTTCCTTGCCGCGACGCTGATCTTTAACATCGGGCTCGCGCACAAATATGGCATCGATCCGCCATGGCGGTTCATGACCGTCTTTCTGGTGGCAACCTCGGTCATCGTCTATTTCGTGCAGGACCTGCCCAGGCAATCCTTCCCCCGCATGATGGCCTACCAGTTTCCTTATGCCGCCATGCAGCTGATTGGCCTCTGGATCGTCTGGTCATCCAAGCAGCGGCGCGACAAGCTCGATATTTTCCTGATGGCGGTGCTCGCGGCCAGTGCGTTGCAGTTTGCATCGAAGCCGCTGATCGCTCATGCGCTGGGTGGCTGGGGCGCCGATCCCCAGGCCTATCTGCAAACCAACTACGCCATGGTCTCGCAGTCGCTGGGCACGGTCTTTGCCATGGCCATCGCGCTGTTGCTGCTGGTCATCCTGGTGCGGGACGTGCTTGCCGAGGCAACATCGAAGTCGGAGACCGATACGCTGTCGGGACTGCTCAACCGCGGCGGTTTCAAGCGTCATGCCGAAGTGGCGCTGCGCGAGGCGGCGCGGCAGGGGTTGCCGGTGTCGCTCGTGATCGCCGATCTCGATCATTTCAAGCTGGTCAACGACAATTTCGGCCATGCCTATGGCGATCGCGTCATCGAGATCTTCGCCTCATTCCTGCGCGACGCGGCCGGACAGAGCCACCTTGCCGCGCGGTTGGGCGGTGAGGAATTCGCGGTGATGCTCCCCGGCACCAATCTGGCGACGGCGCGCCTGTTCGCGGAGGGAGCCCGCAGCGCTTTCAGCGCCCTGAGCATCAAGGGATTGCCGCAGACCTATCGCTGCACGGCAAGCTTCGGCGTTGCCGAGCTTCGGCCCGGCGAGGCATTCGCCGATCTGATGAACCGGGCCGACGAAGCGCTCTACGGCGCCAAGAAGAGCGGGCGCGACCAGGTTAGGGTTGCGGCAGGGCCGATCGCCATGGTGCCGAAGCCCAATGGCAAGCCAGCCGGCAACGGCTTCAACGGCAGGGACTGATCTCCGGCATTTCGCCGTCGGCCAGGCCGTACATATAGGTGCGGCCCTTGACGAAGGCCGGCGGCCGATAACAGTCGCGTTCGTCCGAGGAATAGCCGGAGCGATCGAGATATCTGACCTTGGGCTGGCCGGCAGACGTATAGTCGGCCATCTTCCTGGCCATCGCGCCTTCGCCGACGAGAATCCGCTTGTAGCCGGCAGCACCGTCGATGACGAGGTTGCCGAACGAGTCGGCATAGACATGATCGCGGTTGCTGGACCGGGCCGATGCCGGCGTCGCTTGGCCGAGCACCGTTGCGGCAAGCATAAGGCCGACAATGCGCCATCCGGCGGAATTCGAACGCATGATGCATCCTCCTTCGAGAGGCGAGCTGAGCTTCAACGAATCGCACAATTAACCTTTTCTTAACCTTTGTTAAGAGGCTGCCGCGCTTCGAAGCGCGGCATTGCTTAACATGGTTAATGTCATGGCTTGATCTATCGAGACCACCGCGACTAGTTTGGCCGCCTGGAGGATTCGCATGGCGCTAGGCCAGATTTCCCGAATTGTGCCCGCTTTCATCGCGCTTTTCGCGCTCTCGGCCTGTGTCTCGGAACCGGGTCATCCCGGCATGAACAGCGGTACCCCGAAGGTGCAGTCGTCATCCTCTGCGGCAGTCAGCCAGCCCAAGGCGACACTGGTGGCGAAGGATACGCCGCAGCCGCGCACGGCCACCTACAATTGCGCCGACGGCGGCATGATGACGATCGAGAATGTCGGTACGGCGATCCGTGTGCTCGGCCCGGACGGCATCAGCGAGGAGCTGCCGGCTTCGCCGGCGGGGCAGAACAGCCGATTCGGCGCTGCCCATGACGCAATCGTGATCGACGGCCGCGAGGTGCTGGTCATGAAAGGCAATGCAACGCCGATCCCCTGCACGCGCTGATCCTTGGCGCTCACTTCCGATGGGCCAGCCGAAGGGAAGGGTTTCCCTGGGCCGAGAAGTTCAATCGGTTGAAGGCTCGGGTGCGCTTATTCGTCATACTAAATGACTTTTCCGAAACGATTTTCTGGCTTTGACGCGGTGCAAAAAGCGTTTTAGAACCCGGCAGTCCATAGTCGCATTCCGCATCGTCGATGCCGCGTTTGCATTGCCGAAAAGAGTGCCGAACGGGGGAGCCATGAGCCACTCACCAGCCACCCGAGACAGACCGCTTTCGCCGCATCTGACCATCTATCGGCCGGCGATCACCATGACGATGTCGATCGTGCACCGCATCACCGGTGGCGCGCTGTATTTCGGTACGCTTCTGGTCGCATGGTGGCTGACCGCGGCCGCCGGCCCGCAGTCCTATTTCGATTTCGTCAATGGAATCTTCGGCTCCTGGTTCGGCCGTCTGGTGTTGTTTGGATACACCTGGGCGCTGATGCACCACATGGCGGGCGGCATCCGCCACCTGATCTGGGACACCGGGGTCGGGCTGGAGAAGCACACCGCCTCCAAGATCGCCTGGGCGACGCTGGCCGTTTCGGTCGTGCTGACGATCCTCGTCTGGGTCGTCGGCCTTATGGTCCGGGGAGGCTGAACGATGAGCGCCAACCGTTCCGACATGCGCACGCCGCTCGGCAAGGTGCGCGGCCTGGGCTCAGCCCGCGAAGGCACGATGCATTTCTGGCGCCAGCGGCTGACGGCCATCGCCAACATTCCGCTGCTTCTGTTCTTCGTCGGGTTTCTCATCGCCATCAATGGCGCGGGATACGCCGAGGTCCGCGCCGCGCTGGCCCATCCGCTGGTTGCGCTGGCGATGATCCTGGTCCTGGTTTCGGGGCTCTATCACATGCGGCTCGGCATGCAGGTCATCATCGAGGACTACGTCCACGGCGAGGGCGGCAAGCTGGTGCTTTTGATCCTCAACACATTCTTCACCATAGCGGTCGGCGTGGCCTCGATCTTCGCCCTGCTCAAGCTGGCATTCGGAGGCTGACGTTTTGGCCAAGGACGCAAAAAGCGGCAGCGCAGCTTCCGCCTATACCTATGTGGACCACAAGTTCGACGTGGTGATCGTCGGCGCCGGCGGCGCTGGCCTGCGCGCCACGCTCGGCATGGCCGAGCAGGGGCTGCGCACCGCCTGCATCACCAAGGTCTTCCCGACCCGTTCGCACACCGTGGCGGCGCAGGGCGGCATTGCCGCATCGCTGCAGAACATGGGTCCCGACAGCTGGCAGTGGCACCTCTACGACACCGTCAAGGGCTCCGACTGGCTCGGCGACGTCGACGCCATGGAATATATGGTGCGCGAAGCGCCGGCCGCGGTCTACGAGCTCGAGCACTATGGCGTGCCGTTCTCGCGCACCGAGGAAGGCAAGATCTACCAGCGCCCGTTCGGCGGCCACATGATGAATTTCGGCGACGGTCCGCCCGTGCAGCGCACCTGTGCCGCGGCCGACCGTACCGGCCACGCCATCCTGCACACGCTCTACGGCCAGTCGCTGAAGAACAACGCGCAGTTCTTCATCGAGTATTTCGCGCTCGACCTGATCATGGACGACGACGGCACCTGCACGGGCGTCGTTGCCTGGAACCTCGACGACGGCACCATTCACCGTTTCTCGGCCAAGATGGTGGTGCTGGCGACCGGCGGTTACGGCCGCGCCTATCTGTCGGCCACCTCGGCGCATACCTGCACGGGTGACGGCGGCGGCATGGCCGCCCGCGCCGGGCTGCCGCTGCAGGACATGGAGTTCGTGCAGTTCCATCCGACCGGCATCTATGGCGCCGGCTGCCTGATCACCGAAGGCGCGCGCGGCGAGGGCGGTTATCTGGTCAATTCGGAAGGCGAGCGCTTCATGGAGCGCTACGCACCGTCGGCCAAGGATCTGGCCTCGCGTGACGTCGTCTCGCGCTGCATGACGATGGAAATCCGCGAGGGCCGCGGCGTCGGCAAGCTGAAGGACCACATCTTCCTGCATCTCGACCATCTCGACCCGGCCGTGCTGCATGAACGCCTGCCCGGCATTTCGGAATCGGCGAAAATCTTCGCCGGCGTCGACGTGACGCGCGAGCCGATCCCGGTTTTGCCCACCGTGCACTACAATATGGGCGGCGTGCCGACCAATTATTGGGGCGAGGTTCTGAACCCGACCGCCAAGAGCCCGGACCGCGTTTCGCCCGGCCTGATGGCCGTCGGCGAGGCCGGCTGCGCCTCGGTGCACGGCGCCAACCGCCTCGGCTCCAACTCGCTGATCGACCTGGTCGTGTTCGGCCGCGCCGCGGCGATCCGTGCCGGCCAGGTGGTGGACCGCACCTCGTCCGTGCCGTCGGCCAATCCGCGTTCGCTCGAAAAGATCATGGACCGTTTCGACCGTCTGCGTCATGCCAATGGCAGCACGCCGACGGCGGTGCTGCGCGACAAGATGCAGCGCGCCATGCAGGAAGACGCAGCCGTGTTCCGCACCCAAGAATCGCTGGAACAGGGCTGCAAGCGCATCTCCGCGATCTGGGGCGAACTGAAGGACATCAAGGTCTTCGACCGCTCGATGATCTGGAATTCGGATCTGGTGGAAACGCTGGAGCTGGAAAACCTGATGGCCAACGCCATCGCCACCGTCTATGGCGCCGAGGCGCGCAAGGAGAGCCGTGGCGCCCACGCCCGCGAGGACTTCTCGGCGCGCGACGACGCCAACTGGCGCAAGCACACGCTGGCCAAGGTGAGCGAGGACGGCAAGGTGACGCTGACCTATCGCGGCGTGCACACCGAAACCCAGTTGCCGGTCGACAAGGGCGGCATCGACCCGGCGAAGATCGCGCCGAAGGCCAGGGTGTACTGAGAGGATGATAAAGGGTCTGATCGCTTCGGTGGTTTTGGTTGGCTTGGCGACGCAAGTGGCGTCAGCTGAGACGGTCTATATCTATGACAATTCCAGCAAAACCGCGAAGATGGTGAACGACATACCCGTTTGGAAAGATGCCGCGACTGCCCAATCGTCAAGTAGAGATTTTTACTCGAAGAACGTCGGGCACATCAGATGCCTAGCAAAGCCCCCAGTCGGTGGCGAGCTGAAGCAAAAAGTTGGCAAAGCATTTGAAGTGCGCGTGCATGGTCGTTGCACGGGCTTTGTGAACGCCGTCTACGTTCACGCGGAGAAATAGAATGGCGCTGGCGGCCGCAGGATACTCCGGCACGCCGCTTGCGGCGAAGCTGGGCTTGAAGGACGGCATGAATGCCGCCTTCCTGGCCTTGCCGGAGCAGTTGGCGTGGCTTGCCGATGCGGTCCGCTTCGCCTCGGTGAAGCGCTTCGCGGCCTGGGCGGAGATCGAGGCCGATACCGGCCATGATGTCGTCCACGCTTTCACCAGGCAGCGCGGCGAGATCGAGGACGGTCTCGTTCGTCTGCAGGCCGCGATCAAGCGCGACGGCATGATCTGGGTGTCATGGCCGAAAAAGGCATCCAAAGTGCCGACCGACGTGACCGAGGACGTGGTGCGCACTGAGGCGCTCAAGCTCGACCTGGTCGACGTCAAGGTCGCGGCAATCGATGAAATCTGGTCCGGGCTGAAGCTCGTCATCCGAAAGGACCGCAGGTAATGGTCGAACTCGCACTCCCCAAGAATTCGCAGGTCAAAGAGGGCAAGACCTGGCCGAAGCCGGAAGGCGCCACGAACCTGCGCGAATACCGCATCTACCGCTGGTCACCGGACGATGGCGAGAACCCCAGCATCGACACCTATTTCGTCGACATGGACGATTGCGGGCCGATGGTTCTGGATGCGCTGCTCTACATCAAGAACAAGATCGACCCGACGCTGACTTTGCGCCGTTCCTGCCGCGAAGGCATCTGCGGCTCCTGCGCTATGAACATCGACGGATCCAACACGCTGGCTTGCACCAAGGGCTGCGACGACATTTCCGGCGCCGTGAAAGTCTACCCGCTGCCGCACATGCCGGTGGTGAAGGACCTCGTGCCCGACCTCACCAATTTCTACGCGCAGCACCGCTCGATCGAGCCCTGGCTGAAGACCGTGTCGCCGGAGCCGGCGAAGGAATGGCTGCAGAGCCATGAGGACCGCCAGAAGCTTGACGGGCTTTATGAGTGCATCCTGTGCGCCTGCTGCTCGACCTCGTGCCCGAGCTATTGGTGGAACGGCGACCGCTATCTCGGTCCCGCGACGCTGCTGCAGGCCTATCGCTGGCTGATCGATTCCCGGGACGAAGCCAAGGGTGAACGCCTCGACAATCTCGAGGATCCGTTCCGTCTGTACCGCTGCCACACCATCATGAACTGCGCGCAGACTTGCCCGAAGGGTCTTAACCCGGCCAAGGCGATCGCCGAGATCAAGAAGATGATGGTGGAGAGAAGGGTCTGACGGGGAGCGCAAAACCCAGACCGTCAACGAGTGCCGAAGTCGTCGCTTTGGCCTCGGAAGCCATTTTTGGCAAACCACTTGTTACAAATGTCTACCGATCCGTCATCGTTGAAGCGATCGTAGCCGCAGCACTTCCCACTTGGAAATGGTGTTCGTCGGACTATGCGGGACATGATTTCGAGCGCGGTAGCATAAAGCTGGAGGTCAAGCAGAGCGCGCTTTTGCAGACTTGGTCGAAGTCACGGCTTTCAAAGGCGTCCTGGGATATTGCACCACGCACAGGGTTTTGGGTCGATGGCGACACATGGGTCCCTTCACCTGGCCGCAACGCACATATGTATGTGTTGTCACTACATACCATTGCGGATGAAAACGCGGATCATCGAGACCCCCTGCAATGGCAGTTCTATGTGATCGCAAGCCGAAACCTTCCGGATGTGAAGACGATTGGCGTGCGTGCTGCCGAGAAACTGATCGCTCCCGTCAAGCTTGACCGTTTGAACGAGCGGGTTGAAGAAATAGTCTGCACGATAGAGTAAATCGCCAATGTCCAGTGAAGACTTCCCTCACCTCAACGCTCTCGAAGTCCGCGTACTCGGATGCCTGATGGAAAAGCAGCTTCTGACGCCAGACGTCTATCCGCTGACGTTGAACGCGCTGCAATCCGCGACCAACCAGAAGACCTCGCGCGAACCGGTGATGGCATTGGAGCCGGTCGACATCAGCCGAACCTTGAAGTCGCTTGAGGAGAAGGGGCTGGCGCGGCGGATGATGGCATCGCGCGCCGACCGCTACGAGCAGATGGCTTCACGAAAATTCAGCCTGACGACCCCGCAAAGCGCGCTGGTCGCCATGCTGCTTCTGCGCGGGCCGCAGACGCTCAACGAATTGCAGACCCGCACTGATCGCATGGCCAATTTCGGTTCGGCCGAAGCGGTACAAACCGAACTCGACATGCTGGTCGGCCGGCGCCCACCGCTGGTGAAGGAGATCGGCCGTGCGCCGGGTCAGCGCGAGGATCGTTTCGCGCATCTGCTTTCGGGCGATGTCGATGTGTCGTCGATTCCGGCTCCGGCCGCGCGTGCCGCCGCGCCTGCCGGTTCGGCCCTGAGTGAACTGGAAGAACGCGTGCGTACGCTTGAAGAGGACGTGGCGGCGCTCAAGGCGCGGCTCGATGCCGTAGGCGCATAAGCGTGGCCGAGCAGCAGGCCGCTTCGACAAACACAATCTTCAAGGTCGACATCGTCGTCATCGGCGCGGGCCAGGCGGGCCTGTCGTCGGCCTATCATCTCGGCAGGCTGGGCCTCGCCGTCGGGCGGCAGTTCCTCGTGCTGGACAGGAATCCGACACCAGGTGGTGCCTGGCAGCACCGCTGGCCGTCTCTGACGCTCAGCACCGTCAATCGCCTGCACGATCTGCCCGGCATGCAGTTTTCCGAAGCCGTCGACACCTCCAGCGGCGAAGCCAGGGCATCCGTGGCGGTGCCCGAATATTTTGCCGCCTATGAACGCAAGTTCGAGCTGCCGGTCTATCGCCCCGTCACCGTCAAGGTCGTCTGCGAGCGGTCCGGACGGCTGCGGATCGAGACGGACCGCGAGATGTTCTCGGCGCGCGGTATCATCAATGCCACGGGAACCTGGGAGACGCCCGTCATTCCCGATTATCCCGGCGCGGCGCAGTTCACGGGCCGGCAACTTCACTCACACGACTATCGCACCCCGGACGAATTCGCGGGACAGCATGTGATCGTCGTGGGCGGTGGGATTTCGGCGCTGCAGCATCTGGACGAGATTTCCAAGGTGGCGGGCACGACATGGGTGACCCGCCACGAACCGCGCTTCCGGGACACGCCCTTCGTGCAGGAAGACGGCCGCGCGGCCGTCGCCATGGTCGAGGACAGGGTCAGGCGCGGACTGGTTCCGGGGTCGGTGGTTTCCGTCACCGGCATCCCGCTCACGCCGGCTTTGCGTGCCGCCAGGGAGCGCGGTGTGTTGAAACGCTTGCCGATGTTCAGCGAGATCACCGAAGATGGCGTGCTGTGGCCGGACGGTTCGATGCAGAAGGCCGACGTCATCTTGTGGGCGACGGGGTTCCGCAGCTCGCTCGATCATCTGGCGCCGCTGCAGCTGCGCGAGGACAATGGCGGTATCGTCATGACCGGACGGCTGGCGACAGAGGTGAAGAAGGACCCTCGCATCCATCTGGTCGGCTACGGCCCGTCGGCCTCCACCATCGGAGCGAACAGGGCCGGCGGTGCCGCGGCCCGAGAGCTTGCAGCCCATCTCGGTTTGATCTGAGCGAGATCATACTGGCGGCGGCGGTGATGGTCCTGATGTTCCGCAAGACCGGTACCGGCAGGCCGCAATCGGCTGCGGTGCAGAAGGCCGCGCAGCCTGGATGGCGACGCGGCCTGGTCCCCGCGATCAGGCCAGTTTGGCGTCCAACGAAATCTTGATCGCGCCAAGCGCGCGCGAGACCGGGCATTCGGCCTTGGCCTTGGCGGCCAGCTCCTGGAATTTTGCGGCATCGATGCCGGGAACGTCGCCGACAAGCGTGATGTTGCTCTCGGTGATGCCGGTGCCGGGGGTGAGCTTAACCGCGGCGCTGGCTTCCAGCTTCGCCGCCGGCGTGCCGTTTTCGGCGAGGAAATGCGAAAGCTGCATGGCGTAACAGCCGGCATGGGCAGCCGCGATCAGTTCCTCGGGATTGGTGCCGGACCTGCCGCTTTCATCCTCGAAACGCGTCTTGAACGAATAGGGCGTGGCCTTGAGCGCGCCGCTCTGGGTGTCGATGGTGCCGCCACCCTCCTTCAGATTGCCTTTCCAGACGGCTTTTGCAGTGCGGTCCATGGTTTTCTCCTGGCTGGGTGGTTGCAAGAGGCCGACTATAGCGCCGCAGCCTGACAAGGCCACAACATCCTTCGCGGGGCGATGGGATCGGTGGACGAAAAAATCGCCGTGCAAAAATGTCGGCTTTGTTGCCGCCAAACCGTCCTGCGGACGGCGCTACGCAGGCGCGGGCCATGCGGGCTGCAACAGGGAGACAACGATGCAATATATCTGTCTAGTCTATCACGAGGAATCGGCGTTGCATGCGCTTTCAGCCGAGGCGGGCAGAACGCTCGACGCCGACTCGCTCGCTTATGACGTGGCACTGGAAAAGAGCGGCCATCTGGTCATGGCGCAGGCGCTGCAATCGGTGAAGACGGCCAAGGTGGTGCGCAAGCGCAAGGGCAAGACGCTGGTGACCGACGGTCCGTTCGCCGAAACCAAGGAACAGCTGCTCGGCTTCGTGATGATCGAGGCGCGCGATCTCGACGAGGCACTCGCCATTGCAGCCGACATCCCGCTGGCGGCGATGGGCATGGTGGAGGTGCGTGCGATCTACGACATTCCGGTGCCCTGACCGGCGCGGTCAGCCCTGGATCGCGGGTGCCGGTGCCTGGCAGACATCGACCCATTCGGCACCGACGAGCGCCGCCATGCGGTCGGGATTGAGCCGTACCGCGGCATTGGTGGCGCCGGCGGCCGGCACCACCTCGTCGAAGGCTTTCAGCGAGACATCGCAATAGACCGGCAGCGGTGTCGGCAGGCCGAAGGCGCAGACGCCGCCGACCGGATGGCTGGTGAGGGCGACGACCTCTTCGGCCTCCAGCATGCGCGCCTTGCCGCCGAACCGGTCCTTGAACTTGCGGTTGTCGAGCCGCGCCGTGCCGGCGGCAACGACCAGCATGGCCGTATCGCCGACCCTGAGGCAGATCGTCTTGGCAATCTGGTCCGGTTCGACACCATGCGCTTGAGCGGCAAGGGCTACGGTGGCGGAGCTCGCCTCGGTGACGATGACTTCAATGTCCGGGGCTTTGGCGGCGAAGAAGGCGCGAACGGATTCAAGGCTCATGGCGCGACCATAAGGTTGCCGGACCTGGCAGGCAACCAGCATGGCAACCCTGCCGGACAGCCAGTCGTGCTATCGATTGGTCCTCTTTCGACCGGCCCGAGACCGGCGCCAATGGCCCGAGGAAGCGCGGCTATATCGCCTCGCCCTTGAGCAGCCGTGGGGTATCGCCGCCGAGGCCCGATGCCTGGCGGATGAAGAACTCCTTCAGCCTCGGCATGCGTTCGACAACGCCGAGCCCGATATCGCGCACGGCGCGCAGCGGCGCGATGTCGTTGGAGAACAGCCGGTTCAGGACATCGGTGGTGACGCCCATCTGCATGGTGTCGAAGCGACGCCACTGCTGGTAGCGTTCGAGCACATCAAGCGCGCCGATGTCCTGGCCGAGCCGATCCGCTTCGACGATGACCTCCGCAAGCGCGGCGACATCCTTGAAGCCGAGGTTCAAACCCTGCCCGGCGATCGGGTGGATGCCATGCGCCGCATCGCCCGCCAGCGCTATGCGCGGCGCCACGAAGGCGCGGGCAAGTGTCAGGCCGAGTGGCCAGGCGCGCGGCTTGTCGACAGCGCGGATTTCGCCGAGCTTCAGGCCGAAGCGTTGCTCCAGCTCCATCTCGAAGACCAGATCGTCGCCCTCGACCAGTTTGCGGGCATCGTCGGTGCGCTCGGTCCAGACGATGGACGAACGGTTGTTGCCATCCTTGTCCGGTTTCAGCGGCAAGGTGGCGAAAGGCCCGGCCGGCAGGAAATGCTCTTCGGCGCGGCCATTGTGGGGTCGTTCATGCGCCACCGTGCAGACGATGCCGGACTGGCCGTATTCCCACTTCACGGTCTTGATGCCGGCCATGTCGCGCAGCTTCGAGTTGACGCCGTCGGCGGCAACCAGCAAGCGGGCGCGTAGCGCTGCACCATCGGCCAAGTGGACGGTAAGGCCGCCGCCGCCGGCATCGAAGGATTGCACGGCCACGCCCTCGATCAGGTCGATGCCTAGCCTGTCCGCCTGGCGGCGCAGCGCGCCATTAAGGTCGCGATTGGCGACCATATGGGCGAACGGTTCACCTGGGGCGATCTCACCGTCGAAAGTCAGGAAGACCGGCCGCACGGGATCGGCGGTGCGCGAATCCGTCACGATCATCTCGGTTATCGCCTGGGCTCCTGGCGCGATCTCGGCCCAGACGCCGAGCTGTTCGAGCATGCGCGAGGCGGCGGCAGCGATCGCCGAGGCGCGGCCGTCCTTCTGCCATACGCCGGCGGGCGCCGCGTCGACGATCGCAACCCGCAGAGCCGGGCGCGCCTGTTTCAGCGAGACGGCCGCGGCCAATCCGACATAACCGGCGCCGGCGATCAGTACGTCGAGCCGCGTGTTCTGAGACGCTTCCGATTCGCGTTTCGACGCCATGTCCTGCCACCTTTCCTGCCCGCCGGTATCGGGCCGCACCCGCTTAAGCCTTGACTGGCCGCCGTTGCTGTCCGAAACCGCCCTATAGTCGTGGCAAGGATCGAACGCATGACGCAAGCCATGAATGAGCTTCTCGGCATTCTCGACCTGGAAAAGCTGGAAGACAATCTGTTCCGTGGTCGCAGCCCGCAAACCGACTGGCAGCGCGTGTTCGGCGGCCAGACGATCGCGCAGGCGCTGGTTGCCGCGCAGCGCACCGTCGACGCCGATCGGCACGTCCACTCCCTGCACGGCTATTTCATGCGGCCTGGCGATACAAAACTGCCGATCGTCTACGAGGTTGACCGCATTCGCGACGGTTCCTCCTTCACCACGCGGCGCGTCGTCGCCGTCCAGCATGGCCATGCCATCTTTTCGCTCGAAGCGTCGTTCCAGCTCGACGAAGGCGGGCTCGAGCACCAGGTTCCAATGCCGCATGGCATTCCCGAGCCCGACACGCTGATGACGCAGCGCGACCTGTTGGAGAAGTTCGGCGAAGCGGTGCCCGAGGGGATCAAGCGCTACTGGCAACGCGAACGGCCGATCGAAATGCGGCCGATCATGCTCAAGCACTACACCAGCCGGGAACGGCTGGAGCCAAAGCAGAATATCTGGATCCGCACGACCGGGCCGGTGCCGAACGACCGCGCGATGCAGGCCGCGGTGCTCGCCTATCTGTCGGACATGACGCTTCTCGACACATCCACCTTTGCCCATGGCCGGGCCATCTTCGACCGTGATATCCAGGCAGCCAGCCTCGATCATTCGATGTGGTTCCATCGCAGCCATCCGCTCGACGACTGGATCCTCTACACACAGGACAGTCCCTCGACCCAGGGTGCGCGCGGCTTCACGCGCGGCTCGCTGTTTGCCCGGGACGGCACGCTGATCGCCTCGGTGGCGCAGGAAGGCCTGATCCGCCTCAAGCGGTCGCCTACAGAATAGGCATTTTTATCAATTTGCTCAATTGATGGGCAATTGATGGGTGGCCTCTGTACAGCGGCCGGCGCCCCTCCGCTCGACAATCTTTTATCTTCAATGGCTTAGCTTGTCGTTTCGGCATTTGGCACGGAGCTTGAATTGCCATGGGCATCGCCGACCCATGTCGAGGCCGGCGATGTCGCGTGGAACGCGGGGACCGCAACGAACAAAGGGCGAATCCTGATGAAGATCGTGATGGCTATCATCAAGCCGTTCAAGCTGGACGAGGTGCGCGAGGCGCTCACCGCCGTCGGCATCCAGGGCCTGACCGTCACCGAAGTCAAAGGCTACGGGCGTCAGAAGGGGCACACGGAAATCTATCGCGGGGCGGAATATGCCGTCTCCTTCCTTCCAAAGATCAAGGTCGAGGTCGCCGTTGCGACCGACCTCGTCGACAGGGCGGTCGAGGCGATAACAAGCGCCGCCAAAACCGGCCAGATCGGCGACGGCAAGGTCTTCGTCTTCGGCATCGACCAGGCCGTGCGCATCCGCACCGGCGAAACAGACACCGACGCGCTGTGAGCGGGTCACGCACCTCCATGGAGATATCGATGAATATTCTTCCCAAGCTGAAGACGGCAGGGCGCGTCGCGCCGCTGACTGCTCTCGTCGGGCTGCTGGGCACCCTCGCCGCCTATGCCCAAACCGCCACCCCGGCACCGGCTGCGGCCGCGCCGACGCCAACCCTGGACACCGGCAACACGGCGTGGATGCTGACCTCGACGGCCCTGGTCCTGATGATGACCATTCCAGGCCTCGCCCTGTTCTATGGCGGCATGGTGCGCAAGAAGAACGTGCTTGCCACCATCATGCAAAGCTTCGCGATCTGCTGCCTTGTCACGGTGTTGTGGTTCGTCGTCGGCTATTCGCTGGCCTTTTCCGACGGCGGTTCGTGGAACAGCTTCATCGGCGGCTTTTCGAAGGTGATGCACAAGGGCATCACGGTCTCGACGCTGTGGCTGCCGGGTGTCTCCAACATCCCGGAATTCGTCTTCTCGATGTTCCAGATGACGTTTGCCATCATCACGCCAGCGCTGATCGCCGGCGCCTTCGCCGAGCGCATGAAGTTCTCGGCGCTGCTTCTGTTCAGCGGTCTGTGGCTGATCTTCGTTTATGCGCCGATCGCGCATTGGGTCTGGGGCGGTGGGTTCCTCGGTTCGGCCGGCGTGCTGGACTTCGCGGGCGGTACGGTCGTCCACATCAATGCCGGCGTCGCCGGCCTGGTCTGCGCCCTGGTGCTCGGCAAGCGCGAGGGCTACGGAACCGTCAACATGGCGCCCTATAATCTCGTCTACGCGGTGATCGGCGCCTCGCTGCTGTGGGTCGGCTGGTTCGGCTTCAATGCGGGTTCCGAACTCGCGGCCGACGGCCTGGCCGGCGCTGCGATGATGAACACGCAGGTTGCCACCGCCGCCGCCGGCCTTGCCTGGATGTTCACGGAATGGCTTGTCGCCAAGAAGCCCTCGGTGCTGGGTATCATCTCGGGCGCCGTCGCCGGTCTTGTCGCGGTGACGCCGGCATCGGGCTTCGTCAATCCCACGGGCGCCTTCATCATCGGCATCGTGGCGGGCATCGTCTGCTACTTCGCCGCGGTGAAGCTCAAGCATGCGCTCGGCTACGACGATTCGCTCGATGCTTTCGGCGTGCACGGCATCGGCGGCATCATCGGTGCGCTGCTGACCGGTGTCTTCGCCGACCCGGCCATCAACGCGCTCGGCAAGGATGCTTCGGTTGCCAAGCAGCTCTACGGCATCGGTTTCACCATTCTCTGGACCGCGGTCGTCAGCTTCGTGATCCTCCATGTGGTCAAGGCTCTGGTCGGACTGCGTCCGAGCAAGCAGGAGGAGGTCGAGGGGCTGGACGTGACCCTGCACGGCGAAGTCGTGCAGTAGCCGGCGCCCGCCTGCGGGATACGCACTACGAAGAAGAAAAGATCCCGTCGTGAGCCGCTGCGAACGCACTCACGCGCTTGGGCCCGGAGCAATCCGGGCCCTTTTTTGCGCGCCGACTGGCACGCAAAATCGCCATGGTTAATGCTGCCTTAACCTTCCCCCCGATAGTCTGGTCTTCGAATCTGCCGGAGTGCGCGCTGCTTCCGGCCCAGGCAATGACTGACGGGGAAATGCATGCGTTCAGGGGCATCGGCACCGCTCGCGCTGACCAATACCGGGCACGGGTTCCAGGCGTTCCTGCGGCGGCAGGCCGGCCGGCTCGTCGGTGGGGCGCTGTTCGCCTTCGTCGCTTTCGGCGTGGCCGCGCTGGCTACCTGGAACGTTGCCGATCCTTCGTTCTCGCATGCCACCGACAATCACGTCACCAATGCGATGGGCTATCCTGGCGCGGTGTTCTCGGATCTGGCGACCCAGTTCTTCGGCCTGTCGGCGGTTGCCGCGGTGGTGCCGGCGATCATCTGGGGTTTCCTGCTGTTTTCGGCCCGCGGCGTCGACAAGCTGCCGCGCCGCGGCGTGTCCTGGTTCGGTTTCTCGCTGCTTGCCGCCGGCATGGCGGGTTGCGTGGTGCCGCCCAAGACCTGGCCGCTGCCGAGCGGTCTCGGTGGCGTCTTCGGCGACATGGTGCTGAAGGTGCCCGGTCTTTTCCTGGGCGGTTATCCGACCGGTGTCGCCGCCAGCGTCATTGCCATCCTGCTGGTCGCGCCGACGCTTTGGCTGTTTGCTTATGGTTCGGGGCTGATCGCGCGCAGCAACGGCTTTGCGGTCATTGAGGAGCAGGAGCCGAAGCGCCGCAAGGCGGAGGAAGATCGCGACTCGATCCTTTTCGAGAACGAGGAGGACGACGACGACAATGGCGGATTGCTGGCGCTCGGCGCCATCACCCATTGGTGGCTGTCGTTCCGCGCCTGGATGCATCGCCGCGCCGCCGCCAAGCGGCGCCAGGAGGAAGAGGAATTCGATTTCGCGGAAATGCCGGCGCGCGAAAGCGCGTGGCGCCGCGCCGCCGACCGTGTCGAATCGGCGGAACTCGCCGAAGCCCATATGAGCACGACCGGCCGCGCCCGTGTCGAGCCGAAGTTCTTCGCGGCGATGGTCAACGATCGCCATGTCGCGGTCGATCCCGTGGCCGGCGGCTCCGCCCATGCGGACGATTACGACAATGACGGTTTCGACGGCGCCGATTTCGAGCGCGACGAGGACGATTATCCGCAGAGCCTGCCCGTGGCCGCCCCGCGCGCCGCGGCGCCGGCCGGGGCCAGCACGCAGGTCCGCAACTTCCGTTCCGATGCCGCGACCCGTGTCGAGGCGCCGGCGCCCCGGCCCACCCAGGGCGCGCGCGTGCAGCGCGAGGCACAGACTTCGCTGATTGCCGCCAACAGTTTCGAAATGCCGTCGCTGCATTTCCTGTCGGAACCAAAGAGCGTGGTGCGCGACGCCAGCCTGTCCAAGGATGCGCTGGAACAGAATGCGCGACTGCTCGAAGGCGTTCTCGAGGATTTCGGCGTCAAGGGCGAGATCATCCATGTGCGGCCCGGCCCCGTCGTCACCCTCTACGAACTGGAGCCGGCGCCCGGCATCAAATCCAGCCGGGTCATCGGCTTGGCCGACGACATCGCCCGCTCGATGAGCGCGATCGCCGCCCGTGTCGCCGTCGTGCCCGGCCGCAACGCCATCGGCATCGAACTGCCCAACGCCAAGCGCGAAATGGTCTACCTGCGCGAAATCCTGGCCAGCCGCGATTTCGAGGAGAGCAAGGCCAAGCTGGCGCTGGCGCTCGGCAAGACGATCAATGGCGAGCCGGTCATCGTCGACATCGCCAAGATGCCGCACGTGCTGGTGGCCGGTACCACCGGTTCCGGCAAGTCGGTCGCCATCAACACCATGATCCTGTCGCTGCTCTACCGGCTGAGGCCGGAAGAATGCCGCCTCATCATGATCGATCCGAAGATGCTCGAATTGTCGGTCTATGACGGCATTCCGCATCTCCTCACGCCCGTCGTCACCGACCCGAAGAAGGCAGTGGTGGCGCTGAAATGGACGGTGCGGGAGATGGAAGACCGCTACCGCAAGATGTCCAAGGTCGGCGTGCGCAACATCGACGGCTTCAATCAGCGCGTGGCGCAGGCCGAGAAGAAGGGCGAGAAGATCTCGCGTACGGTGCAGACCGGCTTCGATCGCCAGACCGGCGAGGCGATCTACGAAACCGAGAATCTCGACCTCGAGCCGATGCCTTACATCGTCGTCATCATCGACGAGATGGCCGACCTGATGATGGTGGCCGGCAAGGATATCGAGGGCGCCGTCCAGCGCCTCGCCCAGATGGCGCGCGCGGCCGGCATCCACGTCATCATGGCGACGCAGCGCCCGTCGGTCGACGTCATCACCGGCACGATCAAGGCCAACTTCCCGACCCGTATCTCCTTCCAGGTGACGTCGAAGATCGACAGCCGCACCATCCTTGGCGAGCAGGGCGCCGAACAACTGCTCGGCATGGGCGACATGCTCTACATGGCCGGCGGCGGCCGCATCCAGCGCGTGCACGGCCCGTTCGTCGCCGACGACGAGGTCGAGAAGGTGGTGCAGCACCTGAAATTGCAGGGCGTGCCTGAATATCTCGACGCGATCACCGAGGACGACGAGGAGGATGGTGATGAACCGTCAGGCCGCGGCGGCTCAGGCGGCGGCGGTGGCAATTTCGACGAGTCCGACGACCCTTACGACCAGGCGGTCGCGGTGGTGCTGCGCGACGGCAAGGCCTCGACCAGCTACATCCAGCGGCGCCTCGGCATCGGCTACAACCGCGCTGCCTCGATCATCGAGCGGATGGAGAAGGAAGGCATCGTCGGTGCGGCCAACCACGCCGGCAAGCGCGAGATTCTGGTGCCGACGGAAGACGACAAGCTCTGAGGCGGGGACGGTCAAACTAAAGCCCAACTGAGGGTTCACCACCTGTCCGGAACAACCAGACAAGAGCGAGCTGCATGAAAGACGACCTTTTCGGAGCGACCATCGGCCTGACCATGACGCGGCGGCGCCTGCTTGGGCTCGGCCTGATGGTGACCGGTGCCGCTGCCGTCAACGTCGTGCCGGGCTTCCTGCCCGTCGCGGCTGCCCAGGCCAGCGTGCCGCCTGCGGCGCAGAAGATCGCCGATCATTTCTCGTCGGTAAAGTCGATGACGGGTGAGTTCGTGCAGTTCGGGCCGAAAGGCGAGCAGACCGGCGGCAAGTTCTTCCTCGAGCGTCCGGGCAAGATCCGTTTCAACTATGACGGCGCCAACAATTTCAAGGTGATCTCCGACGGTCAGTCGGTCGTGCTGCTCAACAAGAAGCTCCAGACTTCCGATCTCTATCCTCTGTCGAAGACGCCGCTGAAGCTTTTGCTTGAAGACAGGATCGACCTGTCGGGCGACCGCGTGAAGAGCGTCAAGGAAGAGGAAGACCTCATCACCATCAAGTTGTCGGACAAGCAGGTGTTCGGCAATTCGACCATCACCATGATGTTCGATCCGAAGACCTATGAACTGCGCCAATGGACGATCACCGACGCGCAGGGCAAGGACACCACGGTGATGATATTCAACACCAAGGAGGGCGTCAGCTTCGCGCCCGACACGTTCAAGATCGACTACACCGCCAATCGCGAACTCAACGTCAACAAGGGTATGCGCTGAGGCAGTTTAGGCAACGCTTCCGCAGTTGCCGGTTCCTCGACGACTTCTGTGGAAATGTGCAACGCAGTCGTGTTGCGCTACCCTCCGGCTTGTCTTTGCAGCCTGAGGCTGGCAGGTTCCGCCCCAATCTTTCTGTCGATGATGCCTTCGCTTGAGCCCGCCGGCTTAACGGGCACGGGTTCGGAACACGCGAATGGCCTTTACGCTGGCAACCTGGAACATCAACTCGGTGCGGCTGCGCATGCCGCTGGTCGAGCAGCTGATCGCTGAACGGAATCCCGACATTCTGTGCCTTCAGGAAACCAAATGTCCGGATGATCTTTTCCCGGCGGCGGCCTTCCGCAAGCTCGGCTACGAGCACATCGCCATCCATGGGCAGAAAGGCTATCACGGCGTTGCCACCGTATCGCGGCGGCCGATCGAAATCGTGGAAAAGCGCCGCTTCTGCGAGATCGAGGACAGCCGGCACATCTCGGTGCGTTTCAAGGCCGGCGACAAGGCGATCCTGCTTCATAATTTTTACGTGCCGGCCGGCGGCGACGAACCCGATCCCGCGATCAATCCGAAGTTCAAGCACAAGCTCGGTTTCGTCCAGGAAATGCACGACGTGCGCGCCGACCAGCCCGACGGGGCAGGCTCAATCCTGGTCGGCGACCTCAACATCGCGCCGCTCGAACACGACGTCTGGTCGCACAAGCAACTGCTCAATGTGGTCAGTCACACGCCAGTCGAGACGGAGAGTTTCGAGGCCATGCGCAAGGCAGGTGCCTGGGCCGACCTGATGCGTCTCAATGTGCCGGTCGATGAGAAGCTCTATACCTGGTGGAGCTATCGGGCGGCCGATTGGGAAATCTCCAATCGCGGCCGCCGGCTCGACCATATCTGGTCGTCGAACAACCTGGTGCCGGCGTTCGAAGGTTATGAGATCCTGCGTACCGCTCGCGGCTGGGAGCGGCCGTCGGATCATGTCCCGGTGATCGCGCGGTTCAGCCTCTGATCGTGTCAGCCGACGCGGCCAGTGCCTGCCGGGCTTCCCATTCGGGTCTCAGCAACGCCATCACCAGTTCATCGTGAAATTGCCCGCCGAAGAAGGCGTTGCCGCGCGCGACCCCTTCGGCCTGGAAACCGACCGCTTCGTACATGCGGCGGGCGCGCAGGTTTTCCGGGAACAGACTGATGACGAGGCGATGGAGTTCGGTTTCCATGAAGGCGCGTGAAACAACGGCATTCAGCAAGCGTCGTCCCTGGCCTTGTCCCGGACTGACGACCGCCAGGCGGCGAACCAGGGTTACGCGTTCGATCGCGTTCCAGAAGCGCAAAATGGAAAAGCCGGCGGGCGCCTCGCCTTCGTAGCCGACGAAATAGGCGTGGCTGCCATCTACCATCGCCTCTCGATGGCGCCGCTCGTCCCAACGGCCGACCAGCCTGTCGTAACCGTCAAGCCGTTCCGTCGCCATGATGAAAGGGAGGTCATCCTCCCTGGCACGGACGAGTGTGAAGGTCGCGTCCATGTCGGAATGCCTCAGCCAGCGAAGCGCGGTGCCAGCGCTTCGATGCGTTCGATCAGCGCCTGAAGTTCGTCGGTGATGCGTTGATGCAGGTGAACGGCGATATCGGGGTATTCTTCGAGGATGCGTCGAAACATCTTGCGGTTGAGGCGAAGAACCTGCGAATCGGCCGCTGCCGATGCGCTGGTCAGCCGCCGGGTGTCGGCAATCAGTGCCAGTTCGCCCAGGATCGCACCGGGGCCAGCCGTGCCGATGATGATGCGGGTGCCCTCGGCTTCGCGGTAGAGGGCGATGGAGCCGCTGATGACGACATAGGCCGAATCGGCCTCGTCATCCTCGCGATAGAGCTTTCTCTCCGCCGGCAACGAAGTCGTCTCCGCGCCGAAAGCGAGCAGGCGCAACTGTTCCGCCGTGAAGCCCTCGAAGAGCCGCACGGTGGAGAGGATGCGTATGTCGTCATCCAGCGCCATCAGCTATGTCCCCGGACCGACAGGTCGTTCCCTCCGTTTTGCGACCCCGCCCTGAATCGCCTTCGGCCAAATACAATTAATTGACCAATAATATAGAGCCTTTAACAGAATCTCATCGGTGAGGGCAGCGGGCGACGAAAAGAGTGGTCAAGCGCGCGGCAACCGTCACCGCGCCGAGCCACGAGGCTGGCACGCTCCGCTTTTGCGGCCAAAGCACGGCGCCGCGGTGCGGCGCTGAAGAAATCGAATCCGGGAAACAGCGAAGTTAAGTCCGCGCGGGCGCGCGGAAGCTGTTCAGGGCACCAGCTTGTAGCCGCCGCTTTCGGTGACGAGGATCGCCGCGTTCGACGGATCGTGCTCGATCTTCTGGCGCAGGCGATAGACGTGGGTTTCCAGTGTGTGCGTGGTGACGCCAGAATTGTAGCCCCACACTTCTTCCAGAAGCACGTCGCGGGTCACCACCTTCTGCTCGGCCCGATAGAGGTATTTGATGATCGATGCCTCTTTTTCGGTGAGCCGCACCTTGCTGCCGCGCTGGTCGATCAAAAGCTTCTGGCTGGGCTTGAATGTGTAGGGGCCGACCGAGAAGGTGGCGTCTTCGCTCTGCTCGTGCTGGCGCAGCTGGGCGCGGATGCGGGCAAGCAGCACGGCGAAGCGGAAAGGCTTGGTCACATAATCGTTGGCGCCGGCTTCCAACCCCAGGATCGTGTCGGAATCGGTGTCATGGCCGGTCAGCATGATGATCGGCGCCTTATAGCCGCCCTTGCGCAGCAACTTCACCGCCTCGCGACCGTCCATATCCGGCAAACCGACGTCCATGATGAGCAGGTCGATCATGCCGGCGCGGGCGGTGGCGATGCCCTTGGCCGCGGTCGTCTCCTGAAGCACGTCGAATTCCTCGTAGAGCGACAATTGCTCGGCCAGCGTGCCGCGCAGGTCTTCGTCATCGTCGACAACCAGGATGGTGCGTGAAGTCATGGATCAATCCGTTGTTTCAAAATCACAAAATGTTAGGACGCCGTTGACCGACGACCGTTTATGCGGAAGCTGTCGGCTACAACAGCCGATCACGGTAATTTGTTCCATGGTTCTATCATATCCGAAAAACCTTGTGCGCAATGGGGCGAACAAGGCGCAACCAACAGGTCTTCGCATATTGGTCGTGCGTGCGCGGCCTGGCGACGGAACCAAGGGCCTGCTGCAGGCCGGCAGCCTGGTGTTTCCCTGTGCTCTGGGTAGTGGCGGGATTTCGTCGAACAAGCGGGAGGGCGACGGCGCCACGCCGCTTGCTTCGATGCGCATCCGCTCCGGTTATTTCCGTAACGACCATTTCGCCAAGGCGCGACGCACGCGCCTTGCAATGGCGACGATCGGACCGGATCTCGGCTGGTGCGAGGTGCCGGATGACCGCAACTACAACCGGCCGGTGACGATCCCCTACGGCGCCAGCCACGAGCGCATGAAGCGCGACGACCGGCTCTACGACGCGTGCCTGGTGCTCGACTGGAACATCGCGCCACGCCGGCGCGGGCGCGGCAGCGCCATCTTCTTCCATCTGGCGCGTCCGGGCTATACGCCGACGCAAGGCTGCGTCGCCGTCTCCGCGCAAACCATGGCGCGGCTGTTGCCGCTGTTGTCAGCTCGCACGGTGATGAAGGTGGTGCGCTAGGTCAGGATTCTGCTTCTGCCGGGCGATGATCCCGGCGGAAGCGGAATAGAGCGACGAGTCGGCTGGATTACCGGTGCTTGTTGGAACGGGGTGGCTGCCAGCCGAGATCGAGCAGGCCGAGCCGCTGCGGCGCGTCCGATACGCTGCGGGCAATGTCGGTGCGTCGCAGGCCGATGTCACGCAAATGCGCATCCGACAGATATCCGGAATCCTGCGGCGGCAGGTTGATGGCAATACGGGCATGGCGCAGCCAGTCGAGCAGCGGGCGGATGCGGTTTGGGCGCGCGACTTCGGATTTCAAAACAATGGCGGACATGAGGGAGTTCTTTCAAGGCGGCCTGGCTTCAAGCCAAGCTTGGAGATTTTCGATTGGGGTCAGTATCTCGCATTGAAATGAAAGGGGGAAACGAGTAGTTCTTGGCTGATCATCAAGGAGCGCTTGAAGATAGCCATGTCCCGTCTGCTGCCTGGGACCCGTGCGCTGCGGACGCTGGAAGCGGCCGGCCGGCATCTCAATTTTACCCGCGCCGCCGACGAACTTGGCCTGACGCCGGCGGCGGTCAGCTACCAGATCAAGGAAATCGAGGACCAGCTTGGTCTGGTGCTGTTCACCCGCACCAGCCGCACCATACGCCTGACCGAGGCGGGGATGGCGCTGGTGGACGCGTCCGCGGACGCGCTAGAGACACTCAACCGCGCGGTGACCCGGGCCAAGAAGCTTGCGCGCGGCGGGGCGCTATTGAAGGTGACCGCCAGCGCGGAATTCGCAACACGCTGGCTGTTGCGCCGTGTCGACGGCTTCCGCAAGCTCCATCCCGACATCGAACTGCGTTTCGATATCACCTACGAGCCGCGCGATTTCGACCGCGACGACGTCGATATCGGCATCCGTTTCGGCACCGGCAAATATCCGGGCTTGTGCGCCGACAGATTGTTCGAAAACGTCATCATTCCAGTTTGCAGCCCGGGACTGCTGCGTTCCGGACCGCCGCTCGACGAACCCCGCGACCTGCTCAAACATACGCTGGTTCACATCGAGTGGTCCCGCCAGGGCATCACCTGGCCGAACTGGCGCATGTGGATGGCGGCGGCCGGCATCGAGGATTTCGATGACAGTCGTACGGTGGTGATGACGACGTCGACCGACGCCATCGCAGCCGCGGCGGGCGGCAATGTGGTGGCGCTCGCCGATTTTGCCATGGTCGCCAACGACCTGTCGGAAGGGCGGCTGGTCAGGCCGTTCGAGCTCAGCATCAAGGTGCCGCCCGAATTTGCCTACTTCCTGATCTATCCCGAGGGTTCGGCGCAGGATGCGCGCATCATCGCCTTCAAGAACTGGCTGCTCGCGGAGGCACATGCGCCGCAGATGGATGTCACGCAGCGAAGCTGGGACGATTTCTGATCGGAAGTGTCGGCAGCCGGACAGGTGCTACGAAGCGGGCGCGCCGAACCAGCCTATGACAGCGCCCATGATCAGCATCGCGCCCAGCCAATGGCCTGAATCGATGGCCGTCAGCGCCCAGCCGAAACCCTGATAGCGGTGGTTGACGGTAAGCGTGGTGGCAACGAAGCCGAGCCACAGCACGAACCCCAGCACGATCCCGGCAACGACACTCGGTTCTCCTCCGGTCATGCCGGGAATGACCAAGGACAGGACGAAGGCCATGACGACCAGGCCGACAAAGCCGATCACGAACGGCATCACCGAATTGCGCATCGTCGTGGGGTCAATCCGCACTGCCTTGAGCCACGGTTTGCTCAGCGCGGTGTACCATACCGCGCCGAACAGCCAGCCCAGAACGGCGGCCGCGATGATTGCAAGCCAGTTTACGGCAGAAAAATCCATGGTGTCCCCCTCCATTGACCCGCATGGAACGCTTGTTCGGAGGTCGCGTCAAGCGAAGCGCCAGACCGTGGTGCGCTTGACCTCGGCATCTTCCAGAGCCCGGGTGACCGGCACTTCGTAGGCTGCCAGCCGCTCCAGGCCGGTCTTCGGCAGATAGGCGCGGCCGGGGTCGCCGATCAGGATGTCGGCGCCACGCGATTTCAGCGCGGAAAACCAGGGTAGCAGGCGGCCGGCAAAGGGTTTTTCGTAAAAGACGTCGCCGGCAAGGATGACGTCCCATCCTTCATCCGATCCGACGCGATCGGAGGCGGTGAATGTGACGTCGACACCATTGGCGGCGGCATTCAGGCGGATAGCGGTATCGCAGAACGGGTCGATGTCGGCCGCTTCGACGGCCGACGCGCCGGCCTTCATCGCCGCTATCGCCACCAGACCGGAGCCGGAGGCGAAATCAAATACGCGGCGGCCGCGCACGCTTTCTGGATGATCCAGGATGTAACGAGCCAGCCCCTGCCCGCCGGCCCAGGCAAAGGCCCAGAAGGGTGGCGGCAGGCCGATCTCGGCCAATTCCTCTTCGGTACGTCGCCACAGATCATGCGCCTCATCGGCGAGATGAAGCCGGATTTCCGGCACATGCGGCGGCGTCATCAACGCCGTGTTGTCGAGGATGAAGCGTTCGGCGGTTTCGGGCGTCAGTGTCACGGCGCGGGGTTGAGACCGCCCATGCGACAGACTTCCTTCCACTCCTCGGGCGTGACCGGCTGCACCGACAGGCGGCCGAGCCTGACCAGCGCCATTTCCGACAGCTTCGGGTTGGCCTTGATGTCTGCCAGCGTCGGCGGCGTGGGCACATCGCGGACGGCGCGGATGTCGACACACTCCCAGCGTGGATCGTCGGTGGTGGTGTCGTGATGCGCCAGCGCACAGACTTCCGCGATGCCGACGATGTTGAGCCCGTCATTGGAGTGATAGAAGAAGCCGAGGTCGCCGATCTGCATGGCCTTCATGTTGTTGCGCGCGGCATAATTGCGCACGCCGTCCCACTGGGTGCCGGCCTTGCCCTTTTCCTTCAGCATGTCGAAGGAGAACTTGAACGGTTCGGATTTGAAGAGCCAGTAGTTCATGGTGATCCTCTGCGGCGGTATCAGGCTTCGGCGGGTTTGTTGAACACCCAGGTCCAGGGTTTGATCTCGACTTTCTCGAACAGGCCCGCCTTGGCATAGGGGTCTGCCGCCGCCAGCGCCTCGGCACCGGCAAGATCGGTGGCCTCGATCACGACCATGCTGCCATTGGGCTTGCCGTCGGCATCGAGGAACGGACCGGCAAAGGCCAGTTTCTTGTCGGCATTCAGCCCGTTGAGAAAGGCGACATGGTCCGGCCGCGCATCGAGGCGCACCTGGAGGTGGCCGGGTTTGTCCTTGCAGATCAGTGCAAACAGCATGTTTGGCTCGCTTCCTCAGTCGTTTTCGGTTTTCAGGGGCCGCGTCATCAGCATGGAGACCGCTTCACCGATGGTGATCGCGCCCTCCAGGATGGCGGCCACGGCGGAAATGATTGGAGCATCGATGCCCTGCTCGGCGGCCAGCCTGGCGGCAATCGCCGCCGTCGGCACGCCTTCGGCCAGCGGCCGGCCGGCAAGCGCCTCACCACGACCCAATGCCAGCCCATAGGCGAAATTGCGTGACTGGGCCGAGGAACAGGTCAGCATCAGGTCGCCCAGGCCCGACAGCCCCATCAGCGTCTCCGGCTTTGCTCCGAAGGCAGCGCCGATACGCCGCAATTCGACGAAGCCGCGCGTGACCATCGCCGCCTGCGCACTGGCGCCCAGTCCGGCGCCGGCAACGGCGCCAGCGGCGAGCGCGAAGACGTTCTTCAACGCGCCGCCGATCTCGACGCCGACGAGGTCGTCACTGGAATAACAGCGCAGGTTGCGGGCCGAGAAGAGGGCGGCAAGCTCCGCTGCCAGGCTCTCCTCCCGCGCCGCGACCACGACGGCGGTGGGCAGACCCTTGGCGACGTCGGTGGCGAAGCTCGGTCCGGACAGGGCGGCGATTGGCGTGCCGGGCAGGATTTCGCCTGCGATCGTGGAGAGCAGGGCACCGCTGTTGCGTTCGATGCCCTTGGCGCACAACACGACGGGTATGGCGGGGGCGAGATATGGTTTCGCCTCGTTGAGAACCTGGCGCAGGGACTGTGCCGGTGTCACCGCCAGAACGCAGTCTGCTCCCTTAAGAGCCTCTGCCAGAGAGGAAGTCGCCTCGATGCCGGCGTCGAGGACGATGCCCGGCAGATAGCGCGGGTTCGCGCGTTTGCGAATGGCGTCGGCCATCTCGGCGTCGCGCGCCCAAAGCGTCACGCTATGGCCGGCTCGCAGCATGGCCTGCGCCAATGCCGTGCCCCAGGCACCGCCGCCCAGCACCGCTATGCGCCGGCCGCCTGGCAATGCCTCGCTCATGCCTTGGCTCCCCGTCTGCCCGAGCCCACCACGGGCACCGAGACCGTATCGAGCGGCCAGCGTGAACGTGGCACGAAATCGAAAGCGTTTTCCTCATCGAGCCCGGCGCGCAGGCGCTCTATGCCGGCCCAGGCGATCATCGCGGCGTTGTCAGTGCAGAGTTTCAGCGGTGGTGCCACGAAACGGAAGCCGGCCGTGGTGCAAAGCCGCTCGAGCGTCGCCTTGATGACGCGGTTGGCTGCCACGCCACCCGCGACAACCAGGGCCGGCTCGTGCTGATCCGGAAACTCGGTCCGGAAGCGGCCAAGGGCGCGCGAGACGCGGTCGGCCAGGGCATCGGCGACGGCCGTCTGGAAAGAGGCGCAGATGTCGGCGACATCCTGGTCGGTCAGCGGCGCGATCGCCTGTGCGGCCTGGCGCACCGCGGTCTTGAGCCCGGAGAACGAAAAGTCGGGCTGGGCGGCGCCCTTCATCGGCCTTGGAAAGGCGAAACGCGTCGGGTCTCCCTTCGCGGCCGCCTTTTCGACATTGGGACCGCCGGGATAGGGCAGGCCGAGCATTTTCGCGGTCTTGTCGAAAGCTTCGCCCAGCGCATCGTCGATGGTGGTGGCCCAGCGCTGATAGTCGCCGACGCCGGCCACGCGCACGATCTGGGTGTGACCGCCGGAGACCAGCAGCAGCAGATAGGGGAAGGCCAGCCCGTCGGTGAGCCGCGCGGTCAGGGCGTGGCCTTCCAGATGATTGATGGCCAGCAAAGGTTTGTCGGCGGCGGCGGCGATCGCCTTGGCCGTCATCAGGCCGACGATCAGCCCGCCGACGAGGCCGGGACCGGCGGTTGCGGCAATCGCGTCGATCTCATCGAGCTTCACGCCCGAATTGGCAAGTGCCGCGGCAACAATGCCGTCCAGCGCCTCGACATGGGCGCGCGCCGCGATCTCGGGTACGACACCACCGAAAGCCGCATGTTCGGCGATCTGGCTGAGCACGACATTGGACAGGATATCGGGCGCGGAAGCGCCGTCCAGCGCCACGACGCTGGCCGCTGTTTCGTCGCAGCTCGTCTCTATGCCCAGAACGCGGATCAATTCGCCGCAAACCTCGATGATTGCCCATGCGCGACTTCCCCGTTAGGAGAGAGCCGGATATCTGGAGCTTTGGGCTCCGAGCCGGGGTTATCACGGACCGCGCTTGATGCAAACAACCTTGAAGATCGGAACGCGAGGCAGCCTTCTGGCGCTGGCGCAGGCACATGAAACACGGGCGCGGCTCGTGGCTGCCCATGGCCTGCCGGAGGCGGCGTTCGAGATTGTCGTCATCACGACCAGTGGCGACCGCATCCAAGACCGACCGCTTTCGGAAGCCGGCGGCAAGGGCCTTTTCACGAAGGAGATCGAGGAGGCGCTGCTCGACGGCCGCATCGACATCGCCGTGCATTCCTCCAAGGACATGCCGACGGCGCTGCCGGATGGGCTTGAGCTTTCGGCGTTTCTGCCGCGCGAGGATGCACGCGAGGCCTTCATCAGCCGCAAGGCGGCGCGGATCGCCGACCTGCCCGCAGGAGCGAAGGTCGGCTCGTCGTCGCTGCGCCGCCAGGCACTGATCCGCCGCATGCGCCCCGATCTCGACGTCGTGCTGTTCCGGGGCAATGTGCAGACCAGGCTCCGCAAGCTGGACGAGGGCGTCGCCGACGGAACCATCCTTGCCCTAGCCGGGCTCAAGCGACTCGGCCTGGAGCATCTGGTCACCGATCTCATGTCGCTGGAGGCATTTCCGCCGGCGCCCGGGCAAGGCGCGATCTGCATCGAAAGCCGTATCGGCGATCAACAAACCGGTGCCTTGCTCGCCCCCATTCACGATGTGCCGACCGGTCAGGCGCTGGCCTGCGAACGGGCTTTCCTGGCGGCGCTTGACGGTTCCTGCCGAACGCCGATCGCCGGCTATGCGACTGTCGATGGGGAGAGGTTGGTCTTCTCAGGCCTGATCCTGACGCCCGACGGCACCGACATATGCGAGGTCGCACGCGAAGGTCTTGCCGCTGACGCGGCCCTGATCGGAGCGGAGGCCGGCGCCGACGTCAGGGCGCGGGCCGGCGCCGAGTTCTTCGAGGGCTGGAGCTGATCCGATGCGCGCCGGCTCAGGAACCCATTGAATGGTTCGCGTCGTGGTCACGCGACCGCAGCCCGGCGCCAGCCGGACAGCGGCCCGTCTTCGAAAACTGGGTCTGGAGCCAATCCTGATCCCGCTGTCGGAGACGAAGGCGCTCGATATCGATATCCAGTCTCTCCCGGCCGATATAGCGGCGGCGGCAGTGACCAGCTCCAACGCCATCCGTCATGCGTCCGCCGAACTGATCCAGCGGCTGGCCGGCCTTCCCTGCCACGTCGTCGGGCCGAAAACCGCCGATGCGGCGCGTTCAGCCGGGCTGTCGGTTGCGGAGATTGGGCAAGGCGATGCCGAAGCGTTGGCTGACAGGATCGCTCCCTCGCTGGCCGGCAAAACGGTCGTCTATCTGTGCGGTCATGTGCGGTTCTCGGCCTTCGAGACAGGGCTGTCGGCGAAAAACGTCAATGTGGTGCCGCTTGAGATCTATGACACGCTTGCCATCCACCAAGCCGGCGTCGTCGTCATGAAACGGCTGGCCGGGCGGCCGGCGGACGCGGTGCTGCTTTATTCGGCCAAGGCCGCGCAGGCTTTTTCGGAACTGGCGCGGCGGCCCGAACTGGCACGGTATTTCGACGAAACGCGGATCCTTGTGCTGTCGGAGCGCGTCGCGAGCTCGTTCGGTCCCGTTGCGCCCGGACGGCTGGTGGTGGCTGGCGAGCCAAATGAGGACGCCTTGCTGGCGCTGCTCGATCCCGCAGATTGATACTGCGCCATCACGCCGCCCCTTTTCACAGCTTGGAGGTGTGGTAGACCCTTTTTTGAGCCTTCCTTGCCGTCCCGATAACCCTGCGGAGCCCAAGTATGGTCAAGACGCCGAAGACGCGACATTCGAGAAGCCGGCATGAGCCGGTGACGATCGATCTCGATCCCGCTGACGTCTCGCGCGTGACCGCGGCGGATGGCGGCGACAAGGCAAAGGACCGGGCGACGATATCGGAACCGGTGGGCGCCGAATCGCGGGAAAGCGTCCAGGCAGGCCGGAGCGATTCGTCCGCCGAGACGTCCGCGCCTGAAAGTGCCGCGCAGCAGCATAAGAGCTTCGACTACGATTTCGCCGAACAATCGGCCCGCCCGCAGCCGGAACCGGCTGCCGCGGCCCAGGTGAAAGAGGCCAACTCCGACGGCTCGAGGTCGAATAGCCAGCCGGCGGAAACCAAGCGCGGCGGTATCGGGCTTCTCGCTGCCGGCCTGATCGGCGGTGCCATAGCTCTGGTTGGCGCAGGCGGCCTGCAATTCGCCGGCCTGCTCGGGGCGCCGGGATCGTCCGGCGCCAGCGCCGGCGATATCGCGACCCTGAAAAGCGAGGTCGCCGGCCTCAAATCCAATGCCGATGGCGACGTGGTGGCGCGGCTTTCGGCCGCGCTCGATCAGGTCAAGGCTGACGTCGCCGCGCTGAAGGCTGTTCCGCAGGCCGGCAATGGCGACGACAGCAAGGTTGCGGCGCTTTCGGACAAGATCGCGCAACTGGAAACCGCATTGGCCGGGCTGAGCAAGGCCCCAACTACAACCGTCGATCTTGGACCGGTAACCGAAAAGCTCGATGCTCTCGATAGTCTGATCAAATCGGCCGATCAGGCGGCCGGAACGCTGGACGGTCGCGTGGTTGCGCTGGAGCAGCTTGCATCGCAGTTGTCAGGCAAGGTGGACGCGCAGGCCTCGCAACCCAAGATCGCGCTGGCGATCGCTGCTTCCGCGTTGAAGGCGGCGCTCGACAGGGGGGCGCCGTTCACGGCCGAGCTCGATACCTTCGCCGCTGTCCGCCCGGATGCACCGCAAATAGCGGTGTTGCGGCCCTATGCCGAAAAAGGCGTCTCGACGCGGGTCGATCTCGCCGCCGGCATGAGCGATGCCGCCAATGCGATGATTGCCGCGGCCACGCCGGTCGATCCCAATCAGGGCATCTTCCAGCGGCTTGTCAGCAGTGCCGAATCGCTGGTCAAGGTACGCCCGATCGGTGCCGTCGAAGGCAAGGGCGCACCGGAAACCGTCGCGCGTCTGGAAGTGGCGGTAACCCAGGGCGACTACGCCAAGGCGCTCGCCGAATATGACACGCTGCCCGAGCCGGCCAAGGCCGCCGGCGCCGACTTTGCCGGCAAGCTCAAGTCGCGGCTTGATGCCGAGGCGGCGGTCGATGCCCTGGTGTCCGGCGCGATGAAGGGATGATCCGATGATCCGCATCCTCTTCTATCTTGCCATCGTCTTCGCGCTTGGATTGGGCTTCGCTTGGCTAGCCGATCGCCCTGGCGAGATGGTCGTCACCTTCAGCGGCTATCAATACAAGGTCAGCCTGATGGTGGCCGCGGTTGCCGTCGTGGCGGTCGTTGCCGCGGTGATGATCGTTTGGTGGCTGCTGAAGTCGATCTGGAACAGTCCCTATGCGATCGCCCGGCACTTCCGGGTCCGCCGTCGCGACCGGGGTTATCAGGCGCTGTCGACCGGCATGATCGCGGCTGGCGCGGGTGACGGCGCGTTGGCGCGGCGCAAGACCAAGGAGGCGGCCAAGCTGATCCGCTCCGATCAGGAACCGCTGGTCAACCTGCTCGATGCACAGGCTTCGCTGCTGGAAGGCGATCACGAGGGTGCCCGTCAGAAATTCGAGGCCATGCTCGACGATCCCGAGATGCGGCTGCTTGGCCTGCGCGGACTGTATCTGGAGGCAGAGCGGCTGGGCGATCGCAATGCAGCCCGGCACTATGCCGGCCGTGCTGCTTCCACGGCGCCCCAGCTTGCCTGGGCCGCCGAGGCAACGATGGAAGAACTGGCCGCGCGCGGCGATTGGGATGGCGCCTTGAAGCTAGCCGACGCCCAGAAATCGACCCGGCAGATCGAGCGCGATGCCGCCAACCGCCGGCGTGGCGTGCTTCTGACGGCAAAGGCCGGGGCGTTGATGGACAGCGACCCGACCGGCGCTAAGGCGGCCGCGCTGGACGCCAATCGCCTGTTGCCGGACTTCGCGCCGGCTGCGCTCGTTGCGGCCAAGGTGCTGTTCAAGCAGAACGACCTGCGCAAGGGCTCGAAGGTCCTGGAGGCGGCATGGCGCGCCGAGCCGCATCCCGACGTGGCGGACCTTTATGTTCGCGCGCGGCCCGGCGATGCAGTGCTCGATCGTCTGGGCAGGGCCCGCAAGCTGCAGGAGATGAGGAAGAATCACGTCGAATCGTCGCTGGCGGTCGCGCGTGCCGCGCTCGACGCTCAGGATTTCGCGCTTGCCCGCCAGGAAGCGGAAGCCGCGACCCGGATGCAGCCCAGTGAAGGCGCTTATCTGCTGCTTGCCGACATCGAGGAGGCCGATACCGGCAACCAGGGCAAGGTGCGGCAATTGCTGTCCCAGGCCGTTCGCGCGCCGCACGACGCGGCATGGGTGGCCGACGGCGTCAGCACCGATCGCTGGGCTCCGGTCTCGCCTGTTACCGGGCGACTGGATGCGTTCGAATGGCGCGGTCCGGTGGAACGCGCCGGCCGCTTGATCGAGGCGCACCGTCCCGCGCCAGAGATTGCGGCGCCCGTTCTGGCCGCCCCGGAACGCGAGGACGACGATGCCATCGTGGTCGATGCGGAGGCGGTCACGGTCTCCACGGCAGCGACTGAGAAGGTCGATGGTGCGGGCGACCGCCCGGTCAAGACGGCCAAGGGTGAAACGGACCCTCCCCGCTTGCCGGACGATCCCGGTGTCGAGCCCGAGGACGGGACGGACACGCCGCGCCGCTTCCGGTTGTTTTGAAGGCAGTGTCTTGATCGCGACCGCGAAGGAGCCAAATTAGTCCCGATGTTCGAACGCGTTCTGTCATTCCTGAAAGACCTGCCCTCCGGCGGCAGCCGTGCCCATGCTGGGGAAGATGACCCGCATATCGCGGCCGCGGCCCTGCTCTACCATGTCATGAACGCCGACGGCGTCAGGCAGGATGTCGAGTGGGAGCGCTTCAAGACAATTCTCGGCGAAACCTATGCGGTTCGCGGTCGGGAACTGGAGGACCTCGCCGATGCCGGCGAGAAGGCCGACAACGAAGCGATCGACCTCTACGCCTTCACCAGCGTGCTGAAGCGTCATCTCGATCCTGAAGCGCGCAAAGCCTTCATCGGGTTGATGTGGGATATCGTTTACGCCGATGGCGAGCTTCACGAGCTGGAGGACAACACCGTCTGGCGCGTTGCCGAGCTCCTCGATGTCGAGCGCGTGGACCGGGTGGCGGCGAAGCGCGCAGCCGCGGCCAAGGCTCCTGGCAGTGAGAGCAAGACCGGCGACGAATGAACCGGGTCCATCCGTTCACGGCAGCTGGAAAACGTCCCCGGATCCTGATCGTCCTGCATCAGGAGACGTCCAGTTCCGGCCGTGTCGGGCATATGCTGATCGAAGCGGGTTACGATCTCGACATACGCCGGCCGCCGCTTGGCGACCAGCTTCCCGAAACGCTCGCCCATCACGCTGGCGTGGTGGTTTTTGGCGGGCCAATGAGCGCGAACGACCATCACGAGGAGTTCGTGCGGCGCGAGACGGACTGGCTGGCGGTGCCGCTCAAGGAGGGCAAGCCGCTGCTCGGCATCTGTCTCGGCGCGCAGATGCTGGTCAATCATCTCGGCGGTCATGTCGAAGGTCATGGCGAAGGGCTGGTCGAGATCGGCTGGTACCCGCTTCGCGCCACGGAAGAGGGCCGCAAGCTGATGCATTGGCCTGACATGGTCTATCAATTCCACCGCGAGGGGTTTTCACTGCCGAAGGACGCCACGCTGCTGGCGACCGCGGATACCTATCCGAACCAGGCCTTCCGTTATGGCGACAATGCCTGGGGCATCCAGTTCCACGGCGAACTGACCCGGATGATGATGCAGCGCTGGGTGGTGCATGGCGCGCATCGTTTCGAGCTACCCGGCGCGCAGCCCGGCCGCGATCATCTCGGCGGCCGGTTGGTCTGGGACATGCATCTGAAACGCTGGCTTGCCGAATTCCTGGCCACGATCTTTGGCCGACCGGCTGCGGGCTGACGCGGCGGGCCGGTTACTCCCGGGCATCCAGCCGGCGGACCTTGCGCAGATTGGGAAAGATCAGCGCCCATAGGCCGGCGACGGCGATCGCGCCGATGCCGCCAACAACCACCGCCGGGACCGTACCGACGATCGCCGCCATGGTGCCGGCGCGGAATTCGCCCACTTCGTTGGAGGCGCCGACAAATACCTGGTTGACGGCATTGACCCGCCCACGGACGTCGTCCGGAGTCCACAACTGGATCAGGGTTTCACGGATATAGACGCTGACCATGTCGGTAGCGCCCAAAAGAGCAAGCGCGACGATCGACAGCCATGTGGTGACCGACAGGCCGAACAGAGCGGTAACGGCGCCAAACAGCGCCACGAAGATGAGCATGACGGCACCGGCATGGTCGCGGATCGGATGGCCGGCCAACCACACGGCAACGCAGATGGCGCCGACGCCCGGCGCCGAGCGCAACAGGCCAAGGCCCCATGGGCCGAGATCGAGGATGTCGCGCGCATAGACCGGCAGCAAAGCCGATGCGCCTGAAAGAAGCACGGCGAACAGGTCAAGCGATATCGCTCCCAGGACGACCTTTTCGCCCCAGATGTAGCGGAAGCCGGCAAACAGGGTTTCGAGGCTGGGCTTGTCCGTCTCGCCGCGCTGCGCCGGTTTTGGAATGGCGAGAATCAATACGACTGCCAGCAGCATCAACAATGCGGCGCAGCCATAAGCGGCCTCTGCCGACAGCCCATAGAGCAGGCCGCCGGCGACGGGACCGACGATGGTGGCGGTCTGCCAGGCCGATGAATTCCAGGCAATCGCGTTGGCGAAGTCCTGCGGCGGCACCAGATTGGCGAAGAGCGAGGCCGAGGCCGGGCCGAAAAAGGCGCGGGCAATGCCGAACGGGACGAGCACGGAAAAGATCGGCAGCGGCGAACCCAGGCCGTGCCAGGTCAACAAAAGTAGTGTCGCCGCGCAGGCCGCTTCCATCACGATCGCCAGCGCCATGATCCTGCGCCGCCCGAAGCGGTCGGCGACGACACCGGTGACCAGCACCAGGAGCAGCGAGGGCAAGAACTGCACGATGCCGACCAAGCCAAGGTCGAACGGGTCGCGTGTCAGGTCATAGATCTGCCAGCCGACCGCCACCGAAACGATCTGGGCGGCGAAGGTGGTGAGGAAGCGCGCGGCCCAATAGTTGCGGAACGGCGCGTGCCGGAACGCTGCGTAACGTCGTTCCGGAGACGGTGATCTGTCGGTCTTCATGGATGTCGGCCCCATAGCAGTTGCACAGGCCGGCGGGGCTCTTCCACGATGGGCGCTGGTCCGGTCGCCGAGCTATAGCGCAGATTTCCGCACCGCGGGTGTGGAATTTCGCCCTGTCTTCGCCGCGCGTCAGTCGCGCAGCGCCGCAGATATGGCGGCAAGACCGCCACGCAATTGTTCGGCGGTCGGCCAGCCGAACCCGACGCGGAAAAAGGTTTTCGGCATTTCGAACCAATGGCCAGGCCCCACATAGGTGCCATGTTTCTCCAGAAGCCGGGTGTAGAAGCCGTCGAGGTCGAAATTGGGCGCGACGTCGATGCGCGGAAAGCCGACGACACCGCCGGAAGGCGGCACCCAGTCGACCAGCGGTTCCTTGTCGATCCAGTTCTGCACGATGCCGCGACGGGCCGCCATTTCCGGCAGCAGCCCGGCCAGGAAACTATCGCGCCGTTCCAGCATCGCGCGGGCGATCGCCTCGTCGATGACACTGCCGCAGATGCCGATCTGCTCCTTGGCCGACAGGAATTTCTCCTGCAAGGCAACATCGCGGGTGATCAGCCAGCCGATGCGGATTCCGGGAATACCGAAGGCCTTCGACAGCGACGAGACGCTGATCGCCCGCTTGCTGAGCGAGGCGGCCGTCGGCAATTTGGTGCCGTAGCTGAGATCGCGATAGGTCTCGTCGACCAGAAGATAGCAGCCTTTCTCTTCCGCCAATGCGATCAGCCGGTCGAGGTCCGCGCGGCTCATCATCGTGCCGGTCGGGTTATGCGGGCAGGTGATGCTGATGTAGCGCGTCCGTGGCGTCATCGCCACCGCGATACGGTCGACATCGATGGCGAAGCCGGTATCGAAGGCGAGATCGATATAGGTGATGGCGCAGCCGATCGCCTTTGGCGTTTCGATGTTGGTCGCGTAGTTCGGCCGCACCACGACCAGATGATCGCGTTCCGACAGAAGCGACGTGGCGATGATGAAAAGCGCGCCGGCGGCACCGGCTGTAACCAGCACGTCGTCAGGCGACAGGCCCCGGTCCTGGGCCGCGATCAGTTCCCTCAGCGCACGGTCGCCGCGATGTTCGCCGTAGAACAGAGTGAGGTCCAGCAAGGCGATCCCGATGTCGGAAAGCTTCTGGTCGGCAATCGAACTTTCCGAAAGATTGTAGCGGATGCGGTCGTAGCCGTATTCCTCCGGCGCTTCCTTCTCGATCACCATGCGTGCGTAGTTCATCGGCAAGCCTCCACCCTTTGTCGTGCAGCGTAAGGGACAAGGATGAGGCCAGACAATCCCGACAGGTCGATCCAGCCTACTTTCTCGGCTGCAGGCCCGAGACGATAAGCGAATGATATTGCAGGGCGAAGTCTTCGGCGCGAACCTCGCCTTCAGGCCGGAACCAGCGCACCATCCAGTTCATCAGCGAAAGCACGGCACGTGCCGCGATGGCGACATCGTCAATCGCAAAGGTTCCCGCAGCCTTGCCGTCGGCCAACAGGGAACGCAGCAATTTCTCGAAGCGATCCCGCAAAGCCAGTTGCTCGTCGGTCCAGTGATTTCTCTCGACGCCGCCGAAACCGTGCAGCATGACGACGAAGGCGGCGTAGTTGGTTTCGAAGAAAATCGCCTGCGTCTGCATGAAGGCCTTGAGCTTTTCGTCCGGTTCCGGAGCTGCCGTAATCGCCGCGCCGACGGCGAGATATTGCCGCTCCAGCAGGTCGACGACCATCTCGTCGAAGATGTCCTTCTTGGTGGGGAAGTAGTGGTAGACGGCCGCCTTGGTGACGCCAACGGCTTGGGCGACGTCGTTCAACGAGGTGCCATCGAAGCCATTGGCGGCGAACAGTTTCGCGGCGGCGCCGAGAATGGTGGCACGTGGCGCCGGCATGGTTGGCGGCCGACCGACCGGGGCCTTCCCTGCGTGGACGGTGTCTGGTCGTTGACGAGGCATGCACCGTGTTTTATTACCGGCCAGCTGGTTTGTAAATATGATCGGCGCCCGAGGCCGCGACGTCTGGCTTGAGCGCCTTGTTCGAAGAGGCCAACCGATGACCGACATCAAGACACCCGAGGCCAAGGTCAGCGTCGCGCATCGCGGCGGCGTCGCCATCGTCACCATCGACAATCCGCCGGTGAATGCGCTGTCGTTTTCCGTGCGCAGTCCTCTCCATGATGCGCTCACCCGGTTGCGCGACGACCAGGCGACGGCCGCCATCGTGATCGCTTGCGCAGGACGCACTTTCGTTGCCGGCGCCGACATCGCCGAATTCGGCAAGCCGATGCAGGATCCGGACCTGGGAGCGTTGATCGCGCTGCTGGAGACGATCGAAAAGCCGACCGTCGCCGCCATTCATGGCACGGCATTGGGTGGTGGGCTGGAACTGGCGCTCGGCTGCCATTTTCGGGTCGCCGACGAGACGGCCCGGCTCGGCCTGCCCGAAGTGAAGCTCGGCCTGTTGCCCGGGGCTGGCGGCACCGTTCGCCTGCCGGCGCTGGTTGGACCGTTCAAGGCATTGGATATGATCACCTCCGGCATGCCGATTGTCGCCGCGGAGGCCCTGGAGGCTGGTCTTGTCGACAGCCTTGCCGGTGTCGACCTGGTTGCCGATGCCGCCGCCTTCGCGGCGGTCAAGGCGGCGGAGGGCGGCCCGTTCATCGCCGTGCGCAACCGGCGCGACAAGCTCGAAAGTGTCGATCGGGATGAGCTTGAGGCGCGCATCAAGGGCGTGACGGCAAAGGCCAGGGGATTGCAGGCGCCGGTCGCTTGCGCGCAGGCGGTGCGCAACGCCGTGCTTTTGCCTTTTGACGAGGCGCTGGCGCGCGAGCGCGCCCTTTTCATCGAACTGGTGGGATCCGAACAGTCGCGCGCGCAACGGCATCTGTTCTTCGCCGAACGCGAGGCCGCCAAGGTGGTTGGCATCGACAAGACGATCAAGCCGCGGCCGATCCGCCGTGTCGGCATCATCGGCGCCGGCACAATGGGCGGTGGCATCGCGATGGCGTTTGCCAATGGCGGCATCGCCGTGACCTTGGTCGAAGCGGCAACCGAGGCACTGCAACGCGGTCTGGAGCGGATAGCGAAGAATTACGCGATCTCCGTCTCGCGCGGTTCGCTCAGCGAGACCGACAAGACGGCGCGCCTGGCACTGCTTTCGGGCACGACCGACTATGCGGCGCTGGCGGATTGCGATCTGGTGATCGAGGCGGTGTTCGAGGAGATGACGGTCAAGAAAGAGGTGTTGGCGGCCATCGACAAGTCCGTGAAGCCGGGCACCATCATCGCCACCAACACCTCCTATCTCGACGTCAACGCGCTGGCCGGCGCCGTCTCAAAGCCACAGGATTTTGCCGGCATGCATTTCTTCTCGCCGGCCAATGTCATGAAGCTCTTGGAGATCGTGCGGGGCGCGGAAACGGCGCCGGACGTGCTGGTCACGCTGCTGTCGCTCGCCCGTTCGATCGGCAAGGTGCCGGTCGTGGTCGGCGTCTGTCACGGCTTCGTCGGCAACCGCATGCTGGCGGCACGCGGCACGGAGATCGAGGCCCTGCTCCTCGAAGGTGCCAGCCCAGCGGAGGTCGACAAGGCCTTCACCGATTTCGGCTGGCCGATGGGACCGTTCCAGATGGTCGATCTTGCCGGACTGGACATAGGCTGGCGCAACCGCAAGGCCCTGGGCAAGACGGCCTTGATCGCCGACTGGCTCTGCGAGCAGGGCCGTTTCGGCCAGAAGACCGGTCGGGGCTTCTATCTCTACGCCGATGGCCGCACCGCGCAGCCCGATCCGGAACTCGCGGCGCATATCGCCGAAGAGGCCAAACGCATTGGCGTCGCGCCGCGCGCGATTACGGCCGAAGAAATCATAGAGCGCACGCTCTACCCGCTGATCAATGAGGGCATGCGCATTCTCGAGGAAGGCATTGCCGCGCGCGAATCCGATATCGATCTCGTCTGGGTGAACGGCTACGGCTTTCCGCTCGGCAAGGGCGGGCCGATGTTCTGGGCCCGGCAGAAGGGTCTGGCGACGATCGCCGGACGCCTGAGCTATTGGCACGACCATACCGGCAAGGATGTCTTCAAGCCGTCCGAACGGTTGAAGGCGATGGCCGCTGAAGCGTGATGGAAGGATTTCCGTTGGTGGACTGAGGCCTGCCAACGACGGTTCGCTATTGGCGATGGCTCACAGCCCGGCCGCCGAACACCCGCGGGGTTGGGGGTAGGATGGTCCGGCGGTCGGGACAGGCCGGTTGTAGGACGCCGGCAGAATTAGCGTAACCTCACGCAAGACACCCAGCAATTCAACCAAAAGGACAGCCGTGGACCGATGGCGTTTCTACGCAGCGTCCGGAAAATGGAAGCCCGCCTGCTACTTTTGTAGGCTGATGCCTGCAGGCGGGCCGCTCCTCGTACGAAATAGCTCCGCATGGATAGAGCGGCCCGACAATAGCGCCTGGCGCTGGGCTCGCTATTGTACTTATTAGCAGGCGGTGATGTTTCGGAATGGCTTGACTATCAGTGCCCGAACCGAGCGCGGATGTTTCCGCAGGCTTAGCCAACCCGATACCCTCGCAAAGCCCGAGCAGGCAGCTTCGGAAGGCTCGAAGCTATTCTGGCACCGCGAAGATATCAAAGTGCCGGATGCTCGCCATATCGTTCTCGGCAAGTTTGCGCCCGAACAGCGTGCTCTGCTCCACTAGGTGTACGGCGTAGCCCTTTTCCGCGAAGAAGCGGTACAAAGCACGGCGCTCCTCCGGGGTGTTGTGAACATTGACCTCGGATTTGACGCGGGGGCGCGCTTCATCGACCAGATCCTCGATCGATTTGAGCGCGGAAAGGTCGTGACCTTCGATATCCGTCTTGATGTAGCGGAGTTTCGAGACCTTTTCGCCCAAGCGAGCACGTATCATCGGGCCGATCCTCCTGCCTTCGACAGGTAGGGAGTAGGTGCTGCCGTGCTTCCAGACGGACGAACCGTGCTTGTCGCCGCCATTGGGGAAGTCCGGGCCGTTGTATTTGAACACCAAGGCTTCGTCCTGGTTCGTGACGGCATAAGGGAAGGCGACGATGTTGTATTTGCCCGGGTTCAGGATGGCGTTGCTGGCAAGGATCGAGAACACGAACGGGTTTGGCTCGAAGGCAAGAACAAATCCGTTCGGACCGCAGGCGAGTGCCATGGGAAGCGCGGTGTCCCCACAATGGGCGCCGATATCGATGGCCACGTCACCGTCGGAAATGAAGGTGCGCAGCTCGTCGATTTCCGATTGTAGAATTTCAAATCCGTTGAATCGGGGATTTCGCCACAACGCGAATTTGACCTCGCCGTCCTTTTCGAGATGAACGGTCTCGGTCGAATGGCCGTAGACCCGCGCGCTCGGCTTCAGGCCCAGCAGGTAGAAGAACTCCGTGAGCCGCATGCCCGTGCTCCCCAAGCAATCGCTGCTCCTTGGATAGAGCGCGATTTCGCGAACTGCAAGAATATCGGAAGGAAGCCACGATGAGCCGCATCTTCGCGGGCGCTGGGCGGCATCTGGATGATATCGATCCTAAACGGGACCGGCACGGCGCCGTGAAAGCCACCCGGGAAGTCTTGCTGAAAAGCGAGGGACAGCGAAATTTCATGTCGATGATGGGGTGCCGCTTTTGGCGGACGCCGTCACAGGAGCGACTGTTTACGTAGATTGAGACAAGCGCCGTGGACGCTCCTAACGACCTGAACCGCTGAGTTCCTCGCGCGTTGTGGTCCCCTTCCCAAGGGCCCTTCTTACGGGGCCAATTCCGAGCTGCCTGGACGCATTGAGAATTGCCGAGGCAAGATTGTTTGCCATTCATTTAACCCGGTATGTGCTAAGGGAGGACCGGGTTTGTGGTCTTCTCGAGGGGGAAGTCGTGCGTTTTCTGAAGTCGCTCTATGAGCGCAGCGGCCTCATTCTTTGCGCGCTCGCTATTGCGACGGTGCTGGTTTTGTGTGCGCTGAAGCCGCAGGTTCGCTCAGTTCTTGTCGCTTACGATTTTGGATCGCAGATGTTCTTTGAACATCAGCCTCTCTACGATTTGAAACGAGCCATGGGGTATCTCTATGCCCCGGCCTTTGCTGCCCTCTACCTGCCGTTTTACGAACTTGGTCCAACTGTTGGTGGCCTGCTCTGGCGTGTGCTTGGCGTTGGCTTGTTGACGGCAGCTGTCTTTACGCAGGCAAAAAAGCTCGACCCGGAAAAGGACGGCTGGATTGTCTCGCTCGGCTTGTTCCTGGCTCTGCCGCTTTCCCTGGGAGCTGTTCGCAACGGGCAATCGACAATTCTGCTCACTGCTGCCTGCTGGTTTCTAACCATGTCGGCGCTGGACAACAAACGATGGCAGACGCTGCTTTGGTCATTCGCCGCGCTAACCGCCAAACCAACCGCGATTGTCGTCATCCTCCTTATCGCCGCACTGAGACCGCGCCTTATTCCGTGGATTGTTGGTGCGGTCGCGTTGATGCTCGCAGTACCCTATGCCTTCGCGCCTGCAGAGTACGTCAATGCTCAGCATCTGGAGTTCTTCCAGCTCCTCACTTCGATGAGTTCCAACAGCGCGCGGGAGGCGTTCGAGGCCGCCGATTTTACGGGGATATTGGCTGCTGCCGGCATTTCGATCACCGGTCCGGCCGCAATGATAGTCAGGCTATCGGTGGCGGCGATTGTGCTTGGCGCCGTATTTCGACTTGACCGCGAAAATGAACCGTTGCACCGCTTTGTGATCTTCCTGATCGCAGCCTACTACATGACGGTTTTCAACCCGCGCGTTGAGTCCAACACATATGTGATGGTGGCTGTTCCGCTGGGCCTTGCGGTTGCCTATCTCAAAACCCGCGAGCCAACGTCATATGTCCCCACTGCCCTCGGCTCGATGCTGTTCCTCTGCGGGTGGACCGGAATTGACGCAGACCTGCATGCGGCGCTGAACCCATGGTTCAAACCCATGATGGTCACCCTCATTTCCGTACCATTGCTATTTTGCCTTTTGCAGAAAGTCGCGACGCTCAAATTGTCCATTGGAAAGCGTATTTAGACGGGGATGGGAGGGAGGCCCGGAAGCCTCCCCTCACTCCCGATTTCATTGATCTCGCTATGCGAGCCAGTCACGGTTAACTTTGCGGCCCATCAGGCCGTTATGATCGTGAAGCCAGGCCCGACTGACGCCAAGGCCCGCATGCTGGCCTCGCTCGCTATTCGTCGCGAATAGTTTTTTGCTTCATGCTCGTTCGTGTTGGTGCGAGCGAGTCAAAAAACTTCGGAATGTTAGTCGAAATGAAAACCCCCGCTGACGCGGGGGCTATCGGATCGAACCATGTTCAGCTTACTTTGGCGCCTTGCCACCATTCTTCTTGCATTCCGCCCGGAATTTCTCGCGGTCCTTGCCGTGAAGGCCCTTGGCGTCGGCGAGTACCGAGCACTGCTTGGAAATGGCCGTCTTCTCCGGAGACTTCGTCGGGGTCGTCTTCTTGACGGTCGTGCTCGCTGCGGCGGGAGCCGTTGCCGTGCTTGCTGCGGCGGGAGCGGTTGTCGTGCTTGCTGCGGGCTTGCTCGCTGCAAACGCGGCAGTCGAGAGGAAGCCGGCGAAAACGACAGAGGCAACAAATGTCACGGTCTTCATGGAAATTCCTTTGATTTGAGGACTAGGCCACAAACGTTGTGACACGAGCTCATTTCTCCAGTTTTTCCAGCGTGTAGAATTTTGTTTCTGAATTGTACGCAAGCAAGCCGAGATCTGATTGGCCCGACCGGAGGTGCTAAAGCTCAAACGAAAACCCCAGCCGGAGCCGGGGCTATGCTTTTCTGCGCAATACGCCAAGATTTTTCCGCGATCACAACGCGCGAAAAAATATCCGCCGGCCAGAATTCTCAGAAGCGTCATCGCGAGCGGACGATTCCTCATTCTGAGCGAATGCGAAAATTCATCTGCCGCTTTGAGCGCGGTCCAAAAGATCAAGGGGAATCAAAGTCAAATTATCCGCCGTTGGTGGAGCTGAGGGGGATCGAACCCCTGACCTCGTCATTGCGAACGACGCGCTCTCCCAGCTGAGCTACAGCCCCGTCCAGCGGATGGCGCATTTATGAGGCGAGGCGCTTCACTGTCAAGCGAGCTTTTGGATGGCGGAGCCGGTCCAGCCGGCGTTGCCAGTTTGCGAACGCCAGATGCTCCGGCGTTGGTTCATTCCGGTCCTGTCATTCCGACCCCGAGCCGAATAAGCCTCCGTCTGATGTCGGGTTTCGCTCTCGGTTCGCCCGGCTCTTGCCGCATCCGCGTGTAATGGCTACATGTCGGCAACACTCGGAGACCTGCATGACCGCCCTCATTCAAACCGTCATTCTGGCGCTTGACCTCTATTGGTGGATCATCATCGCCTCGGCCATCTTCTCGTGGCTTTACGCGTTCAACGTCGTCAACCCGCGCAATCAGTTCGTTGGCACTATCGGCAACGCGCTTTACCGGCTGACGGAACCGGCGCTGCGGCCCATCCGCCGCGTTATGCCCGATCTCGGCGGCATCGACATTTCGCCGATCATCCTGCTTTTGATCCTGTTCTTCCTGCGCCAATTCATTCTCACCACCATCTATCCCGCGCTCGTCTGAGCGCTGCGATGGCGGAGCCCTTCCGGCGGCGCGCCGACGGCATCGATCTCATCGTGCGGCTGACGCCGAAATCGGCGGCGGATGCGCTGGAAGGCGTGGAAATGGCGGCGGACGGTCGTTGCCATGTCAAGGCGCGCGTACGCGCCGTGCCGGAAAAGGGCGCGGCCAACAGTGCCCTGGAGAAGCTCGTGGCCAAGGCTCTCGGCGTTCCGTCGTCGTCGGTGACGGTCGTCGCCGGCGGCACCGCTCGACTGAAGACGCTGCGCATAACAGGCGATCCGGCTGAACTCGCACGGCGTGCGTCGGACCTCGGCGCGCCATAGTCGCTGGCGGCGTTTGGCGTTATTGTCCGCAATCCATTAGCCGGAGGCCGTCATGCGGATTGTTTTTGCGATGCTTGTCCTTGCCGGTTTCTGCAGCTGTGCCTCGGCGGGGCAGGTCACCAGCGTCTATACCGACCTCGTTCCTGAAAAGGATTGCCTGACCTACGCACAGGCCGGCGAGAATGACGGCGATTGGGCCGATCTCTCCTGCTCGGGTTATCTCGGCTACCCGGTCCTGCTTTCATACGGTGATGCGCGCGAATCCGTCTTCTTCGGTTTTCCTCCTGAAGACATGACCTCTACCTGGGAGAGTTTCGCCGGTTTCAACAGCTCCGGATCGAAGGTGGAATGGCGGGTCGAAACGACCGGCAATGTTTCCATCCCCTTCGCCGCCATCCATCGCCGTTCGGTCAATACCAGCGGCGAGGATGCTGCCAAGCAGGTGGATGTGCTGGTGGTGGCCAAGGTGGCCCAGATAGAGGGGCGCGAAGGCTGTACCGTCGGCCTGGTGCTGGCGACAGGCAATGCCGGCGCCAATGACGACGCCCGCAAGATTGCCGACGAAAAGGCGCGCGATTTCGTGTGCGGGAAAGACAAGCGCATCGCGATCGGAGAGGTGCCGCCGTTCGGGCGGGTGGACAATTGAAAACGGGCGGCCGCAACGACCGCCCGTGATCTTTCCGCTTAGTCGGACTTGTTAGCCAGCCTTGTGCGTCTTGGCGCGTTCAATCGCCTCGACGATCATCTTCTTGGCATAGGCTGAGTCGTGCCAGCCGCCGATCTTCACCCATTTGCCGGGCTCGAGATCCTTGTAGTGTTCGAAGAAGTGCTCGATCTGCTTGAGCGTGATCTCAGGCAGGTCCGTGTGGTTGAAGACGTTTTCGTAGCGCTTGGTAATGTGCGGCGACGGCACCGCGATCACCTTCTCGTCCTGGCCGGCATTGTCTTCCATGATCAGGACGCCGATCGGGCGCACATTGATGACGCAGCCCGGCACCAGTTCGCGCGTGTTGCAGACCAGCACGTCGATCGGGTCACCGTCGCCCGACAGGGTGTGCGGCACGAAGCCGTAATTGCCGGGATAGCGCATCGGCGTATACAGGAAGCGGTCGACGAACAGCGTGCCGGCTTCCTTGTCCATTTCGTATTTGATCGGCTCGCCGCCGACCGCCACTTCGATGATGACGTTGACGTCTTCCGGCGGGTTCTTGCCGATCGATATGGCTTCGATGCGCATGGGCTATCCTCTCTTTGGCGCATGAGCCCGAAAGCCGAAGCGGTTCCGGGCTGCGACACGCAGAATGAAACGGCTTGCGACGTCTGTCACGCACCTCGAAGGCACGGGTCGCCGCAATCGCGCGCACCGATAGCGGGCGAAGCGGTTTTGTGCAATGCGGGAATGACGGGAGAAGAAGTCGAAGCCGCGGTTTGCGGGCCCCGCATCTCAATCCCAGACGAAAGCGACCTTCTTCAGCGCCTTCTGCTCGAACACTTCGACGCCCTCGGCGACGTCGCGTCCGCCTTCGCCGGCGTAAAAGGCCAGCGCGTTCTGGTTGTCTTCCAGTGCCCATACGACCATGCCCTTGAGGCCGTGGTCGGCAAGCTTGCGGCGGGCGGCGGAAAACAGCCGCCGGCCGATGCCGATGCCCTGATATTCAGGCCGCAGGTAGAGCTCGTAGATTTCGCCCTGCTGATGCAGTTCGCGGGCGCGGTTGCGGCCGACCGTCGCGTAGCCGGCGATAACGCCGCCGATCTCGACCACCAGAACGGTCGCGGCGCGGCGAATCGCGTTCGCCCACCAGTCTGTGCCGCGGCGGTTGATCATGCCCGTCAGCGTCTTGTGCGGGATGATGCCGCTATAGGCACCGCGCCACGCTTCGAGATGCACATCGGCTATCGCCGCTGCGTCTTGCGGCTCGGCCCTGCGGATGTCGATGGTCAACGTGTTCATGATTTGTTAACCATAGACCGAGGCGCAAGGCTTGCAAAGACTCCTTGCTGCTTTCGCACATACGAAAGCTTCGTCGGCCGATATGGGTAGGGTCGGTTAGATTTCGACGAGGTGGTCGTCGAGCTCGTTGACGTCGTCCGGCGTGACCGGGAAATGCTCGGCCAGCACGGCGCCGACCACGCCGGTCGCGTGAACGAACCCGTCGGCGAGGCGGTCGTCGCCGGCATGCGCGGTCAGGTCACGCACGACACCGTCCCACACGTGCTGCCCGACACGGGCGTCGATGCCGCTGTCGGCCACCACTTCCGCGTAGCGTTCGGCGATCGAGACGAAGATCAGAACGCCGGTGCGGGTGGCGGTGCGATGGACGTTGCGTGCCAGGAACTGCTTCACAGCATTGGCATGGGCCGCCTTGTAGCGCTGCCGGCGTGGCACGAAATGGATGCGCAGGCGTGGCGCCAGCCACAAAACGATGGACAGGCTGATCGCCGCCACCGCCTGCGCGATGAGGAAATGCGGCAGGCGTATGCTGACCCACAAGGCTTCGAGAACATAGGCGAAGGCGATGCTGACGGCGAACAGGGCCAGCGTGGCGGTGAAGGCCGCCTGGAAGAAATAGCCCTCGCTCGAGCGCGCCACGACGCAGTAGATTTCGCCGCCGGTCTTCGTCTCGGCGTCGCGGATCGCATCGGCGATGCGTTCATGGTCGGCATGGGTGAGCGGTCGTGTCGCCATGGTCACCAGCTCCCCGAAGAACCGCCGCCGCCGGATGAGCCGCCGCCGCCCGAAAACCCGCCACCACCCGACGACCAGCCCCCACCACCACCGCCACCGGAGGACCAACCGCCGCCGCCACCGCCGCCGGATGACGACCTGTTGGTGTCGAAGGTCATGCCCAGCCAGCGATAGCGGCCGGGGCCGATCTTGGTGCCGAAGATCGGCGGCAGGATCGCCATGGCGAAGCCGCCGAAGAACAGTACCACCCAGATGGTGACGAATAGGAAGAAGATGATCTGATCGGGATCGATGCCGTCGAGGGTGGATTGCTGGTGGCGTTTGCCGCGCGCTTCCAGTTCCTCCGGGTTGCCCTCCAGAACCATGATCATGTCGTCGACAGCCTTCGAGATGCCGCCCGAGAAATCGCCGGCGCGGAAGGCCGGAACCATGTCGTTCTCGATGATCAGCTTGGTGTGCAGGTCGGTCAGCGTGCCTTCGAGCCCATAGCCGACTTCGATGCGCATCTTGCGGTCATTCTTGGCGACGAGCAGCAGTGCGCCATTGTTGTCGCTGGCCTGGCCGAGTTTCCAGGTCCTGAAAAGCCGGTTGGCGTAGGGTTCGATTTCTTCGCCGCCGAGGCTGTCGACGGTGACGACGACGATCTGGTCGGAGCCCTTCTTCTCGAAATCCGCCAGTTTCTGGGTCAGCGCTGCCTTCGTCGCCGCATCGATCATGCCGGCATTGTCGACAACGCGCCCCGTCAGCGCCGGCAGGTCATCGGCGAAAGCTCCGAAGGCGAGGAACAAGCCCAGGATGGCGGCAACAACCGCGGTCAACGCGACGCGATACCGGGTCCGGAACGGCACCGGCTGGCGGCTGGAGGTCATGATCGAGGGCACGGCGCGGCCGATCCTGGATGAGGGCGGCGCCTAGCCGCCCTGCTTGGTGCCGAAGTCCACCTTCGGCGTCTGCATCTTGTCGTCGCTGATGGTGAAGTTCTGGAACGGCTCGTTGCCGCGGAACCAGAAGGTGGCCCACAGAACCGAAGGGAAGGTCTTCAGCGTCAGATTGTAGTCCTTGACCGCCTGGATGTAGTCGCGGCGGGCGACGGCGATGCGGTTTTCCGTGCCTTCGAGCTGGGCCTGCAGGGCGATGAAGTTCTGATTGGCCTTCAGGTCGGGATAGTTTTCGGTGATGGCAAGCAGGCGCGACAGCGCGCTGGTCAGGCCCGACTGGCTGTCCTGGAATTTCTTGAAGGCTTCCGGGTCCTTCAGCGTTTCCGGCGTCACCGTCACTTGCGTGGCCTTGGAGCGCGCCTCGACGACGGCGTCGAGCGTGTCCTTCTCATGCGCGGCATAACCCTTGACCGTCTCGACCAGATTGGGGATCAGGTCGGCGCGGCGCTGATACTGGTTCAGCACCTCGCTCCAGGCGGCCTTGGCATTTTCTTCCGCCGTCGGGATGGTGTTGTAGCCACAGGCGGACAGGAAGGGCAGCAGAACCGCCATCAAAAGGAAGGCGGGAAGGCTGCGGGGAAGGGTGGACAGGCGCTGGGCGTGCATGAGCGGTCCCTCATTGGCTCGAATAGTCAAGCAATACCATAAAGATCGGCCAAGAAAACGCCTCTTGGTCGATGTGGCGCCACTGAAGTCCGTTGGCTTAGCCCAGCCGTGAAGGAGGCCCTGTAACCGGCGCACGGATCGGTCTAGAATCGTCTCAAACGAGGGATCGACATGGCAGGGACTGCCGACAGGGACAGCGAGCATGAATCGCGCCGCATCCTCGACCGCATCGCGCGCGAGACGGAGCCGGGCGGCCTGCCTTCCGATCGGCACTCCGGTGAGCGCCCCGATGTCGATGACCCGATCGAATATTGGGGCACACGCATCGGCCGCACGCTTGGGCTCATCCTGGCTGTCGCCATGATGATCGCCGTCGTCTATTACCTGGCCCGCCACATATAGGATCAGCATGAACACCAATCAGGCCGAGGCGCCCCGCGCCGTCATCGTCGTGTCCAGCCATGTCGCGCGCGGCTCGGTGGGCAATCGCGCCGCCGTCTTTGCGCTGGAAACTCTTGGCTTTCCGGTTTGGGCCGTGCCTACGGTGATCCTGCCCTGGCATCCCGGTCATGGCCGCGCCACAAGGATCGTTCCGCCTGCGGAACAGTTCGCGGCACTGATGGCCGATCTGGCGCGCGCGCCATGGCTCGGCGAGGTCGGCGCGGTGCTGTCGGGCTATCTGGGCGAGGCGAGCCAGGCCGATGCCGTGGCCGAGCTGGTCGGTGCGGTCAAGGCCAGGAACCCGTCGGCGCTTTATGTCTGCGACCCGGTGATGGGCGATTCCGGCGGGCTCTATGTGCCGGAGGCCACGGCTGCAGCCTTGCGCGACCGGCTGATGCCGCTGGCCGACATCGCCACGCCCAATCGCTTTGAGCTGGCTTGGATGGCCGGCGCCGAACTGCCCGACCTCAAATCGACCGTGGCCGCGGCACTGCACGCGGGACCGGCGACCATGCTGGTGACGTCGGCGCCGGCGATGATGGCCGGCAGCACCGGCAATCTGCTGCTCGACGCCAGTCAGGTACTGCTGGCCGAGCATCGGCTGATCGACCGGCCGCCCAATGGCCTCGGCGATTTGACCGGCGCCATCTATCTGGCGCGCACGCTCGCCGGCCAGCCGCCGGCCAAGGCGTTGCAGTCGACCACCGCCGCTGTCTACGAGATCCTGGCGCGCACCGCCAAGCGTGGTGGCGACGAATTGCAACTCGAAACCGATGCGCAGAGCCTGTCGCATCCGATGGCCATGGTGCAGATGCGCCACCTGACCCATCCGGGGCGGGATCGCCGCGCGTGACAGGCGGCACGGCCACGCTGACGCTGGCCGGGGTCGATGGCTGCAAGGCCGGCTGGATCATGGTGCGACGCACGCCAGCCGGGGCGCCAGCCGTCAGCGTCCACACCAGTTTCGTCGATCTGCTCGCGGCCTTGCCCGCCGATGCGATCGTCGCGGTCGACATGCCGATCGGCCTGCCGGATGTCTCCGGAAAGGGCGGTCGCGGGCCGGAAATGCTGGTGCGGCCTCTGCTCGGAGAGCGGCAGTCCAGCGTCTTTTCCATTCCATCGCGGGCAGCGGTCTATGCCGATACCGCCGCTTTCACCACGGTGGAGGCCTGGCACGAGGCGCATCGGCGGGCCAGCGCGGTGGCAATGGCAACGTCCGATCCGCCACGCGGCGTTTCAATCCAGGCCTTTGGCATCTTCGCCAAGATCCGCGAAATCGACACGCTGCTGGCGTCCCGGCCGCAACTGCGCGGCCGGGTGTTCGAATCGCATCCCGAAGTGGCGTTCTGGCGCCTCAATGGCGGAAAGGCGATGGCGCTGCCGAAGAAGATAAAAGGCGCAGTCAACGCAGCCGGCATGGACGAGCGCCGCACGCTGCTTGCCCGTCACGGTTATGATCGAGCCTTCCTCGATCAGCCGCCGCCGAAGGGCGCTGCCGCCGACGATTTCCTTGATGCCGCCGCGATGTTGGCGATTGCCGGGCGAATCGCGCGGGGCGAGGCGGCCTGCTATCCCAATCCGCCGCTGGTCGACGGCAAGGGCATTCCGGTGGCGATCCGCGTCTGAGCGATGCGGCACGGCGAGCCATGCGCGCGCATGGCTCGCGCCATTCAGCCATGAACGATTTCGCATTGATCGTGGCGTGGTTTTGCCGTTAGTGCGTTGCACAGTGGAACAGAGCCGCTGCCGTTCAGCCTGGAAAGGTCCCCGCCGCCAGATGCCGCATCTCCCAGAACATCTCCTCGCCGGTTATCGCAGCTTCATCAATGGTCGCTACGTCGCCGAAAGCGGTCATTACAAATCGCTGGCGCGCGAAGGGCAGGCGCCGGAAACGATGATCGTGGCCTGCTGCGATTCGCGCGCGGCGCCGGAAGTGATCTTCAACGCCGGCCCCGGCGAGCTGTTCGTCCTGCGCAACGTCGCCAATCTCGTGCCGCCCTATGCGCCAGACGGCGAATATCATTCGACGTCCGCCGCGCTGGAATTCGCCGTGCAGAGCCTCAAGGTGAAGAACATCGTCGTGATGGGCCACGGGCGCTGCGGCGGCATCCGCTCGGCGCTGGACACCACGTCGGCGCCGCTGTCGCCGGGTGATTTCATTGGCAAATGGATGAGCCTGATCGCACCCGCGGCCGAGGCGGTATCGGCCTCGACCATGATGACGACCACCGAGCGCCAGACGGCATTGGAGCGTATCTCGATCCGCTACTCGATCGCCAATCTGCGCACTTTTCCTTGTGTCAGCATTCTCGAAGGCAAGGGCCGAATTGCGCTGCATGGCGCCTGGTTCGACATCTCCACGGGCGAGTTGTGGGTGATGAACAAGGAGACCGGCGACTTCGAGAAGCCCGATATCGGCTGACCAATCGCACTTCCCATCCTTGCCTTGCAGGCCTAGGTTGCATGTGGGAGGGCCGCGCGATGTCTGTCGTTGGCTGGCGGGAATTCTCCACTGCGACGCTTTTGGGCCTGATGCTCGTCTCGGCGCGTGCCGACGAGGCGGCGCTTATCGACCGCTGGTATTCGGCGCTGCTTACCGCCGATCGTACCAGCCTTGCCGAACTGCTCTCCGACGACGCGCGCATCCGCCTGCACGATATCGGCGTCGAGCAGACGAAGCCCGAATTCATCGCTTCGATGGACGAATGGCGCGGCGCGGTGGCTGGTGCCACCATTCGCCACCGCATCGAAAAAGCCGAGACCGGTTTGGTGACGGTCATCGTCTGCTACGATTTTCCCGGCAACGATCTTCTGACACGCGAAAGTTTCGCCTTGTCCGGCAGCCGCATCACCGCGTCGTCGCAGGAAACCATCGCGGAAAGTTGCAGCGGTTATTGAGAGGGGCGTCGCCTGCCTGCGATGCGGTGCAGTTGCGGCCTGCCGTTGCATGGGCGGCACCGGCGGCCTACATCGGAAGACAACACCCGCCTCCGCAATCCAGCGAAAGCCTCTCCATGACCGCAGTCCCAAGCCTCGACCTCGCCCTGCATCCGCTGACTTCCTGGAACGGGCCGCTCGGTCTTCCCGATTTCGCCAGGATTCGCGACGGAGATTTCGATGCCGTTTTCGATGCGGCGCTGAAGGCGCATGAAGCGGAGATCGAGGCGATCGCCGCCAATCCGGCGCCGGCAACCATCGAAAACACGCTGCAGGCGCTGGAGCTCGGCGGCGAAGCGCTTGATCGCGTCTCGTCGATCTTCTGGTGCCGGGCAGGCGCCCATACAAACGACGCGATCCAGGCCCTGGAACGCGCGGTTGCGCCGAAGATGTCGCGGCATTTCTCGGCCATCTCGATGAACGAGAAGCTGTTCGCGCGGATTGACGATCTTTATCAGCGGCGCGCCACCCTCAAGCTCGATGCCGAGGCGCTGCGCGTGCTGGAGAAGACCTGGAAGGGGTTCGTGCGGTCCGGCGCCAAGCTCGATGCCGCCGGCAAGAAGCGGCTCGCTGCCATCAACGAAGAGCTATCCTCGCTCGGCACCAGCTTTGGGCAGAACGTGCTGGCCGACGAGCGCGATTGGGCGCTGTTCCTCGACGAAGCCGATCTGACCGGCGTTCCGGAATTCCTGAAAAGCGCGATGGCGGAAGCCGCCGAGACGCGCGGCCAGAAGGGCCGCTATGCGGTGACGCTGTCGCGGTCGATCTACGAGCCCTTCACCACCTTCTCCGAGCGTCGCGACTTGCGGGAAGTGGCCTGGCGCGCGTTCACGCAGCGCGGCCAAAATGGCGGCGCCAGCGACAACACCGCTGTCGTGCGCGACACGCTGCGGCTGCGTACCGAAAAAGCCAAGCTGCTCGGCTATGCGTCCTATGCGGCGCTGAAGCTCGACGAAACCATGGCCAAGACGCCGAAGGCGGTGCACGATCTGCTCGACCCGGTCTGGGAGAAGGCGCTGGAGAAGGCAGCGGCCGACCAGAAGGAGCTGCAGCGGCTGGCGACAGCCACCGGCAGCAACGAACAGCTCATGGCATGGGACTGGCGCTTCTATCAGGAGAAGCTGCGCGCCGAAAAATTTGCCTTCGACGAGGCCGAGCTGAAACCCTATCTGCAGCTCGAGCGCATCATTGCCGCTTGTTTCGACGTGGCGACCAGACTGTTCGGTATCACTTTTGAAGAGAAGAAGGGCATCGCCGGCTGGCATCCCGACGCGCGCGTCTTCGTGGTGAAGAATGCCGATGGATCCGAGCGGGCGCTGTTCCTGGCGGATTATTTCGCGCGGCCTTCCAAGCGTTCCGGCGCCTGGATGAGCGCGCTGCAGTCGGGCTACAGCCTGGGCAAGGGTTCCACGCCGGTCATCTATAACATCATGAATTTCGCCAAGCCGCCGGCCGGCGAGGCGGCGCTGCTTTCAGTGGACGAGGCGAAGACGCTTTTCCATGAATTCGGCCACGCGCTGCACGGCATGCTGACCAATGTCACCTGGCCGTCGGTGGCGGGCACCTCGGTCAGCCGCGATTTCGTCGAACTGCCCTCGCAGCTCTACGAGCACTGGCTGACGGTTCCGGCCGTTCTGGAAAAACACGCGCTGCACGTGAAAACGGGCAAGCCGATGCCCAAGGAACTCCTCGACAAGATGCTTGCCGCTCGCACCTTCGGCGCTGGCTTCGCCACGGTGGAGTTCACCGCCTCGGCGCTGGTCGACATGGCCTATCACGCGCGCTCCGAGGCGCCGGCCGAACCGCTGCGTTTCGAGGCGGAAACGCTGGAGAAGCTCTCCATGCCGGAGATGATCGCCATGCGTCACCGCACCCCGCATTTCAACCACGTCTTCGCCGGCGACGGTTATTCCGCCGGCTATTATTCCTACATGTGGTCCGAGGTGCTGGACGCCGATGCCTTTTCGGCTTTCGAGGAAACCGGCGATCCGTTCAACCCGGCGCTGGCGAAGAAGCTGCGCGAGAACATCTATGCGGCCGGCGGCTCAAAAGATCCGGAAGAGCTCTACACCGCTTTTCGCGGCAAGATGCCGACGGCAGATGCGATGATGGCCAAGCGCGGTCTGGTGTGATTCCGCTGCCATCTCCTGCGGAGAGAACGAGGCGCTAGCCCTTCAGGCTGGCGCCGATCAGCAAGTCGGCGTGTTTGGCCACCGATTGCGAAGGCCCGCCGGGGCCGAAGATCTGGCTGGAGATATAGGCGCCCTCGATGAGGAGCAGCAGGCCGTCGCCCAGCATATCGGGGTCGGCCGCGCCCATGCCTTTGGCCATTTCGCGCAGGCGGCGGCGCAGTTCGCGCTTGTTTTCCTCGCTGACCACGCGCGCCGGGTGGCCGGGCTCCGGATATTCGACGGCGGCGTTGGTCATGCCGCAACCGCGATAACCAAGCTTCTGCGACCGTTTGCCGACACGCGTGAGAAAGGCGATGATTTGCGCGCGCGGGTCGCCGGGATGAGCGGCGACGGCCTCGTCGAACCGTTCCCAGAATTCAAGATCGTATTTCCTGAGATAAGACGCAGCCAGTTCATCCTTGGATGAAAAGGAGCGGTAGAGGCTCGGCTTGGTGACACCCGCCTTCTTCACGATCTCGTCGACGCCGATCGCCCGGATACCCTCGCGATAGAACAGGTCGCGCGCCACGTCGAGGATCTTCTCGGCCGCCGGCGGCAGCGCAACGATCTCCTGCGAAACGCTTGGATCAAAATTTTTGTCAGCAGGCATGATGCATTCCGATTGACATGTTACCGACCGGTACGTACACAGAAACCAACTGCAACGTACCGGTCAGTAACATGATAGCCCAGTCCCGCCCGTTTGGCCAGCGCTACGCCTTCGTTGTCGTTGCCGTCATCTTCCTGTCCTTGCTGATCGCGGCAGGCCTGCGTTCCGCGCCTTCGGTGATGATGCTGCCGCTCGAAAAGGACTTCGGCTGGCGCCGCGACGTGGTGTCGCTGGCAGCCGCCATCGGCATCTTCCTCTACGGGCTCACCGGTCCCTTCGCCGCTGCCTTGATGGAGCGCGTCGGCCTGCGCAAGACGGTGATCGCTTCGCTGGTGGTGATGTCCGCCTCGACCGGCCTGTCGCTGTTCATGACGCAGTCCTGGCAGCTCATCGCCACCTGGGGCGTCTTTTCCGGTGTCGGGTCCGGTGCCGTTGCCACCGTGCTTGGCGCCACCATCGTCAACCGCTGGTTCAAGACCAATCGCGGCCTGGTCATGGGCCTGATGTCGGCCTCCAGTGCCACCGGCCTGCTGGTATTCCTGCCTTTCCTGGCTTGGCTTGCGCAATCCGGCGGCTGGAAGCCGGTGGCGCTTGTCATTGCCATTGCCACAGCGGCACTCGTGCCGCTGGTCTGGCTGCTGGTGCCGGAACGGCCGTCGTCGATCGGCCAGGTGCGCTTCGGCGCCGAGCCCGACGATGTGCCGCCGACTCCACCCGCCGCTGCCGGCAACTTCATCTCCCATACGCTGGGAACGCTGCGTGAGGCCGCCAGAACGCGCGTGTTCTGGTATCTGTTCGCCACCTTCTTCATTTGTGGCTTCACCACCAACGGCCTGGTCGGCACGCATCTGATCGCGTTTTGCGCCGACATGGGCATCAACGAGATCCAGGCCGCCGGCCTTTTGTCGATGATGGGCATCTTCGACCTGATCGGCACGACATTGTCGGGTTGGCTGACCGACCGTTTCGACCCGCGCAAGCTGCTCGGCGTCTATTACGCCATTCGCGGCCTGTCGCTGATCTACCTGCCCTATTCCGGTTTCTCGGCAACGGCCCTGATCATCTTCGCCATCTTCTATGGGCTGGACTGGATCGCCACCGTGCCGCCGACGCTGCGTCTCTCGAACGAGGCCTTTGGCGATGGCAAGGGGCCGCTGGTGTTCGGCTGGATCGTCGCTGGCCATCAGGTCGGTGCCGCGACAGCCGCTTTCTTCGGCGGAGCGATGCGTGAATTCCAGGGCAGCTACGAACTGGCCTTCGTCATCGCCGGCATGACCGGCATCATCGCCGCCTGCCTGTCGCTGCTGATCAACACCAATCGCCCGATATCCCAGCCGGAAGGACAACCGGCCTGATCGAGGCGGCCCGCTGGCTGTGGGCCGTCAAGAAAGTTTCACGTCTCCGAAATGCTGCTGAAACATTGGCCGCCGACCTTGGCCAGCGTTCACAGCCAAGGAGACAGCCATGAACTCGCCCGTCCAAATCAGCCGTCGTGTCTTCCTCGCCTCGACGGGGGCAGCGGGTCTGGTCGGCTTCTCCGGTTTGGCGATGCCCTATTATTCGCGGGCGAATACGCGGCCCGTCGTCACGCATGGCGTTCAGTCCGGCGATGTCGATTCCGCCTCGGGCATGATCTGGACCCGAGCGGACCGGCCCTCGCGCGTGATGTTCGAAGTGGCGACGACCGAGAGTTTCGCCAATGCCGAAAGGCTGGCGCCGCTCACCGCACTGCCCGACAGCGATTATGCGGTGAAGCGCCTGCTCACCGATCTCGCCGCCGATCAGAACATCTTTTATCGCATGACGATTGCCGACCTGAACGACGTCAACGCCGTCTCCGAGCCGGTGGTCGGCCGCTTCCGCACCGCGCCGATGTCGCGCCGCTCGGTGCGCTTCGCCTGGTCCGGCGATACCGCCGGCCAGGGTTGGGGCATCGACGAGGTCGGCATGAAGACCTATGCCACGATCGCCAAGCACACGCCCGACTTCTTCCTGCATTCGGGTGACACCATCTATGCCGACGGCGTCATGAAGGACGAGGTCGACCTCAAGGACGGTACCAAGTGGAAGAACGTCGTTCTCGTCGACGAAAAGCGCAAGGTGGCCGAAACACTGGAAGAATACCGCGCGCAGTGGAAATACAACCTGCTCGACAAGAACCTGTTGGCGATGAACGCCGCGCTGCCCACCTTTTTCCAATGGGACGACCATGAGGTGGTCAACAACTGGTCGAGCTCCAAGAACCTGACAGCCGACGACCGCTACAAGGAAAAGTCCGTCTCCGTGCTTTCCGCCCGCGCCGGGCGCGCCTTCCACGAGATGACGCCGATCCGCTTCACCCCAGCCGAGCCCGGCCGCGTCTACCGCAAGATCGCCTATGGCCCGCTGCTCGACGTGTTTTTCCTCGACATGCGCTCCTATCGTGGCGCCAACGGTCCCAATATGGAGACGGAACTCACCCCGCAGGCGCGCATGCTGGGCGAGCAGCAGACAAGGTGGCTGAAGCGCGAGCTGGCCAATTCGAAGGCGACCTGGAAAGTGATCGCCGCCGACATGCCGATCGGCCTGGTGGTGTGGGACGACGCGGCCAACAAGAAGGGTTCGGAGGCGGTCGCCAATGGCGACAACGGTTCGGCCAAGGGCCGCGAGCTGGAATTTGCCGACCTTTTGCGCTTCATCAAGAATGCCGGCATCACCAACACGGTCTGGTTGACGGCCGACGTGCACTACACCGCCGCCCATCTCTACAACCCCGACAAGGCACAATTCCAGGATTTCAATCCGTTCTGGGAATTCGTCTCGGGGCCGATCCATTCCGGCACCTTCGATCCCAACGATCTCGACATGACCTTCGGCCCCGAAGTGAAGTTCGTGAAGGCGCCGAGCGCCGAGCAAGGCCAGAACCTGCCGCCCTCGGCCGGCCTGCAATTCTTCGGCCTGGTCGATATCGACGGCGGGACGGAGCAGCTCACCGTCAGGCTGATGGATCGCGACGACAACGAGCTCTACAAGACGACGCTTGATCCAGTGCGCGCGGCGTAGTGGTGGAGATTAGTGCTCGAAACAGGCGGCGGGCACGTTCGGCCAGGCTGCCTTGTCGCAACCCACATCGGCCTGGCGCTGCTTGAAGGCCGCGCTGACCGGGCCGGTAACGACGGGGTCGACGCCATCCGGCGCATCGGGGAACATCCGTTCGGCCTGGGTGACAACCGCCGCGATCGGCTTGTCGGCTGGCGTGGCGGCCGACCATGCGACGCCCAGCGCCAGAAGCGCTACCGTCGTTGCCGACGCGAAGATCATGCCGAAGCGGTTGAGTGCACGTATCATGGACGCCCGAATGCTCGACTGCGGAAAAGGTTCCGCCTTTGGTTAATGAAATTCTACGCCCGCGCCACTTAACAAAAGGTGACCAACGAATTGCCCGCACGCCGCCCCTTTCGCAAATGCGAAAAAACCTGTATGAGCCGCGCAACCGAAAAAGGCGGCGTCTCGATTTGATTATCCGGGCATGCTGCCTGTGCAACCTCCGAGACCCAGCATGAACCTCCGCAATATCGCGATCATCGCGCACGTCGACCATGGCAAGACCACGCTGGTCGACCAGCTTCTCAAGCAATCCGGCTCGTTCCGCGAGAACCAGCGCGTCGCCGAACGCGCGATGGATTCGAACGATCTCGAAAAGGAACGCGGCATCACCATCCTTGCCAAGGCGACGTCGGTCGACTGGAAGGACACCCGCATCAACATCGTCGACACCCCCGGCCACGCCGATTTCGGCGGCGAGGTCGAGCGCATCCTGTCGATGGTGGATTCGGCCATCGTTCTGGTCGATGCTGCCGAAGGCCCGATGCCGCAGACCAAGTTCGTCGTCGGCAAGGCGCTCAAGGTCGGGCTGAAGCCGATCGTCGTCATCAACAAGATCGACCGCCCGGACGGCCGCCACCAGGAAGTCATCAACGAAGTGTTCGACCTGTTCGCGGCGCTCGACGCCACCGACGAGCAGCTCGACTTTCCGATCCTCTACGGTTCGGGCCGCGACGGCTGGGTCTCCGAGAACCCGGAAGGCCCGAAGGACCAGGGCCTGGCGCCACTGTTCGACCTCGTGCTGAAGCATGTGCCGGCGCCGACGGTTCACCCCGGCCCGTTCCGCATGATCGGCACCATCCTCGAGGCCAACCCGTTCCTCGGCCGCATCATCACCGGCCGCATCGAATCCGGCACGCTGAAGTCCAACCAGCCGGTCAAGGTGCTGCACCATGACGGTTCGCTCTTGGAAACCGGCCGCGTCTCCAAGATCCTGGCCTTCCGTGGCCTCGAGCGCCAGCCGATCGAAGAAGCGCAGGCGGGCGACATCGTCGCTATCGCCGGCCTGTCGAAGGGCACCGTCGCCGACACCTTTTGCGACCCGGCCGTGACCGAGCCGCTGCATGCCCAGCCGATCGATCCGCCGACCGTCACCATGTCGTTCATCGTCAACGATTCGCCGCTGGCCGGCACCGAGGGCGACAAGGTCACCAGCCGCGTCATCCGCGACCGCCTGATGAAGGAAGCGGAAGGCAACGTCGCGCTCAAGATCGAGGAATCGGCTGACAAGGATTCGTTCTACGTGTCGGGCCGCGGCGAATTGCAGCTTGCCGTGCTGATCGAGACGATGCGCCGCGAAGGTTTCGAGCTTGCCGTGTCGCGTCCGCGCGTCGTTATGCAGAAGGACGAGAACGGCGAGTTGCTGGAGCCGGTCGAAGAGGTCGTCATCGACGTCGATGAGGAGCATGCCGGCGTCGTTGTGCAGAAGATGTCGGAGCGTAAGGCCGAAATGGTCGAACTGCGTCCTTCGGGCGGCAACCGCCAGCGCCTGGTGTTCCATGCGCCGACGCGCGGCCTGATCGGCTACCAGTCCGAACTTCTGACCGACACGCGCGGCACTGCGGTGATGAACCGTCTGTTCCACTCCTACCAGCCCTACAAGGGCGAACTGCCCGGCCGCACCAACGGCGTTCTGATCTCCAACGAGCAGGGCGAAGCCGTGGCCTATGCGATGTGGAACCTGGAAGACCGCGGCCCGATGGTCATCGACGCCGGCGTCAAGGTCTATCAGGGCATGATCATCGGCATCCACTCCAGAGACAACGACCTCGAGGTCAATGTGCTGAAGGGCAAGAAGCTGACCAACATCCGCGCCGCCGGCAAGGATGAAGCGGTCAAGCTGACGCCGCCGATCCGCATGACGCTGGAGCGCGCGCTGGCCTGGATCCAGGACGACGAGCTGGTCGAGGTGACGCCGAAGACCATTCGCCTGCGCAAGCTCTATCTCGACCCGAACGAGCGCAAGCGCTTCGAGAAGTCGAAGGTCAGCGCGGCCTGATGCTTTCAGAAAGGGCGGGGATTTCCCCGCCCTTTTCATTTTCACCGCCGGATCGACGTCATCATTCCGGTAGCGCATTGCGCAGGATCGCCTCCGCCGCGCTGTCTCCATCCAACTCGATCTCGACAAGCAACCCGTCGCGCACCGCCCGGTTGAGCTTGCCGGTCGTCCTGATCCTTGCCCGGTCGGCCAAGGCGGCCATGCGGCTGCGCGACAGGCCGAGTTCCGTCGCCAACAGGCGATCCAGCCGCAGGGAGACGGGATCGGGGGCGGCCAGCACAATCTCCAGCCGCGTCGGCGCATGCCCCGATCCGTCAAGGCGCTCCTTGCGGACGGCGACGTTCGCGAACTCCTCGACCCGCGACGTGTTGCGGCGCAGGGCGATGACATCGAATGCACAACGCCGCGCCAGCTTGGGATCGTTGCTTTCCAGTGCCGAAAGCAGATCGACGTCGATGTCGTGCGCGTTGCGGCGCTCGAACAACGTGTGGTTCCAGGTGTCGTCGCAGGCCGAGCATTTGTAGACGAGCCAGGCGTCGAGGCGCCTGCCATTGGCATTCAGCCGGAATTTGCCGCTGCAACGGAACGGCCGCTGGGCACCACAGCGTGCGCAGGCGCGCCAGGGCTCGGGGAAACGATCTGCAATAAGGGTCCATCGAACGCGGAGCGTGAACGACATGCCGGTTGGTCCTTCCCGTTGGGAAGTCCGTCCGAGCGACGATGAGCGAGGTGCCTCGAGCGGAGGCGCGGAATGGCGTTCGTGTGGAGATCAGGCGACGTGCCTGCGGCTCTGGCGCCGGGGCGCTGGCCAAACCGGTCTCGAACCGCCACAGGAACGAACGCAATCAAAAACGGCAACGCTCGCGCGCTGCCATGCGAGTTCAGGGAGAGCTGACGAGACCGGTGATTACGATGGCAAAGTCGGTAGCCTGAGGCTGATGAAGATGCGCGTTCCTAGCGGGTGGCATGGGCGAGATCAAGCGCACGTTTGACGCCGCCAGCTGTCGTGTAGCCAAATCTATTCGTTGCCACGCCTGCTTTCGCAATCTGGCTCATTGTCAAAGAACGCCCCCTTTTTTGGGGGGAAGTCGGGAAACCATGCCGGAACGCCGACACGCCGTCGCGGTGCGGGATTCTGGCGGCCGGACCCGCCAGGCCGGTTTTCAATCGACAGCGGAACGTCGTTTGCTTGCGTCCGGTGTCGATCCGCCTATTCTCCAGACGACAATGGTCGGTTTGGAGCCCGTCATGACCTTTACCTCGCTTCTCATCTTCGCCGGTGCTTTGCTGGTTGCGGCCGGTTCGCCGGGGCCGTCGATCGCGGCATTGGTGGCAAGGGTGATCTCGAAGGGCTTTCGCGATGTGTTCCCGTTCCTGGCCGCCATGTGGATCGGCGAGGCGATCTGGCTTTCCTTCGCCGTCTTCGGCCTGGCCATGGTGGCGCAGACCTTCCACCTCGCCTTCGTTGCGGTGAAATGGCTTGGTGTCGCCTATCTCGCCTATCTTGCCTGGAAGATGTGGACGGCGCCGGTCGACACCACCGGCGGTTCGCTGCCGAAGGATGATTCGCCGGCGAAACTCTTCATGGCCGGCATGGCGGTGACGCTCGGCAACCCCAAGATCATGATGTTCTACCTGGCGCTCCTGCCGACTATCATCGATCTCGCCTCGGTGAGCGTCGTCGGCTGGATGGAGCTGACCGCAACCATGGCGGTGGTGCTGATCGCCATCGATCTCGCCTGGGTGCTGGCGGCCGCGCAGGCACGTAGGCTCCTGAAAAGCCAGCGCGCCATGAAGATCGCCAACCGTATCTCGGCCGGCACCATGGCCGGGGCGGCGGCGGCGATCGCGGCGCGCAGCTGAATTTCTTTCTACCTTCTCCCCGTTCACGGGGAGAAGGTGGCCCGAAGGGTCGGATGAGGGGCTGCGCCTGCCTTTCGAAAGTTAGCTCCGCCCCTCATCTGCCCGCCGGCATCTTTTCCTGTTCACGGGGTGAAGAGCGCTACCGCGCCATCGCGTGATATTCGTCGTTCGGGCGCATATCGATGGCAGCGGCGACGCGGTTCGACATGTTGAAGAAGGCGGCGGTCGAGGCGATGTCCCAGATGTCGCGGTTCGAGAAGCCGGCCTTGCGCAATGTTTCGCGGTCGGCCTCGACGATCTTTGCCGGCTGCTCGGTCAGCTTGACCGCGAATTCCAGCATGGCGCGCTGCTTGTCCGACAGATCGGCGGCGCGGAAATTCATCACCATCATCTCGCCGAAGGCCGGATCGCCCGACAATTGCCGCACCGCCGCGCCATGCGCGGTCAGGCAATAATAGCAGTGGTTGATCGATGAGACGACGACCGCGATCATCTCGCGTTCGAGCTTGGTGAGGCCGGAATCGCCCAGCATCAGATCGTTATAGGTGTCGGTGAAGGCGCGCAGCTTCTTCTCGTCGAAGGCGTAGGCCTTCAGCACATTGGGCACGAGGCCGAGTTTTTCCTCGCATTTGGCGAAATAGGCCTGCGTGGCTTCGCTGAGTTCGGCTTGCGGCAAATCCAGCGCGGTGATCTTTTCGGCCATGGCATTCTCTCCCGGATGCGAGCTGCAAATTTATTGTGCAGACGGCATTTTTCTTAGGCAGCCGTCAAACCTTTGTCGCCAAAAGGCGTTCATCTGCTACGATAGTAGCAATGCAGCCTATGGCGGAGGAAAATCGCATCATGGCCAGCCTGAAGTCCGCGTCCAAGCCGAAAAAATCGACAATGGCGAAGGGAGGTGCGACGAAGGAAGGTCAAAAGCCGGGACGGCTCGCGGATTTTCTCCTGGCAAGAGCGCCCTCCGAAGACGTTGCCGCCTATGAGGCGGCCGACCTCGCCCGAGCCGCCGAACTCGCAGAAAAAGCGGTTGCCCGCCACAAGAAGGGCGAGAGCATCGTTGCCGTCGATGCGGCTTCCGGCGTGTCGCGGCAGGGCCGGCCGGTGACGGTCATCACCGTCGTCAACGACAACATGCCGTTCCTGTTCGATTCGATCCTTGGCGAGATCACCGAGACGGCCGGCGAGCCGACGCTGGTCACCCATCCGGTCATCGCGGTCAGGCATTCCAAGACCGGCGTCGCCGAGATCGTCGGCGACGGCAGCCTGGTCAAGGAAGACGCCGGGCTCGACAAGGTCAGCGTCGTGCATGTCCATATTGGTCGGCTCGGCGAAGAGACCGCCGCGGCACTTGGCGCGCGGTTGACGAAGATGCTGGCGCAAGTGCGCGCCGCCGTTACCGACTGGAAACCGATGCTGGCCAGGCTCGACCAGGCGATCTCGGAATTCCGCTATGCGCCGGTGCCGCTCGACAAGAAACACGTGGCCGAAGGCATCGCCTTCCTCGAATGGCTGCGCGACGACAATTTCACCTTCCTCGGTATGCGCGAGTTCACCTATTCCGGCGGCGAGAAGAGCGGCACGCTGGAGCGCGCCGACAAGCCGGGGCTGGGCATCCTTGCCGATCCCGACGTGCTGGTGCTGCGGCGCGGCACCGAAGCGGTGACGACGACGCCGGAAATCCGTGCCTTCCTGCACGGGCCGGAGCCGCTGATCGTCACCAAGGCCAACGCCAAGTCGGTGGTGCACCGGCGCATCTATCTCGACTATGTCGGGGTCAAGACCTACGACAAGAACGGCAAGCTGGCGGGCGAACTGCGCATCGTGGGCCTGTTCACTTCCACCGCCTATACGCGCTCGGTGATGAAGATCCCCTATCTGCGCTCCAAGGCGGAAACGGTGATCGCCAAATCCGGCCTCAATCCGGACGACCATTCCGGCAAGGCCCTGATCAATGTGCTGGAGAGTTATCCGCGCGACGAGCTGTTCCAGGTGCCGGTGCCGATCCTGCGCAAGCATGCCGAGGCGATCCTCGGCCTGATCGAGCGGCCGCGCGTGCGTGCGCTGGTGCGCGCCGATCAATTCGACCGCTTCGTCTCCATCCTCGTTTTCGTGCCACGCGATCGTTACGACAGCGTTGTACGCGAGAAGGTGGGCGCCTATCTGAAGACGGTTTTCGACGGTCGTTTGTCGGCTTACTATCCGGCTTTCCCTGAAGGCGGGCTGGCGCGTGTCCATTTCATCATCGGCCGGTCCGGCGGCAAGACGCCGAAGGTCGAGCAGGAGACGGTCGAGGCGGCGATCCGCGACATCGTGCGGACCTGGGAAGATGCGCTGGCCGAAGCCGCCGAGGCCGGCGGCAACGATCCGGCATTGAAGGCGATCGCCGCGCGCTTCCCGGAAAGCTATCGCGATTCGTTCTCGCCCGCCGTGGCGCTGGTGGACGCGGCGCGCATCGCCAGGATCAACGCCGAAAACCCGATCGCCATCGACTATTACCGCGACGCCGGCCAGGCGCCGGAACAGGCTTCGCTGAAGATCTATCATCACGGCAGCCCGGTGGCGCTGTCCAGGCGCGTGCCGGTTCTGGAGAACATCGGCTTCCGCGTCATCAGCGAACGCACCTTCGAGGTGGGCGAGAATGGCGACCGCGTCTTCATCCACGACATGGAACTGGAAAATGCCTATGGCCGGCCGATCGATCTTGCCGATGGCGGCGGCCTGTTCGAGGACGCGTTCCTGGCGGTGTGGCGCGGCGACATCGACAATGACGGCTATAACGGGCTCGCCCAGACCGCCGGCCTGTGGTCGCACGAGGTTCTGGTGCTGCGCGCCTATGGCCGCTACCTGCAGCAGGCGGGCATTCCGCAGAGCCAGGATTTCATCGCGGCCGCGCTCAACCGCTATCCCGACATCGCGCGCGGCCTGCATGCGCTGTTCGTCGCCCGGCTGGGGCCGGCCGCTACCGGCGAGGGCGTAACGACGGCGAAACACCTCAAGGCCAAGATCAAGGATGCGCTGGAAGACGTTCCCAACATCGACGACGACACCATCATCCGCCGCTATCTCAACCTGATCGAATCCTCGCTGCGGACCAACCACTTCGTCCCGGCTAAGAAGGAGCGCGGCCAGTCGCTGGCGATCAAGCTCGAGTCGCGCGCCGTCGAAGGTCTGCCGGAGCCGCGGCCATGGCGCGAAATCTTCGTCTACGGTTCCGAGGTGGAAGGCGTGCACCTGCGCTTCGGCCCGGTGGCGCGCGGCGGCCTGCGCTGGTCGGACCGGGCGCAGGACTATCGCACCGAGGTGCTCGGCCTGGTCAAGGCGCAGCAGGTGAAGAACGCCGTCATCGTGCCGGTGGGCGCCAAGGGCGGCTTCTTCCCGAAGCGCCTGCCGCCGGCCAGCCAGCGCGACCTGTGGTTCGAGGCGGGCCGGCAGGCCTATATCAACTTCGTCTCCAGCCTGCTGTCGATCACCGACAATATCGGCGTCGACAGTGTCATCCCGCCGGTCGACGTGATCCGGCACGACAAGGACGATCCTTATTTCGTCGTCGCCGCCGACAAGGGCACGGCGACCTTCTCCGACACCGCCAACGCGATTTCGGAAAAGCATGGCTTCTGGCTGGACGATGCCTTCGCTTCCGGCGGCTCGGCCGGTTATGACCACAAGAAGATGGGCATCACCGCCAAGGGCGCCTGGGAAGCGGTGAAGCGGCATTTCCGCGAGATCAACCGCGACATCCAGACCTCGCCTTTCACCGTGGTGGGCGTCGGCGACATGTCGGGCGACGTGTTCGGCAACGGCATGCTTTTGTCGGAGCAGACCAAGCTGATCGCCGCCTTCGATCATCGCGACATCTTCATCGATCCGGAACCGGACATGGCCGCCTCCTTCGCTGAGCGCAAGCGCATGTTCGACCTGCCGCGCTCGAGTTGGCAGGATTATGACAAGTCGAAGCTGTCGGCGGGCGGCATCGTCGTCTCGCGCAACCAGAAATCGATCACGCTGCCGGCGGACGCCGCCGCCGCGATCGGGCTCGCCAAGACGACCGCGACGCCGGCCGAGATCATGACCGCCATCCTCAAGGCGCCGGTCGATCTTCTGTGGTTCGGCGGCATCGGCACCTATGTGAAGGCGTCGAGCGAGACCAACCAGGACGCGGGCGACCGCGCCAACGATCCGATCCGCGTCAACGCGATCGACGTGCGCGCCAAGGTGATCGGCGAGGGCGCCAATCTCGGCGTCACCCAGCGCGCCCGCATCGAGTTTGGTCTCGCCGGCGGCCGCAACAATTCCGACGCCATCGACAATTCCGGCGGCGTCAATTGCTCGGACGTCGAGGTCAACATCAAGATCGCGCTGGCCTCGGCCATGCGCAAGGGTTCGCTGGCGCGGCCGGCGCGCAACAAGCTCTTGGCCGAGATGACCGACGAGGTCAGCGGGCTGGTGCTGGCCAACAATTACGAGCAGACGCTGGCGCTTTCGCTGGCCCGCAAGCGCGGCCTGGCTGACATCGCCCATCAAGGCCGCTTCATGGCGGCGCTCGAGGCGCGCGGCCTGCTCGACCGCGCGGTCGAGACGCTGCCTTCGCCGGCCGCGCTGGCCGACCGCGAGGCGCGCGGCGAACCGCTGACCAGGGCCGAGCTCGGCGTGCTGCTCGCCTATGCCAAGATCGTGCTGTTCTCCGATATCGTTGCTTCCGACGTGCCGGACGATCAGCAGTTCGACGCCGATCTGATGGGATATTTCCCGGACCGCATGGCCAGGAAGTTCGCGGCCGAAATCCATGGCCACAGGCTGCGCCGCGAAATCATCGCCCGCGTCGTCGCAAACGATCTGGTCAATCGCGGCGGGCCTTCCTTCACCAACCGGCTGATGGAGGCAACCGGCCGCAGCGCCGCCGACGTGGTGCGCACCTTCGCGGTGATCCGCGCCGGCTTCGGATTGTCGGCGCTCTATCGCGAGATCGACGCGCTGGACAACAAGATCGACGGCCAGGTGCAGATCGATCTCTACCAGGTCGTAAGCCGGCTTATTTACGTGACCGCCGGCTGGTATCTGAAGAACGATACCGGGTCGGCGCCGCTTGGTCAGCGCATCGCCGAACTGCAGGAAGCGCGCAAGGCACTGGAGCCGAAGCTTGCCTCGCTGCTGTCGGATTTCTCGCGCGAGCGGCTGGAGGAGAAGCGGCACGGGCTGTTCAAGGTTGGCACGCCGGACCGTCTGGCGGATCGGTTGGCGCTGGCCGATGTCGCCGAACTGATCCCCGACATCGCGCTCACCGCGCGGCTGGCCAATGCCGACATCGTCGCGGCCGCCAAGGCGTTCTTCGCCGTCAGCGAGGCGTTCCGCATTCCGCGCATTGAGGAAGCGGCGCGTTCGGTGACACCGCCGGACTATTACGACCAGCTGGCGCTTTCGCGGGCCACCGACACGATCGGCGCGGCCAGGCGCGGCATCGCGGTGACGGCGCTGACCCAGCATGGCACGGCGGCCGATCCCGTCGCGACCTGGCTGGAAGCCGGCGGCGAACGCATCAGCCGCGTGCGCGAGCGGCTGCAGGCGCTGACCGAGGGCGGCGAGATCACGGTGTCCAGGCTGTCGGTGGCGTCCGGGCTGATGAGCGACCTGATCGGGGCGTAGGTAGCAACGTCGATTCTGTGGCGGCGGTGAGCTGAATGTCACCGCCGCACGCAATCTTCATTCCGGGCTAGCGGTTGCGCCTACGCCGCCAGCCGGGTGCGGGCGAGCCCTTCGCGGATGTGGCGAGCAAGCTCTGCCGTTGCCGGGGCGGCGTCGCGCTCGGGCATGCGCAAATTGATGGCGAAGGAAGGCAGCGGCGGCAGGCCGGCCTCGACCGGCAGGATGTCGAGATGCTGCGGCACGGTGAAGGCGAGCCAGGTGGTCACCGCCAGATCGGTGGTTACGGTGGCCGTGGTGGCATCGATGCTGCCGTTCTCGAACACGGTGCGCCATTCCCGGCCCTGGTCGCGCAGCGCGGCCAGCACGGCCGGCCGGAAGGCGCAGGTTTCCGCGACCATCGATACCGGCAGCGGCGTCTTCAGATACGCCTGGCCGCCCTTGGCGCCGACCCAGACCAGCCGCTCGACAACAAGGCATTCGCCCGTGGAAGCGCCGACCGGCTCCTCGACGAGGGCAAGGTCGATCTCGCCATTGGCGAGCGCGCGAGCGAGATCGGGCGAAGAGGCGCAGACCAGCGATATCTCGACCTGCGGAAAGGCCTGCGCATAGGATTTCAGGATGGGCGCGATGAAGGCGCCGGCGAGGTCGAACGGCACGCCGAGCCGCACCGGGCCCTCGACGCGGCGCGTCGTCATATCCGCCCATATCTCGTCGTTGAGGCTGAGCAGGCGCCGTGCCTTGCCCAACAGGCGCTCTCCCGCCGGGGTGAGGCGCAGCCCGCGCCGGTCGCGGAAAAACAGCGGCTTGCCGAAGGCCTGTTCCAGACGGGCGACCTGCTGGCTGACCGCGCTCTGCGTCAGATGCAGGGCATTGCCGGCGGCGGTCATCGAGGCGCGGTCGGCAACGGCGAGGAAGGTTCTGAGCAGGGCGATGTCGAGGTTACGGGTCATCGCAGCATTATGATTGCTAATGCCAATTATAATCAACATGCGATTTTCTAATGGCAGGCGGCACGGTAGCAATGGTGCCGTTTCAACGGACAAACCGCATGTCGCCCGAGACCATTCTGCCGCTCGCCGTCTTCGCCCTGATTTCGACCGGGTCGCCGGGCGGCGCTACGACGCTGGCGACGGCGTCCGGCGCCCATTTCGGTTTCCGCCGTTCGATGCCGCTGATGGTGGGCATCGCCGCCGGGCTGGCCAGCATGGCGGCGGCCGCCGCTGCCGGACTTGCCGGTGTTCTGGAAGCAATGCCGTCGCTGCAACTGGCCATGAAGGCGATCGGCTCGGCCTATCTTTTGTGGCTTGCTGGCAAAGTGGCGACTTCGGGTGCGCCGCGCCTCGACAAAGACCTAGCAAAACCGACCAGCCTTCTGGGTGGCGCCTGGCTGTTGTGGTGCAATCCGAAAGCCTGGGCGATGACGCTGGGCGCCGCCGCCTCCTTTGCGGCGCTGGCGAGCAGCCCGGCCGCGCTCGGCGTGCTGCTGGCACTGGCCTTTGGTCTGGCGGCGGCGCTTTCACTGTCGGTGTGGTGCGCGGCCGGTTTGCTGATGGCCCGGGTGCTGAGGACCGAGCGCCAATGGCGTGTCGTCAACATGGCGCTGGGCGTTCTGCTTGCGCTGTCGATCCTGCCGATGTGGCTTTGAGTCCGGACCATGCGCAACCGGGGAGAGGTTATGGACATCGGCTTTATCGGTCTCGGCGTCATGGGCCAGCCGATGGCGCTCAATCTGGCGCGCGCGGGAAAGCCGCTGACGGTCTGGAACCGCTCGGCCGAGCGTTGCGAGCCGCTGCGCGCGGCGGGCGCAAAAGTGGCGGCCGATGCCGCCGAGGTTTTCGCGGTTACACGCATCGTTATCCTGATGCTGGCGACGGAAGCGGCCATGGATGCCGTGCTGGGGCGCGGCTCAGCGGATTTCACAACGCATGTCGGCGGCCGCACCATCGTGCATATGGGCACGACCTCGGCCGACTATTCGCGCCGGCTCGGCGCCGACATCGAGGCCGCCGGCGGTACCTATGTCGAAGCGCCGGTTTCCGGCTCGCGCAAGCCGGCGGAGGCCGGGCAACTGGTGGCGATGCTGGCCGGCGCGCCGGAGGTGGTCGAGACTGTCCGGCCGCTGCTCCAGCCGATGTGTCGCGACATGGTGCCATGCGGGGTGGTGCCCAATGCGCTCTTGATGAAGCTCGCGGTTAATATATTCCTGATCACCATGGTGACGGGCCTTGCCGAGTCCGTGCATTTCGCCGAGCGGCACGGGCTGGATCTCGAACGGCTGGTCGCCGTGCTTAATGCCGGGCCGATGGCGAGCGACGTCTCCCGCATCAAGGCGGCCAAGCTCCTTAGCGGAGATTTCTCCGTGCAGGCGGCGATCACCGACGTGTTCAAGAACAACCGGCTGATCACTGAAGCGGCGCGCACGGCCAAGGTGGCTTCGCCGCTGCTCGATGTTTGCCACGCGCTCTATGGCGAAACGGAAGCGATGGGACTGGGCCAGGAAGACATGGCCGCCGTTATCCGCGCGCTTGAACAGCGCACGGCGGCGGCGCGGGCTACCTGACCGGAACCCAGATTTCGAAGCCGCCGGCGCCGGTGACGGGGTCGAAACCTTCGCCATAACGTTCGATCAGGTCGGGCATGTCTCCCGGTATCAGTCCGGCCGCCGGCAGGGCCTGCGTAAAGACCGCGTGAATGGTGGCGGCGATGGTGGTGACGTGCCCGGCATGCCGAAAGGCGGCCCAACGCTGCGCCGGCAGCCTGATGCCGGTGAAGGTGCCATCGAGATCGGCGAGGGTCCGCATTTCGACACCGGCCAGATAAAAATAGCCGTCGCCGGCGCCGACACCGGTGACCAGCCCGTAAGTGGCCTTGCCCTTCTGGCCCGGGATCGCGCCGAGATGCGGCGTGAATTCCTGCCACAGCGCCGGTATGCCGGCGAAATCATCACTCGCGAAACGGCGGCCGAGGCCGGCTATCAGCAACGGGCCGGGCGTCTCGATGCGCGGCGGCGGCAGGCTGACGCTGACCTTGGGGTCCTCGCGCAAGGGCTCGACCAGGGCGATGCCATTGAGATCGCCGCGCGTGCGGATTTCGGCCGGCGTCAGGCCGAATTGATCGCGAAAGGCGCGTGAGAAGGCTTCATGCGAACCGTAACCGGCCTGCAGCGCGACGGCGAGGATGTCAGGAGCGCCGGCGGCCAGCGCGCGGGCGGCTTCGCTCAGCCGCCGTCCGCGCAGATAGGCGCTGACGCTTTTCCCGGTGGCGTGAGAGAACAGGCGCGACATCTGGAACCGCGAAAGGCCGCAGACCCTGGCCACGGCATCGAGCGTGACATCTTCGGCGAAGTGGCTTTCGATGAACCAGATCGCCTTTTCGACCGGTGTCCGCATCCGCGACGGTCCGCCTTTCAGACCTCGAAAACCTGCTCCTGTCGCTGGCGCAAGGCGTTGAAGACGGATCGCGGCAGCGCGAGCCCGGCATCATCGGCGAAACGGCGGCGCATCGCATCAAAATTCGCGTCCGGATTGGCGGTCAGCCGGGCGACCTCGTCGAAGAAGACGAGTTGATCGTTCGAAAGCCGGGCATCGATGGCCGGCTGCGCGCCCCATACGTCCCATGGCAGGATTTCGCAGCCGTTCAGGGTGGCGAGATCGCGCGTCATGTTGCCGGCGATGAACCAGAGGCCGCGCATCTGCGAGAACTCGATGCCGAACAGCTCCGGGTCCAGCGCGCCGGCGCGGCATAACCGCCAGGCGTCGGGCGCCGTCAGGAAGCGGTCGCGCGGCACGTCATGGATGCCATGGCCGATGGCGAGGTTGCGTATGAAGATGGCGTCGAACTGGGCGTCCAGCAGTGCCCAGCGGCCTTCATCCGCCTTCCAGTATTCGCAGACCCAATGGTCTTCATATTTCCCGGGGTTGAAATAAGCGCCGAAACCGCCCCTGCCGCGTGCTGGGATGCCGTGGTGGCGGAAGATGGCGACGGCGAGCAGCATGAAATGCCGACAGATGCCGACCAGCCGCCGCTCGGGCGGACGGGCGACCGACAGGGGCTGGCCATCAAGCGCCAACAGCCGGTCGACAATGGCCTCGACCGGGCGGATATGGCTCTCGGCGCGGCGCTCGGTGGTGATCGGGCAGCCGTAGAACGGCTCGGTGACGTGTTCGTAGATCAGCAGGCCCTGGACGATGCGCGCTATGTCGGCGGGGTCGGACGGCAAGGCGTCGAACAGTGCGGCGTGGCGGCCGGGCGTGCTGAAGGCGGATTGCCGCGCATAATAGTCGAGGACGGCTTCGGGGCATTTGTGGGCAAGGCGGGCGTGAGCGGGGTGCGTGCGTGCGGCATTGAGGGTGTCCATGGCGGTCTCCCGAGTTCGAAACGGCTATCGCTCTGTTCTGCCGCAGGACTCGCCGCCGCGCTTGATCGCGTTTGCAGCAGCCGGCACGCGACGACCTCGCGCAGGGTCATGGCCGCGAACCGGCATCGGGCCTTTGCAGTGCCGGCAAAAACGTGCAGACATGGGCACACCGCGAACGGGACCGAGCGGCTGGAGGACAGATGAGCGACGTGACCATGCAGCGCGCCTCCGGGCGCGGCATCTGGGGCTGGATGTTCTTCGACTGGGCGGCGCAGCCCTTCTTCACCGTGGTCACCACCTTCATCTTCGGCCCCTATTTCGTCTCGCGCCTGTCGGCCGACCCCGCCATGGGCCAGGCGGTGTGGGGCTACGGCCTCGCCGCGGCCGGCTTGGTGATCGCCATCCTGTCGCCGATCCTCGGCTCGATCGCCGACCAGACGGGCCCGCGCAAACCGTGGATCGCCTTCTTCGCGACGATCAAGATCATCAGCCTGTCGATGCTGTGGTTCGCCGCGCCGGGCTCGAACCTGTTCCTGATCGTGCTGTTCTTCTCGCTCGCCTCGGTGGCGGCGGAGTTCTCGACGGTGTTCAACGATTCCATGATGCCGCGCCTGGTGCCGAAGAGCGAGATCGGCAAGATCTCCAACGTCGCCTGGGGGCTCGGCTATCTCGGCGGCATGGTGGCGCTGATCTTCGTGGTGACGATGCTGGCCGGGTCGCCGGAAACCGGCAAGACCATCGCCGGTCTCGACCCGCTGTTCGGCCTCGATCCGAAGCTCGGCGAGGACGCGCGCGCCACCGGGCCGCTTTCGGCGCTGTGGTATCTTATCTTCATCCTGCCGATGTTCTTCTTCACGCCGGACGCGGTGAAGGGCGTGCCGGTGGGGCCGGCGGTGCGGCGCGGGCTGACGGAACTGAAGTCGACGCTCGCCGAGGTGCGCAAGCGCGCCGGCATCTTCCGTTTCCTCGTCGCCCGCATGATCTACCAGGACGGCGTCAACGCGCTGCTTTCGCTCGGCGGTGCCTTCGCGGCCGCGATGTTCGGCTGGTCGATCACCGAGATCGGCATCTTCGGCATCATCCTGAACGTCGTCGCCATCCTCGGCTGCTGGGTGGCGGCACGTCTCGACACCGCGCTCGGCTCGAAAGTGGTGGTGATGATCGCGCTGGTGCTTTTGTGCATCGCCACCATCGGCATCATCTCGACGGGGCCGGGCTACACGCTGTTCGGCTGGCTGCAGTTCACGGCGGCCGAGGCCGACCCGCACAAGCTGTTCGGCACGCCGGCCGAGAAGGCCTATATCGCCTACGGCCTGCTGATCGGCCTGGCCTTCGGCCCAGTGCAGGCGTCGTCACGCTCCTATATGGCGCGCAGCGTCACGGCCGAAGAATCCGGCCGTTATTTCGGCATCTATGCGCTGGCCGGCCGGGCAACCAGCTTCCTGGCGCCATTCCTGATCGCAACCGTAACGGCGACGACCGGCTCGCCGCGCCTCGGCATGGCGATGATCATCCTGTTCCTGGTCGGCGGCATGGCGATCCTGGCCGGCACGCCCTACCCGGCGGACAAGACGGAACACGAGTAGCCGTCTTCTTCCTCCCCCGTTTGCAGGACGAGGATATCGGCGCAGGCCGACAGGCGAGAGGCAACTCGCGAGATTGAGTGCCGCCCCTCATCCGGCCCTTCGGGCCACCTTCTCCCCGTCAACGGGGAGAAGGAAAGGCACTAATGCCTGAAGTGCCTGATCCCGGTGAAGACCATGGCGATGCCGTGCTCGTCGGCTGCCTTGATGACATCCTCGTCGCGCATCGAGCCGCCCGGCTGGATGACGGCCGTCGCGCCAGCCTCGACGGCGGCGAGCAGGCCGTCGGCGAAGGGGAAGAAAGCGTCGGAGGCAACGACCGAACCCCTGGTCAGCGGCTCGGCATGACCCGCGGCTTCAGCGGCATCGAGCGCCTTGCGGGCGGCGATGCGCGAGGAATCGACGCGGCTCATCTGGCCGGCGCCGACGCCGACGGTGGCGCGGTCCTTGGCATAGACGATGGCATTCGACTTCACATGCTTGGCGATGCGGAAGGCGAATTTCAGGTCGGCCATTTCGGCTTCGGTCGGCGCGCGCCTTGTCACCACCTTGAGGTCGAGGTCGTCGACCACGGCATTGTCGCGGCCCTGCACCAGCAGGCCGCCGGCGACGGACTTCACCATGATGCCCGCCTGGCGCGGGTCTGGCAGGCCGCCGGTGACCAGCAGACGCAGGTTCTTCTTGGCGGCGACGATGGCGGCGGCCGCCTCGGAGGCTTCTGGAGCGATGATGACCTCGGTGAAGGTCTTGACGATCTCTTCCGCCGCCTCGGCGTCGAGCAGGCGGTTCAGTGCCACGATGCCGCCGAAGGCCGAGACCGGATCGCAGGCCAGTGCCTTGAGATAGGCTTCCCTCAGCGACGCGCCTTCGGCAACGCCGCACGGATTGGCGTGCTTGATGATGGCAACCGCCGCCGTGCGCGCCGGGTCGAACTCGCCGACCAGTTCATAGGCCGCGTCGGTGTCGTTGATGTTGTTGTAGGAGAGCTGCTTGCCCTGTAGCTGGCGCGCGGTGGCGACACCGGGGCGTTTGTCGCCGTTGACGTAGAAACCGGCCGACTGGTGCGGGTTCTCGCCATAACGCATGACCGAGTGCAGCCGGCCGCCGAAGGCGCGCCAGCTCGGCTGCTCGATCTTCAGCTCCTCGGCGAACCAACCGGAAATCGCCGCATCATAGGCGGCGGTGCGGGCGAAGGCCTTGGCCGCCAGCCGCTTGCGGAAATCGAGCGGCAGCGCGCCGCCATTGGCGGCGAGCGTTTCCAGCACGGCGGCATAGTCTTCCGGTTCGGTGACGATGGCGACATAAGCGTGGTTCTTGGCCGAGGCGCGTACCATGGCCGGGCCGCCGATATCGATGTTCTCGACCACCGCCGTATAAGCGGCGCCGGAAGCGCGCACTTCCTCGAACGGGTAGAGATTAACCACGACGAGGTCGATAGGTTCGATGCCGTGCTCGCGCATGGCGGCCGCATGTTCGGGATCGTCGCGCACGCCGAGCAAGGCGCCGTGCACCGAGGGGTGCAGGGTCTTGACGCGGCCGTCCATGATCTCGGGAAAGCCGGTGAGTTCGGAGACATCGCGCACGGCAATGCCGGCTGCGGCGATCGACTTGGCGGTGCCGCCGGTGGAGATCAGTTCGACACCCGCCTTGGCAAGGGCCGCCGCGAAATCAATGAGGCCGGTCTTGTCGGAAACGGAGAGCAGCGCGCGGCGGACGGGGACGAGGTCCGGCGCGGGAATGTTCTTGGCGGCGACGGCCATGGCGGGCGGCCTTTCTGCGGGCTGATGAGGATCGTCCGGGCCGTAGCACAAGGGGGGCCAAAATCAAACGCAGTCGGCGCCGCAAAATGTTCGTGGCGGAAAACTCAGGCCGGCTGCGCGCCGATCCTGTCGCGCCAGAAGGCGAGGCGCTCCTTCAGCGCAGCACCTTCCGGTCGGGCGTCGTCCTCGAAGCGTTCGACGATTTCGATGGCGATAACGTCCTGGCCGAACTGGTTGTAGGTAGCCTGAAGGTCTGCCGAGCGGTGACTGCCCAGCCGCAGCGTGAACCACAGCCGGTTCGGCATGGCGTCGAGGTCCGGCGCATGGCCGACCCAGCGCCTGCCCGCCTTCGCGCAGGTCAATGCATAGATGCCCGCCGGGGCCGCGCGTTTCTTGTAGGCCGCGATGGCGGCTTTCCTGTCGATGCTCGTCATGATCCGAACCTTTCCCGGCCGGCATGTAGGAGCCATAAACGGTTTTGTCAATTATACCCGGGTAATAATTGACAGGGCGTCCGCGACAGGGCAAGAAGGCGACTGCAAAGGAGCCTCTTCATGTCCCTGTCCTTGACCGGAGCCAGCACCGCCTTCCAGGGCGACCGCATCGTCGCCAGTGGACCGCTTGTCGAGGTGGCCCTGGCGATCAGGGCGTTTGGCAATGCGCCAGCGGATGTGCCGGTGCTCGTGTTCGACGATTCGACCGGGTCCGTCGTCGATCTCGATCTGCGCGGTTCGGATGCCGAAATTATGTCCCGGTTGGCCGAACGGTTTCCGCCAACCCCACCGACCGGAACCGAGCCGCCATCCACGACGCAAGCGAGCGAGGCCGGCACGCGTGGCCGGGGTCGGCCGAAACTCGGCGTGGTGGCGCGCGAGGTGACGCTGCTGCCGCGGCAATGGGAATGGTTGGCAGCGCAGCCGGGCGGCGCCTCGCAGGTGCTGCGCCGGCTGGTCGACGCCGCGCGCCGCGCCGATGGCGGCGAGAGCGTCCGACGCTCCCGCCAGGAGGTTGCCTACCGGTTCCTCTCAGCAATGGCCGGAAACCTGCCGGGTTTCGAGGAAGCCATGCGGGCGTTGTTTGCCGGAGACGGCGAAGGTTTCGAGGCGAAAACAGCGGGCTGGCCGGTCGATATCAGGACCCATGCGCTGAAACTCGCCGGCTTCGCGCGGGGTCTGTGAAAGGCTGCCGGCGGAGCCGTCAGCTTCGGGCGGCGAAACCGGCCGGGCCGGTGCGGACGAACTGCCAATGCGCTTCGGCCAAGGCCGACGCGTTGAAATGCAGGACGATCTGGCGGCTGCGGCGCGGACCGGCGATACCGGCGAAGAAGATCGATTCCTCGACCTCGGGCTGGATTTCCGGTGAGGTGAACACCCAGATGTCGCCGCCCTCGGCGGCCAGCACCAGCCGGTCGTGTTCATCGCGGAACAGGCTAGTGTCGGGGTGGATGTGGAAGCGGATGGCGACGTCGTCGCGGCCGTCATTGCGGATCGCCCCGCCGCTGGAGCGCAGGAAGCGGTCACGGCCGGTCAGCACATTGCCATTCGCCGACAGGATCAGCTCGCGCTCGTGTACAATGCCGAAACGCTGCGCGTAGCCATCGTGGCGGGCGACGAAGCCTTGCCGGCCACCGTCGTCGAGGCGCTGGCTGGAAACGTTGCGTGGACCGCCGAGCAAAGGCGAACCCGGCAGGCCGCCGACACGCAGCGACAGGGCAAAGCGCGCCGACGATGTGTCGTTGAGGGTTGCCGTGGAATGGGCGGCGGTGGCGCGCGCCAGCGGCCGGAATTCGGCGGCGCCATAGGTGTCGACGCCGGCATTGACGATGTAGTGCTGGCGGCCGGACGACAGTTCGAAGGACAGGCAGCCGGCATGGGCGGAATTGGAAACGTCGAGCGGTGGCGGGGCGCCGGTGTCGGCGATGACGGTGACGTCGCCCATGGCCAGCCGCTCATAGCCGGAATAGGGTGCATGCAGCAGCGGCTGGCCGGCGGTGTCGTCATGGCGCAGGATGGCGGCGATGCGGTCCTGGATGGTGGCGCCCATGCCGTTGAAACGGGCGAGGCTGCCGTCATGGTGGCGGAAGAAACGCAGCGCCGGCAGCATGCGGTCGATGGCGCCGATCAAGGCCGCGGGCGGTGTCTCGGCCTGGTTGGCATAAGTCTGGCGCAGCGGCAGAAGGTCGGCAAGCAGCTCCAGCACGGCCAACGGATTGCGCGAGATATGGCCGCCGTCGGGCAGGATCTGCCGGTCGAGTTCCTCGCCGAGATTGCGTGTCGCCGCGCGCAGCGCCGAGGCTGGCGCCGGCAGCGACAGCGCCGCGAAGGCGAGCGCGACGCGGGCGCGCAGCCTGTCCTTGCCGTCCGGCATCTCGCGTGTCACCGAACGCAGGTAGCGGATCTGGACGGCGAGCGATTTCAAGAAAGCGCGGTAGAAGGGGAACTCGGCGCCCTGCAGCACTACGGAAGAATGCTGCTGCCAGGCGATGATGCGCTTGGCCGTGGTGCCCGGCTCCCAGGCGATGCCGGCAATGCGGTTGCCATGCGCGGCGATCCAGTCGGAAGCAAGCGCGCGGGCATTGGCGGCGGCAAGCTCCGTGCCGGCGGCGCGCATATGGCGCAGCCAGCGGAAGCCGTGCAGCGATCGCTGCCAGCCATTGTGGGCGACGTCGAGCTGGAACGGCGACTGGCCGCCGGTCTCGACCAGATGGCCGGAGAGCGGGAAACGTCCATAATAGATCTCGAGCGCGATCTGCGGGTCGGCCAGCCTCAAGTCAGGCGGCGCGATCAGCACGCGTTCGGGCGTACGTCCCGAATAACGCCAGCGATAGACAGGCCCGGCGCGCAGGCGTCGGCGCGCCTTGCGCCAAACCTCCTTCGCGACGAGCGTCCACAGACGCGTCGTGTCGTCGGCAGCGAGTGCCAAAAAACCTCCTCGATTTGTCCCGTCCGCCCGGCTGAATTATAGGATTCAGCAATATCCTTGAAAGCGAATTCCACCGGAAGCCCACAGATCAGGGCTGGGCCATACCTTTTTTGGAGGTATCGGGCCGTTTTTCCGCACCGGGAACGGTGCGGATGCGGGCTTTCAGGGCTTCCGGCGCAGCCGTGCGGCAAAAAAGCCGTCGAGACCGGAAAGAGCTGGATTGCCAAGGTCGAAGCCCGCCGGCGTGGTGCGCAGCGTGCCTTGCGGCGTGACGAAGGCGGCGATGCCCTCGGCGTCGTCGGCCTCGTCGGCCCGAATCGGGTCGTCGTCGACATCCGCCACTTCCGCCAGGAAGGCGCGATGAAGATCCTCGCCCTCGATGGGGTCGAGCGAACAGTTGGAAAAGACAATGCGGCCGCCGGGACGCACCAGCATCACCGCGCGTTCGAGCAGCCGGCGCTGCAGGTCGGCCAGCTTCTGGATATCGGCCGGCGTCTTGGTCCAGGGCACGTCGGGATGACGGCGCACGGTGCCGGTCGACGAGCAGGGCGCGTCGAGCAGAACGGCATCGAAAAGCTCTGCCGGCGCGAAGGCGAGCAAGTCGGATTGGACGATCTCGGCCTTCATGCCGAGCCGGTCGAGATTCTGGCCGAGCCGGACCAGCCTGTTTTTCGACGCGTCGACTGCCGTCACCCTGGCGCCCGCCAACACGAGCTGCGCGGTCTTGCCGCCGGGGGCAGCACATAGGTCGGCAACGCGTTTGCCGGCAATATCGCCGAAAAGCCTGGCCGGCAGGGCAGCGGCGGCGTCCTGCACCCACCAGGCGCCTTCAGCGAAGCCGGGCAGTTCGGGCACCGGCGCGGGCAGCTTTTCCACGCGCACCGTTCCGGTCGGCAGGACGATGCCGCCGAGCCGTTCAGCCCAGAGCGTCGGATCGGCTTTCACCGTGAAATCGACCGGCGCCTCGAGCCGGTGCGCGGCGAGGATCGTCCGCGCGGCTTCGGAGCCATAGGCGGCGCGCAAGCGTTCCGCGAACCAGGCCGGGGCGTCGTCGGTGGCGGCAAGCACCTTTGGAAGCTCGGCATTCTTGGCGCGTACCAGTGTTCTCAGCACGCCGTTGACGAGGCCGGAAAAACGCGCGGTGCGCGGATCGGCCTTGGCGTGGGTGACGGCGAGATCGACGGCGGCGCTGTCGGGCACATCGAGGAACAGCACCTGTGCGGCTGCCACATGCAGGATGTGCGACAGCGTGGTGGCGTTGGCGGGCAAGGGTTTTTCCAGCCGGCGCGCGAGCAGGCCCGCAATGGTCATGCGATGGCGCAGCGCCGTCACCAGAATGGCGCGCACCAGCGCGCGGTCGCGCCCGTCGAGCGCGCGGTATTGCGGGTGGCCATGTTCGTTGTCGGTCAGCCCGTCGAGCGGCGTATGCGCGTCGATCACGGCAGCCAGCAGCCGCGCCGCCGCCTTGCGCGCGGTAAGGCCGGGTGCTTCGGGCGTGTCGTCCTGGCGGTGCGACGTCGGCTTGCGGGCAGCCCTGCCGTCCTGCCTCACGACCACGGGCCCTTCGGCCCGGTCGGGTTGCGACCCCACGGATTGGGTTGCGGCTGCTCGGGCTCGTCAGCACGCGGGCCGGCGCCGTCAGCGCTGCCCCATGGGCCAGTCGTATCGGCCTGCGGATGCCGGGGAGACGGCGGTGCTGCCTGCTGTGTTGCTTCGCGGCCGTAGTCGCGGCCGTTCGTCTGCGCGTTTCCGGCCGGGCCCATCTGAGCCGCCATCGCCTGCAGCGCGGCAATGCGGTTTTCCGTATTCGGGTGGGTGGAGAAAAGATTATCCATGCGCTCGCCGGAAAGCGGGTTGATGATGAACAGATGCGCGGTCGCCGGATTGCGTTCGGCATCGTCGTTGCGGATGCGTTCGGCTCCGCGAGCGATCTTGTCAAGGGCAGAAGCGAGCCACAGCGGGTGGCCGCAGATTTCGGCGCCGCGCCGGTCGGCCTCGTATTCGCGGGTGCGGCTGACCGCCATCTGCACGATCATGGCGGCGAAGGGCGCGACGATCATCGCCACCAGCACGCCGACGAAACCAAGCGGGTTGTTGTTCTCCCGGCTGCCGCCGAAGAAGAAGGCGAAGTTGCCGAGCATGGAAATGGCGCCGGCAAAGGTTGCAACGATGGTCATGGTCAGCGTGTCGCGGTGCTGCACATGGGCAAGCTCGTGCGCCATGACGGCGGCGACCTCTTCATGCGACAGGCGCTGCAACAGCCCCGTCGAGGCGGCGACGGCGGCATTCTGCGGATTGCGGCCGGTGGCAAACGCGTTGGGTTGATCTGTGTCGATCAGATAGACGCGCGGCATCGGCAGGCCGGCATTGGCGGCGAGGCTCTTCACGATGGCGTAGAATTCCGGAGCGCTGCGCTCGTCGACCTCGACGGCGTGGTTCATCGACAGCACCATCTTGTCGGCATTCCAATAGCTGAACAGATTGGTGCCCGCGGCGATGATCAGCGCGATCATCATGCCGCCGGAACCGCCGATCAGATAGCCGACACCCATGAACAGCGCCGTCATCGCGGCGAGAAGCATGGCTGTGCGCATCGTGTTCAAATGTTTCTCCATCGCCTGGAAGGGTCGATCCCTTGCCCTGGTTCCACTATATGATGGGAAGAAGGCCAACCCGTTTCAATCCATCGGAAAGATCGCATGCCGGACGAAAACCGCAAGCCGAACGAGACTTCGGGGCAAACCGACCAGGACAAGGCGCTGACGCCGGCAGCGCGGCGGGCGCTGGCCGAGGCGGAAGCGCGGCGCTCGGCCTACCGGCAGGCCGAGGCGGCCTTGCCCAAGGAATTCGGCGGCCGTGGCGGCAACGATCCCAACCGCTACGGCGATTGGGAAGTGAAAGGCCTGACCAGCGATTTCTGAACGGCCTCTCGCGTCCCGGTTCCCCGATCCGCGATGGCGCCCGGACAGGGTGTTGTCGGCGCGAATGCGCCAGGCGACCGGTCGATAGTTACGGGTTGCGCGAAAAACTTTACCCGGCATTCACCCCTCTTCCATTTTTGGCGTCGCGAAAAGTCCGAAATTTACCAAGCCGCCACCGGTCCTCTGGCAAATGCCGACGATCAAGCGGGAATCCTGCGCGGACGGATCGGGCGATCCGCCGGCGGGACGGGAAGGGCAATGTTGCGTTTCATCGAGTTCAGACAATTGGTCCGCCGTTTCGGTGACAACCGAAGCGGCAATTTCATGGTTGTGGCCGGGGTCGTCATCGCGGTCTTGGTGCTGGCGGTGGGCTTCGGCGTCGGCACCGCGCAATTGATGAATGCCAAATCCGCGCTCGGCGCCGCCGTCGATGCGGCGGTTACTTCGACGACACGCGATCTCACCCTTGGAAACGTCACCGAGCAGCAAGCGAGCGCATCGGTGAAGGCGTTCCTTGATGCCAACAGCGGCGGCGGCGGTGCTCTGCCATCTGGCAAGATCGTGCTCGACAGGGTGACGCTGAACCGCTCGGCCTATACGGTCGAGGTCGCCGCGCATGTCGACGTGCCGCTGTTCTTCCCGGTGTTCGGTCTCGAGAAGACGCGCCGGGTTTCACAGACAAGTGCGGCGGCCTATTCGTTCAGGCAGATCGAGGTGGCGATGATCCTCGACGTGACCGGCTCGATGAAAGAAAACGACAAGATCGGCGCGCTGAGGACCGCGGCCGCGAAGGCCGTCGACATCATCTTCAAGGATCAGAATCCCAATCGCCCGCGTGTGCGGGTGGCGGTCGTGCCTTATGCGAATTCGGTCAATGTCGGCAGCACGCTGGCGGCAAGTTCCGTTTTCGTGGAACCGACGGCGAACGATCGTGGACAAGCGCCCGGCAGCAACGAGCCCCGGCCTCCCGGGAGCTCGTACAACCCGAACGGTTGCGCCACCGAACGCAAGGGTGCCTACCAATATACCGACGACGGGCCGCAGGCGTCCATGGTCAATCGTGATTATCTGCTGGCCGAGTTCGTCTCGCAAGGCAATCGCGGCTATGGCACCAGGGATTGTCCGGAAGCAGCGATGATGCCGCTGACGGCGGACGCGGCGGCACTGAAGTCAAGGATTGCTTCCTTTGCCGCATCCGGCGGCACGGCGGGCCATATCGGCATCCAATGGGGCTGGTACATGCTGTCGCCGAAATGGGCCGGCGCCTTGGCTCAGTCGCAGCAGCCGGAGCCTTTCGACACCACCAAGGTTTCCAAATATGCGATCCTGATGACCGACGGCGAGTTCAACCTCTCCTATTTCGACGTTGACTCTCCCGACGCCGTCTACAACGACTACGGCAAACCTGCGACGCGGAATGCCGCGACGACGCTGTGCACGAAGATGAAGGCGCAAGGCATCGAGATCTTCACGATCGGCTTCGACCTGACAGAGGTGAACGCGAAGGGGACGCTGCAAAGCTGCGCCAGTCCCGATACCGGCGGGCTGAGGCATTTCTATCAGGCATCGACGGGGACGGAGCTGGAAAAGGCCTTCACGACGATCGCCTCCAACATGCAGAGGCTGGCGCTGACGAAATAGCCGGCCGGCCAAGCCACTTCGCCCGAAACGGAAAAGGCCGCCACATCTTTCGATGGGCGGCCTTCCGTGGCTTTCGTCCAGGCGCGGCTCGTGGCCACGATCCCTTCGGACCGTGCGCCGCGCGTCACGCGCTTCAGCGGAGAGGCTGCTCTCCGTGAAGGCGATCCGCCGGGATCACGCTCTGGAAAACGAAATCACTCGACATCGGATCACCTCCTTTCAGTTCGTTGAACACTTCGCCAAGGTGGGGTGTTTCGCGGCGAAGCGCAAGTGCACGGCTGCAACAGTTTTTAGGCCGCCGCGACAAGCGCCGGCATACCGGGCTTGGCGAAATGCAGGACGTCATAGGCCGCGCCACGTTCCGGCTGGCGCGCTGCCTCCGCCGAAAGCAGGAAACGCGACAGCCGCCAGCTGGCCAGATCGATCGCGGTGATGGCGGCGAAGCTGCCCGGCTGCTTGACGGCCGCCGTGTTGCGTTCGCCCTCGCGGCGGCGCAGCGCCGAAAAATCGGTATCGGCGTCGAGCAGGATATCCTCGCGGTAGACCGAGCGCGCAATGCCGGAAGAGCCGATATGGATATCCAGCGGCAGCCACGTCTCGATGGCGGGGCGGCCGAAGCCGTCGATCACCTTGCGGAAACGCTCGCCGGTGATGAAATCCACCGCCGCTTCGTCGTCCAGCCACAGATAGAGCGAGGAATAGGCGTTGTTGAGCGCGCCGTTTTCGCCACGCCGCTGCGCAATGAAGGCCTTGAAGCCGAGGCCGGGTGTGTCGTCCCAGTCGGGTCCGAGCTTCGTCGCGCGCTCGACAATCCTGCCCATGTCGTAATCGGCCGGCAGACGGTGGATGTATTGTTTCATCAGCATGGCGGTGCTCCTTGTCTCGGCAGCAACTTGCCATCACTGAGTCATTGTGAAAATGTATGTATACATATATCTGCCATAAGAATTGGAAATGAATAATCCGGCGAAGATCCTCGATATCGACACGGTGCGGGCGTTCGTGCTTGTCGCCGATCTCGGCAGTTTCACCCGGGCGGCCGAAGCGCTGGATACCGCGCAGGCGACGGTCAGCCTGAAGCTGAAGCGGCTGGAGGGCCTGCTCGGCCATCGCCTTTTGGAACGAACGCCGCGCCATGTCGCCTTGTCCGGAGACGGCGAGCGCTTCCTTCCCGCCGCCCGCAACCTGCTCGATGCCCATCAGCGCGCGCTGGCCGGTGTCCGAACCGCGCCGCCCAGCCGGCTGACGCTTGGCATCAGCGATCATGTCGCCGGAGCGGAGCTGCCGACATTGCTTGCAAGGCTGAACGCCTACGATCCGACGCTGGTGGTGGAGGTGAGGGTGTCGTCATCGCGCGATGTGATCGCCCGCTATGGCCAGGGCGAACTGGACGCGGCGATTGCACGGCGCGGCGAGGAAGGCGCCGACGGCGAGACGCTGTTTCGCGAGCCGTTTGGCTGGTTCGCGGCCCCGTCCTTCGCGTATCGCCCGGGCGAGCCGCTTCGGCTCGCAACGCTGGCCGCACCCTGTGGTATCCGTACATTGGCCATCGACGCGCTGGACGAGGCCGGCCTGCCGTGGACGGAAGCGTTTGTCGGCGGCGGGGTTCTGGCGCTCGGCGCGGCGGTTAGCGCCGGGCTTGCCGTGGCCACGCTGGCGCATCGCGTGGCGCCGACCGGCGCCATCGAGGTCGGCGAAGCGTTCGGCCTGCCGCGGCTACCGGCGCAGGATGTGGTGCTGATGGCGCGACCGGCGCGGCGCGAAGCCCGCGACGTGCTGAAAGTCCTCGCCGCCGCCTTCAGGGGCGCGGCGGCGAGATAGGGATTTCCGCTCAGGCCTTCTTGTTCTGGCGGTTCGCGACGAGGTCGTCGACCACGGCCGGGTCGGCCAGCGTCGAGGTGTCGCCGAGCGCGCCGAAATCGTCCTCGGCGATCTTGCGCAGGATGCGGCGCATGATCTTGCCGGACCGCGTCTTCGGCAGGCCGGGCGCGAACTGGATCTTGTCGGGCGAGGCGATGGCACCGATCTCCTTGCGCACATGCGCGACAAGTTCCTTGCGCAGATCCTCCGTCGGCACCACGCCGGCCATCAGCGTGACATAGGAGTAGATGCCCTGGCCCTTGATGTCGTGCGGGTAGCCGACGACGGCGGCCTCGGAGACCTTGTCGTGGGCGACGAGCGCGGATTCCACTTCGGCCGTGCCCATGCGGTGGCCCGACACATTGATGACGTCGTCGACGCGGCCGGTGATCCAGTAATAGCCATCGGCATCGCGGCGGCAGCCGTCACCGGTGAAGTACTTGCCCTTGTAGGTAGAGAAGTAGGTCTGGATGAAGCGCTCATGGTCGCCATAGACGGTGCGCATCTGGCCCGGCCAAGAGTCGGTGATGCAGAGATTGCCGTCGGCAGCCCCTTCCAGCACCTTGCCGTCATTGTCGACCAGTTCAGGCTTCACGCCGAAGAAGGGACGCGTCGCCGAGCCGGCCTTGAGATCGGTGGCGCCGGGCAGCGGCGTGATCAGGATGCCGCCGGTTTCGGTCTGCCACCAGGTGTCGACGATCGGCACCTTCTTCTCGCCGACGACGTTGAAATACCATTCCCAGGCTTCTGGGTTGATCGGCTCGCCGACCGAGCCCAGCACGCGCAGGCTCTTGCGCGAGGTCTTCTTCACCGGCGCCTCGCCGGCACCCATCAGCGCGCGGATGGCGGTTGGGGCGGTGTAGAAGATGTTGACCTGGTGCTTGTCGACCACTTCCCAGAAGCGCGAGACGCTCGGGTAGTTGGGCACGCCCTCGAACATCAGCGTGGTGGCGCCGTTGGCGAGCGGACCGTAGAGAATGTAGCTGTGGCCAGTCACCCAGCCGACATCGGCCGTGCACCAGTAAATATCGCCGTCGTGATAGTCGAAGACATATTGGTGGGTCATCGAGGCGTAGACGAGATAGCCGCCGGTGGTGTGCAGCACACCCTTGGGCTTGCCGGTCGAGCCCGAGGTGTAGAGGATGAACAGCGGGTCTTCCGCCTTCATCTTCTCGGGCTTGCACTCGGCCTTAACGGTCCGGACTTCGTCATGATACCAGAGGTCGCGGCCCTCGACCCAGCCGATCTTGCCGCCGGTGCGACGCACCACGACCACCGACTTCACGGTCATCTTCTGCTTGGCGGCGATCTCCACCGCCTTGTCGGTGTTCTCCTTCAGCGGAATGGTCTTGCCGCCGCGCAGGCCTTCGTCGGCGGTGATGACGAAGGTCGAGGCGGCGTCGACGATGCGGCCGGCCAGTGCGTCCGGCGAGAAGCCGCCGAAGACGACCGAGTGGACGGCGCCCAGCCGGGTGCAGGCCAGCATCGCATAGGCCGCTTCCGGGATCATCGGCATGTAGATGGTGACACGGTCGCCCTTCTTGACGCCGTGCTTCTTCATCACATTGGCGAGCCGGCAGACATGCTCGTGCAGCTCGCTATAGGTGATCTTCTTGTCGTCGTAAGGATTGTCGCCCTCCCAGATGATCGCCACCTGGTCGCCGCGCTTCTTCAGGTGGCGGTCGATGCAGTTGTAGGAGACGTTGGTCAGACCGTCCTCGAACCATTTGATCGAGACCTTGCCGTCGAACGAGGTGTTCTTGACCTTGGTGTAGGGCTTGAACCAGTCGATGCGCTTGCCGTGCTTGCCCCAGAACTTGTCCGGGTTCTTCACGCTGTCGGCATACCATTTGAGATAGGTGTCGTTGTCGATCAGCGCATTCTTCTTCCACGCCGGCTGAACGCGATGGACCTTCGCCTCGGACATGTCTTGGTCTTCCTCCTGAGATCGGCCGCGCGATGGCGGCAACACGGCTGGCAGCCGCGAAATCGCCGGCATTTATTACCAGTTCGGGGGCTGCGGCAATATTAGACATTGGGTTTGTGCGATACCTGCCCCGAACGGCCGGGCATCTGGAGCAAATTTGCGTGAAAATGCTCATACTGCGCCAAGTGCGGTGAACCGAAATGCCGCGCCGAACGTTATAAAGACGTGGTTAACATTCGAAGCGCACAGTCTTTACAGGAGGAACTGCAAGACCAGCTTGCGAGCACAACCATGCGCGACCATCCCGAACTGGAACTTCTCCTCAAAGGCTACGGTCTGACGACCGCCCGCATCCTCTATCATTTCCCCGATCATCCGCATTTGCTGCAGACCTATGTCTGGCAAGACTACGACATCGCGCCGAAATTCCCGGCGCTGTTCGGCTTCATCGAGTTCTGGAAACAGAAGCTGGAAGGGCCGCTGCATTCGATCTGCTTCACGCACAAGACGCTGATTTCGGCCAATGAATGGCGCAAGGTCGACGGCGAGATCGTTCTGCACTAGCCGACGGGACCGGACCAATTGAAACCGAGGTCGGCGCCGGTCAATCGAATTCCGTGACTGGCTGATTGGCCTTGCGGCCGCGAACGTTTCATGTGCGGGCTCCTACTCCATTTTTCGAGGAAGAGCTTATGAAAACCAAGATGTTCGCGGGCGTTGCCTTTGCCGCCCTTATGGCTTTCGCGTCGACCGCCCGGGCAGATATCGTGTTCGGCCTCGTTGCGCCGCTGACCGGCCCGGTCGCCGCCTATGGCGACCAGGTCAAGAACGGCGCCCAGGCGGCCGTCGACACCATCAACAAGAACGGCGGCATCCTCGGCGAAAAGGTCGTGCTGAAGCTGGCCGACGATGCCGGCGATCCGAAGCAGGGCGTTTCCGCCGCCAACCAGCTGGTTGGTGAAAGCGTGAAGTTCGTTGTCGGTCCGGTCACGTCGGGCGTGGCCATTCCGGCCTCGGACGTGTTCGCCGAGAACGGCGTTCTGATGGTGACGCCGACCGCCACCGCGCCCGGCCTGACCGCCCGCGGCCTGACCAACGTGCTGCGCACCTGCGGCCGCGACGACCAGCAGGCGGAAGTGGCCGCTGCCTATGTGGTGAAGAACCTGAAGGACAAGAAGGTCGCCATCGTCGATGACAAGGGCACCTACGGCAAGGGTCTGGCCGACGCCTTCAAGAAGGCGATCAATGCCGGCGGCGTCAAGGAAGTCAGCCACAATTCGCTGACACCGGGCGAGAAGGATCTTTCGGCGCTGGTCACGCGCCTGAAGTCCGACGGCGCCGAGGTGATCTATTTCGGCGGCTATCACCCTGAAGGCGGCCTGCTCGCCCGTCAGCTCGCCGACGCCGGCGTCAAGGCGCTGATCATCGGCGGCGAAGGCCTGTCCAACACCGAATACTGGGCGATCGGCAACCAGGCCGCCGCCGGCACGCTCTTCACCAACGCCACCGACGCGCTGAAGAACCCGGATTCGGCCGAAGCCGTCGCCGTTCTGAAGGAAAAGAACATTCCGGCGGAAGCCTTCACGCTCAACGCCTATGCCGCCGTCCAGGTGCTGAAGGCCGGCATCGAAAAGGCCGGCAAGGCCGACGATGCGGCTGCCGTGGCAAAGGCGCTGAAGGGCGGCGAGGCGATCCCGACCGCCATCGGCAAATTGACCTATGGCGAGACCGGCGACCTGACCAGCCCGAGCTTCTCGCTGTTCAAGTGGGACAACGGCAAGATCGTCGCGGCCGAGTAAGGTTCGCGGCATAAAAACAAGAAGGCCGGGAGTTTCCCGGCCTTTTCTTTTGATCCGATGGCCACTCAATCCGCCCAAGGATTGACTATGGCGAGGCCGGTATCTTCGAAGTCGGCGACATTGCGGGTCACGATCGTCAATCCGTGGACTGCCGCTGTCGCCGCGATCAGGCCGTCGGGAACTCCTCGCGTGCGTAGTGCGGCGATCCTTCCCCATTCGATGGCGATACGTTCGTCAATACCAAGAATTCGATTGCCATAGTCGTGTCTGAGCATTTGCAGCCATACGGCGAGGTGGTTAGCCGTCGTCGGATCGTGGCGCTGCTTCATGTGAATGCCGCGCGCAATTTCGCCAAGTGTGACGACGCTCAGAGACAGATCTCCGCGCTCCCGATCGGCTAGCCATTTCGTCACTGCCGGTTGGCGCTTGCGAGCGGCCGAAACCACATTAGTGTCGAGAAGAAACATATGGCTGCCGATCAGAAATCGATGTCGCGCGATGGCGTTTTGTCGCGCCGATTGACCTCCTCGACGAAATCGTCGTCCCACACCGGGCCGGTGAGCAGGAATTCCGCAAGCGATGGCTTCTTCGCGGAAAGCGCTTCATATTCTTCAGCAGAGAGAACGACCGCCGCGGGCTTGCCGCGCAGGGTGATAGTCTGCGGACCCTCTTCGCGAGCCCGCTGCACCAGTTTCGATAGATTGTTCTTCGCGTCCTGAAGATGCCAGTTCATAAACATCACCTAGCTAGCTTGGCTAGCTTGTAATATGCGCCTTGCCCCAAATCCAATCAAGGGTCGCGACTAGCGTGTCCCGAAAATGGCCGAGCCGACACGCACCGAGGTGGCGCCAAAGGCCACGGCCAGCTCGTAGTCGCCGGACATGCCCATCGACAGTTTTTCGACGCCGGCCTGGCGGGCGAGCTTTTCCAGCAGCGCGAAATGCGGGCCGGGGTTCTCATCGGCCGGCGGAATGCACATCAGCCCCTCGATGGCGAGGCCGTGCACGCCGCGGCAGCGTTCGACGAAGGCGACGGCGTCCTTGGGCTCGATGCCGGCCTTCTGCGGTTCCGAGCCGGTGTTGACCTGCACATAGAGTTTTGGCGCCTTGCCCTGGCGGGCAATTTCCTTCGCCAGTTCCGCGGCGATCTTTTCGCGGTCGACGGTTTCGATACAGTCGAAGAGGGCAACCGCCTCCTTGGCCTTGTTCGATTGCAGCGGGCCGATCAGGTGGAGCTCGACGCCGGGGAATTGCTCGCGCAACGCCGGCCATTTGCCTTGCGCTTCCTGGACGCGGTTTTCGCCGAAGACGCGCTGGCCGGCGGCAAGCACCGGGCGGATGGCGTCGGCCTCGAAGGTCTTGGAGACGGCGACCAGTGTCACCGTCGTGGCCGTCCGGTTCGCTTCGCGCTCGGCTGTCGCGATCCTGGCGTTGACCGCCTCGAGTTGCTGAACCGCGTCACTCATGTGGCATCCCGTCCTGATCCTGCTGTTTTTGCCGGGCGTTGCGGCCCATATGGTTGACGGGTTCCCGAAAGCATGGTGAAGACCCGGACCATGTCCTTGAACCACCGGATCAGCCGGCGGTTTCCCGCATGCTTTGTAAGTGAAAAACCGGCCATGGCAACCGAACGATACAACCCCCGCGCTGCAGAGCCCAAGTGGCAGACGGCATGGGACGAGGCCAAGCTCTTCGAGACGAAGAACGACGATCCGCGGCCGAAATACTATGTGCTCGAGATGTTCCCCTATCCGTCGGGACGCATCCATATGGGCCATGTGCGCAACTACACGATGGGCGACGTGGTGGCGCGCTGGCGCCGCGCCATGGGCTACAACGTGCTGCATCCGATGGGCTGGGACGCCTTCGGCCTGCCGGCCGAGAACGCCGCGCGCGACAACAAGGTCAACCCGCGCGACTGGACCTACGCCAACATCGCCACCATGAAGGCCCAGCTGAAGACGATGGGCCTGTCGCTCGACTGGGCGCGCGAACTCGCGACCTGCGACCCGAGCTACTACAAGCACCAGCAGAAGATGTTCCTGGACTTCTGGCGCGCCGGCCTGGTCGAGCGCAAGTCGGCCAAGGTCAACTGGGATCCGGAAGACATGACCGTGCTCGCCAACGAGCAGGTCATCGACGGCCGTGGCTGGCGCTCGGGCGCGCCGGTCGAGCAGCGCGACCTGACGCAGTGGTTCTTCAAGATCACCTCGATGAGCCAGGACCTGCTGGACAGCCTGGACACGCTGGACAAGTGGCCGGAGAAAGTCCGCGTCATGCAGGCCAACTGGATCGGCCGCTCCGAAGGCATGCTGATTCGCTGGGCACTGGCCAATCCGCCAGCCGGCGAGAGCGAACTCGAGGTCTACACGACGCGGCCCGATACCATCTTCGGCGCCTCCTTCGTGGCGATCGCCGCCGATCATCCCCTGGCAAAGAAGGCCGCCGCCGACAATCCCGACCTCGCCGCCTTCATCGAGGAGGTGCGCCACATGGGCACTTCGGCGGCCGCGCTTGAGACAGCCGAGAAGAGAGGTTTCGACACCGGCCTGCGCGTCGTCCACCCGTTCGACGAGAACTGGACGCTGCCGGTCTATGTCGCCAATTTCGTTCTGATGGACTATGGCACCGGCGCCATTTTCGGCTGCCCGGGGCACGATCAGCGCGACCTCGACTTCGCTAACAAATACGGTCTGCCGGTTGTCCCGGTGGTGCTGCCGGACGGCGCCGATCCGCAGGGTTTCCAGGTCACCGAAGAGGCCTTTGTCGACGATGGCGCGATGATCAATTCGCGCTTCCTCAACGGCATGCGGTTCAAGGAGGCCTTCGACGAAGTCGCGACAAGGCTGTCCGGCGTCACCATCGGCAATCGCCCGCAGGGCGAGCGCAAGGTGCAGTTCCGCCTGCGCGACTGGCTGATCTCGCGCCAGCGCTACTGGGGCTGCCCGATCCCGGTCATCCACTGCGAGGCCTGCGGCGCCGTGCCGGTGCCGGCCAAGGACCTGCCGGTGGAATTGCCGACGGACGTCACCTTCGACAAGCCGGGCAATCCGCTCGACCATCATCCGACCTGGAAGCACGCCAATTGCCCGCAATGCGGCAAGCCGGCCAGGCGCGATACCGACACGATGGACACATTTGTCGATTCGTCGTGGTATTTCGCCCGTTTCACCGACCCGTGGAACGAGAAGGCGCCGACGACGCTCGCCCATGTCGACGGCAGGCAAGGCTGGCTGCCGGTCAACCAGTATATCGGCGGCATCGAGCACGCGATCCTGCATCTGCTCTATTCGCGCTTCTTCACCCGCGCCATGACCGTCACCGGCCATCTCAACGAGGTGAAGGAGCCGTTCGAGGGCATGTTCACCCAGGGCATGGTGGTGCACGAGACCTACCGCGCCGGCAGCGGCCCCAGCGCTCGCTGGGTGCAGCCGGTCGAGGTCAAGATCGAGGACATCGATGGCGCGCGCCGCGCTTCGCTGCTGTCGGATGGCAGCCCGGTCGAGATCGGCCCGATCGAGAAGATGTCGAAGTCCAAGAAGAACGTCGTCGATCCCGACGATATTCTGGCGAGCTATGGCGCCGATACGGCACGCTGGTTCGTGCTGTCGGATTCGCCGCCCGAACGCGATGTGATCTGGACGGAAGCCGGCGTCGAGGGCGCGCATCGTTTCGTGCAGCGTGTGTGGAGACTGGTTTCCGAAACCGCGCCGCAACTGGCTGGCGTCGAACCCAGGACCGCGGTCGACGGCGAAGCTGGCGCTATCTCGAAGGCCGCCCACAAGATCGTCAAGGCCGTTGGCGAGGACATCGAGCGCCTGTCCTTCAACAAGGCTGTCGCCCGGCTCTACGAACTGGTCAATGCGATCCAGACGCCGGCGGCGGCGCTTGCAGAGGGCAAGGCCGATGCGGCGAGCGCGCAGGCGCTGCGCCAGTCGATCGAGATGCTGGTGGTGATGATCGCGCCGATGATGCCGCACCTGGCGGAAGAGTGCTGGTCGGCGCTCGGCGGCAAGGGGTTCATTGCGAATCAGCCTTGGCCAACCTTTGATCCGGCGCTGGTGGTCGACAATGAAGTCGTCTATCCGGTGCAGATCAACGGCAAGAAACGCGGTGATTTGACAATCGCCCGCGACGCGGACCAAGCTGCCGTCGAACAGGCCACCATGGCCTTGGACTTCGTTCAGAAGGCGCTCGAGGGCAAGGCGCCGCGCAAGGTGATCGTCGTGCCCCAGAGGATCGTCAATGTCGTTGCCTGACAATCACAAGACAGGCGCGGCGCTTCTGCGCCGCTTTGCTCTGTTCGGCCTGCTTGCCGGCATGGCTCTGGTTTCGGCCTGCCAGGTGCGGCCGCTTTATTCGAAGGCGCCGCTGTCGCCGGGTTCGACGGTCGGCGCGCGCGAGGAACTGGCCTCGATCGCGGTCAAGCCCGTGTCTTCGCGCTACGCGCAGCAGGTGCGCAACAACCTGATCTTCGGGCTCACCGGCGGTTCCGAACGGACGGCCGCGCCCGCCTATTCGCTGACGCTCAACGTGACCGAATCGGTGATCGCGTCGGCGAGCGTTCAGGTCGCCACCGACCAGGATCAGCCGACTGCCGGTACCGTCATTATGAGCGCATCCTATACGCTCACCGACGCCAAGACCGGCAAGTCCGTATCGACGGGTTCGCGCTCGATTTCGTCATCTTTCGACAAGCCGAGCCAGGAATTCGCGTCCTATCGCGCGCAGATTGATGCCGAGAATCGCGCGGCCCGCGAACTGGCCGAGCTGCTGCATCTGGCGCTGGCGCAGGATCTGGCAAAACAAGGCGCCAAATAGAGCTGCGGGCCGCGATGCCAGGGGGTCGCCGGAGCGTCGCATCATGCGCCTGACCGGACTGGTCGCCGAGGGTTATCGTTCGTTGAAGTCGATCCGGCTGGAATTCGGCCAGGTCGGGCTGTTCGTCGGTGAAAACGGCGTTGGCAAATCCAATCTCTATCGTGCGCTGCAATTGATCAAAGCCGCGGGCCAGGGCTCGCTTGCCTACGAGATCGCACGCGAAGGCGGCATGCAATCGGCGCTTTGGTCGGGCGGGCGCCGCCTGGCGCAACCGGCGCGCGTGATCCTCGGCGCCGAGCTCGAGAATGACGAGACGGCCGCGAAGTTCTCCTATCAGGTTGAGATCGGCCTGCCGCCGCCTGTTTCAGCCGGCTTTGCCTTCGAGCCGCAGGTCAAGGAAGAAAAATTGTCCGTGGAAGCCGGTCGTCGACCGGTCGAGATGATGACACGCAAAGGCCCGGCCGCCTTTGCCCGCGACGGCGACGGACGGCGTGTCGAATATCCGGTGCGTCTGCTCAACTCGGAGACAGCGCTGGCGATGCTGGGTGCCTCGGGCCGTTATCCGGAAGCCGGCGATCTGCGCGCCGCTGTTGCCGGCTGGCGTTTTTATCATGGTTTCCGCACCGACCGCGATTCTCCGGCCAGGAAACCGTCTCTCGCGATTACCTCGACGATGCTCGATGAGGATGGCGGCAACCTGGCCGCGGTGTTCGCGACGCTGGCCCATATCCGGCAGGACACGGTCGATCTCGATCGGGCCGTGGCCGATGCGCTCGGCGCGGAACTGGATGTTCCCGAACCGGGAGAGGCGGCAACCTTCGGCCTGAAGTTGCCGGAGTTTCCGCAGCGCCTGTTTCGGCCGGAAGAACTGTCCGACGGGCAGATGCGCTTCCTGGCGCTGGCCGGTGCGCTGATGTCCTATCGCCTGCCGGGGCTGATCGCGCTCAATGAGCCGGAAGCGAGCCTGCATCCGCGCATGCTGCCGGCGCTGGCCGATATGATCGCCAAGGCGGCGGAGCGCACCCAGCTGTGGGTGGTGACCCATTCGCAGGAACTGGCCGCGCTGATCACGGATCGCACCGGAGCCCAGGCGCTCGCCATGGTGCGGATCGACGGCGCAACCGCGATCGAGGGCCTCGGCATCACCGGCCGGCTGTCGGACGAGGACTGACAGCCTTACCGCGCGCTGGGCACCGCGACGCGGGGCCTTACAAGGTTCCATCCCAGCGTCATGCCGGCGGCGGCGATGAGGATGGCGGCGGCGCCGACCAGCTGCAGCGGCTGCAGGCGCTGACCGAAGGCCAGGAAATCGGCGGCGATGGCGACGACCGGGTAGATGAAGGACAATGCCCCGACGAGGTTGGTCGGCAGCTTCTGGATGGCGCCGTAGAGCAGGATGTACATCAGCCCTGTGTGGATGACGCCGATGGCGGCGAGCAGCGCCCAGCTGCGCCAATCCGTCGGCAATGCCGTCAAATTGGCGAAGGGGGCGAGCATGAGAATGCCGACCGTGACCTGGATCAGCGCGATGAGATGCGGAGGCACGCCCTTCAGCTTCTTGGCGACGATCGCGGCAATCGCATAAAAGAACGCTGCGCCCAGCGCCAAAAGGATGCCGGCCAGATAGTTCGAGCCGACATGGCCGGCATTCGATTTTGCCTGGACGATCAGCAGCATTCCGGCAAAGGCAATGGCCAGCCAGGTCAGCTTGGCGATGGTGAGCCGTTCGCCGAACAAAAATGCGCCCAAAGCCACCAGCATGAAGGGCTGCGTGTTGTAGACCGCGGTGGCGATCGAAATCGAGGCGCGCGGGAATGCGGCGAAGAGCAGCAGCCAGTTGGAAACGATGGCGACGCCGCCGACGACCGCATAGGCGAACTGGCGGCGCGAGATCACATCCGGCCTGAACAGGCCGAGCGCGGCGCAGACGATCAGCAGCGTGACGGCGCCGAAGGCGCAGCGCCAGAAGACCACGTCCATGACCGGCTGGCCCGACAGGACCACGAACAGTCCTATCGTTCCCGAAATCATCATTGCGGCGGTCATTTCGACCGTACCACGCGTCTTCTCTGACATCTCGCGACCCTTCTTCCCGACAGGCCGCTTTTGTAAGCCCGGGTCGGATCGAAAACCATGCTTTGGATAAGGTGTTTGCGGAGCGATGCCTAATTCTGTAAGGTGCTCAAACACAGAATCCTAAGGATGTGTGATGCTGGACGATCTTGACCGACGCATTGTCGAAATCCTGGTCGACGATGCGCGCATTTCGCTGAAGGAACTGGCGAGCCGCGTGAACCTGTCTTCGCCGAGTGCGTCGGAACGGTTGCGGCGGCTGGAGGAGCGCGGTGTCATCCGCGCTTTCACGGTGGATATCGATCCCGCCGCGCTCGGCTATACGCTGCAGGCGATCGTGCGCATCAAGCCGCTGCCTGGCAGGCTGCACGCGGTGCAGAAGCTGATCGAGGAGATTCCCGAGTTCACCGAATGCGACAAGGTGACGGGCGACGACTGTTTCGTCGCGCGGCTGCTTATCCGTTCGATCAGCGACCTTGACCAGATCCTCGACAAGATCACCGACAAGGCCGAGACCAGCAGCGCCATCGTCAAGGCGCAGCCGGTGAAGCGACGGCTGCCGCCATTTTCCTGAGCATTTTCGGGCATGAAAAAACCGGCGCCGCGAGGGCGCCGGTTTCGGTCTTCATTCGACGGCTTGTCGAAATCAGCTGATCTTCTGGCCGGTCTTTGCCCAGTCGGCGAGGAACTGCTCGAGGCCCTTGTCGGTGAGCGGATGCTTGACCAATGCCTTCAGCGTCGCCGGCGGGATGGTGGCGACGTCGGCGCCGATCAATGCGGCGCGCTTGACGTGGTCGGGCGTGCGGATCGACGCGGCCAGGATCTCGGTGTCGAAGCCGTAATTGTCATAGACCTGGCGGATCTCGGCGATCACCTCCATGCCGTCAAAGCCCATGTCGTCGAGACGGCCGATGAAGGGCGAGATGAAGGTGGCGCCGGCCTTGGCGGCGAGCAGCGCCTGGTTGGCCGAGAAGCAGAGCGTGACATTGACCATGCGGCCCTCGGCGCGGATGGCGCGGCAGGCCTTGAGGCCGTCAAGCGTCAGCGGCACCTTGATGCAGACATTGTCGGCGATCTTGGCGAGCACCTTGGCTTCCTTCATCATTCCGTCGTAGTCGGTGGCGGTGACTTCGGCCGAAACCGGGCCTTCGACGATGTCGCAGATCTGCTTGGTGACTTCGTCGATCTTGCCGCCGGATTTCAGGATCAGCGACGGGTTGGTGGTGACGCCGTCCAGCAAACCAAGCGCGTTGAGTTCCTGGATCTCTTTTACATCAGCAGTGTCGACGAAGAATTTCATGGTGATCTCCTTGGGAAGGAATAAGGCAGTTCGCCCGGGGTTTGGCGCCGCCCTTTGCTCTAGACCAAAGTCGGGGCAAGGTCACGCCTGATGAAAGAAGATTCGCCCTTCATGACGGCCGCACCGGTGCTGGTGCCGATGCCCGCCGAACGCGCCTATACCTATGCCGTGCCCGAAGGCATGCTGGTGGTGCCGGGTTCCATCGTGCGCGTGCCGCTGGGACCGAGGCTGGTGGCGGGTGTCGTCTGGGACGGGGCGGTCGAACGGGTCGAGGCGAAGAAGCTGAGACCCATCGACCACGTCTTCGATTGCCCGCCGATCGACCACGACATGCGACGCTTCGTCGACTGGATCGCGCAATACACGCTGACGCCGCCGGGCCTTGTCGCGCGCATGCTGTTGCGTGCGCCGGAAGCTTTCGACCCCGAGCCGTGGATCGAAGGGCTGCAGCGCACCGCGATCGCGCCCGACCGGATGACGGCGGCGCGGGCGCGGGTGCTGGAAACCGCCGATGGCGGGCTGGCCTGGACCCGGTCGGGCCTCGCGCACGCGGCCGGCGTTTCCTCGACCGTCATCGACGGGCTGAAGGCACAAGGCGCGTTCGAGACGGTGATGATCCCGCCACGGCCCGTCGTGGCGCCGCCGGACCCGACCTATGCCCGGTCGGAACTGACGCCGGACCAGGCCGCGGCGGCGGAAACGCTGCACGCCAGCGCATCGGCCGGGGCCTTCGGCGTCACCCTGCTGGACGGCGTCACCGGCTCGGGCAAGACGGAGGTCTATTTCGAGGCGGTGGCGGCGGCGCTCGACAAGGGCAGGCAGGTGCTCATCCTGCTGCCGGAAATCGCGCTCACCCATGCCTTCCTGGAACGCTTCCAGTCGCGCTTCGGCGCCAAGCCGGCGGAATGGCATTCCGACCTCGCGCCAAAGACCCGCGAACGGGTGTGGCGGCAGGTGGCGGAAGGTACGGTGCGGGTGGTGGCCGGCGCGCGCTCGGCATTGTTCCTGCCGTTCAAGGAGCTTGGCCTGATCGTCGTCGACGAAGAACACGACCCGGCCTACAAGCAGGAGGACCGTGTCTTCTACAATGCGCGCGACATGGCGGTGGTGCGCGGCCATATCGGCGCGTTCCCGGTCGTGCTGGCTTCCGCCACGCCTTCGGTGGAAAGCCAGGTCAATGCCAATCAGGGCCGTTATGGCCGGGTCGACCTGCCGACGCGCTTCGCGGAGGCGGCGCTGCCCACCTTGCGCTCGATCGACATGCGCCGCGCGCCGCCGCCGCGCGGCGGCTTCCTGTCGCCGCTGCTCGTGGCGGAGATGGGCAAGACCCTGGAAAAGGGCGAGCAGTCGCTGCTGTTCCTCAACCGGCGCGGTTATGCGCCGCTGACGCTGTGCCGGGTCTGCGGTCACCGTTTCGGCTGTCCGGTCTGCTCGTCCTGGCTGGTCGAACACCGGTTCCGCGGACAGCTCGTCTGTCATCATTGCGGGCACAACGAGAAACGGCCTGACGCCTGCCCGGAATGCGGCACGTTCGACCATCTGGTGGCATGCGGGCCGGGCGTGGAGCGCATCGCCGAAGAGGTGGTGGCAACCTTTCCGGAAGCGCGGACCATCGTGCTCTCCTCCGACCTCGTCGGGGGCGTGCGGCGGCTGCGGCTCGAACTTGAGGCGATCGCCAACGGCGACGCCGATATCGTCATCGGCACGCAACTCGTCGCCAAGGGTCACAATTTCCCGAACATGACGCTGGTCGGCGTCGTCGATGCCGATCTCGGCCTCGCCAATGGCGACCCGCGCGCCGCCGAGCGCACGTTCCAGCTCTTGTCGCAGGTCACCGGCCGCGCCGGGCGCACCGGCAAGAAGAGCCTCGGCCTTTTGCAGACCTATCAACCGGACCACCCGGTGATGAAGGCGATCGTTTCGGGCGATGCCGCTGCCTTCTACGAGCGCGAGATCGCCGAGCGCGAACGTGCCGCGCTGCCGCCCTTCGGCCGGCTGGCCGGCATCATCGTCAGCGCGGAGACCCGGCAGGAAGCGGAGGCGCATGCGCGCGGCCTGCGTCGCGCGGTGCCCGAGGCGTCGGATATCTTCGTGCTGGGTCCCGCCGAAGCGCCGCTGGCGCTGGTCGGCGGCCGCCACCGGTTCCGTCTTTTGATCCATGGCGAGAAGCGTTCGGACATTCAGGGCTTCGTGCGCCGCATGCTGGCCGACGGGCCAAAGCTGCGCGGCTCGGTGCGGGTGAGCGTCGACATCGACCCGCAGAGTTTCCTTTGAGGAGGACGTCCATGAAGACGCTTGGCCTGATCGGCGGCATGAGCTGGGAATCGACGGCGATCTACTATCGCCTGCTCAACGAGATCGTGCGGGAACGGCTTGGTGGGCTGCATTCGGCCGAGCTTTTGCTCTACTCATTCGATTTCGCCGCCATCGCGGCGCATCAGAGCGCCGGCGATTGGGATGCCGCCGCCAGGCTGCTTGCCGATGTCGCGCGCCGACTGGAGGGCGCCGGAGCGGAAGGCCTTCTGATCTGCACCAACACCATGCACCGCATGGCGGACGAGGTGCAGGCCGCCGTTTCCATCCCGCTCATCCATATCGCGGATGCCACGGCCGGTACGATGAAGCGGGCCGGGGCGACGAAGCCGGCGCTGCTCGCCACCGCCTTCACCATGGAACAGGATTTCTACAAGGGCAGGCTGGCGCGCAGGCACGGCATGGCCCCGGTCGTTCCCGACGCGGAAGGCCGCGCCATGGTCCACCGCGTCATCTATGAGGAACTGTGCCGTGGCGTGGTGAGCAAGGCATCGAAGACGGCCTATATCGCCGAGGTCGCGAAGATGCGGCAGGCCAACGAGATCGACAGCGTCATCATGGGTTGCACCGAAATCACCATGCTGATCGGCCAGGACGATTTTGACCTACCGGTGTTCGACACGACCAGGATCCACGCCGAAGCGGCGGTGGAGTTCGCGCTGGGTTGAAAAAGCTTTGACCTGCCCGTTTTTCGATCATTGGGCTGATTTCGCGAGCCGCCATTGTCCATGAAAACCGAACTCGACTTTCATCCACTCTCGCGTGAACGGCACGTCGATGCGGTGGCGGCATTTTTCGAGCGGGCGGCCGACTATGTGATGTTCGAGAGCGGGCAGCTTGCCGATGCGTCGACAGCCGGCGCCTTCTTCGAAGACCGTGCGCCCGGCTGCGATCCCGGCGATTCGTTGAAATCCGCGTGCGCCAGGGCGGACGGCGGAATCATTGGCATTGCCGACATGTCTTTCGGCTATCCGGAAAAACCCGATGCCTATATCGGGCTCCTGCTCATCGATCCCGGCGTCCGTTCGCAAGGTGTTGGTCGGCAGTTCCTGGAGTGCCTCGTCAACGAGGCGCGGTTGCGGAAGTGCAAGCGGATGCTGGTCGCGGTGCTGGATGAAAATGCGCGCGGTCGGGCCTTCTGGGAACGCGAGGGATTTGTGATCGAGAAGAGTTTTGAACCACGACAGATCGGTTCCAAAGTCCACGTGTTACACCGGCTGACCAGAGCCTTGTGAACCCGTTCCTCATCGGTTCTGTCCACAACGCCTAGTGGCAAGGTTTGTCAGGACAGTTTCCTTGCATGGAAACTTTTGATTGCGACTGGAAGGTCATCCAGATAGTTTCTTTGGAGGGAAACTATCTGGATTTGCTCATGTCGCTGACGCTCTACATCCATCCGCTCGCCTCGTTCTGCCACAAGGTGCTGATCGCCTTCTATGAGAACGCTGTCGACTTCCGTTCCGAGACGGTTGACCTGATGGAAGCCGGCTCGACGGCGGACCATCTGGCTCGCTGGCCGGTGGGCAAGATCCCGGTGCTGCACGATGGCGCCCGCAACCGCGTGGTGCCGGAAACCAGCATCATCATCGAATATGTCCAGCAGCATTACCCCGGTTCGCTGCCGATGCTGCCCCGCAACGAGGAGCAGCGGCTGGACGCCCGCCTGTGGGATCGCTTCTTCGACCTTTATGTCGGCGTGCCGATGCAGAAGATCGTCACCGACCGGCTGCGCCCAGCCGGCGGCAACGATGCCATCGGCGTTGCCGACGCGCATCGCGCGCTCGACACCGCCTATGCGATGATCGACGGCCAGATGGCCGACAAGACATGGGCGACCGGCGACGATTTCACCATTGCCGATTGCGCCGCGACGCCCGGCCTGTTCTTCGGCTCGATGGTCCATCCATTCGCGCCCGACCAGCATCATCTGCGCGCCTATTTCGAGCGCCTGCTGGCACGGCCTTCGATCAAGAGAACGCTCGAGGAAGCGCGGCCGTTCTTCTCGATGTTCCCCTATCGCGAAGTGATGCCGGAGCGTTTCGCGAACGGCTCCGCTTTCGCCTGAGGTGGTGCGATGCAGCAAGCCCAAACTCTCGACCGCATCTTCCTGGCGCTCGCCGATCCCGGCCGGCGCGGCATGATCGAACAGCTGGCGCGCGGGCCGGCCACGGTGAAAGAACTGGCGCGACCAACCAACATGCGCCTGCCGTCGGCGGTGAAACACCTGAAAGTGCTGGAGGAGGGCGGCATCGTGGCGTCGCGCAAGGCCGGCCGCACCCGCACCTATAGCATGCGGCGGGATGCGTTCCTGGCCGTCAACGACTGGGTGCAGGCGCGCGAGACCGCGCTTAATGCGGCCTTCGACCGGCTCGTCCAAGCCATCGCCGATATGCCCGAAGAGGAATGATCATGGCTATCGAACACAAGACCTTCGTCGTCGAGCGCATGTTGGCGGCAAGTCCGAAACACGCCTTCCGCTTCTTTTCCGAGCCGGCGCTGAAGGAGCGCTGGACCGGCTGTCACCCCGACTGGACGGTGCTGGAGGAGCGCTTCGATTTCCAGATCGGCGGCGTCGAGGCCAAACGCTGGCGCATGACCAACGGACAGGAACAAACCTTCCTCGCCCATTATCTCGATATCGTGCCGGCCCGGCGCATCATCTATGCCTTCGACATGACGTCCGCGGGCGAGCGCGTCTCGGCCTCGCTGGCCACCGTCGAGCTGATGGCGGAGGGCGCCGGCACCCGCATGGTGTTCACCGAGCAGATGGCCTATCTCGGCGATGCGGCCTCGATGCGCCAGCGCATTGCCGGTACCGGCGACGGTCTGGACCGGCTGGTCGATATCATCGCCATGGATGTCGCCAGCGTGCATTGAACAGCACGGCGTCGCCGAAATCGACCGCCGATGACGGCTAGCCGTCCCGGGTGCCGGCGGTGACGGCGGCGAGCCAGCGGCGGACGATCTTCTGCTCGTCCTGCGAATAGCCGGCGGCGAGGTCGGCTTCCAGGAGACGCACGCGGTCGCGCGCCTCGGCATAGATGGTTTTGCCCTTTTCGCTCAATTCGAGCTGGCGGATGCGTTCGTTGGCGGCGTGGCGGCGCTTGACGATCAATCCGGCCTTTTCGAGATTGGCGATGATGACGCTGAGCGTCTGCGGCGTCAAAAGCGCGGTGCGCGCCAGATCGGCATTGGAGAGGCCGGGATAGGCGCCCAGCATCGCCATCACCGCGAATTGCGGCTGGGTGATGCCGAGATCGACCAGGGCTGCCTCCATGCGGTAGCGATAGGCACCCGCGGCCTGGCGCAGCAGATAGCCGAAATAGCCATCCTCGCCACGCTTGCCCTCGCCGGCACGCGGTATCGGTTTCTCGGGCTTTGTCCTGGTTATGATGCCGTCCCCCTGCTTAACTGGCGTGGCCATCGTGTCCGTCGGGCATCGGGATCGTCAAGGGGCCGCAATTCTCGTCGGCGATGAACATGGCGAGCAGCGATGCCGGCTCGGTCTTGCTGGCGTTCTCGGCATAGAGGTGGATCGCCCCGGTCGGCTCGAACCAGCTCTGCCCCTCGGTGTAGGTCATTGGCGGCTCGCCGGCGAGCTGTGACTTGAGCGTGCCCTTGAGCACGAAGGCAGTGACATTGCCGGGATGGCGATGGCGCGGCGTGTAGGCGTCGGGCGGGAAGTTGACGATCGCCATGGTGACGGCCTTGCCGGTAATGTCGGGCAGCGGCGTGCAGGAAATCGGCTTGATCTCGGTGACCGGCCGGCCGGACGCGCTGACAGGCGAGGCGCTTTCGGCCATATGGATTGTTGCCGGGCGCGGCGATGTCGCCAGCGCATGGAAACCGGCGATGCTGGCGCCGATCGCCGCGGCGGCGGTCAGGCCGCCGAGATAGTACCGCTTGCGCCGGCCGCTGAAGATCTCGGCTTCGAAACCCTGGCTGCTCATGCCCGGGCCCTCCTGAAACCGGCACGCCAGCCGAGCTCGGCGACGGCCTTGTCGGTGGACACCTGCTCGTTCGGTTCGGCGATGTTGTAGGCGCCGGCCGTGCCGCGCTCGACGGCAAGCAGGGCGGCATGGGCTGCGGCGTCGACATGCACCGACGCGCCTGGTTTCGGCGCGTCCGCCCCGGTGCCGGGGCCGTAGAGCTGGCCGTATCGCAGCACGATGCCGTCCATGCCGGGTGCGCCAAGAACCTGGCGTTCCAGCGCGATGACGCCGTTCACGCTTATGGCGCGTGGACCTTCAGCGCCGGCGTCGAGCGGGTCCTGTTCGCCGTGCGGCAGTGGCCCGGGCGCATAGGCCCAGGCGATGCTCTGCGCGATCAGCCGCTTCACGTCGGCTTTTCTCGCCGCCTCGATCAGATTGCGGGTGCCCTCGTCGCGGATGCGGGCGTTGCCGGCGATCGCGGTGGCCATCCGCGCCGGGTCGAGGCCTTGCGGCAGGTCGGTCAACTGGTGGACGACGATGGTCGGGCGGGCGGCAAGCATCGCCGCCGACAGGGCCGCTGCATCGAACACGTCGACGATCACCGGATTGGCGCCGGCGCTCTGCAGTTCCGTCGCCTTGGAAGCGGAGCGGGTCGTGCCCCAGACCGTATGGCCTGCCTCGATCAAAAGCGGCACGAGGCGGCGTCCAATCGCCCCGGTGGCGCCAGCGACGAAAATCCGATGAGCCATCTCGCTCTCCTTCATGTATCAAAGCACTGATATCAGTGTGCTGATAATAAGTCAATCGGGCACCGTGCGCTGCCGGCCAGGCGCCGGCCGTGCTTGACTTCCCAAGGCGATGATCTTCAATGCGGCGCACGCTTTCGAGGGGATCCGAGCAAATGGCATTTTCGTTTCCATGGCCGACCAGCCACGGTGAATGGCTCGCCTGGTCGAGCGCGGCCGTCACGCTCGTCCTGGGTCTGGCGCTGTTCTTCGCGCCCGGCCTCTGCTTCAAGCTCCTGCGGCTCCAGCCCAAGCCGGAGAAACCCGAGGCGATCGCCGAGGGGCGCGCCCGCATGGCCGGTTTCTACCTGGGCGTCGGGCTGTGCGCGATCCTGCTTGCCCAGCCGCTGCTCTACATGGCGCTCGCCTTCGCCTTCGGCTTTTTGCCCTGAATCGCGCCGAATCCGGCCGCGCCCATTGAACTCGACCGCTGGATGCGACAAAAGTGCCTTGAAAGCGTGTCCGTGGACGCATTGCGGTCCTGAAAAGCCTGTGCTAGACGGCAACCGACTTTCGGCCGGGGAACAGCGGAAGCCACGTCCCTTGGCTTGGAAAAATTTAGTAAGGTCAAAGATTTAGCCAGAGTTTTCGCTCGCGCCAACAATCTGCGGCCTGTCAGACAAGAGAAAAGACGGTCCGTGGCCCAAACGTCCTCGCCAATCTCCGCTGTCGCTGAACGCTACGCGTCATCGCTTTTCGAGCTCGCGCTCGAAGCGAAATCCGTTGCCAAGGTCGAGGCCGACCTTAACAGCTTCGACGCGATGCTTGCCGGCAGTGCCGACCTGACGCGCCTCATCGGCAGCCCGGTCTTCTCGACCGAGGAGCAGGTCCGTGCCATTTCCGCCATCGTCGACAAGGCCAAGATCGGCGGTCTCGCCGGTGACTTCCTGCGTGTCGTGGCCGGCAACCGCCGCCTGTTCGCAGTGCCTGGCATGATCAAGGCGTTCCGCCGTATCGCCGCCGAACACCGCGGCGAAGTGGCGGCCGAGGTTACGTCGGCGCATGCGCTGACTTCCGCCCAGGAAACCGAACTCAAGGCCGCGCTGAAAAGCGTCGCGGGCAAGGATGTGACGATCGCCGTTACGGTCGATCCCTCGCTGCTCGGCGGCATGGTCGTGAAGATGGGCTCGCGCCAGATCGATACGTCGCTCAAAACCAAACTCAATTCGCTCAAGCTTGCACTGAAAGAGGTCGGCTGATGGACATCCGCGCCGCGGAAATTTCCGCAATTCTGAAAGACCAGATCAAGAATTTCGGCAAGGAAGCCGAAGTTTCCGAAGTCGGTCAGGTTCTGTCGGTGGGTGACGGTATCGCCCGCGTCTACGGTCTCGACAACGTCCAGGCGGGCGAAATGGTCGAGTTCCCCGGCGGCATCCGCGGCATGGCGCTCAACCTCGAAGCCGACAATGTCGGCGTCGTCATCTTCGGTGCCGACCGCGACATCAAGGAAGGCGACACCGTCAAGCGCACCGGCGCCATCGTGGACGTTCCGGTCGGTCCGGGCCTGCTCGGCCGCGTCGTCGACGCCCTCGGCAACCCGATCGACGGCAAGGGCCCGATCAAGGCCGACAAGCGTATGCGCGTCGACGTCAAGGCCCCCGGCATCATTCCGCGCAAGTCGGTGCACGAGCCGATGTCGACCGGCCTCAAGGCCATCGACGCGCTCATCCCGGTCGGTCGCGGCCAGCGCGAGCTGGTCATCGGTGACCGTCAGACCGGCAAGACAGCCATCATTCTCGACACCATGCTGAACCAGAAGTCGGTGCACGAGACCGGCCCTGAATCGGAGAAGCTGTTCTGCGTCTACGTCGCTGTCGGCCAGAAGCGCTCGACCGTCGCGCAGTTCGTCAAGGTTCTGGAAGAGCGCGGCGCGCTCGACTACTCGATCATCGTCGCCGCCACCGCTTCGGACCCGGCTCCGATGCAGTTCCTGGCGCCGTTCACCGCCTGCACCATGGGCGAATATTTCCGCGACAACGGCCAGCACGCGCTGATCGGTTATGACGATCTGTCCAAGCAGGCCGTCGCCTACCGCCAGATGTCGCTGCTGCTGCGCCGTCCTCCGGGCCGCGAAGCCTATCCGGGCGACGTCTTCTACCTGCACTCGCGCCTGCTCGAGCGCGCCGCCAAGCTCAACGACGACATGGGCAACGGTTCGCTGACCGCGCTGCCGGTCATCGAGACGCAGGCCAACGACGTCTCGGCCTACATCCCGACCAACGTGATCTCGATCACCGACGGCCAGATCTTCCTCGAGACCAATCTGTTCTTCCAGGGCATCCGTCCGGCCGTGAACGTCGGTCTGTCGGTGTCGCGCGTCGGTTCGTCGGCGCAGATCAAGGCGATGAAGCAGGTTGCCGGCTCGATCAAGGGCGAGCTCGCCCAGTATCGTGAAATGGCGGCCTTCGCTCAGTTCGGCTCGGATCTCGACGCCGCCACGCAGCGCCTGTTGAACCGCGGTTCGCGTCTGACGGAACTCCTCAAGCAGCCGCAGTTCTCGCCGCTCAAGACCGAAGAGCAGGTCGCGGTGATCTTCGCCGGCGTGAACGGCTATCTCGACAAGCTGGCGCTGAACCAGGTCAGCAAGTTCGAGCAGGGCCTGCTCACCCATATGCGCACGGCCGGCAAGGCCATTCTCGATGCGATCCGCAAGGAGAAGGCGCTGTCGGACGATCTGCGCGGCAAGCTCAAGGCCGAAATCGACAACTTCGCCAAGACCTTCGCGTAAAGCGGCGGAAGACGGGACCGGGTTCGGAGCATGGCTTCACTAAAAGACCTTCGTAACCGCATCGCCTCCGTCAAGGCGACGCAGAAAATCACCAAGGCGATGCAGATGGTCGCCGCGGCGAAGCTGCGTCGTGCCCAGGAGGCCGCGGAAGCGGCGCGTCCCTATTCCGAGCGGATGGGCGCGGTGCTGGCCAACATCACCCAGGCGGTCGGCGGTGGCGGCGACGCTCCTGCGCTGATGACCGGCACCGGCAAGGACGACGTGCATCTGCTCGTCGTCTGCACGGCCGAGCGCGGCCTGTGCGGCGGCTTCAACTCGCAGATCGCCCGACTGGCGCGCGACCACATCCGCCGGCTGCTCGCCAATGGCAAGCAGGTGAAGATCATCTGCGTCGGCAAGAAGGGCTACGATATCCTGCGTCGCGACTTCGCCGGGCAAATCCTCGACCGCGTCGACCTGCGCGAAGTGCGCACGCTGGGCTTCGTCAACGCCGACGGGATCGCCAAGAAGGTGATCGGCCTGTTCAATGACGGCCAGTTCGACGTCTGCACGCTGTTCTATTCGCAGTTCAAGTCGGTGATCAGCCAGGTTCCGACCGCGCAGCAGATCATTCCCGCCGCTTCCGCTCAGTCTTCGGGCGAGGCCGCGAACGGCGCCGCCGTCTATGAATACGAGCCGGAGCCGGGCGAAATCCTCTCCGACCTCATCCCGCGCAACATCGCGGTGCAGATCTTCCGGGCGCTGCTTGAAAACGCGGCCGGCGAGATGGGCGCCAAGATGAGCGCAATGGACAGTGCGACGCGCAACGCAGGCGACATGATCAACAGGCTGTCGATCACGTATAACCGCCAGCGCCAGGCGCAGATCACCAAGGAACTGATCGAAATCATTTCGGGCGCCGAAGCGCTCTAAGCGTGAACCGCGAAGGCACGCCGCCTTCGCACGGATCACGCGGTAACCAAACGGACGAAAAAGGGTAAAGACGATGGCGAAAGCAGCGACCCCGAAGAAGGAAGCACCGGCCAAGGCCGCGGCCGCTCCCAAGGCGCCGGCGGCGGCAAAGGCCGCTCCGGCTAAGAAGGCAGCGGCTCCCGCCAAGGCGGCAGCTCCGGCCAAGGCCGTGGCAAGCGTCAAGGCGCCGGCTCCGGTCAAGAAGCCGGTCGGTGCCGCCGGCAAGGTCCGTCAGGTCATCGGCGCCGTCGTCGACGTGCAGTTCGAAGATCACCTGCCGGCGATTCTGAACGCGCTGGAGACCGAGAACGTCGGCAACCGCCTGGTTCTCGAAGTCGCCCAGCACCTCGGCGAAAACACCGTGCGCTGCATCGCCATGGACACCTCGGAAGGTCTGGTTCGCGGACAGGCCGTCTACGACACCGGCGCGCCGATTTCGGTTCCGGTCGGTCCGGGCATGCTCGGCCGCATCATCAACGTCATCGGCGAGCCGGTTGACGAAGCCGGTCCGGTCGACGGCGTTGAAATCCGCGCCATCCACCAGCCGGCCCCGGCCTATGTCGATCAGTCGACCGAGGCACAGATCCTCGTCACCGGCATCAAGGTTCTCGACCTGCTGGCACCTTACGCCCGCGGCGGCAAGATCGGCCTGTTCGGCGGCGCTGGCGTCGGCAAGACCGTTCTGATCCAGGAACTGATCAACAACGTCGCCAAGGCGCATGGCGGTTATTCGGTGTTCGCCGGCGTCGGCGAGCGCACCCGCGAAGGCAACGATCTCTATCACGAGTTCATCGAGTCGGGCGTCAACAAGAAGGGCGGCGGCCAGGGCTCGAAGGCAGCGCTGGTTTACGGCCAGATGAACGAGCCGCCGGGAGCCCGCGCCCGCGTCGCTCTGACCGGTCTGACGGTCGCTGAATATTTCCGCGACCAGGGCCAGGACGTGCTGTTCTTCGTCGACAACATCTTCCGCTTCACCCAGGCGGGTTCGGAAGTGTCGGCTCTGCTCGGCCGTATTCCTTCGGCCGTGGGTTATCAGCCGACGCTCGCCACCGACATGGGCGCGCTGCAGGAACGCATCACCACCACGACCAAGGGTTCGATCACCTCGGTGCAGGCCATCTACGTGCCCGCCGACGACTTGACCGACCCGGCGCCGGCAACCTCGTTCGCCCACCTTGACGCGACGACCGTGTTGAACCGCGCCATCTCGGAAAAGGGTATCTACCCGGCCGTCGATCCGCTCGACTCGACCTCGCGCATGCTCGACCCGCTGATCGTCGGCGACGAGCACTACCAGGTCGCCCGCCAGGTGCAGTCGATCCTCCAGCGCTACAAGTCGCTGCAGGACATCATCGCCATCCTGGGCATGGACGAGCTTTCGGAAGAGGACAAGCAGACGGTGGCGCGCGCCCGCAAGATCGAGCGCTTCTTGTCGCAGCCGTTCTTCGTCGCCGAAGTGTTCACCGGTGCGCCGGGCAAGCTGGTCGACCTCGCCGACACCATCAAGGGCTTCAAGGGCCTTTGCAACGGCGACTACGACCACCTGCCGGAAGCCGCCTTCTACATGGTCGGCAACATCGACGAGGCGGTCGAGAAGGCCCAGCGTCTGGCCGCCGAAGCGGCTTGATCGGAGCGAAAAGCGAATAGGGAGTAGCGAATAAGGAAGATGTGATGGCCAGTGGCGAAATCTATTCGCTAATCACTATTCGCTGTTCGCTAGAACGACATGGCTGAAGCTTTCAAATTCGAACTGGTCTCGCCCGAGCGCCTGCTGGTCTCGGAACAGGTCGAGTCCGTCGTCATTCCGGGTGCGGAAGGCGAGATGACCGTGATGGCGCAGCACGCGCCGGTCATGACCACCATCAAGCCGGGTGTCGTGACGGTGAAGACCGCCGGCGGCCAGGAACAGCGCTACGTGGTATTCGGCGGTTTCGCCGACATCCTGCCCTCGGGCTGCACGCTGCTGGCCGAATCGGCGGTGGCCGTGAAGGACATCGACCGCGCCGACATCGCTCGCCGCATCCAGGAAGCGCGCGAGGACATGAACGACGCCAAGGACGATGCATCGCGCACCAAGGCAGAGCAGTTCCTGCACCAGCTGACCACGCTGGAAGGCGCCATCCTGCCGGCCTGAGCGGCCTGCATCAAAGAACGAAAAGCCGGGTCTCAGCCCGGCTTTTTTGTTTTTTGGCCCGTGTTTCGCAGTTTCGGGCGGGTTGGAGTGTCTCCCGCCAGGGTGGGAAATACCCGGCCGCTACAGATTCCAGAACCGTCTCGCATTCGCCGACAGAAGCCGGCTGCGTTCGTCCTCGCTACAGCCTTCGAGCAAAGCGTGCGTTGCTGCTACCCATGTCGAAAGGCCGCCGCCAAGGGTGCAGACCGGCCAGTCGCTGCCCCAGACCACGCGATCCCAGCCGAAACTGGCGATGACGTGTTCGACATAGGGGCGCAAGGTGGCGACCGTCCAGCTCGACGGATCGGCATAGGCGACGATGCCGGAGATCTTGGCGATCACATTCGGCCGGCGGGCGATCTCGGCGACATGCGCGCGCCAGGGATGATCGGCCTTGCCCCTGATGTCCGGCACGCCGCAATGGTCGAGCACGAAGCGGACATCCGGGGCGAGGTCGGCGAGCGCGATCGCTTTCGGGATCTGATGCGGCTGTACGCAGAGGTCGAAAGTAAGACCGCTGCCGCCGATCTTGCGGATATTCTCGCGAAACAGCGCGCCTTCCGAGACATCGTCCGGCACGACATGCAGGACACGGCGAAAGCCCTTCACGAAGGGATCGGCGCGCACACGCTCCAGATAGGCAGGAAAGCTCGCCAGTTCCGGCCGACAGGAAACGATGGCGCCGCTGACCAGGCTTTCCCTGTCCGACGCCAGTGCCTTCACATAGGCCGTCTCGGCTTCGATGTCGGCGGGATCGACATCGACCTCCATATGCATGGCCGTCTCGATGCCGGCGCGGCGCGCTTCGACCGCATAGTCCGCATGCGAAAAATCCCGGTTGAGTGCTGGTGCACCGGTCAGCCAGGGATAGCGCAGCGCCCGCCTGTCGATCAGATGCAGATGGGTGTCGACGATCATGGCTGCTTCCCTCGAAACGGCGGAAGGCATGCCTCCCATTTTGTCCATGAGAGCATCAATCGGACGGGAAGGAAATGCTTCTTGCCGGGAAGCTTTTTTGCAATGCCGGCGTCAAGACGAGGTGGCCAAGACAATGGCCTTTCCGTAAGGTACGGCCGGTCGGCCCTCAAGGACCGGCCCTATCGGCTGCACTATCCGTGCGTGCGATCATCATGGCGAGGGATGCGGACGGAACGGCCAGGAGGCGGCCGCGGCGTCCATCTTGCGGATCGCGGATGGTGGCGCCGGGACGGTGAGTGAGGCGGCCGAAGCGCCAAAGGCGCCGGCGTGGAGGAGGAAGACGGTTCATGGGTACTCTCGACGGCAAGGTCGCGGTGGTGACGGCGGCCGCGCAAGGCATCGGGCGGGCAAGTGCGCTCGCCTTGGTTGAAGCTGGCGCACGCGTGGTTGCGACGGATATCAACGAGGCCCTGCTTGCCGAACTGGCCAAGACCAAGGGCATTACCGCCCGCCGGCTCGATGTGCTCGACGACGGCGCGGTGGCCAGCGCTTTCGCCGAAATCGGCCGTGTCGACGTTTTGTTCAACTGCGCCGGCTTCGTCCATTCCGGCTCGGTGCTGGAGATGAAGGATGGCGATCTCGACTTCGCCTTCAATCTCAATGTGAAGGCCATGGTGCGCACCATCCAGGCGGTGCTGCCGGGCATGTTGGAACGCGGCGACGGTTCGATCATCAACATGTCGTCGGTGGCGTCCAGCATCAAGGGCGTGCCCAACCGCTTCGCCTATGGCGTGACCAAGGCGGCGGTGATCGGGCTGACCAAATCGATCGCCGCTGACTTCGTCTCCAGGGGCATTCGCTGCAACGCCATCTGTCCGGGCACCGTGGAAAGCCCTTCGCTGGAGAGCCGCATGCGCGCGCAGGGCGACTATGAGGCCGCGCGGGCCGCCTTCATCGCCCGCCAGCCGATGGGCCGGCTCGGCACGCCGGAGGAGATCGCCGCGCTCGCCGTGCATCTGGCCGGCGCCACCTACACGACCGGCCAAGCCTACGCCATCGACGGCGGCTGGTCGATCTGACGACTGGAACGAACTGGAGGATTTGCATGAAACTCGTTCGCTATGGCGCCGTCGGCGCCGAGAAGCCCGGCCTTGTCGATGGAGACGGCACGCTCCGCGACCTGTCGGGCCATGTCGCCGACATCGCCGGCAAGGTGCTGGACCCGGCATCGCTCACGGCGCTGGCCAGGCTCGACCCGAAGGCATTGCCGGCGGTGTCCGGCAAACCGCGCCTCGGCCCCTGCGTCGCCGGCACCGGCAAGTTCATCTGCATCGGCCTCAACTATGCCGACCATGCGGCCGAGTCCGGCCTGCAGGTGCCGCCCGAGCCGGTGGTCTTCATGAAGGCGAGCTCGGCCATCGTCGGCCCGGATGACGATGTTCTGATCCCGCGCGGTTCGCTAAAGACCGATTGGGAGGTGGAACTGGCCGTCGTCATCGGCAAGACCGCCAAATATGTCACGGAGGCCGAGGCGCTCGACCATGTCGCCGGCTACTGCGTGGCGCACGACGTTTCGGAGCGCGCTTTCCAGACCGAGCGGTCCGGCCAATGGACCAAGGGCAAGAGCTGCGACACGTTCGGCCCGACCGGGCCCTGGCTGGTGACCAAGGACGAGGTCAAGGACCCGCAGGACCTCAAAATGTGGCTGAAGGTCAATGGCGAAACCATGCAGAACGGCTCGACCCGGACGATGGTCTATGGCGTCGCCTTCCTGGTCTCCTATCTGTCGCAGTTCATGAGCCTGCATCCCGGCGACATCATCTCCACCGGCACGCCGCCCGGCGTCGGCATGGGCATGAAGCCGCCGCGCTACCTCAAGGCCGGCGACGTGGTCGAACTCGGCATCGAAGGCCTTGGCAGCCAGCGCCAGACCTTCAGGGCAGACGCCTGACATCGACGCCTGAAATGCCATGGGCTGGGCAGGCGGCGCAGTACCGCCCGCCGGCTCACGGCATTACTGAAGCGATCCGATAGGCGTCTCGGGGCGGATGCGTCGGTCGTTAGCCCTTACCTCGTCGTGCCGCCTGGCCGGCTTTCCCGGACGCAATCGCGCCCTTCGCTCTTTGCCTGGTAAAGTGCGCGGTCGGCACGGATCATCAATCCTGAGAGGTTCTCGCCCTCGCTTGCAACTGCGATCCCGAAGCTCGCTGTTGGGCTAAATTCGCCCGAGAGCATATTCAGCGTTCCTTCCTTGAAGATGGACCGAACAGTCTCGGCGAAGTTGTGGGCATTGGCCGCCTGTCCCGATGGAAGCAAGACCACGAATTCCTCCCCGCCATGACGGGCGATGATGGCGTCATCCGGGGCTTTCTCCTTGAGGATTCTGGAGAAGGTCTGGATGATCCTGTCGCCACCGCTATGCCCGAAGCGATCGTTGATCGCCTTGAAATTATCGAGATCGCTCAGGATCAGGGCTGCCCGTGCGTCGGCCGGTTGCCGCGCAAGCGCATCGTGTGCGCGCGCATCAAAACCCCTGCGATTGAGCAATCCTGACAAGGCATCAGTCTGTGCCTCGGTCTTCATACCGTCCATTATGTCGACGGCGATGATCGCGAAAATCCCCACTCCCAAGGTCGCACAGATGAGAGCATCCGAGATCGACACGATCAGCCAGTATGTGGCTTCGATTTCATCGGCGGCGATACCGGGAATGTGGAAGGTGAAGGGACGAAGCAGGAAACCCAGGCAAGCAAGGGCGACGAGCCCGAAAAACAATTGTTCAACCGGCGTGCGGCGGGGACGTCTCCCGACATCGCCCAGCATCAGCAGGCAGACCGCCGCCAGCCCCCAATTGAGAATGAAAGCTCGCGCCGGCAAGTTCGGTTCCACGAACATGTAGAAATAGAGTGCCGCCAGCGACATCGCGCCGATGGCGAACAGGATGCCATATCGAGGCCGCTGTTTATCTCGGCGGGACAGCGCGACGTACAGCAACATCATAGCCAAAAGGACAAACGAGTTGGCGACGAGCCGGAGCACCAGCGCTTCCTGGGTAAACGCGAAATAGAGGACGCCGAAGCAGAGGCCCCTGATCGCATATGAAAGAGCGAAGATTACGATATAGGTGAGGTGGCGTTGATGTCGCCAAAGCACGACTAAAGATGCGCAATATATTGCCGACATCGCAGGATTCAGCAGCGCGACGACGCCTTCATAACTCATAGCTGTACTTAACCATTGCCTTCGCCTTCTGGCGGCCCCGGCAGGTTTTGAGCAAGTGGAATTTCAATATTCCTCTGTCTAAACCATGCTCTTCATGCAAACTGCTGTCGTTCTAGGCGAGAAGCATTGAAAGTGGATTTAGCGACATGCTGAACGCCCGGTTACATTCCGTTTGGAGATTTCGTGACTTGAATCGGCTTCAACCGCCCGGAGTTCGTTTGAGAACGCCTGTTGGTGAGCGACCCGTCTGAGGAGGAGGCTCCCGTGAGCGACGTGGATAATGGCGTCGGAGCAGTCCATGCGCTCCTCACAGCCACGCACGAGGCGCCGCCGTCGGGTCGCCCACCCGAAGGCGCGCTCGACAACCCTGCTGTGTGGCCGGACTTCAAAGCCCTGGGCGGTGTCAGGCCATTTGATGGCGCCGTGGTGATCGGCGGCAATATCGTGCTGTGGGGAGCGGATCGGTCCAAAAGAACCAGATGGCGGAGAAGGAGGGATTCGAACCCCCGATACCCTTGCGAGTATGCCGCATTTCGAGTGCGGTGCTTTCAACCACTCAGCCACTTCTCCGCAGCGTGGTCGGCCTGTCGGCGCGGCGCACTAGATAACGGCTGCTTGGCCGGGACACAAGGCCCTTCTCAGGCTTTTATGCCGGCTTTTCCGGCCTTTGCTTGACTCACGCCGAACCTTCGGTTAGGGACGACGCGCATTCGGCGTGGGGGATTCTCCGCGCCGCTTGTTTTTTAAACCCGCAGACTGACAAAAAGACGGCCGAACCGCCTGATCCCGAGAGGATCGTTTGGTTCATAAAGGCCGACCGAACAGCGAAAGGCAAAAAATGTTCGCAGTCATCAAAACGGGCGGCAAGCAGTATCGCGTTGCCGCCAACGATGTGCTCAAGATCGAGAAGCTCGAGGCCAATGTCGGCGACGTCGTCGAAATCGGCCAGGTTCTGGCGCATGGCGAAGGCGAGAATGTCGTGATCGGCGCTCCGTTCGTCGACGGCGCGGTGGTTACCGCCGAAGTCGTCGAGCAGGGCAAGAACCGCACCGTCATCGCTTTCAAGAAGCGCCGCCGGCAGAATTCGCGCCGCAAGATCGGCCACCGCCAGCTTCAGACCACCGTGCGCATCTCCGAGATTCTGGTCGGTGGCGCCAAGCCTTCGAAGAAGGCGGCCGCCAAGGCCGAGGTGAAGGCTGAAGTCGCAGCGGAAGCCGCTCCCAAGAAGGAGAAGGCTGCGCCGAAGAAGGCCAAGGCCGAGGCCGCCGCCGAGTAAGACTGCCGGGCGGCTGGTGTCGCCCAAGCAGGCTTGAAACGGAACGCGAACGCGTTCATAAGGATTTTGAGGCGCCTTCGCGGCGCAAAGGAGCAATGAAATGGCACACAAGAAAGCTGGCGGTTCGTCGCGCAACGGTCGCGATTCGGAATCCAAGCGCCTTGGCGTGAAGAAGTTCGGCGGCGAAGCCGTGCTCGCCGGCAACATTATTATTCGTCAACGTGGCACCAAGTGGCATGCCGGCGTCAATGTAGGCATGGGCAAGGACCATACCCTCTTTGCGCTGGAACAGGGCTCCGTCGCCTTCGCCAAAAAAGCCAATGGCCGAACCTACGTGTCGGTGAACCCGACCCTTAAAGCAGCGGAGTAGCCGGTTCCGCACCACGACACCGGCGCCCCATCTCGGGAACCGGTGTCTGGCCAAGCCAGGAAATGGATCAGGGGAGATGGGTGACCATCTCCCCTTTTTCTTATGCCTGGAGGACTTTTCTATGGTTGCCGAAGCGGACTACACGGACGACGGAGGCTTCACGATCGACTGCCCGGTGCTGCGCACCGAGCACCTGGCGATGCGGGCGCCGTGCGAGGCGGACATCGAGCAGCTGGTCACGCTTGCCGACAATCGCCACGTCGCCGAAATGCTGGCCCGCATGCCGCATCCCTATGGCATCGACGAGGCCCGCGCCTTCCTCGCCATGGCGCGCGCACCGCGCGGCGGCATCGTTTTCGCGCTGACTTTGGCCGAGACCGGGGCCTTCATCGGCTGCGCCGGATTGAACGGCACCGACCGCGGCCTGGAGCTGGGTTACTGGATCGGCGAGCCCTACTGGAAGCGCGGCTATGCGACGGAAGCCGCGCATGCGCTGGTCGATCTCGCCTTCACCCGCACCACCATCCAGGTTCTGCATGCGTCGACCAGGGTCATCAATCCGGCGTCGCGCAGGGTCATCCACAAGTGCGGTTTCCAGTATGCCGGGCAGGGCATGCTGAATTCCATCGTTGCCGGCCAGGTGCCCGTCGAGCGCTACCGGCTCGACCGCAAGACCTGGACGAGCCTGAGGACCTGGGTGCGGCTGTAACCTCGGTCGGCATAGGTCAGTTCACTTCGAGCCAGACCGGCAGATGGTCGGAGCCTTCGGCTTCGCGGTCGACCCAAAGCCGCTTCAGGGAACCGGCCAGCGACGCACTGGTGAAGATGTAGTCGATGCGCTTGTGCCGGCTTTCGTCCTTTGGTCTGTCCGGATCGACCCAGGTGACGAGGTCGGCGCCGCTGGAGCCGAGCCGGGCGGCGGCGTCGACGGCGAGGTCGACGCTCAAGGGCAGGCCGAATTCGTGATCGGGCAGGCCGGCAAGTTCGACATATTCGGGCGAACCGGGAAGCATGTTGAAGTCGCCCATAACCACGTAGGCCTCGGGACAGGGCGGCTCCGGCAGGCCGATTTCGCCGAGACCGCTGAGGGCGCCGCCTTCGAGCGCATGGTTCAACAAACGTTCGCGCAGGAAGCGAACCTGCCGGGCGCGTTCGAGCGGATTGCGATGATCGAGATGGGTGGAATAAAAACGCACGAAGCCGAGTGGCGTTTCGATCAGCGCTTCCAGCGCGCCGCGCTGGAAGTTCATCGCGCCGATGGAGCGGCCGCGCGGCAGAAGCAGGTTGCGCGACAGATGGATCGGCGTCTTGGACAACACCATGTTGCCAAGCTGGAACGTGACGGTGCGGGCACGCCCGCCGATGACGGCGGAGCCGGCATTGGCCTCGAAGTTGGAACCGTAGACGGCGAAATAGTCGGGCAGCGCTTCCATGATCGCGGCCACCATGTCGTGTCCGCCATTCTTGGGATTGTTGCGCGTGACCTCCTGCAGCGCGATGACATCGGCGCCACGAACCGCATCGACGATGCGGGCGAGGTCATAGCGGCCGTCGAGGCCGATGCCGTATTGAATGTTGTAGGTCACTACCCGCATGACAAACTCTCCCGCGCCGGGCCGCAAAAACGACCCGCTCCGCTCTCGCTCTAGGCTTCGCCATAGTTTAGAGCAGACAGGTTCATGAAGTTCCATAGCAGCAGAAATCGCGTCGTCCGATGAAATTCCTCGATCAAGCCAAGGTCTACATTCGCTCCGGTGACGGTGGCGCTGGTTCCGTGTCTTTCCGGCGCGAGAAGTTCATCGAGTTCGGCGGGCCGGATGGCGGCGACGGCGGCCGCGGCGGCGATGTCTGGCTGGAAGTGGTCGATGGGCTGAACACGCTGATCGACTATCGCTACCAGCAGCATTTCAAGGCCAAGACCGGCACGCACGGCATGGGCCGCAACATGACCGGGGCCAAGGGCGCCGACATAGTGCTGAAAGTGCCGGTGGGCACCCAGGTCTATGCCGAGGACAACGAGACGCTGATCTGCGACCTGACCCAGATCGGCCAGCGCTTCCGGCTGGCAGCTGGCGGCAATGGCGGTTTCGGCAACCAGCATTTCAAGACATCGACCAACCAGGCGCCGCGTCGCGCCAATCCCGGCCTGCCGGGCGAGGAAATGTGGATCTGGTTGCGGCTCAAATTGATCGCCGATGCCGGGCTGGTGGGGTTGCCCAATGCCGGCAAGTCGACTTTCCTGGCTGCGGTGACCGCGGCCAAGCCGAAGATCGCCGACTATCCTTTCACCACGCTGCATCCGGGCCTCGGCGTTGCCCGCGTCGATGCGCGTGAATTCGTCATCGCCGACATTCCGGGCCTCATCGAAGGCGCCCATGAAGGCGTCGGCATCGGCGACCGCTTCCTCGGCCATGTCGAGCGCACGCGTGTGCTGCTGCATCTCGTCTCCGCGCAGGAGGAAAACCCCGGCAAGGCCTACAAGACCGTGCGGGGCGAGTTGGTGGCCTATGGCCACGGGCTCGCGGAAAAGACCGAGATCGTCGCGCTGTCGCAGATCGATATTCTCGACGCCGACGAACGCAAGAAGAAGACGGCCTCGCTGAAACGTGCCGCCGGCCGCGCGCCGCTCTTGTTGTCGGCGGTGACCGGCGAAGGCGTGGAAGCAGTGCTGCGCGCACTGATGGCCGTGGTGGCCGAGGCACGCGACGCCGTGCCGGCAAAGGTCGATACGCGCTGGGAACGCTAGTCATGTCCGCGCAGTCCCTGAAGAAATATCGCCGCATCACGGTGAAGATCGGCTCGGCGTTGCTGGTCGACCGCACGACCGGTTTGAAACGCGAGTGGCTGGCCTCATTGGCGCAGGATGTCGGCACGCTGGCCGCCGGCGGAGCGGAGGTTCTCGTCGTGTCCTCGGGTGCGATCGCGCTCGGCCGCACCATTCTGGGACTGGGCAAGCGGGCGCTCAAGCTGGAGGAAAGCCAGGCCGCCGCCGCCGTCGGGCAGATCGCGCTTGCCGGCGCATGGTCGGACGCGCTTGGCGGCCACGGCCTGAAGTCCGGCCAGATCCTGCTGACGCTCGGCGATACGGAAGAGCGCCGTCGTTATCTCAATGCGCGGGCGACCATCTCGACGCTGCTGAAGATGAAGGCGGTGCCGGTCATCAACGAGAACGATACGGTGGCGACGTCCGAAATCCGCTACGGCGACAATGACCGGCTGGCGGCGCGGGTGGCGACGATGATGGGCGCCGATCTCCTCGTGCTGCTCTCCGACATTGACGGGCTCTATACGGCGCCTCCGGCGCGCGATCCCAATGCCGCCTTCATTCCAGTGGTCGAGCGCATCACGCCCGACATCGAGGCGATGGCCGGTGCCGCCGCCTCCGAATTGTCGCGCGGCGGAATGCGCACCAAGCTGGACGCCGGCAAGATCGCCAATGCCGCCGGCACGGCGATGATCATCACGGCGGGTACCAGGCTGTCGCCGCTGATGGCGATCGAACGTGGCGAACGGGCGACTTTCTTCAAGCCGAGCCCGACGCCGGTGAAAGGCTACAAGACCTGGATCGCCGGCCAGCTCGAGCCGGCCGGCCGGCTCACCGTCGATGCCGGCGCCGTCGGGGCGCTGATATCCGGCAAATCGTTGCTGCCGGCGGGTGTGAAGCTGGTCAGCGGCAATTTCGCGCGCGGCGACACCGTCGCTATCCTCTCGCCCGAGGGGCGCGAGATTGCCCGCGGGCTGGTTGCCTATGATGCGGCCGATGCCGTAAGAATCGCCGGCCTCAAGACAGCCGAGATCGAGGCGGTGCTGGGCTACGAGGCGCGTTCGGCGATGATCCATCGCGACGATCTCGTGGTGAGCCATGCCGGTGCCGACAGCGGAGAATGAGCCATGCTGAAGCTGCATGAAGGGTCGGTAGCCAATACGGTCACGCTGATGGCCGAACTCGGCCGCAAGGCGCGCGCGGCGGCCCGACCACTCGCCATCGCTTCCAGCGACCGCAAGAATGCCGCGCTGCTTGCGATGGCCGATGCGATTATGCGCAACGAGGCGGCGATCGTCGCCGCCAACGCAATTGATATGAAGAACGGCGAAGAAGCAGGCCTTTCGCCTTCGCTGATGGACAGGCTGAAACTCACTTCGGCGCGCATCAAGGCGATCAGCGACGGCATCCGCGAGATCGCGGCACTCAAAGACCCGGTTGGCGACGTGATCGCGGAATGGGACAGGCCGAACGGCCTGCACATCGAACGCGTGCGTACGCCGCTCGGCGTCATCGGCGTGATCTACGAAAGCCGCCCGAATGTCACCGCCGATGCCGGCGCCTTGTGCCTGAAGGCCGGCAATCCGGTCATCCTGCGCGGCGGCTCGGATTCCATCAATTCCTCTTCCGCCATTCATGCCTGCCTGGTGGAAGGGCTGAAGGCCGCCAATCTGCCCGAGGATGCGATCCAGCTGGTGCCGACCACGGATCGCGCCGCCGTCGGCGAGATGCTGAAGGGGCTTTCCGGCAATCTCGACGTCATCATCCCGCGCGGCGGCCGCAGCCTGGTCGAGCGTGTGCAGACGGAAGCGCGCGTCCCGGTGTTCGCGCATCTGGAAGGCATCTGCCATCTCTACATCGACAAGTCGGCAAAGCTCGACATGGCGGTGGCCATCGCCGTCAACGCCAAGATGCGCCGCACCGGCATCTGCGGCGCCGCCGAGACGCTGCTGGTCGACAGGGCGGTCGCTGGTACGCATCTCATTCCCATTTTGGAGGCCCTGCGCGTAGCCGGCTGCGAAATCCATGCCGAAGCCGATGTGCTGAAGGCCTTTGGCGATGCCAAACCCGCCACGGATGCCGACTGGGTGACGGAATATCTCGACGCCATCATCGCGGTGAAGCTGGTCGACGGTGTCGATGGCGCCATCGAGCATATCGAAACCTTCTCCTCGCATCACACCGAGGCGATCGTCGCCGAGGACGTGGCCGTCGTCGAACGGTTCTTCAACGAGATCGACTCGGCGATCCTCCTGCACAACGCCTCGACCCAGTTCGCCGATGGCGGCGAATTCGGCATGGGCGCCGAGATCGGCATCGCGACCGGCAAGATGCATGCGCGCGGGCCGGTTGGCGTCGAACAGCTGACATCGTTCAAGTACCGGGTGCGCGGCAACGGGCAGGTGCGGCCGTGAAGGAGATTGTTGCTCTCCCTTGTTTGGGGAGAGTGGCGGGTGCCGCGAGCTTGGTTTGGGGGTAAAACTGATTTCCGACGCGCCTCAGGCCGGCTCCGCTTCACGGATCGACGCTTCCCATGTGGGTAAGGGCGAGGCGGTCGCCTCCCGATATCTGCGGATGCCCTATGCCGAGAAAGGCATGCAGATCGGTCTGTTCGGCGGCTCGTTCAATCCCGCCCATGCCGGGCATGCGCTGGTGGCAGAGATCGCTCTCAGGCGCCTGGCGCTCGACCAGCTCTGGTGGATCGTCACGCCCGGCAATCCCCTGAAAAGCACGCGCGAACTGGCGCCGCTTGCCGAACGCATCAGGCTTTCGGAAAAGATTGCGCAGAACCCCCGCATCAAGGTGACTGCCTTCGAGGCAAGCCACCATATCCGCTATACGGCCGACACGCTGGCGCTGGTGCGGGCCAAGAACCCGGGCATCGACTTCGTCTGGATCATGGGAGCGGATTCGTTGCGCGATTTCCATCGCTGGCAACGCTGGCGCCAGATCGTGATGACCTTTCCGATCGCCGTCATCGACAGGCCGGGTTCGACGCTGTCCTTCCTGTCCTCGGTCGTCGCCAAGACCTTCGACTACGCCCGCGTCGACGAGGGCGATGCGCCGATCCTGGCGCGCATGAGGGCGCCGGCCTGGACCTTCATCCATGGCCCGCGTTCGCTGTTGTCTTCGACCGAGATCAGGCAGGCGGCAAAGAAATAGTCCTCCGCTTTGCCTGCGGGTTGATGACGCCCTGCGGGCGTGTCCGCGTTAACGCGAAGCGTTTGTCTTGAAAGTGCAATGCGACTCTGCCTATCTAAGTGGTGTCACCTGCGTTGCCGGTGATTTGGTTGTTCTTCTCGTGAAAGGAAAGACACTGAGAACAGCACTGCGGAAGAAGGCCGACATCGTGCCTTCGGCGGCCGGGATAGGCGGCATCGACGCCTCGGCCCGCGCCATCAAGACAGTCCTTGCCAGTCTGGAAGACTCCAAGGCCGAAAACATCGTCCCCATCGACATCCAGGGAAAATCGAGCCTCGGCGACTATATGGTCATCGCGTCGGGCCGCTCGAACCGTCATGTGACGGCGGTTGCCGACCATCTCCTCAAAGCGCTGAAGGACGCCGGCTTGGGCGACGCGCGCGTCGAGGGTCTGGCCAGCGCCGATTGGGTGCTGATCGATTCCGGCGATGTGATCGTGCATGTCTTCCGTCCAGAGGTTCGTGACTTCTACAATCTTGAAAAGATGTGGTTGGCACCCGATCTCGAGGAAGAGACCCTCCACTGAGCCGTTAGGCTCCGCGAGGCAGGGATGAAGATCATCGTACATGCCGTGGGCCGGATGAAAGCCGGCCCCGAAAGAGAATTGGCCGCTCGCTATTTCGACCGTTTTGCCAAAAGCGGAGCCGCGATCGGCCTTGAGTTTTCCGGCGTCACCGAAATCGCCGAAAGCCGCGGCCAGACGGCCAGCGAGCGCCGGCGCGAGGAAGGCCAGCGCCTGCAGACCCAGCTTCAGCCCGGCGGCGCGCTGGTGTTGCTGGATGAACGGGGTCGCACCTTTTCGTCCGAGGAATTCGCCGGCCGTCTCGGCCTGTTCCGCGACGGCGGGCGCCGGGCGCTGGTGATTGCGATCGGCGGCGCCGACGGCCACGACCAGTCGCTGCGCGATCAGGCCGATCTTGTCGTATCGTTGAGCGCGATGACCTGGCCGCACCAGCTCGTGCGGGTCATGTTGGGCGAACAGCTCTACCGCGCTGCCACGATCCTGGCCGGCCATCCCTACCATCGCTCTTAGAGCGCCGATCCGATTTTCGCCCCATTGCGGTTCGAGAAGCCCAGAAGGTGGGTGAGCGAATAATTATGGTTGATGGTTCGTTAACGAAGCCGCGAATACAGTCGGGCTTCCATGGTAGAGCGTGAAAAGTCGAGATCGGGCATCATGCGCGGTTGCTTCATTGCAGCTGCGTTCGTCATGTCGTCTTCGGCTCACGCACAAAACACCCCCGAAACGCCGCCCGACGCGGACCAGAACCGGGCGGAATATGAGCGGGTGTCCAGGGAGATCACGCTGTCGGGGGAGCGGCTTGGCAAGCTCGCCGCCGATATCGCCACGGTGAAGAAGGATTCCGCCTCGATCACCGCTGCCCTTATCCAGTCGGCCAAGACCGAGCAGAAGCTCAGCCAGGACATCGAGGAGATCGGCACCAGGCTGGGCGGCTTCAAGGACCAGGAAAAGAAGCTGCGCGAATCGCTGGTTTCGCGCCGCGACGTGCTGGCCGAGGTGCTGGGCGCGCTGCAACGCATGGGCCTCAATCCGCCGCCGGCGATTCTGGTCAAGCCGGAGGACGCGCTGTCCTCGGTGCGTAGCGCCATTCTGCTTGGCGCCGTCGTGCCGGAACTGCGGCACCGCGCCGACGTGGTGATGGCTGAACTGGCGGAACTTTCCAAGGTGATGGCTTCGATCGAGGCCGAGCGCGCGCGCCTCGCCGCCGCGGTCACGGACCAACTCGCCGAGAAGCAGCGGCTCAACCTGTTGCTGCAGACCAAGGAGAAGCTTCAGGCCGATACCGAAACGGCTCAGGCGGACGAGCAGAAGCGGGCGCGGGAACTGGCGGCGAAGGCCTCCAGCCTCAAGGATCTGATCGCCTCGCTCGACGCCGAGGCGGACAAGACACGCAAGGCCGCGGAAAAGGCAAGGCAGGATGCGACCGACAAGGCGAACGCCGATGCCGTTGCGGCTGCAACCCCGGTTCCGGAAGCCAATCGCCTGGCATCGTCGTCGCCGTTTTCTGCGATGCAGGGGCAGGTCTCCTTGCCGGTTACCGGCAAAATGCGACGCCGGTTCGGAGGCGAAGACGGCAGCGGCGGCATCATGCAAGGCGACATGGTTGCGACACAATCGGGAGCCATCGTCACCGCGCCGGCGGATGGGAGCGTTCTTTATGCGGGGCCGTTTCGCTCGTATGGCCAACTCTTGATCCTGAACGCCGGCGACGGCTATCATGTCGTGTTGGCGGGAATGAGCAAATTGAACGTAGCGGCTGGCCAGGCCGTGCTCTCGGGCGAACCGATTGGCACCATGGGCGAAGCCCGGGTGGCGAGCACGTCTGCAGCGCAGAATGGAAATGCCACGCCGGAACTCTACATCGAGTTCCGCAAGGATGGAAAACCCGTCGATCCTAACCCATGGTGGGCGGATCGATTCTCTGGAAGGACGTGAAATGATGCGGAAAGTGTCGCTCTTGTTCGCCGGCGCGCTGATGGGCGCGTCAGCCATGAGCCTGGTTTATGGCGTACCCAGCACGGCGGCGAACGCGGCGGGCTCGGAGACCTACAAGCAGCTCGCCATCTTCGGCGATATCTTCGAGCGTGTGCGCGCCCAGTATGTGACGCCCCCGGATGACAAGTCGCTGGTGGAGAACGCCATCAACGGCATGCTGTCGTCGCTCGATCCGCATTCGTCCTACATGAACGCCGACCAGGCGCAGGACATGCGCGTGCAGACCAAGGGCGAGTTCGGCGGCCTCGGCATCGAAGTGACGATGGAGAACGACCTCGTCAAGGTGATCACTCCGATCGACGACACACCGGCCGCCAAGGCCGGCGTGCTTGCCGGCGACTATATCGCCAAGATCGACGGCCAAGAGGTGCGAGGCCTGACGCTGAACGACGCGGTCGAGAAGATGCGCGGCGCGGTCAACACGCCGATCAAGCTGACGATCCTGCGCCAGGGTGCCGACAAGCCGCTCGACATCACGGTGGTGCGCGACATCATCAAGGTCAAGGCGGTGAAGTTCCGGGTCGAGAACGACGTCGGCTACATGAAGATCACCTCGTTCACCGAGAAGACCTATGATGATCTCGAGAACGCCATCGCCGAGATCAAGAAGCAGATTCCGAAGGACAAGCTGAAAGGCTATGTGCTCGACCTGCGGCTCAATCCGGGCGGTCTGCTCGATCAGGCGGTTTCGGTTTCCGACGCCTTCCTGAAGCGCGGCGAAATCGTCTCGACGCGCGGCCGCGATCCGAAGGACGTGACCCGCTTCGACGCCAAGACCAAGTCGAACGACGAGATCGACGGCAAGCCGCTGGTGGTCCTCGTCAATGGCGGTTCGGCGAGTGCCTCGGAGATCGTCGCCGGTGCCTTGCAGGATTTGAAGCGCGCCACGGTGGTGGGCACGCAGTCCTTCGGCAAGGGCTCGGTGCAGACCATCATTCCGCTTGGCGAAAATGGCGCGCTGCGCCTGACGACGGCGCTCTACTACACGCCGTCGGGCAAGTCGATCCAGGGCAAGGGCATCACGCCCGATGTCAAGGTCGATCAGCCGGTGCCGGCGGAGTTGCAGGGCCGCGACCTGACCCGTGGCGAATCGGACCTGAAGGGCCACATCAAGGGCGCCGAGGAAAGCTCGCAAGGCTCGGGCTCGGCAGCCTATGTGCCGCCGGATCCGAAGAACGACCTGCAGCTCATCTTCGCAGAGCAGCTGCTGCGTGGCGAGAAGACCGATCCGTCCTTCCCGCCGAACCCGGACAAGGCGGTGATGAACCAGTAAGGACCGGCCCGGAGCGAAGGCTTCGGGCTGTCACTGTCCGGCTGGTGCAACACGGCGCTGGCCGACCGATTGAAGCAATGCGATGCTGCCGGGACCGCAAGGTTCCGGCAGTTTGATTCGGGGCCTGTGCAGGCGCGCAGGGGTTGGCGGCTTGGCTGAATTCACCAAGGAGATCGAACGACCGCTTGGCCAATCGGCCGGGCCGCGCGCGCCGCGTGCGGCAAGCCGGTTCAGCGGCGGCCAGATCGCCGCTGTCCTGGCTGTGCTGGCGGTGGTCGGTGCTTCGGCGATGATCGCTCTTGGCGAGAAACCGTTCCGCAAGCCGGAGGTTGTCGCCACGCCCACGCCGAAACCGGACGCGCCGGCCGAGACCGGGAAGGTCGCGCAGGCAACGCCCGCCAATCCGGCCAAGCCTGCCTCGTCCCGTCCGGCCACTTCCGCCGATGGCCCCAAGATCATTCGCGTGCAGCCAGTCGAATCCGGCGGCCAGGCCGGCATCGTCATTCAGGATGCCTCCGCCGTCGGACAGAACCTGTCGGTCGCGCATCTGCCGGACAAGGCATTGATCGAAGACAGCGAGACCGGACCGTTGCCGATCCGCTCGGCCGATGGCCGGCGACCGTTCGACGCCTATGCGCGGCCATGGTCCGGGGCTCGCGGCGCCCGTGTCGCCATTGTCATCGGCGGGCTTGCCGTGTCGCAGACCGGCACGCAGTCGGCGATCGCCAAATTGCCTGGAGAAGTAACCCTGGCCTTCGCCTCGCAGGGCAACAGCATCGGCCGCTGGATGCAGGAGGCGCGCCGGCGCGGACATGAAGTCGTCATGCAGGTGCCGCTGGAGCCGTTCGACTATCCGAATGTGAATCCCGGCCGCAACACGCTGACGGTCGACGCCACGCCGGACGAGAACCTCAAAAACCTGCGCTGGGTTCTGTCGCGGACCACGAACTACACGGCGGTCATGAACTATATGGGCGCGCGTTTCGCCACCGACACCGAGGCTTTCGGCCCGATCATGGCGGAACTGGGCAAACGCGGCATCGGCTATCTCGACGACGGGTCGTCGGCGCGCAGCGTCGCGCCCGATCTTGCGCTGAAGGACGGGGTGCCGCTCGCGGTCGCCGATACCGCCATCGATGCGATACAGGACCGTGGCGCGATCCTGAAAAAACTCGACCAGCTTGAAGCGACGGCACGCTCGAAGGGTTACGCCATCGGCACCGGGTCCGCCTTCAACGTGACGATCGACGCGGTCGCGTCCTGGGTCAACGAGGCCAAGAAACGCGGCATCGAGATCGTACCGATCTCGGCCGTGGCGAACGATCCCGAGCGGAAATGAGCATGACGAAGAAGAAACCGGTCGATCCCGAAACGCTGCCCTATCGCCCCTGCGTCGGTGTGATGGTGCTGAACCCGCAAGGCCTGGTCTGGGTCGGCCATCGTATCGCCGAGCCGGACAGCGAATTCGCGGGTACCACGCAGCTCTGGCAGATGCCGCAAGGCGGTATCGACAAGGGCGAGGAGCCGCTCGCGGCCGCGAAACGCGAGATCTATGAGGAGACGGGCATGAAAAACCTCGATCTCCTCGCCGAAGCGCCAGACTGGATCAATTACGATCTGCCGCGCGACCTGGTCGGCATCGCCTTCAAAGGGCGCTATCGCGGCCAGACGCAGAGATGGTTCGCATTTCGCTTCCGTGGCGAGGAAAGCGAGATCAAGATCAATCCGCCGCCCGGCGGGCATGAGGCCGAGTTCGACGAATGGGGCTGGCGCCCGATGCAGGACCTGCCTGGCCTGATCGTGCCGTTCAAGCGCAAGGTCTATGAAGAGGTCGTTGCGGCCTTCCGGCATCTGGTGGCATAAGCGTTCAGGAAGCCAATCGTATTGCCGCACGGGGTCGAAGATGATCGATGCCGCCAGCATTGCCGGAGCCAGACCACCCGAATTGACCAAATCGACAATCCATGCGCCCGCCCAGCCCGATGAAGCGGCGGCCGGCGCTATCCTCACCATCGATCTTTCCGCCATTCGCGAAAACTACCGGCGCCTCAAGGCGCGGCTCGACGGCGTCGCCTGTGCCGGCGTCGTCAAGGCCGACGGCTATGGCCTGGGCGCGGTGGAGGTGGCGAAAGCCCTTCGCAAGGAAGACTGCGACACCTTCTTCGTCGCGCATCTTTGGGAAGGCATCGTGCTGCGCGCCGGCCTCGGGTCCGAGCCGACGATCTTCGTGCTGCACGGCCTGCTGCCCGGATCGGAGGAAGAGGCGCTCGATGCGGCGCTGATCCCCGTCATCAACAGCAGCGGGCAGCTTGCCGCGTGGCGGAAGCTGGCGCAGCGAAAAGGCCTGACATTGCTCGCTGCCGTCCAGGTGGATAGCGGCATGTCGCGGCTCGGCATGGCGCCGGTCGAGGTGGAGGCGCTTGCGGCCGACCCATCGCGTTTCGACGGCATCGATGTCAGGCTGGTGATGAGCCATCTCGCCTGTGCCGACGAGCCGGAACGCGACGCCAACGAAGCCGAGCGGCTGGAGTTCGAGCGGCTGCGCAAGATGCTGCCGCCGGCCCCGGTCTCCTTCGCCAACTCTTCCGGCATTTTCCTCGGCAAGCCCTATCATCACGATCTGGCCAGGCCGGGCGCCGCGCTCTACGGCATCAATCCGACGCCGGGGCACAAGAACCCGATGCTGCCGGTGGTGACACTGGAAGCCAAGGTGATCCAGACCCGGCAAATCGATGCAGGAACCGGCGTCGGTTATGGCCACACTTTTCACGCAACCGGCCCGCTCGCGATGGCGACGATCGCGCTCGGCTATGCCGATGGCTGGCATCGCCGCACGTCTGCCGCCGCCTTCTTCGACGGTGTCGAACTGCCCTTCATCGGCCGGGTCTCGATGGATTCGATCATCCTCGATATTTCGGCGCTGCCGGACGGACGCCTGAAGGAGGGCGATCTGGTCGAGCTGATCGGTCCGTCGCATCCGCTCGACACGGTGGCCGATATCGCCGGTACGATCGGCTACGAGGTGCTGACCAGCCTCGGCCATCGCTTCCACCGGCGCTACATCGGCGGCTGAGCGGCTTTGCCATGCTTGACAAGCCAGCCTGTGTCGGCAAGGCTCGCCGCATGAGCACCGTTGCCCATAACCGGACCTGTTTCAGGATCTGCCCCATCGCGGGAGCGTAGCCCCGGCGCGGACGCCTTTGCGCGTCCGTCCGTACCGGGGCGCATTTCAACACGACATCTGAGTTTCGAGCCGAAGGCGTGAAAGTGCGCGTCGGTTCGATTTGAGGCCGCCATGCGTGCGGTCAGCCGCGCATCGCCTCGATGCGCCCATCCAACATGAGAGGTTTACCATGCAAAGATCAATCAAGGTTCGTCCACCTGACACCATCCTGGTGACCGCGACCGACCACGGTCGCCTGACCGGACTGGCGCGGGCATCGCTCGACCGTTTGCCCGACACCGCGGAAGAACTGCTTTCCGAAATGGATCGCGCAACGGTGGCCGCCGCCGGCGCGATGCCCGACAATGTGGTGCGTATGGGCTCCACCGTCAGAGCGCGGAACGGCGACGGCGCCGAGCAACACATGACACTGGTCTATCCCGCCGAAGCCGACATCGCCGCGCAACGCATCTCGATACTCACCCCGCTCGGTACGGCGCTGATCGGCGCGCAGGTTGGCCACCGCGTGCACTGGGCGACCCGCGATGGCCGCGAAATGGCGCTCGACATCGTCGCCGTCGAGCCGCCGCCGGCGGAGCGGTTGTGATGCGGGAGATGGCCATGACAACTTGCCGCCTGACCACCAAGGATTTCGCCATACTGGAAACGCTGCTGGAGCGGAAACGCGCGCTGGGCGATCCGCTGGCCGCCGTGCTGGAAAAGAAGCTCGCCAACGCCAGCGTGGTGCTCATCGGTTCCGTCGATCCGGATGTGGTGACGATCAACAGCCGCGTCACTTTCCGCGTCGACGGCAAGGCGGCCGAGACGCGCACGGTGATCCAGAACGAGGCGCGCGGCGTTGTCGGCGGCAGCCTGTCGATGACGACGCCATGGGGCCTGTCGCTGCTTGGCATGACGGAAGGCGAAACTACCCTGGTCGAGCGGGCGGAAGGCGAAACCGAGCAGATCCGGGTGGTGAAGGTGCTGTTCCAGCCGGAAGCGGCGCTTCGTGCGAGTGTTGCCCGGCCCAGCCGACCGCGACTGCGGCTGGTCTACAGTGCCAATAGCGTTGTGCCACCTCTTGGCGCGGTTGCGGAAATGCGGCAGACAGAGGGCAAGGACGACCCGGATGGCCCAACGGCGGCGTGACAGGGCGACTAGGAGCGGGACTATGAGAATTCTGGTGCTTGGCAGCGGCGTCATCGGTGTGACGGCCGCCCATTATCTGGCGGAAGCCGGCCATGAGGTGACGGTGGTGGACCGCCAAAGCGGGCCGGCGCTGGAAACCAGCTTCGGCAATGCGGGCGAAGTGTCGCCGGGTTATTCGTCGCCCTGGGCCGGTCCCGGCGTACCGATCAAGGCGATCAAGTGGCTGCTGATGCATTTCGGGCCGCTGGTGATCCGGCCGAAGGTCGATCCGGCGATGATTTCCTGGGTGCTCAAGATGCTGCGCAACTGCACCGAGGCGCGCTACGCCGTGAACAAGGCGCGCATGGTGCCGATCGCCGAATACAGCCGCGATTGTCTCAAGGCCCTGCGCGCCGAAATCGGCATCCAGTATGACGACCGCGCCCAGGGCACCTTGCAATTGTTCCGCACCCAGAAGCAGCTCGACGGCACCGCCGGCGACATCGAGGTGCTGAAGCAGTTCGGCGTGCCTTATGAAGTGCTCGATCCGGCCGGCTGCATCGGCGCCGAGCCGGCATTGGGCAACGTCAAGGGCAAGTTCGTCGGCGGTCTGCGCCTGCCCGGTGACGAAACAGGCGACTGCAAGATGTTCACCGAACGGCTGGCCGAACATGCCGCCAAGCGCGGTGTGCGCTTCCGCTTCAACACCACGATCAAGGGCATCGCCACCGAGGGCGGCCGAATCGCCGGCGTCGATACCAGCGAGGGGCTTTTGACGGCGGACGCCTATGTCTGCGCGCTGGGCAGCTATTCGCCGATCATGCTGAAGCCGCTTGGCCTTTCGATTCCCGTCTTTCCGATCAAGGGCTATTCGATCACCGTGCCGATCAGCGACGCTGCCGGCGCACCGGAATCGACCGTCATGGACGAGACCTACAAGGTGGCGATCACCCGCCTCGGCGACCGTATCCGCGTCGGCGGCACCGCCGAGATTTCCGGCTACGATCTGGCGCTGCGGCCCGCCCGGCGGGCAACGCTGGAACATTCCGTCACCGATCTGTTCCCGCGCGGCGGCGATGTCTCGAAGGCGAGCTTCTGGTGCGGGCTCAGGCCAATGACGCCGGACGGTCCGCCGATCATCGGCAAGACCCGTTTCGACAATCTCTTCCTGTCCACCGGCCACGGCACGCTGGGCTGGACCATGGCCTGCGGCTCGGGACGGGTGCTCGCCGACGTCATTTCAGGCAAGAAGCCTGACATCGACGTCAGCGAACTCAATATGTCGCGCTACGCCTGAGGCGTGCGCCGAAGCAGTTTCGGCGCACCGCCCCTCCGTCGCTATTTCTTCAGCGAACGCGGCTGCTCTTCCGACTGATACATCGAGATCTGGTGGCCGTCCGGGTCGGCGATTTCGGCCGACCATCCCCCGGGGGCGTGGCTCACTGGCGTGACGATGGTGGCGCCTTTGGCTGCCAGTCCGGCGACGACGTCGTCGATGCCGCCTTCGGCGATTTCGAAGACGATGATCGGCGAATTGCCGGGTCGCGATTCCTTCTGGAAGAAGATCAGCTCGATGCCGTTGGCGGTCTGCGCCGTCAGCCAATCGTGGCCGTCGCCGTCGTCGCCCATGTTCTGGACTTCGAGGCCGAGAACGTCGCGATAGAACGCTTCGGTGCGGCCGATGTCGGAAACGAAATAGCAGATGGTGCCAAGTTTTCTGTTGCGAAACACGGGATGTCTACTCCTGGTTTGAGGGTTTGCGTTCGCACTGTTGCCGCGCCATCCCGATTTGTGAGGGAAGGCTCACCAAAAAAAGATGACCGTCGGGATCGTGGCTGGCGAGCAGCACGCCATCGCGGCGCGCCGGCCCGAGCAGCGCGCGGCGGATGCGGCCGAAATGAAGCGTGCCGTCGAGACCGGATAATTCTTCGAGCTGATTTCCACCGGCGTCGCGCCAGCGCCGCCTGATCTCGGCGATGCGCTGCCGCAAGGCAGGGTCCGACAGGCGCAGCAGCCAGGCGATTTCCTGCCGTGTATGGCCGGTGAGCGCCAGGAGCGCGGTGGTTTTGAGCGCCGAGGGCAGTGCGACGACGAAAGCCCTCGGCATGTCCTCGCGCGCGACCGATGCCATGGGCTCGGCCTGCCAGCGGGTTTCGCGATGGCGCCGGCGGACGGCGGCGCGGGCATCGAATGCCGCGCGCTTGCGCAGCGCGCCTTGCAGCCATTTGCGGTTGTCGGGGCAGGAAAGATCGGCACGACCGGCTTCGATCGCCGAAAGCAGCACCGTCTGCAGGAGATCCTCCGCCTCGTCAGGCCGTCGCGCAGCGCGGCGGGCCTGGCGCAGCAATTCGACATAGGGTCGTGACAACACTTTGTTTCCCCAAGCACGAAATGTGCGGCCAAGCTAAAGAAACAGGGGGCGGTCTTCTTCGACAAGCCCTTGAGGAAAGAAATCATCCTTTTATTTCAATTGACTATCCGATCGCGCATTAAATTTCCCGGCAATTCTTTCCACACCCTTCCTGGCCTGCGGCATCCTTGCGCCTGAAAGCCGTCCTCAACGGGAACCTGGTGCGCACCGGGTATCAGGGAGGACGTCGGTGCCGGACTGGCAGCGCTAACGGTGGCGTTGTCTGGTGACGAGCCCTAAGTCCGGGCCCTGGAAAAACCCGGCCGCCGCGAATGGCGGCTTTGAGGCCCGAAGTCTGCCGTCGCGAATGACGTGCGAGGTCGGTCCGGGGCAAGAACACCGGCGGGGCGCCCGGAAGGCGCCAGCATTAGAATAGTGTGAGGCACCGACCCGGCGCCCCGCTTCCCGACTTCTCCCGCAACGGGAGTGTTCTTTGACAATGGCCAGGGCGGATTTTCCGCAGCGTGGCGATGAAGAAGTGTGGCTTACAAAAACAGGGCGCGGTCCTTTTCAACGAGCCCGGCAATGAAGGCGGCGACGACCTGAATGCGCCGCAGCTGGCGGACACTTTCATGATAGACCAGCCAGTAGGCGCGGCGGATCGGGGTGGCTGCTTCCACGGGGACCAGTTCCGGCATTGAGCGGGCGACGAAAGTATGCAGGATGCCGACGCCAGCACCGGACCGTACCGCCTCCGCCTGGCCGAGCGCCGAGGAGATGGCGAAAGTGGAATGCCAGTCCGGACTGAACTCGGCCGCGTAGTCGAGCGACTGGCTGACGATGAGGTCAGGCACATAGCCGATCAACGGATGTTGCTGCAGTTCGGCCTTGCTCGCCGGCAGGCCGTGCTTTTCGGCATAGGCGCGCGAGGCATAGAGGCCGAGCGTGTAATCGACCAGCTTGCCGGCAACCAGTCGCCCCTCGGTCGGCCGTTCGACGGTGATCGCGATGTCGGCCTCTCGGCGCGACAGCGAGAAGGAGCGCGGCACCGGCACGAGTTGGATCGTGAGTTCGCGATGCAGTGCGGTCAGCGCGCCAAGCCGCGGCGCGAGATAGGCGACGCCGAAGCCGTCGGGCGCGCCGATGCGCACGGTGCCGGAAATGTCGTCGCCTTCGCCGGCCACCGTCGAGCGCGCGGCGATCATCTCCGCTTCCATGCGCTCGGCAATGTCGAGGAAGCGTTCTCCGGCCGGCGTCAGCTCGGAACCGGTGGTAAGCCGGCGAAACAGTTTGGTCCGCAAGGCCTCTTCGAGCGCGGCGATGCGCCGCGAGACCGTGGCATGGTTCAACTCGAGGCGTTTTGCGGCGCCCAGGATCTGGCCCGAGCGGGCCACGGCCAGGAAGATACGCACGTCATCCCAATTCATGATGCCTCCGGGCGGGTGGGCTTGCCTGTATTCCGGACGAAACGAACCATCGGCATCTTTGCGCTGTTTGATGCTTCTGTCCAGTTCGGTATTTAATCCTTGCACAACGGCTGCGATTTCCCTCGCGTTGCGTTCCGATCCTCAAAGGCAGACAATGGCCTCATCAAAATCCAGGGAGAGAACCATGATCGAATACGGTCATTTCGTCGGTGGCAAGCGCGTCGCCGGTACGAGCGGACGCAAGCAGGACGTGATGCAGCCGATGGACGGCTCGGTGCGCGGCACGGTCGCGCTGGCCTCCAAGTCGGAGCTGCGCGCCGCTGTCGAAAACGCCAAGGCGGCACAGATAAAGTGGGCGGCGGTCAATCCGCAGCGCCGCGTGCGCGTGCTGATGAAGTTCCTGGAACTCGCCAACCGCGAATATGACTCGCTGGCCGAAATCCTGGCGCGTGAGCACGGCAAGACCATCGCCGACGCCAAGGGCGACATCCAGCGCGGCCTCGAAGTGGTCGAGGTCTGCATCGGCGCGCCGCATATGATGAAGGGCGAGTTCACCGACGGCGCCGGCCCCGGCATCGACGTCTATTCGATGCGGCAGCCGCTCGGTGTCGTCGCCGGCATCACCCCGTTCAATTTCCCGGCGATGATCCCGCTCTGGAAGATCGCCCCCGCGATCGCCTGCGGCAACGCTTTCATCCTGAAGCCTTCCGAGCGCGATCCGGGCGTGCCGCTGCGCATCGCCGAGCTGTTCATCGAGGCCGGCCTGCCGGAGGGCGTTCTCAACGTCGTCAACGGCGATAAGGAAGTGGTCGACGCCATCCTCGACGATCCGGACATCAAGGCCATCGGCTTCGTCGGCTCGACGCCGATCGCGCAATACATCTACTCGCGCGGCTGCGCGGCCGGAAAGCGCGTGCAGTGCTTCGGCGGCGCCAAGAACCACATGATCATCATGCCCGATGCCGACATGGACCAGACGGTCGATGCGCTGATCGGCGCCGGCTACGGTTCGGCTGGCGAGCGCTGCATGGCGATCTCGGTTGCGGTTCCGGTCGGCAACGATACCGCGAACCGGCTGATGGAAAAGCTGATCCCGCGCGTCGAGAGCCTCAAGGTCGGTCCGTCGACCGATTCGTCGGCCGATTTCGGCCCGGTGGTGACCGCGCAGGCGCTGGAGCGCATCAAGGGTTACGTCGACATCGGCGTCAAGGAAGGCGCCAAGCTCGTCGTCGACGGTCGCGGCTTCAAGATGCAGGGCTACGAGAACGGCTACTATATGGGTGGCTGCCTGTTCGACAATGTGACGCCGGACATGCGCATCTATCAGGAAGAGATCTTCGGGCCGGTGCTTTCGGTGGTGCGCGCCCCGCGCTACGAGGACGCGATCAAGCTCGCCAACGACCATGAGATGGGCAATGGCGTCGCCATCTTCACCCGCGACGGCGATGCGGCGCGCGATTTCGCCAGCCGCGTGCAGGTCGGCATGATCGGCATCAACGTGCCGATCCCGGTGCCGATCGCCTATTACACCTTCGGTGGTTGGAAGGCGTCGTCCTTCGGCGATCTCAACCAGCACGGCCCGGACGCGTTCCGCTTCTACACCAAGACCAAGACGGTCACCTCGCGCTGGCCGTCGGGCGTCAAGGATGGTGCCGAGTTCGTCATTCCCACGATGAATTGACGACAGCCAATCTCGAAAATGAAACGGGCGCCATCGGCGCCCGTTTTTTATGCATCATCCTCTTCCTCGGCCCCTGGCCGATATTCGAGCAAATCCCCCGGCTGGCAGTCGAGTTCGGCGCAGATGCGCGCCAGTGTCGGGAAGCGCACGCCCTTCACCTTGCCGGATTTCAGCAGCGACAGGTTCTGCTCGGTGATGCCGATCTTGGCGGCGAGTTCCTTGGAGCGCACCTTGCGGCGCGCCAGCATGACGTCGAGATTGACGATGATCGGCATCAGACGAACCGCCTGTTCTCGTCTTCGATTTCGGCGGCGACCGTCATCAGATGCCCGCACATCACCAGCACGCCGGATACCAGCAAGGTGAACAATTCGGGCGTCCCGAAGCCGATGGAGAGGAAGCGCTGGCCGGGCGGCATGTCGATCGACAAAACGAGCGAGACGACCGGACGCGAGACCAGCATGACGAGTGCATTGATGAAAAAGGCGATGCCGGCCCGCCGTAGCCAGCGCGCGGCTTCAATGCCAATCGTCTCGCGGCGGCCGATATCGCGGAGGGCTGCCCATAGTCCCAGCAGGCCCGCGACCATCGGAACGGTCTGAACCAGGAAGATCGCCACCAGCAGCCATGTCGAGATGTCGGAGCTGTGGGCAGGAGTGGCAAAGCCGTATTGCTGCGCGGCGAACGGGCCAATCCGTTCCGGTTCCATAAGCGCCCATCCCAGCCCAACGGCCACGACGCCGAGGACGATCACGACGATCGCCGCGACCAGATATTCCAGCTGCCGGCTCAGCCGGCGGGCCCGTTCTCGTTCCGCCATTTCATGGTCCTTCTTTTATCGGTTGCATTTATTATCGTAAAACAATAATTATTGGCTGTCAAATATGGATTCCCCTCATGATCAAACATGTATTTCGTGTCAGCGCATTGGTTGCCGCGCTTTTGGCGGCCGGCTGCGCATCCATCACGCCATCGGCACTGGTCAGACTGGCTACCATGGACCCACTTGCGGCCGATCCCGCGGTGCTCAGCGTTGCCGCGGTGATGCCGGCCGCCCTGAAACTGCGCAACGCCGATGTCGTGCTGGACTTTTCGCTGGAAGCGCCGGCGCCTTATGGACCGGTGCACGAGGTGGTGCCGCTTGAGATCGTCGATGGCGACGCAACGCCAGGTGTCGTCGCCAGCCCAACCTTCGAACATATCCAGCAGGCACGTATCGCCAGGGCCGATGTCGAGAGGCTTTCGGCGGGCCTGGCAAAGGCGCGCGCCTTCCGCGCGACCGGGCGCAGTGACGGCAAAGGTAGCATTACAGTGACAATCAAGGGCGGCTGCCGGGCCGGTGCCGTCGGCAACGGGCCGCTGATTGCCGCCATTCACATGCGCAGCAAGCCCGGCGAAAAGTTCTTTCCCCTGACGACGTCGATCGATCTGCGCAAACTGCTGGGCGATGCGGCCATTGCAATGTTGCCGGCGTGTCGGGGCGGATGATCTCGGCGCTTTCTTAGGCCGATGCTTGTTTCCGCAACGGCGCCTACCCATATCGATTCATAGAGCCCCAGCGATAGCTCGGGGCATGAACCGGAAACCAGAAGGAGCGACGCGATGAAGTCGTCGAACCAGGCCTGGAGCGTACCGGCACACTGAGGCGGCCCATATGCCTCTCCTTGCCGGCATGCGCAGGCAAAGGAGGTGCCTTATGGCACGCTATTTCACGTTTCGATGGATCAGAATGGGCTTGGTTGGCGTCTTGCTGGCGCTGCCGAGTGCTCCGGCGCAGGCTCAGGTTGCCTGCGGACCGCACGATCTTGTCGTGACCCGGCTTGGCCAGCTCTTCCAGGAGCGGCAGACTGGCTATGGTCTTGCCGGACAAGCGGTCATTGTCGAGATCTATGTGTCGACGAGCGGCACCTGGACGATGCTGGTGACCGATGTTGCTGGCCGAAGCTGCATCGTGGCGGCTGGCGATGGCTGGGAGAATACGGTTCCGGTCGCCAGCAAAGGGCGCGCTGCCTGATCCGCCACTGCGGCGGAACGAATTCACCGCATCGCGGCGGCCTGAGCGTGCAGGCGAAGCAGCGCCATGAGCCGGTCCGCTTCGGCGGCGGCGGCGTCTTCGTCTCGTTCCAGGATGGCGCGGATCAAGGTGACATGATTGCCGGCGGCTTCGGCAAGGCCGGTGCCGCTCTGGAAGCGGAACCAGAAGCGACGGCTGTGCGTCTGCAGGGGGGCGACGAGCCTGGCAGCATATTGATTGTCGGTAGCCGCCGCCATCACCTCATCGAGCGATTTGTCTGCTTCGAGGTAGCCGATGACGTCGTTGGTGACGACCGCGTCATGCATGGCCAACGCCGTCGCTTGCAGACGGGCGGCGATGTCCGGCGTGGCGAAACGCGCGACCGAGCGCGCGAGGATGATTTCGATGCCACGTCGCGCGTCGAGTACTTTCAGCCAGTCGCCCGCATGGAGGGGGGCGATTTCGAGACCAGCGCGGGGGCGAACAGAAATGAGCCCCTCCCAGGCAAGGCGCTGGATCGCCTCTCGGACAGGGGTGCGACCGAGCGACAATTTTTCGATGAGCGCCCGTTCGGTGGTGAGACTGCTGGGTGCCAATTCGAGCGTGACGATCATTTTTTCGAGCGCGTGATAGGCTTTCGCGCTGACCGATTCAGCGGTTTCAGCGCGCTCGGTTTCAAGCTCGACGGTGTTCAAGGCTGCATCATCCGATTGATATATTTTTGATATATCAAGCCGACAAACCAATTGACAGAAGGAATTTCGTCAAGATATATCAGTGATATATCAGATGGGGAAAACCTTGTGGGAGGGGTTATCGCCAGTGCTTGGGGCAGGATCGTCGCGACTGGTTTGTGCGGTGACGGCTGGGCGATGCGGTATCGCTGGCGGGTCGATGTGCCTGGGGCCGCACAACGCTCCTCTTGCGACGGCGGGCGCATGTTGAGGACGACGGGCGTCATGTCCGGGCGTCCGATCGGCGATGCCACGCTGTGCAAGCGCAGCTCCGGTAGAGCTCCGTCTTTTCTTCTAAATTTCTACAGGCAAGCCGGTTCAATGGCACCGGGCGCGTCCAGTCGTGGCTGGTCGGCGTTGCGGCAAGGGACGTGTCGCATGCCGGCGAATCCGCGCCGGGCCGATATACAGACCGCGTGCAACGGTTTGATCGTTAAGTATGGGGCCGGAACAGTTTCGCCGGTGAAGAAGGAGGAAAAACGATTAGGCGCCAATGTGCAACAATCTGTCTAATCAACCGATTTTGAAGACGAAAGTTTCGAAAAGGGGTGCAAAATAATTCGGAATCGTCAAAGACATTGCTTTGTGCCAATGATACGGTCCGCAGTAGTCCACGAACCGGGCAACGATAAAATGGCAATCGCAAGGCACGTTGAAAACACGCGCCGGGCGATGAATAATTCGCCATTGCAATCCAGGTTTGAAGTCTTGGGACCAGGGGAAATACGAGAAGAAACGCGTCCGGGCCGGCGACGTTTCAGGGGAGCCTCCGTAATATGCAGTACTTCGTCCAGCAGCTTGTAAACGGGCTGACACTCGGGTCCATCTATGGGCTCATCGCGATCGGCTACACGATGGTCTACGGCATCATCGGCATGATCAACTTCGCCCATGGTGACATTTTCATGGTCGGTGCGTTCACCGCCCTGATCGTCTTTCTGATCCTGGGCGCGGCCTTCGGCTCCGTGCCGGTCGTCATCGCCCTTCTGGTGATGATGGTCGTGGCGATGCTGCTCACCAGCCTCTACAACTGGACGATCGAAAAGGTCGCCTATCGCCCGCTGCGCGGCTCGTTCCGCCTCGCTCCGCTGATCACCGCCATCGGCATGTCGATCGGCCTGTCGAATTTCGTGCAGGTCACCCAGGGCCCGCGCAACAAGCCGATCCCGCCGATGGTGTCGGAAGTCTACAACGTTGCCGGCATCTCGATCTCGCTGAAGCAGATCATCATCGTTGTGGTTACCGCGGCGCTGCTGGCGCTGTTCTGGTATCTGGTCAATCGCACCGCACTTGGCCGCGCTCAGCGCGCCTGCGAGCAAGATCGGAAGATGGCCGCGCTGCTCGGCGTCGACGTCGACCGCACCATCTCGATCACCTTCATCATGGGCGCCTCGCTGGCTGCTGTCGCAGGCACGCTGTTCCTGATGTATTACGGCGTCGTGTCCTTCTCCGACGGCTTCGTGCCGGGCGTGAAAGCCTTCACGGCTGCGGTTCTCGGCGGCATCGGCTCGCTTCCCGGTGCCGTGCTCGGCGGCCTGCTCATCGGCTTCATCGAGAGTATGTGGTCCGCCTATTTCTCCATCGATTACAAGGACGTCGCCGCCTTCTCCATCCTGGCGATCGTGCTGATCTTCCTGCCTTCCGGCATCCTCGGCCGGCCTGAAGTCGAAAAGGTCTGAGTCCATGGCCGTTACCGTGTCCAACACTCGCGACGAAGTCGCGAACCCGCTCGCTCGCGCCTTCCGCGAGGCGATCTATGCCGGCCTCGTCGCGTTTGGCCTGTTCGTTTTGTTCATCGGTCTGAGGACCGACCAGAACATCCGCAACGAACTGGTGCTGCTGCAGCGTTGGGGGCTGCTCGCCGCCGTGGTCTTCGCCACCGCACTAGGGCGCTTCCTCTATGTCGGCTTTGTCCAGCCGGCCATGGAGCGCGCCAAGGCCGAAAAGGCCAAGGCGCCGGCGGCCGTTGCCGAGCCGGGCTTCATTCGCCGTAATTTCAACTCCATCGGCATCGGCGTTCTGCTGATCTATCCCGTCGTGGTGGTTCTGCTGGTCGGTTTCCAGGGATCGCTGAAATGGGTGGACAATTTCGGCATCCAGATCCTGATCTATGTGATGCTGGCCTGGGGCCTGAACATCGTCGTCGGCCTGGCCGGCCTGCTCGACCTCGGTTATGTCGCCTTCTACGCGGTCGGCGCTTACGCCTACGCGCTGCTCGGCACGCATTTCGGCCTGTCTTTCTGGATCCTGCTGCCCGCAGCCGGGATCATGGCGGCCTTCTGGGGTGTGCTGTTGGGTTTCCCGGTGCTGCGTCTGCGCGGCGACTATCTGGCCATCGTGACGCTTGCCTTCGGTGAGATCATTCGTCTGGTGCTGATCAACTGGCGTGACATCACCAACGGCTCCGCCGGCGTTTCCGGCATTCCGAAAGTGTCGTTCTTCGGCCTGTTTACCTTCAACGTCTCGGACCCGAACTACATCTCCAAGGTGCTGGGCATTGCCCAGTCGGGTGCCTACTACAAAATCTTCCTCTACTACCTCATCCTGGCACTGGCGCTGTTCACCGCCTTCGTCACCATCCGGCTCAGGCGCATGCCGGTGGGGCGCGCCTGGGAAGCCCTGCGCGAAGATGAGATCGCCTGCCGCTCGCTCGGCATCAACACCACCACCACCAAGCTGACCGCCTTTGCAACGGGCGCCATGTTCGGCGGCTTTGCCGGCGCGTTCTTCGCGGCGCGCCAGGGATTCGTCTCGCCGGAATCCTTCGTCTTCATCGAATCGGCGATCATCCTGGCGATCGTCGTTCTGGGCGGCATGGGCTCGCTGAGCGGCATTGCGGTCGCCGCGGCGGTCATGATCGGCGGCACCGAAATCCTGCGTGAACTGGACTTCCTCAAGGTTTTGTTCGGGCCGGACTTCACGCCTGAGCTCTACCGTATGCTCCTGTTCGGCATGGCCATGGTCATCGTCATGTTGTGGAAGCCACGCGGCTTCGTCGGCAGTCGAGAACCGACAGCGTTCCTGAGAGAACGAAAAGCGGTTTCAGGCTCCTTCACCAAGGAAGGACACGGCTGATGAACGCGAGCCCTCCCATGAACAAGACACTTCTCCAAGTCGAACACCTGTCGATGAAGTTCGGCGGACTTGTCGCCATCGGCGACCTGTCCTTCGAGGCCAGGCGCGGCGAGATTACCGCGCTGATCGGCCCGAACGGGGCCGGCAAGACCACGGTGTTCAATTGCATCACCGGCTTCTACAAGCCGTCCGAAGGCATGATCCGCTTCACCGGCGAGAGCGGTTCGGAGTTCCTCTTGGAGCGGATGCCCGACTTCCAGATCACCGCCAAGGCCAAGGTGGCTCGTACCTTCCAGAACATCCGCCTGTTCTCGGGCATGACGCTTCTGGAAAATCTCCTGGTGGCGCAGCACAACAAGCTGATGAAGGCCTCCGGCTACACGATCATGGGCCTGGTGGGGCTCGGCGGTTATCGCAAGGCATCAGCTGAATCCGTCGAACTGGCCAAACATTGGCTGGAGAAGGCCGACCTGATGGATCGCGCCGACGATCCGGCCGGCGACCTTCCTTATGGCGCGCAGCGCCGGCTCGAGATCGCGCGAGCGATGTGCACGGGCCCGGAATTGCTCTGTCTCGATGAGCCGGCAGCCGGTCTCAATCCGAAGGAATCGCTGGCGCTCAACGAACTCCTGATGGACATCAAGAACAATACGGGCACCTCGATCCTGCTGATCGAGCACGACATGTCGGTGGTCATGCAGATTTCCGACCACATCGTCGTCCTGGAATACGGCCGCAAGATTTCCGATGGCGATCCGGCCCATGTCCGGTCCGATCCCAGGGTCATCGCCGCCTATCTCGGCGTCGACGACGAGGAAGTGGAAACAGTGCTCACCGACGTCGGTGACGAGAACGTCCTCGAGCGACTGGATGGCCATCCGGATGTTGCGCACGGCCCCAGCACCTCTGCCTCGATGCTCGCCGGCCCGATCAGCGACACGATCGACCACAACGACGGCGAGAGGGTGACCGTTTCGAAGGGGGCTTCCAAGGCAGCGCTGGTCGAGGCACAGATAGCAAGTGCCGCGGCGCGGAAACCTGCCACGCGAAAAGCGGCTTCGACGAAGCCGGCGGCGAGCAAGACAGCCGGCGGCGCGGCCAAAGCGACAGCCGGCATTTCCAATCGACTGGACGCCCCGCGTGGCGGCAAGGCGGACAATCTCACCCGCATCAAGGGCATCGGCTCGGTCAACGAGAAGAAGCTGAACGATCACGGTATCTACCACTTCGATCAGATCGCGGCGTGGAAGAAGGCGGATGTCGTAGCCGCCGAGGCCTATCTGGCCTTCGACGGGCGCATTGCGCGCGAAGAGTGGATCAGTCAGGCCAAGCTGCTTGCAAAGGGGAAGGAAACCGAGTTCTCGCGTCGCGTCGACGCTGGCAAGGTTGCGACAAGCCACACGTCGGCGCCGGCAAAGCCCGCGGCAGGCAAGCGCGGAGGGCGTAAATAATGGCTGGTGCACCGCTGCTCGATATCAAGGGCGTCCACACTTATTATGGGAACATTCGGGCGCTCAACGGCGTCAATGTCAGTGTCAACCAAGGCGAGATCGTTGCGCTGATCGGCGCCAACGGCGCCGGCAAGTCGACGCTGATGATGACCATTTTCGGCGCGCCGCGTGCGCGCACGGGGTCCATCACTTTCGCCGGCACCGACATCACTGAAATGCCGACGCACGAGATCGCCAGACTTCGCATCGCGCAGTCGCCGGAAGGACGCCGTATCTTCCCGCGCATGACCGTGATGGAAAACCTGCAGATGGGCGCCGGCCTCGACAACCTCAAACACTACGCCGAGGATGTCGAGAAGGTGTTCCAGTTGTTCCCGCGGCTCAAGGAACGCATCAGCCAGCGTGGCGGTACGCTTTCCGGTGGCGAACAGCAGATGCTGTCGATCGGGCGCGCGCTGATGGCGCGGCCGAAACTGCTCCTGCTCGACGAGCCGTCGCTGGGCCTCGCGCCGCTGATCGTCAAGCAGATCTTCGACGCCATCCGCGAGCTCAACCGCACGCAGGGTCTCACCGTGTTCCTTGTCGAACAGAACGCTTTCGGCGCGCTGAAGCTCGCCACGCGCGGCTACGTCATGGTCAACGGCAATGTCACGATGAGCGGCACCGGCAAGGAGCTTCTCGCCAATCCGGAAGTGCGCGCCGCCTATCTCGAAGGCGGACATCACTGAGCTCAAGGGGTCTTCATCATGCAAGGTATTATTTATGAAGAAGCCTCCATCTGGCAGTTCTTCTTCGTCACTTGTCTCCTCGGCGGCTGGGCTGCCTGGATGACCGGCAAGGCCTGCGCCCAGACATGGCGCACCAAGCTCATGCTCTTTTTCTACATCCTGGGCCTTGGGATCGGCGTGCGCTTCATCCATCACGCGCTGTTCGAGGGCACGATGTTCACGCTGCAATATTACATCGTCGACACGATCGTGCTGATGGTTCTGGCCTTCCTCGGCTATCAATACACACGCACCAACCAAATGGTTACACAGTACAACTGGCTCTACGAAAGAGCTTCTCCGTTGAGTTGGAAGCCTAAAGGTTGATGTTCATGATTAACGCCGTTTCGGGGAAGAATCGGCGTGACAAGGCCCCAAAAAGGGGCAAAGTACGTTTTCTGCGATCGGGGTGGGCATCGCATGAAAACATCATCATCGCCCACCCGGTAAATGGGAGCGTTTCAATGAAAAAATCACTTTTGTCCGCCGTTGCCCTGACCGCGCTGGTCGCGTTCAGCGGTAACGCGTGGGCTGACTTGCTGATCGGCGTCGCTGGCCCCATCACCGGCCCCAACGCCGCCTTTGGCGCGCAGTTGCAGAAGGGTGCCGAGGCGGCTGTTGCCGACATCAATGCCGCCGGTGGCGTCAATGGCGAACAGATCAAGCTGTCGGTCGGCGACGACGTCTCCGATCCGAAGCAGGGCATCTCCGTGGCCAACAAGTTTGTCGCCGACGGCGTCAAGTTCGTGGTCGGTCACTTCAACTCGGGCGTCTCGATCCCGGCTTCCGAAGTCTATGCCGAAAACGGTATCGTTGAAGTAACGCCTGCGGCCACCAACCCGAAGTTCACCGAACGCGGTCTGTGGAACGTGTTCCGCACCTGCGGCCGCGATGACCAGCAGGGCAGCATTGCCGGCAATTACATCGCCAAGAACTTCAAGGACGCCAAGGTTGCCGTCATCCATGACAAGACGCCCTATGGTCAGGGCCTCGCTGACGAAACCAAGAAGGCCATGAATGCCGCTGGCGTCAAGGATGTCATGTATGAAGGCGTGAATGTCGGCGACAAGGACTTCTCCGCTCTCATCGCCAAGATGAAGGAAGCCGGTGTGACCCTGATCTACTGGGGCGGCCTGCACACGGAAGCCGGCCTGATCATTCGTCAGTCGGCTGACCAGGGCCTGAAGGCCAAGCTGATGTCGGGCGACGGCATCGTCACCGACGAACTCGCCGCCATCGCAGGCGACGCGGTTGCCGGCACGCTCAACACCTTCGGTCCGGACCCGCGCCTCAACCCGGGCAACAAGGAACTGGTTGCCAAGTTCCGCGCCCAGGGCTTCGAGCCGGAAGCCTATACGCTCTACTCCTATGCGGCCACCCAGGTGATCGCGCAGGCTGCCGCCGCCGCAAAGTCGAACGATCCCAAGGAAGTCGCCAAGGCGATGCACGAGAAGGGTCCGTTCAAGACCGTTCTCGGCGAGCTCTCCTATGACGAAAAGGGCGATCCCAAGCTTCCCGGCTACGTCATGTACGAGTGGAAGAAGAAGGACGACGGCAAGTATTCCTGGTTCCAGCAGTAAACAGCTGACCACTTGCTACAACGATGCCCGGCGCCATGCGCCGGGCATTTTCTTTTTCCGGTTCGGGTTCATCGATAAAGGCGTCCGACGGCTGGCTGCCGGCGGATGATTATTTCGCCGTTCCTTGCCGCATGCCGTCGCGGAATTTCCGGTGGGCTTAGTGAATCCCGGCACCCCAACTGCCTGATCCGTGTTCAGTCGATATCGGCTGCTTATTTTGGTTGCACCGCAGCATTTTCACGCTAATCATGCGCCCGCCTTTCTTCCCTCGTTGGCTGGAGCATTCCCCCTTGGCAATCACGAAGATCCTTGTCGCCAATCGTTCCGAGATCGCCATCCGCGTGTTTCGCGCGGCCAACGAGCTGGGCCTCAAAACGGTGGCGATCTGGGCCGAGGAGGACAAATATTCGCTGCACCGTTTCAAGGCCGACGAGAGCTATCAGGTCGGGCGCGGCCCATGGCTGACGAAAGATATGGGACCGATCGAAAGCTATCTGTCGATCGACGAAGTGATCCGCGTCGCCAAACTGTCCGGCGCTGATGCCATCCACCCCGGCTACGGCCTGCTCTCGGAAAGCCCGGAATTCGCCGATGCCTGCGCGGAAAACGGCATCACCTTCATCGGCCCGAAGCCGGAAACGATGCGACGGCTCGGCAACAAGGTGGCAGCCCGCAATCTTGCCGTCGAGGTCGGCGTGCCCGTGGTGCCGGCTACCGATCCCCTGCCCGACGACATGGAGACGGTGAAGAAGCTCGCCGCGCAGGTCGGCTATCCCGTGATGCTGAAGGCATCCTGGGGCGGCGGCGGGCGCGGCATGCGCGCCATCCGTTCGGAGGCTGATCTGGCCCGCGAGGTGATGGAAGGCAAGCGCGAGGCCAAGGCGGCTTTCGGCAAGGATGAAGTCTATCTCGAAAAGCTTATCGAGCGCGCCCGCCATGTCGAGGTGCAGGTGCTGGGCGATACACATGGCAACGCGGTTCATCTGTTCGAACGCGACTGTTCCATCCAGCGCCGCAACCAGAAGGTCGTGGAGCGTGCACCGGCGCCTTATCTCAGCAGCGAGCTACGGCAGGAACTCTGCGGCTATGCGCTGAAGATCGCCGGCGAGACCAGTTATGTCGGCGCGGGTACGGTCGAATTCCTGCAGGACGCCGATACCGGCAAGTTCTACTTCATCGAGGTCAATCCGCGCATCCAGGTTGAGCACACCGTCACCGAACAGGTGACCGGCATCGACATCGTCAAGGCGCAGATCCACATCCTCGACGGCTTCGCCATCGGCACGCTGGGCTCGGGTGTTCCGGCGCAAAAAGACATCAGGCTCAACGGCCACGCGCTGCAATGCCGTATCACCACGGAAGACCCCGAGCAGAACTTCATTCCGGATTATGGCCGTATCACCGCATATCGCGGCGCCACCGGCTTCGGCATTCGCCTCGATGGCGGCACCGCCTATTCGGGCGCGGTCATTACTCGCTTTTACGATCCGCTGCTTGAAAAGGTGACGGCCTGGGCGCCGACGCCGGGCGAGGCGATCTCGCGCATGAACCGCGCACTGCGTGAGTTCCGCATCCGCGGCGTGGCCACCAATCTCACCTTCCTCGAAGCGATCATCAATCATCCAAGCTTCGCCGACAATTCCTACACGACCAAGTTCATCGACTCGACGCCGGAGCTGTTCGCGCAGGTCAAGCGTCAGGACCGAGCCACCAAGCTGCTCAACTATCTGGCCGACGTCACCGTGAACGGCCATCCCGAGACGCGCGGCCGGCCAAAGCCCAATCCGGATGCCGCCGCGCCGGTCATTCCCTGGTTCACGGCGCCGATCCCCGACGGTTCGAAGCAGAAGCTCGACAAGCTCGGCCCCGAAGGCTTCGCCAAGTGGATGCGCGCGCAGAAGGAAGTGCTCGTCACCGACACGACGATGCGCGACGGACATCAGTCGCTTCTCGCCACGCGCATGCGCACGCATGACATCACCCGCGTCGCCGGCACCTATGCGCGCGCATTGCCGCAACTGCTGTCGCTGGAGTGCTGGGGCGGCGCCACTTTCGACGTGGCCATGCGCTTCCTGACCGAAGATCCCTGGGAGCGGCTGTCCCTGGTGCGCGAGAGAGCGCCGAACATCCTGCTGCAGATGTTGCTGCGCGGCGCCAACGGCGTCGGCTACACCAACTATCCCGACAATGTCGTGCAGCACTTCGTCAAGCAGGCCGCGGAAGGCGGTATCGACCTTTTCCGCGTTTTCGACTGTCTGAACTGGGTCGAAAACATGCGTGTCGCCATGGACGCGGTCGGCGCCGAAGGCAAGCTGATCGAAGCGGCCATGTGTTACACGGGCGACATCCTCGACCCGAACCGGGCCAAATACAGCCTCAACTACTATGTCGGGCTAGCCAAGGAGCTGGAGGCGGCCGGCGCCCATATCATCGCCGTCAAGGACATGGCCGGCCTCTTGAAGCCCGCTGCGGCGCAGGTGCTGTTCAAGTCACTGCGCGAGGCGACCGATCTGCCCATCCATTTCCACACGCATGACACGTCCGGCCTCTCGGCCGCGACGGTTCTGGCGGCGGTGGGGGCCGGTGTCGATGCCATCGACGCGGCCATGGACGCCTTCTCCGGCAACACCTCGCAGCCTTGTCTCGGTTCCATCGTCGAAGCGCTGAAGGGCACCGATCGCGAACCCGGTCTCGATCCGAAGTGGATCCGCAAGATTTCGTTCTACTGGGAGGCGGTGCGCAATCAGTACGCCGCCTTTGAAAGCGACCTGAAGGGGCCGGCGTCGGAAGTCTATCTGCACGAAATGCCAGGCGGCCAGTTCACCAATCTCAAGGAACAGGCCCGTTCGCTGGGCCTGGAGACACGCTGGCACGAGGTCGCGCAGGCCTATCACGACGTGAACCTGATGTTCGGTGACATCGTCAAGGTGACGCCGTCATCCAAGGTCGTCGGCGACATGGCGCTGATGATGGTGAGCCAGGATCTGACGGTCGCCGATGTCGAGAACCCGGCCAAGGATATCGCCTTCCCGGATTCGGTCGTGTCGATGTTGCGCGGCGATCTCGGCCAGTCGCCCGGTGGCTGGCCGCAGGCTCTGCAGAAGAAAGCGCTGAAGGGCGACCAACCGATCACCGTGCGACCGGGCTCGTTGCTCAAGGCTGCAGACCTGAAGAAAAACCGCAAGCAGATCGAGGACAAGCTCGGCCGCAAGCTATCAGAAAGCGAGTTCGCTTCCTGGCTGATGTATCCGAAGGTGTTCTCCGATTTCGCCGCCGCGCAGGAAACCTATGGTCCCGTCAGCGTGTTACCGACGCCGACCTATTTCTACGGCATGAAGCCGGAAGACGAGGTTTTCGTCGACATCGAGAAGGGCAAGACACTGGTCATCCGTTGCCTGGCTGTCGGCGAGGTTGACGAAAAGGGCATGGTCACCGTGTTCTTCGAGCTCAACGGCCAGCCGCGCCGCGTCAAGGTTCCGGACCGCGCCCATGGCGCCTCGAACGGCAAGGCACGCCGCAAGGCGGAACCCGGCAACGAGGCTCATGTTGGGGCGCCGATGCCTGGCGTGGTCTCGACACTCGCCGTTTCCGCCGGGCAGGCGGTCAAGGCCGGCGATGTGCTGCTTTCCATCGAGGCGATGAAGATGGAGACGGCGCTGCATGCCGAGCGCGACGGCGTGATCGCGGAAGTGCTGGTCAGAACCGGAGACCAGATCGACGCCAAGGATCTCCTGGTGGTGTTCGGCTGACGCTGCGCCAGGAGCATTGCTGACAATCAGACCTTGACCTGCCAAGGCCGGTCGGGCATCGAACCCGGCGAAAAACCGGTGACGGCTCCCCGAGTCGTGACTGCGGTAACCAATGGAGACCAAGATGGCCGATGAAATCACCGAAACCAGCCAGACTGTAGCCGCCGGCCAGTTGCGGGCACTCATCGAGCGCATCGAGCGGCTCGAGGAAGAGAAGAAGACGATCGCCGACGACATCAAGGACGTCTATGCGGAAGCCAAGGGTACGGGCTTCGACACCAAGGCGATCCGCGCGCTGGTGCGCCTGCGCAAGCAGGACCAGGCGGAGCGGCAGGAAGAAGAAACGATCCTCGATCTCTACAAAGCCGCGCTCGGCATGGTGTGATGTCATTTCTTAAAGTGCGTCCCTCGCCATAGGGCGGAGGGGCGCACCAGGTTCGGCGGGTCAATTCGATGAGCGAATTTGACTTCGGTGCGCGCAGGGCGAGTGAATTCCGTCACCGCGCCTTTTGGGCGCTGTTCGAGGAACGACATCCCGAAGAGCGCCCGAGGCGATCCCGACACGGGCCCTGGTTCTGGCAGCGAGGCCTGCCACCGGTCAGCCTTGTCATCACCATGTATGTCGCGCCCGAGCAGAACCTCGTCGGCGTCTTCTTCGGGCGCAACGAGAAGCTGGGTGCAGTCGACACCGAAACCAGGCTCGCTCCCCACCGCGCGACGATCGAAGAGCGGCTCAAGCTGCGGCCGGAGCAAACTGCGCAAGGCTTCGGCATCAACGCCATCTGGCGGGTGAACTGCTTTGCCGAAGACAATTGGCCGGCCATGGCGGACTGGCTGGTTACCGAGGCCGGCCGTTTCGAGCAGGCGGTGGCGGAGGCGCTGAACGAAGATGCTTGAGGATGTCGCGCCCGGCTGAAGACAGGCCTCCCATGGGGTTCTTCCGGTCTCGCCGCCGTGGCTCATCAATTTGCCGCAGCCATCTGGCTTGTTCTTGTTACGGTGGCTTGAACCGGCCACAGATCTGTCTGTCCTGGTTTGCCGTGTGATGGCGGTCTGCTGAAAGCGGATCGCTTCCTTCGTCAGGCCGGTTTGAAATTCAGCGCGACACCGTTGATGCAGTAGCGCAGGCCCGTCGGCGGTGGACCGTCCTCGAAGACATGACCGAGATGACTGCCGCAGGTGGCGCAATGGACCTCGGTGCGCACCATGCCGTAGCTGCGGTCGACGGTGGTTTCGACGGAACCGGGAACGGGGTCGTTGAAGCTCGGCCAGCCGGTGCCGCTTTCGAATTTCAGTTTGGCTTCGAAGAGCGGGCTGTCGCAGCCGACGCAGTGGAAAGCGCCGGCGCGCTTCTCATAGAGCAGGGCGCAGCTGCCTGGCCGCTCCGTGCCGTGATGGCGCATGACCTGATATTGCTCGGGCGTCAGCTTCGCGCGCCATTCGGCGTCAGTGCGGGTGACCGGGAATGTTCGGGTGTCCATGGATGATCTCCTTGCCTTTGCGGCTTGTTTTTCGTCGCAACGGGTGTTCGTCCAAACATAGGCATTTGTTACGCGTCTGCACAGCCGACAGCCTCGACGTATATCTCGATACGGACAGGTGCTGGCGAGACAGGCGGATACCGCTGATACGGCTCCAAACGGTCAGATCCCGCTGCCGGCCTCTTCCTGTTCCTGTCTCAGCGTCGCGATGAAGCGTTTTGTGCGCTGATGCTGCGGGTTGCGGAATACCGTATCGACCGGCCCCTTCTCGACGACTACGCCCGCCTCCAGGAAAACCACTTCGCGCGCTACTTTCGAGGCGAGGCGCAGATCGTGCGTCGCCATGACCATGGTGGTGCCCTCGACGGCCAGCTGGCCAAGGACGTCGACGACTTCCTGGGCAAGTTCCGGATCGAGCGCCGACGTCGGCTCGTCGCACAGAAGCACGCGCGGCGACGGCGCCAGGGCACGGGCGATGGCGACACGCTGCTGCTGGCCGCCGGAAAGCGTCGCTGGCCAGGCGTCGGCCTTGTGCGCCATGCCGACTTTCTCCAGCAGCGAAAGCGCCCGTGCCCGTGCCTTGTCGGCGGGCCATTTCAGCACGGTGACCAGCCCTTCCATGACATTGCCGATCGCCGTGCAATGCGGAAACAGCTGGAAGTTCTGGAACACCATTCCGGTCTGACGCCGGAGCCTCTGGATATCCCGGGTTGCCACTTTGACGCCCGGGCGGAAGGAGAGCGCCTCGTCACCGATGCGCACGGTCCCGGAGGTCGGGATTTCAAGCAGGTTGATGCAGCGCAGCAGTGTCGACTTGCCGCCGCCCGAAGGGCCAACCAGAGCGGTGACGCTGCCTTCGGACATGGCGACGTTGATGTCCTTCAGGACGACATTGTCGCCGAAGCGCTTTTCGAGGTTGGAAAGTTCGATCACGACCGTGCCTCCAGGAAACCGCCATAGCGGCCGAGCCGCGCTTCGAGCCGCACCTGCAGCGCCGACAGGACCGAACTCATCGCGAGATAGATAAGGGCCGCCTCGACATAAAGGATCAGCGGCTCATAGGTGACGGCAACGATGCGCTGCGCCGACTGAAACAGTTCCGGCACGGTGATTGCCGCGGCAAGCGAGGTGTCCTTGACCAGCGAGATGAAGGTGTTCGACAGCGGCGGCACGGCCACCCGTCCGGCCTGGGGCAGGATGGTGCGGCGCATTGCCTGGCTCCAGCTCATGCCGATGGAATAGGCCGCCTCCCATTGCCCGCGCGGTACCGAGCCGATGACGGCGCGGATGATCTCGGAGGAATAGGCGCCGATGTTGAGCGTGAAGCCGATCAAGGCCGCCGGGAAGGCATCGAGCACGATGCCCAGACTGGGCAGGCCGTAGAAAATGAGGAAGAGCTGAACCAGCAGCGGCGTGCCGCGAATGATCCAGACATAAAAACGAACGATCGCCACCAGCGGCCACGGTCCGAAAAGGCGCGCGAGGGCGGCGCCGAGGCCGACAGCCAATCCCAGGACGAAGGACAGGAGGGTGAGCGGTATGGTGAAGATAAGCCCCGCCCATAGAAGGGGACCAAGCGAATCCAGCATCAATTGCAGCCAGTACGGCACGAACGGGTCTCCCTTCGGCTGATCTTTGTGCCGCCATCATAGACGGTCGCGGAAAACACAAAAGCGGCGTGCCGCATCATCGGCACGCCGCCATGTCTGAACGAACCGGACTGCCTGTCCGGCGCGGAGGATGTCTTACTTGGAAACGTCCTGCCCGAAATAGGTTTCGGAGATCTTCTTGTAGGTGCCGTCCGCCTTGATCTCGGTCAGCGCCTTGTTGATCGCCGCCACCAGATCGGCGTCGCCCTTGCGCACGATGACGCCGGAATAGTCGGCATTGGCTTCCTGCGCCACGATCTTCACCTTGGCGTCCGGCTTGTGCTTCTTGAAATCATAGAAGGACAGGCTGTCGTTGATGGTGGCTGCGGCACGACCGTTCAGCACGAGCTGGATCGACTGATCGAAGCCGTCGGTGCCGACGAGCTCGGCGCCGTTCTTCTCGGCGAGCTTGCCGAAATTCGAGGTGAGCGACTGCGCAGACTTCTTGCCCTTCAGGTCGGCAAAGTCCTTGATGTCGGCATTGTCATCGCGAACGATGAGCACCGCCTTCGAGGCGATGTAGGGATCGGAGAAATCGTACTTCGCCTTGCGTGCCTCGGTGATGCCAACCTGGTTGATGACGGCGTCATAACGCTTGGCGTCGATGCCGGCGATCAGGCCGTCCCATTTGCCTTCGAGGAATTCGGCCTTCACGCCCAGGCGCTTCGCGATCTCGCGGCCGATCTCGACGTCGAAGCCGACGAGTGCGCCCGAGGCGTCGTGATAGGTGAAAGGCGCGTAGGTGCCTTCGGTGCCGATCTTGAAGACGCCCGTCTGCTTGATGTGGTCAAGGTCAGCCCCGGCGTGGCCAGCGGTGACGGCCAGAACTTGCAGGGTTCCAGCCAGGAGCAGCGATTTCAGCCATTTCATCTTTTTGTGATCCTGTAGTTCCGGCCAGCGACACGGGCTGGCCTGTCGAGAGGTGGAGGAATTTGGCAGAAGCTTAGTCCCGAAATAAGGAATGAAATTTCAAAGTATGGTATGGTGTAGAATTTTTTTCCAGCATAGCCGAGGATGCCGATGACGTGCAGGAGCGCCGGTTTCGTCGCGGCATAGGCTCTCGGGAACCATTGCTGGCATGGCACGTTGGTGCACGCTTCCAGACGCAAAGCCGACCGGTCCGCCCGGCCAGGCTCACAACGGGCAGACGGGGAAATCACAATGATTGAAGACAGGGCAGGGCGTATCATGGTCCGGGCGGCGATGGCCGCTCCCTATCTGGAACGGGATACGGAGCATGAACTGGCGCTGCGCTGGAAAGATGCTCACGACCAATATGCGCTGAACCAGATCGTCATCGCCCATATGCGGCTGGTCATCGCGATGGCCGCCAAGTTCCGCTATTTCGGGTTGCCGGTGTCGGACCTTATCCAGGAAGGCCATATCGGCCTCTTGGAAGCAGCGGCGCGCTTCGATCCCGAGCGTGATGTGCGTTTCTCCACCTATGCGACCTGGTGGGTTCGCGCCTCGATGCAGGATTACATCCTGCGCAATTGGTCGATTGTGCGCGGCGGCACAAGTTCGGCGCAGAAGGCACTGTTCTTCAATCTACGGCGTCTGCGCGCTCGGCTCGCGACAGGGGCCGAGCCGCTGTCCAATCGCGCGCTATATCTGCAGGTTTCGACGGCGCTTGGTGTGTCGGAGAACGACGTTGCCGTGATGGATGCGCGGCTGTCGGCACCCGACAGTTCGCTCAACATGCCGTTGGCCGACGATGGCAATGGCGCGGAGCGTATGGATTTCCTGGTTTCCGACGAACCGTTGCCCGACGAAGTGGTCAGCGACGCGATCGATGTCGAGCGCCGTTCAGCCTGGCTCAAGCAGGCGCTTGGGGCGCTCAATGCCCGCGAGTTGCGCATCATAGAGGAACGTCGGCTGGGCGACGACAGCGCGACGCTGGAAGAGCTCGGCACGACGCTTGGTATTTCCAAGGAGCGGGTCCGGCAAATCGAGGTCCGTGCGATGGAGAAACTCAAGGTCGCTCTCGTAAAGCAGAACCCTGAGTTCCTGGCGGCCTAAGACGTCGGCAAGACTGGATTTCCAGATTTCAGACCACCCGCGCGATCGCCATGGCGATGACGGTGATCGCTAGCAGGCCTGCTGCGAGGCGTTCGCCGCGTATGGCCTGTCCGGCGATCGCGGCCTCGGCCTCGCGGCCAGCGGCCAGGTTACGGCGGGCGCGGCCCACCAATGCACCCTGGACCCCGGCCGCGATCAGTGCCGCGACAGCACCGACGGCAAGAACCTTTTCCTGCGCGCCAAAATAGCTGCCATGAAAGAGGTGCCAGAGAACCGCGCCCGACAGGACGGCGGCAGTGGCGGCCCCCATTTGCGGTCCGAATAGGGCGATCGCCGTGCGCCCGTCGCCAATGCGCGACAGCACGAAGGTGGAGCCGGCCCAGAACACGCCGGACATCACATGCAGGGCGAGCGCGAGCATGAAGACGATCTGCATTTCGACACCTCTTCGACGATAATCACCAAGTTGCGTTTATAGGTAGATATCTAATGATTAGATGTCAATATATTAGACGTGATCGGTTTCCGTGCTAGTCTCGATGAATGTTCGATCCATCCGTTCAGCCAATCGGCCTCGACCTCGCCCAAACCGCAAAGATCGTGCGCCGCGCCTTCGATGACGCGCTGATCGCCGGCGGCGGATCCTTGCCGGTGTGGTCGGTGCTGATCTCGGTGAAGTTGCGCGGAGCGGGAAACCAGCGCGAGCTGGCGCAGTCGGTCGGTATCCAGGATGCGACGCTGACCCACCACCTCAATGCCATGGAAGCGAACGGGCTGCTGGTTCGTCGACGCGATCCCGCAAACCGCCGCATACATCTGGTCGAGTTGACGCCGAGCGGCGAGGCGTTGTTCCTCAAGCTTAGGGAAACAGCGATGGCGTTCGACCGACAACTGCGCGCCGGGCTCGATCAGGACGATCTCGACAAGGTGCGGTCGGTCTTTTCGCGGCTGCGTTCCAATGTCGAGGGCAAACCGGACGGCGGATGATCGCGGATTGCCGGGCGCACCCTTGATGCGTCGGCACCGGCCGGAGAAGCAGTGCGACCGGCCTATCTGTCGGTGACGATCTTGACCTTGTCGCCGGCCGAAACAGTGGCGCCGGGCCCCATGGCATTCAGCACACGGAACAGGTCGAGCTTGCGGTCGACGCCGACCATCTGGGCCGACAGGGTGCCGAGGGTCTGACCCGCCTGCACGGTGACAATGCGGATACGCAGGGGCTTCAGCGCCGCCTTTTCCGCGGCGCTCAGGACACGGAAGCTGCCGCTCACCGAGCGCGCGACCGTTTCGAGGGAGCCGCTGGCCGCCGGAGCGGCGGTGAGCAGCCGGTAAACCTGGCCGTTGGCGCGGATCACCACGATATCGAACTGCCAGCCGTCGGCGTGCGCCTTGGCGACGGCCGCCTCGTTGCCGTTGATCGTCTGTTGACTGACGCTGGCACTGTCGAGGCCCGCTACCCAGCCGCTGCGGATGTAGTCAGGCAGGGACAGACCCTTGTCGATCGTCACGCCGTCGAAACGAACGGCTATGTCGCCGGGCCCGGTTGCGGTAACGGCCGCAGCGGAATTATCGATGACGAAACCTTCCGGCACGGCGAAGGAGACGCCGAGTTTCGGGTGCAGGAAGGTGCTGCCACGCACATATCCTTCTTCCGGCGTGTCGCCGTAGAGCAACCCGTCGATGCCGGCGAGATAGGAATCGCGATCGCGCGTGCCGAAACCGGGCGGACCGAACATGCGCGCGTGACGCTGCGCCAGATCGATGCGCTGCGGCGTATTGGGGTGAGTGGCAAGGAAGTCGAGGCTGGCGTCGGTGGCGCCGCTGACGGAGCGGAAGCCGGCATAGGAGGACATCGACTGCAGGAAGCGGCCGGCCGCATAGGGGTCGTAGCCGGCTTCGCCCACCGACTTGATGCCGATGGCATCGGCTTCCAGCTCCTGGTTGCGCGAGAACTGGGCGAGCCTAAGCTTGCCGCGGATCAGCGCCGCCTTGGCCGTCGCATTGTCTCCGAGCACGTCGGAGACAACCTTGGTGGCGAGACCTTCCTCGGCCTCGAGCTGCTGCCGTTGCAGGCCGTGGTTGGCCGTCACGTGTCCCATCTCGTGCGCGATCACCGCGGCAAGTTCGGAGGAATCGTTGGCAAGCGCAAGCAGGCCGCGCGTGATGTAGAGGTAGCCGCCCGGCAGTGCGAAGGCATTAACGTTGGGCGAGTTGAGGATGGTGATGCGATAGGTCTGCGTCGGGTTGGCGGAGACCACAGTCAGCCTGCCGACGATTTTTGCCACCATGCGCTCAAGCTTCGGGTCGGAGTACTCGCCGCCATAGGTGGCCAGGATGCGCGGGTGTTGCGCCTTGGCCAGATCCGCCAGGCGGCTGTTGGCCTGGGCATTGTCGACGGTGACGGGCTTGTTAGACGGTTGGAAGCCGGATTCCTCGACGGAATTCGGCATGATCGACTGGCAAGAGGCGAGCGCAAACACAAGCCCCGCCAGCGCGAACAGGCGCGCCGGGTTCTTCATGCCAATCATTTTCAGGCCGGTCGGCAGGTCGGCTTCCTCTCGTCTCGCAGGGGCAATCGGTATCTAAGCCTGACCAGTTGTATGTGAACCTAGCCACACACAAGAAACATTGGCAAGCAAGGACGGCCGCGCCCCCAAATCGGTTTGACCGCAAATTATGTCGGCTTCCAGGCAAGACAAATGCCCGAGTCGCGAAAAGCGTTCCAGATTTCCGCGACAGAACACCCGACAATTTTCCTATCTTGAGTGTAATACGACTTGTTCGGATTGGCCACCGCGTTCCCAAGCCGGCTCATCTGCCGGCATTGGAGCCGGCATAACGTTGGAAGGCGGCCGGTCCGTCGGCGGAAAAGAAGTCGGCGGCGGTGCCGGAAGCCGTGACGCTGCCGTCCTCCAGAAAAACGACGTTCCTGGCGATGCGACGCGCGTCTTCCGGCTGATGGGTGACGAACAGGATGGTCATGGGCCGCTCGGCATGCACGGCGGCAACCAGATCCAGCATTTCCTCGCGCAGGGCTGGTCCGAGAGAAGCGAAAGGCTCGTCGAGCAGAAGAACCGGGCGATCGCGCACCAGTGCGCGCGCCAGCGCGACACGCTGGCGTTCGCCGCCCGACAATTCGCGCGGCAGGCGCCTTTCCTTGCCGCCGAGACCGGTGCGGGCAAGCGCGTCGGCGACGGTCGAATGGTCAGCCTTGTCGAGGGTGAGCGAAGGCGATCGCCCAAGCCCGACATTCTGAGCGACGTCGAGATGCGCGAAGAGATTGTTTTCCTGGAACACCATCGAAACCGGCCGTTCCGACGGAGATGCGTTGGTGTAATCGTCTCCTCCAATCAGCACACGACCGGTGAGTGGCACCTCGAAGCCGGCGACGAGATTGAGCAATGTCGATTTTCCCGAGCCGCTGGGGCCCATCACGGCGGTGATCTCACCGGCAGCGAAGGTGAGGTCGAAGTCGAGCTTCATCCCGTCATAGTCGAATGTCGTCTCATCCAGACGCACGGAAACGCCGCTGCGAGCCAGAACCTCGGCAATCATATGGCACGTTCCTTTCCGAGCCGGTGGGCCAGGAGCACCAGGACGAAGCAGACCAGGCCGAGCAGCAGCGCCAGTCCTGCCGCGTCGGCGGTACGGTAGCTGCCCATGCGGGCAAGCAGAAGATAAGGCAGCGTCTGGAGCGAATCCGAGCCGAACAGGGCAATCACGCCAAGATCGCCCAGCGACAGCGCCATGGCAAAAGCGAAGGCGGTGGCCAGCGGGCGCCTGAGCACCGGTCCGTCGATCAGTCGCAGCCGGTTCCAACCGGTTATGCCCAGCTGCGCGCAAAGACGCTCATGCCGTTCGCTCGTCGCATCATAGGCTGGACGAAGCGCGCGAATAGCGAAAGGCATCGCCATGATCGCGTTGACGGTGACGACCATGAGCGGCGCCACAGCCAGGGAATCACCGACGTGGCGTAGGAGAAGAAACCAGCCGGCGCCGATGACGATGGGCGGGACCACCAGGACGAAGCCGGCGCCGGTATCGGCGGCGTATTCAAGCAAGGAGCTGCGCCCGGTCTTGCGGCGACCGGCCAGGGCCCGTCGCGCGGCAACCAGCGAGAAGGACAAAACCACCGAAAGCAGGGCCGAGAGGAAAGCCAGCACGATGCTGGTCAACGCTGCCTGTTGGACGGTGTTTTCGCCAACTAGGCGCGAAAGGTCGGCCGCCAGACCGGCGGCGACGATCGCCGCCATCGGGCCGGCCACGAACAGCAATGCCGCTGCAATCATCACAAAATTCAGCGTGGCCTCTCCGAGGCCGATCGACAGATAACGCCGCGGCGCTACCGAGAGATTGGCGTCGCCGACGGTGTTGGCTCCCAGTCGGGCCAGCAATGTCATCACCACGAAGGTCAGGACGATCTGCAAGAGTGTCAGCGCGACCGCTCGTGCCGGATCGAAGTCGAAACGCAGCGCCTGATAGATCGCCACTTCCAGCGTGGTGGCGCGCGGGCCGCCGCCGAGCAGCAGGACGATGGTGAAAGATGTGATGCAAAGCATGAAGACCAGGCCGGCGACGGCCGGCATGGCCCGGCTCAGCGCGGGCCATTCGATCAGCCGGAAGGCCGGTCGCGCACCCATACCGAGCTGGCTGGCCAACCGCCACTGGTCGGTGGGTATGGTCTGCAGCGCCTCCACGAAGAGGCGCGTCGCCAATGGCAGGTTGAAGAAGACATGCGCGACAAGAATGCCGGAAAGACCGTAGATGCCGGGCCAGTCTTGCCCGCCCATTTCCGTCAGCGGACCAGCGAAATAGCCCGCGCGGCCATAGAGGGCCAGCACGCCGAGCGCCGCGACAATGGCCGGCAAGGCCAGCGGTACGGCAAACAGCTGCAGGATGAGGCCGCGTCCGAAAAAGGCCGGGTGGCGCGACAGCGCTCTTGCAACGAAAAGCGCTGGAACCACCGACAAAAGCGTCGACAAAAGCGCTTGCCATATTGTGAAGCGCACGACGCGGAAAAGATAGGAATCGAACGCCGAAGCGGCACCGGAGAGATTGCCGGCGCCCTCGGCAACGAGGCCTAAGAAGGCGCCTCCAATCAGCAGCGTGATGAAGGTGAGTGCCACGACACCGGCAACAACGCGCGTATCGCGCAAGGCAGCAGGCCTTCCGTCCTGGCGAGGCTGGATGATGGTGGCCCTCACTTGCTCATCACGGACAGCCATTCATCCACCCAGGCCTTGCGGTTCTTGGCAACCTCTTCTGGGCTGAAGATCAAGGTCTTGGCCGGCTTCACCAGCTTGTCGAAGGCCGGGTTGAGAGGCTTGTCCATCTTGCCGGCCGGGAACATCCAATTGGTTTCGGGAACGACGTCCTGGAACTTCGGGCCGGTCATGAAGGCCATGAATTTCTGGGACAGCGGGTTCTTGGCGCCAGTGGTGGTGATGCCGGCGACTTCGATCTGCAGATAGTGGCCTTCGGAGAAGGAAGCGGCCTGATAGCGGTCGGTCTTTTCGGCAACCATGTGGTAGGCCGGCGAGGTGGTGTAGGAAAGCACCATCGGCGCTTCGCCCTTGGTGAACAGGCCGTAGGCTTCGCTCCATCCCGGCGTGACCGTGAGCACGCGACCCTTCAACTTGGCCCAGGCCTCCGGCGCCTTGTCGCCATAGACGGCCTTTACCCACAACAGCAAGCCGAGGCCCGGCGTCGAGGTGCGCGGGTCCTGGATGGCGATTTTCTGCGAAGCATCGCCCTCGACCAATTCCTTGAGGCTGGCCGGCGGCGTCTTCAACTTCTCGGTGTCATAGACGACGGCGAAATAGCCGTAGTCGTAAGGCGCGAATGTATCGTCGGCCCAGCCGCCCGGCACGTCGACCGTTGCGATCGTGCCGTGTGGGACGAACAGCCCGCTCGCCTTGGCGTCGGCCGTCAGATTGGTGTCGAGACCAAGCACGATGTCGGCCTTGGTCGCGGCACCTTCCAGCTTGACGCGGTTGAGCAGGGCGACGCCGTCGGCAACCGAGACGAAATCGACTTCGCAGCCACACTCTTCCTCGAAAGCCTTCTTCACCTGCGGGCCTGGCCCCCATTCGGCGGTGAAGCTCTCATAGGTGTAGATAGTCAGCTTGTCCTTGGCCGCGGCCGGCAGTGTGGCGGCAGCAAGGGTGAGAGCCGGGATCAGGACTGACAGAATTTTGCGCATCGACGCCTCCTTCATTCGTGTGACAGGAGAGTTGGCGCCTTTGGCTAAGCGTCTAATCCCTCCGCCGGTACAAGCCGGATCAGGTTCAGCGGGTTGGCTTAGCGCCTCTCAGCCGTTCCGCGAAAACCGCGACCCGGCACCCCGTTAGAGCGGCAAAAGACATAGAGCGGGCCTGCGCGGGGTGCAAGCCTTAGTTTGCCGGGGCGGATCGAACGTCGCGCGGGCGCTGGCATGGACTTCCGTTTCCGCATGGGGGCTGGTAAGGGCGACGCCCATGAGCACTTTCACCCTTTTGCTCGGCGGCGAGCTCGTTCGTACGCCACGGCTCGATATCCAGACTGCCGGTACGCGCGTGATCGCTGCGGATTCCGGTATTCGTCATGCGGATATGCTGGGGTTGCTGCCGGAACTTTGGGTGGGGGATTTCGATTCCGCACCGGCCAACCTGCCGCCGCATCTGGCCAAGGTGCCGCAGGAACGATTTCCGGCCGAGAAGGACAAGACCGACGGCGAGCTCGCCGTGGCGATTGCCCGGCAAAGCGGTGCCACGAAACTGATCCTGGTCGGCGCATTCGGCGGCGCCCGGGCCGACCACGCCTTTCTCCATCTGGCGCTGGCGGTAAGGCTGGCCGAGGAAGGCATCGACGTGCTTTTGACCAGCGGCGCACAGGAAGGCGTTCCGTTGCTGCCTGGCCATGCCGCCAGGTTCGACTATGCCGACGATACGCTGTTTTCGGTGCTCGGCTTTTCGGAACTCACCGGCCTTACCATCAAGGGTGCGAAATGGCCGCTGAACGATATCGAAATGGCCTTCGGTTCGTCCCTGACCATCTCCAACGCGGTGAAAGGCGAGCTCGAAATCTCGTTTGGCAGTGGCCGGGCGTTGTTGCTTGCCCATCCGTTCCCCTTGCCTGAAACCTGAGAGCCGAAAGCAGACATGGCCCCGCCGCTTCTTAATCTTACCGGCATCAAACTGACGTTTGGCGGTACGCCGCTGCTCGACGGTGCGGAACTCGTCGCCGCCCCCGGCGACAAGATCGCGCTGGTTGGCCGCAATGGTTCGGGCAAGTCGACGCTGCTCAAGATCGCCGCCGGCATGATCGAACCGCAGGACGGCGAGCTGTTCCGGCAGCCGAGCGCCACCATACGCTACCTACCGCAAATGCCCGACATGGACGGTTTTGCTACCGTGCGCGCTTATGTCGAAGCAGGGCTCGGCCCGGCCGACGACCCGCATCGCGCCACCTATCTGATGGAGCATCTGGGTCTCACCGGCGAGGAACGGCCCGCCGATCTCTCCGGCGGCGAGGCGCGCCGCGCGGCATTGGCCCGCGTAATGGCGCCGGAGCCGGATATCCTTTTGCTCGATGAACCCACCAACCATCTCGACCTCGCCGTCATCGAATGGCTGGAAGAAGAGCTGGCGCGCACGTCGTCGGCGCTGATCGTCATTTCCCACGACCGGCGTTTCCTGCAGCGCGTATCGCGCGCGACAGTCTGGCTCGATCGCGGCCAGACACGCCGCCTGGACAAAGGCTTTGCGCACTTCGAGGAATGGCGCGACCAAGTGCTCGAGGAGGAAGAGCGCGACCAACATAAGCTCGGCCGACAAATCGTGCGCGAGGAACACTGGCTGCGTTATGGCGTGACGGCGCGCCGCAAGCGCAATATGCGGCGCCTTGGCGAGTTGCAAACGATGCGCCAGCGCTTCCGCAGCCATCGCGGCGCCGAAGGCACGGCGACACTGGTGGCGAGCGACGCCGCCGAATCCGGCAAGCTGGTGATCGAGGCCAAGAATATCGACAAGAGCTTCGGCGACCTTACCGTCGTGAAAGGGTTCTCGACCCGCATCCAGCGCGGTGATCGCGTCGGTCTCGTCGGCCCCAATGGCGCGGGCAAGACCACGCTCCTGAAAATGCTGACCGGAGAACTCGCGCCCGATGCCGGTTCGGTGCGGCTGGGTGTCAATCTGGAGATCGCCACGCTCGACCAGAAGCGCGAGGCCGTCAGCCCGGATGAAACATTGGCGCATTACCTGACCGACGGGCGCGGCGAGAACCTCGTCATCAACGGCGAACAGCGCCATGTCGTGTCCTATATGAAGGACTTTCTGTTCAAGCCGGAACAGGCGCGCACGCCGGTGCGCGAGCTTTCCGGCGGCGAACGGGCGCGGCTGCTTCTCGCCCGCGTGTTGGCGCGGCCCGCCAATCTTCTGGTGCTGGACGAGCCGACCAACGATCTCGACATGGAGACGCTGGAGCTGCTGCAGGAGCTGGTGGCGGGTTTCGCCGGCACTGTCATCCTGGTCAGCCACGATCGCGATTTCCTCGATCGTACCGTGACCAGCATCATCGCGCCGGACGGTGGCGGCCGCTGGGTCGAATATGCTGGTGGTTATTCGGACATGCTGGCCCAGCGCGGCGGCACCAAGCTGGAGGACCGCAAGGCGCGCAACAAGTCTGCTGCCGACCCGGCTGCCGAAAAGCCGCGCGCCGAGGTCTCGAAAGAGCCGGCGAAAAAACTCTCCTTCAAGCAGAAGTTCGCCCTGGAAAGCCTGCCGAAGAAGATCGAGGCGGTGACGGCTTCGATCGCGAGGCTCGAGAACAACATCGCCGATCCAGCCTATTATGAGCGCGACCCGACCGGGTTCCAGAAAACCATCGCCGCTCTCGACAAGGAGCGTGTGACGCTGGCTGCGCTCGAGGAAGAATGGCTCGAGCTGGAGATGCTGCGCGAGGAGCTGGAAGGCTGAGCCGTCGCTAGGCCCGGCGGTGGGACTACGGTCGGTCTCCCGTTCTTTTCATCCAATCCGGCATTGATTTCTATGGGGCTGATCGTGCTACGCTTGGCGTGTCGGGTTGCCGATGCACTGCGTTCGATCGATGGAGGAAATGGCTCATGAAGGAATCGACCGGATGGCGTCATATGTCGAGCGCGCCCAGGGATGGCAGCCGCATCCTCGTCACGGTCAGGTCATCGGAGCAGGGCCCTGCTGAAGTGGATGTCGCCTTTTGGGCGCGGGCGGACCAGTACGGAATGGAAGGCTGGCGCGCCAATGATTCCTATCCGGGCCATATGATCGAATATGCCGATCCGGAGCTCAAATGCTGGATGGCCCTGCCAAGCGCCAATGCCGCCGCCAGCACCGTGGCCGACATGCCCACGCCCTGGGAAGGCAGCGAAGAAGAACTCCATGGTTCTGGTATCTAGGCCGACTTTCCCGCCTTGGGTTCCAGCACCAGCCGCTGCTCATGCTTAACGATTGGTGTTCGTATCCGGTCTGACGTGTAACCACGTTTTTCAGTATATTATGAAGCTCTTTCATAATCCTGTGACGTCGGTATAGCCTGATACAAGTTGGAAGAGCAGCTTGTATCAAGGCGTAATCACGAATGCGAATTCTTGAAACTGGCGTGAACAGCGGTACGCGATCTGGCCGCTTGCTTTTTTCCAACTCCAATAGATCTGCCAGAGGACGGTGGTTTGCATCCATTGTGGTCGCGCTCCTCGCATTCGTCACCGTGCCGACTTCCGTGGCATTGGCAGATGAGTGCGCGTCGCTGGCACGCCAGATCCGCAGCAGCGGTGTAGGCGGCTCCAGCCCGGAGTCGGCGCAACTTCGGCGGCAGCTTGTGGCCATCCAGGCGTTGGAACGGCGGCGGCAATGCTCGTCCAAGAGCACCGGCGGATTTTTCAACCCCTGCGCCGATCTCGCGCGCATGCGCGAAGACGTGCTGAGGCAAATGGTGGCGAGCGGCGGCCGGCGTAGCGTCTCCGTCCTGCAAGCGCGGTACGCGGCACTTGGCTGCGCGCCCGAACGGCGCGAACGCGTGCGTGAAGCGTCTGGTCCGATGTCGATCGGTGGTGCCTCCATGCTCTACTGCGTGCGGCCTTCAGACGGCTATTTCTTCCCTGCCCCGAAATCGCAATTCGCCAAGGATGTGGAACTTCAGGAAACCGTCGACCAGTGCCGCTTTATTTGCGACGACCAGGGCATGGAGGTTTTTGCGTTGACCGACCCCAGACTGGAAACGGAGGAGATGATCTCTGTCGCCGAGCGCAAGCCCTACAAGGATTTGCAGACAGCGTTCCGTTATCGGGACGATCCGGCCTTCAAGAGTTGCGATCTCCGCCGCTACTACAGCAGGGTCAACGAGATGCGGGCGCGGACGGTTACGCCCGCCAATATGGCCAACGCGATCATTCCGCTGCCGACGGAGAAGCCGGAGCGGCAGCTGCCGATCACCGCTTCGGTGGAGCCCATCAAGACGCTTGAGCCCATGGCTTTGATGGAACAGCCGGCACCCGCCGGCAAATCGGTCCGCAGCGTCGGTCCGGCTTTTTTGCCGGACCCGTGACGGACCTCGCCTTTGGGCCGGCGCAGCGGCCGTCGGCACGCTGTTTCGATTATCCCGAGGTCTTCGCCTGCCAGGCCTTCATCGCCTCGTCGAAGATCTTTTCGCCCGGCAGCCCCTTTTCCATCGTCAGCAAGGCACGGCGGCCGGATTTGTAGACGACGGGGATGTCGATCCATTCCTGATTACGCAGGAGGGTCAAATTGGCGTCCTGGTCGGCCTTGGTATCGTTGAGCGCGACCAGGAAATAGCCGTCGGCGATCTTGGCGGGAACGCCGATCAGCGGGCTGCCGGCCTCCTGCTCGGACGTTTTCATCGCGATGCGCAGAACATTTTCGATGCCGCCGCCTTCGAAACCCTGCGGGGTCAGGAAGATCATCTCGATGATATGGCTGGCCGGCAAGGTCTGGTCGGCATTGCGGCGGATGGTCATGCGCAGCTGCACGTCCTTGCCGGGGATGGTCACCTCGGCACGGATCGCCGGCTCGGGCGGCGCATCGCCGCCAGGCGATTCCTGCACGAGCGACCAGACGATATTGCCCGGCTGGGCCGAGCCTTCGGCCGCGCTGGTGCGTTCTTCGTAGTAGATAGCCTTCTGGCCAACCGGAATGGCTTGCGGCGCGGGTGGCGTGCTTGGCGCCGCGGTGCCTTGCGCGGCCGGCGTCGTTGTAGCGGGGGCCGCGGGATTGGCACCCGGCGTCGCGGCCGGAGGCGTCGGCTGTTGCGCCTGGGCCGGCTGTGGTTGCGTGCTGACCGGCGGTGTGGTCGGCGACGGCGTGGTCAGCGCGACGACGGACGTACCTTCGCCAACGGTGGCTGCTCCGCCGGCCCGGCCAGGATCGGTTTCCTTGCCGTCGGCCTGCAGTCGCTGCGTGAATTTCTGCGGCTCGCTGCTTTCCGGCGCTGGAGCTGGCGCTGGGGTGTTGGCTGCCGTGGCTGGTTGCGCGGGTGCGTTTGGTTTCGCCGGCGCCGCAGGGGCGGGCTTGTCGGCCGCAGTCTCGGTCTTGTTCAGACCAAACATGCCCTTGAAGGCGTCCTTGTTCAGCCAGACGCCGTAACCGCCGCCGCCCAGGACAGCGAGCGCGACGACGGCCGCGATGATGCGTCCGAAGCTGCGCTTGCGTTCCGGTTCGTCGATCTCGCCGAAGGTTTCGTCTGTAGTCTCGTCTTCGCCCGACGATGCCGCGAAATCCGAACCCCTATCGTCGCGCCCGACATTGCGGGGTGTTTCCGGGGCGAAGGCTGGCGGTGGCGTGGCCGACGATGTCTTGCCGAAATCGAAGACCGGCTTGGTCTCCGTCTTCGGCTTGGGCCAAACGGGTTCGAGGGCCGGCTTGGGGCCGGGCGCGGAGGGTTCTTGTCTCGCGGGCGGTGCCGGCGGCACAGTGTTTTGCTGAGGCCTGGATTCCGGGGCGCGTGTTTCCGCCGTAGGCCTCTGCCAGGAAGGCTGTGTCGGGCGCTCTTCGGCGCGGGCGGGTGCGGCAGGCTGGGGCTTCGCCTCGGTTTGCGACGGCGGCCAACCGGATTCGGTCTTGGTCGCCGGCCGGGCATGCGTCGGCTGGTTCCGGTTGCGGTCGATCGAGGAGAAGATGTTCTCAAGCTCGGCCAGGGGATCGAGAGCGGGGGCTGGCGCGGCCGGCGGCCTTGCATACTCCTTCTCGATGGAGGCTATCGCATCTTCCAGCGCGCGCCGCTGGCGATCGGCCACGGCAGCCGGCGGCGGCGGATTGATTGCGGCCAGCTTACTCTCGATGGTGGCGCGCGCCTTGTCATAGACTTTCGCGCGTACCTCCGGCGTCGTCTCGCCGAGGCCGTCGAGCGTTTTTTTCAGAACCGCAACGAAATCTGCCATGCTTCAATCGAACCTGTCGTTCGCTTCCAGAGCGGGCCTTGAGCAAATCAGCCGGCCCGCTAGGCCTTTGACAATTAATCTTGAAACGGATCGGTCACAAGTATGGTGTCGTCCCGTTCCGGACTGGTGGAGAGGAGCGCCACCGGCGCGCCGATCAATTCCTCGATATACCGCACATATTTCACTGCTTGTGCCGGCAATTCGGCCCAGCTGCGCGCCCCGGCCGTTGTTTGCGACCATCCTTCAAGTGTTTCATAGATGGGCTTAACTGCTGCTTGTGCCCGCATTGAGGCGGGCAAGTAGTCAATTCGTTTGCCGTCCAGCTCATAGCCGACGCAGACTTTCAATTCCTTCAGTCCGTCAAGTACATCGAGCTTCGTCAGAGCGATGCCGGTGATTCCGGAAGTCTTGACGGTCTGGCGCACCAGTACCGCGTCGAACCAGCCACAGCGGCGCGGACGACCGGTGTTGACGCCGACTTCGCGTCCCACCGTGGCCAGATGCCGACCGACTTCGTCGTCGAGCTCGCAGGGGAACGGTCCCTCGCCGACGCGCGTCGTATAAGCCTTGGTGATGCCCAGCACATAGCCGATCGCCGTCGGGCCGAGGCCGGAACCTGCGGCGGCCTGGCCGGCCACCGTGTTGGACGAGGTGACGAAGGGATAGGTGCCGTGGTCGTTGTCGAGCAGCGCGCCCTGCGCGCCTTCGAACAGGATGCGGGCGCCGGCCTTGCGCTTTTCCTCAAGCACCCGCCAGACCTGGTCCATGAAAGGCAGGATCTGGTCGGCGATGGAGGTGAGTTCCTCATGGATCGTCGTCGCCTCGATCTCGTTCAGCCCAAGGCCGCGACGCAGCGCATTGTGGTGCGCCAGAAGCCGCTCGATCTTGAGCATCAGCGTTTCCGGCTCGGCGAGGTCGACGAGGCGGATGGCGCGGCGGCCAACCTTGTCTTCATAGGCCGGGCCGATGCCGCGGCGGGTCGTGCCGATCTTCAGCGCCGAATTCGCATCTTCGCGGATACCGTCCAGTTCGCGATGCAGCGACAGAATCAGCGGTGCGTTGTCGGCGATGCGCAGGATTTCCGGGGTGACGGTCACGCCCTGGGCCCGCAGCTTTTCCATTTCCTGGACAAAGTGATGAGGGTCGACAACGACGCCGTTGCCGATGACCGAGAATTTTCCCTGGACGAGGCCGGAGGGCAGCAACGCCAGCTTGTAGCTGACACCGTCGATGACCAGTGTGTGGCCCGCATTATGGCCGCCATGGAAGCGCACGACCACATCGGCGCGATCCGCCAGCCAGTCGACGATCTTGCCTTTGCCTTCGTCGCCCCACTGTGAGCCGACGACCACCACATTGGCCATATCACTATCCCTTGCTGCACACCAAAAGCGGGCTGCAAAGCCCGCCACGACAGGCCCATATAGCCTCATGCCTTTCGTTGCGCGACCCTTTCTTTGCCGCGAAAGCCGTTCGTAGGCACAAGATTTTGGGCATTTGCATCATTTACTTGGGCCACCGCGCGCCATAGGTCGGAAGTCGTCGCTTTTCGGCATTGTTCCGGGGGATCGCCGATTGCATCGAAAAGCCTATGCCCTGCTTCTGATGACCACGCTGTTGTGGGGCGGCAATGCCGTGGCGGGCAAGCTGGCGGTCGGCCATGTCACGCCGATGACGCTGGTGTTTTTTCGCTGGGCGATCGCCGTGGCTGTGCTGTTGCCAATCGGCGGGCGGGCATTTGTCGAGGATTGGCCGGTGATCCGTCGCCACCTGCTCCTGATCCTGCTGCTTGGTGCCTGCGGGTTCTCGCTGTTCAACGTCATCTTCTACGCGGCGCTCAACTACACCACCGCCATCAATGTCTCGATCGAACAGGCCAGCATGCCGATCCTCATCATCGTGGCCAATTTCATCTTCTTTAGGCTCTGGGTGGGGTGGGCGCAGGCATTGGGCGTAGCTCTGACGGTTGTCGGCGTCGTCATCACCGCCAGCCATGGCGACCTGGCTGGGCTCATGCGCCTCAATCTCAACTTTGGCGACGCGATCATGCTGGTCGCCGTCATTCTCTACAGCGGCTATTCGGTCGGGCTTCGGTTGAAGCCTGCTCTCCAGTGGCAAAGCCTGATGCTTGCACTATCAATCGCCGCTTTGGTCACCTCTGTACCCTTCTTCGTTTGGGAGGTGGCCAGCAGCGTCGCGGTTTTTCCGGATTCTCGCGGTTGGGCAATCACGCTCTACACGGCCATTGGTGCCTCAGTGGTGTCGCAAGTGGCCTATATCCGCGGCATCGAGATGATCGGCGCCAATCGTGCGGGCCTGTTCATCAACCTCGTGCCCATCTTCGGCACGCTCCTGTCGATCGTGCTTCTTGGCGAGGATTTCCACATCTATCACGCAATCGCCCTGGCACTGGTTTTCGGCGGCATATGGCTTGCCGAGCATGGCAGCCGCCGCTCGATCGCCTGAACGCCGCCGGCGAAGCAGTCGAGGCCATCTTGCCGCTTGTCCTTTGCGGGATATGGCCTAGGTTGATGCGCTGAGAAACCTCCCGACAAGGGATGCCGGACATGCTGGAGGGAACCGGAGATCGGGTCGGGAAGCCGATGGCGAGACCGGCTCTGTTTCTTCGTGGTCTGCAGGGCTGGAGCGGCCGCGACCTCAGCGGCGACCTGTTCGCCGGACTGACGCTCGCCGCCATTGCCATCCCCGAGCAGATGGCAACGGCGCGGCTCGGCGATTTCTCTCCCGAAGTCGGGTTCTTCGCCTTCATCGCCGCCGTGTTTGCCTTTGCCGTGTTCGGCGCGAGCCGGCATTTGTCGGTGGGGGCGGATTCCACCATCACGCCAATCCTCGCCGGCGGCCTTGCGCTGATCGCCACATCCGGCTCACCCCATTATGTGGCGATGGCCGCGCTGCTTGCGCTGATGGTGGGCGCGATCGTGCTGGCCGGCGGGCTGCTTAGATTGGGATGGATCGCGGATCTCCTGTCGGTGCCGGTCATGGCCGGCTTTCTTGCCGGCATTGCCATCCACATCCTGGTCTCGCAGCTGCCGGAGTTGCTCGGTCTGCCGTCGGGCAGCGGCAACGTTTTTCAGCGCCTCGCCGCTGTCAGGGCCGATCTCGGCCAGGTCAATTTCTGGAGCCTGGCGCTCGGCGTTGGGGTGTTCGCGATCGTCACGGGATGCGAGCGCATAAGCCCGCGCATTCCCGGCGCGTTGATTGCGCTGGCGGTGGCTACGCTCGCCGTGACGGCGCTCGGCCTGACCGGTCGCGGCGTCGCAGTTCAGGGCAACTTGCCGGCCGGCCTGCCGGGTCTCGGCCTGCCGCAGGTGACGTTCGACGACATGCGCACGCTGGTGCCGCTGGCTTTGCTGGTGGCGATCATCGTCATGGTGCAGACGGCCGCTACCACGCGGTCGTTTGCCGGGGAGTCCGGCACGCCTCCGGACGTGAACCGCGATTTCGTCGGCGTCGGGGCGGCAAGCCTGCTGTCCGGGTTGGCCGGTGCCTTTCCGGTCAATTCCAGCCCGCCGCGCACGGCCATCGTCAGCGAAACGGGCGGGCGTTCGCAGCTCACCTGTCTGTTCGCGGCGGCAATCGTCCTCTTGCTCGTGCTGTTCGGGAAAAGCCTGCTTGCCAGTGTGCCGCAAGCCGCGCTTGCCGGCATCCTGTTCTTCGTGGCGATGCGCATCCTGCGCTGGCAGACGTTCTTCGGTACGTTGCGGCAAGCGCCGCTGGAATTCGCGCTGATCATGATCACTGCCATTGCCATCGTCGCCCTCCCGATCGAAGTTGGCGTGGCGATCGGCATCGGGCTTTCGCTGCTGCACGGCCTTTGGGGCATGACCCAGGCGGCCGCCATCGAGTTCGAAAAGGTGCCCGGCACCTCCATCTGGTGGCCGCCAAGCGGGGATCCACGAGGCGAACGTGTGCCGGGCGTGCTGGTGGTTGCGTTCCAGGCGCCGCTTTCCTTCGTCAACGCGGCAGGGTTCGGCCAGGAATTCCGGGCCATGATCGATGCCAGCACCGGCACCCTGAAGCATGTCGTCTTCGAGGCAAGCAGCGTCATCGACATCGACTTCACGGCCGCGCAAGCCCTTCGCGGGGTGATCGAGCATTGCCGGAATGCCGGCATCTCTTTCCGGATCGCCCGGCTGGAAACTGTGCGGGCCCAGAAGGCGCTGGAGCGTTTCGGCATCGTTGAGATGCTGGGGCCGAATGCCATTTTCCGCAGTGTCGACAATGCCATAACAGCCATCGCCACCAGCGAGACGACCCGGCGGGACCCTATGCCGCCCGCTTCAACCTCGAAAGGATGAACCATGCCACGGAACATCGTACCTGTTTTGCATCCGGTTTCCGTCGATGAATTGCGCCCCACGCAAATGACGGTCGGCCTGCGTGAGGTCGCGCTCAAACGCAAGGAACTGCGCGCATTGCCGGCGAACAAGAAGGACGATTTCCTCGGGGCGCATTTCATCCCGGCGGTGATCGGCCCCAAGGGACGGCCCTTCGTCGTCGACCATCACCATCTCGCCCGCGCCTTGCACGAGGAGGGCATGGAAAAGGTGCTGATCAGCGTGCTGGCTGACTTGTCGCAACTCACCAAGGAAGAATTCCTGACCTTCCTGGACAACCGCGCCTGGATGCATCCATTCGATGCGTCGGGACGGCGGCGCACGTACGAAGATCTGCCGAAATCCGTCGACAAGCTGGTCGACGATCCTTACCGCAGCCTGGCCGGTGCGGTGCGCCGAGCCGGTGGTTATGCCAAGGATACAACGCCCTTCGCGGAATTCCTCTGGGCGGATTTCTTCCGCCGGCGCATCGATGCCGGCCAACTGGCCGACAGCTTCGACAAGGCGGCCAAGAAGGCCACCACGTTGTCGCAGGACAAATCCGCGAGCCACCTGCCAGGCTGGAGCGGCCCCGACGATTGAGTGTTTGACGCCAGCAAAAGCACCGCAAACTGAAAGGGCGCGGGATTTTGCCTGCGCCCTTTCAGTTGCTGCGCGAATGCCATCAGGCCGGATTGACGTCGAACTGCAGGCGCTTGGCCGAGTCGATCGACTGGTGGGCGCGCAATTTGGCCAGCACGGGTTCGGGGAACGGCGCGTCGAGATAGAGCAGGGCGATGGCATCGCCGCCCGGCCGGTTGCGGCCGAGCTGGAAGTTGGCGATGTTGACGCCGTTCTCGCCGCAGAGGGTGCCCAGCAGGCCGATGATGCCCGGCGCGTCGGCATTGGTGGTGTAGAGCATGTGCTGGCCGACTTCCGCGTCGAGATTGATGCCCTTGATCTGGATGAAGCGCGGCTTGCCGTCGGAGAAGCAGGTGCCGGCGATCGAGCGTGTCATGTGCTCGGTCCTCACCGTGAGCTTGATATAGCCGTCGAAGACGCCCGATTTGTCGCGCTTGACCTCGGCGACGATGATGCCGCGTTCCTTCACCATGATCGGAGCCGACACCATGTTGACGTCGGCAACCTGCGGCCGGATCAGCCCGGCCAGGGCAGCGCTGATCAGCGCCTTGGTGTTCATCTGCGCGGTCGAGCCGTCGAAGAGGATTTCAACCTCGGTGATCGGGTCTTCGGTGACCTGTCCGACAAAGGCGCCGAGCACTTCCGCCAGCTTGACGAAGGGCTTCAGGCGCGGCGCTTCCTCGGCCGTGATTGAAGGCATGTTGATGGCGTTGGTAACCGCGCCCTTGACCAGATAGTCGGCCATCTGTTCGGCGACCTGCAAGGCGACGTTCTCCTGCGCTTCCGAGGTCGATGCGCCGAGATGCGGGGTGCAGACGACGTTCTCCATGTCGAAGAGTTCATTGCTTTCAGCTGGCTCGACCTCGAACACATCGATCCCGGCACCGGCCACCTTGCCGCTCTTCAGCGCGGCGATCAGGTCCTTTTCCACGACCAGACCGCCGCGCGCGCAGTTGATGATGCGCACGCCGGTCTTCATCTTGGCGATGGCCTCGGCATTGATGATGTTGCGGGTCTTGTCGGTCAGCGGCGTGTGCAGCGTGATGAAGTCGGCACGGGTGAGCAGCTCATCCAGTTCGACCTTCTCGACGCCCAGTTCCTCGGCGCGGTGTTCGGACAGGAACGGGTCGAAGGCGACGACATGCATCTTGAGGCCGACGGCGCGGGTGGCGACGATCGAGCCGATATTGCCGCAGCCGATCAGGCCGAGCGTCTTGCCGGTAATCTCGACGCCCATGAAGCGGTTCTTTTCCCATTTGCCGGCATGGGTCGAGGCGTTGGCTTCGGGGATCTGGCGGGCGACCGCGAACATCAGCGCGATGGCGTGTTCGGCGGTGGTGATCGAGTTGCCGAAAGGCGTGTTCATGACGATGATACCGCGCCGCGAGGCGGCGGGAATATCGACATTGTCGACGCCGATGCCGGCGCGGCCGACGACCTTCAGATTGGTCGCTGCATTGATCAGCTTCTCGGTGACCTTGGTGGCCGAACGGATGGCGAGGCCATCATACTGGCCGATGACCTCGAGGAGTTTTTCCTTGTCCTTGCCGAGGTCGGGTAGGTAGTCGACCTCGACGCCACGATCCTTGAAGATCTGGACGGCGGTGGTGGAGAGTTTGTCGGAAACGAGAACGCGGGGCGCCATTGCTGCCTCCTTGAAGAGTGATCAAACTGTTCGGGGAAAGGGCGGCCCGGAGGCCGCCGCGGGTCTGGTCAGGCAGCGGCCTTGAGCGCGGCTTTCTGATTGGCGAAGGCCCAGTCGAGCCACGGCATCAGCGCAACCAGATCGGCCGTTTCGACCGTGGCTCCAGCCCAGATGCGAAGTCCGGGAGGGGCATCGCGATAATGGCCGATGTCGAAGGCCACCCCTTCGTTGTCGAGCGCCGACGCGATGCCCTTGGCGAATGCTGCCTGGCCGTCCTTGTCGAGGCTTGCCACCTCAGGGTCGACGATCGACAGGCAGACCGAGGTGTTGGAACGCGTTTCCGGCGCGATGGCCAGATGGCCGAGCCAACCGGACCTGTTCACGAAGGTGTCGATAGCCGCGAAGTTGGCGTCGGCGCGGGCAATGAGCGCATCGAGGCCGCCGAGAGCCTTCGCCCAGTTCAGCGCATCGAGATAATCTTCCACGCACAGCATCGACGGTGTGTTGATTGTCTCACCCTTGAAGATGCCTTCGATCAGCTTGCCGCCGGAAGTCAGGCGGAAGATCTTGGGCAACGGCCAGGCCGGCTTATAGGTCTCCAGGCGTTCGACGGCGCGGGGGCTCAAGATCAGCATGCCGTGCGCGCCTTCGCCGCCCAGCGCCTTCTGCCAGGAGAAGGTAACGACATCGAGCTTTTGGAAGTCGAGACGCTGCGCGAAAGCGGCCGAGGTGGCGTCGCAGATGGTCAGGCCCTTGCGGTCGGCCGGGATGAAATCGCCATTGGCGACGCGCACGCCTGAGGTCGTGCCGTTCCAGGTGAAGACGACGTCGCGGTCGAAATCGACCTTGGCGAGGTCGGGGAGCTCGCCATAGGGAGCTTCGAACCTGCGCACGTCTTCGAGCCTGAGCTGCTTGACCACGTCGGTGATCCAGCCGGTGCCGAACGATTCCCAGGCGACCATGTCGACACCGCGTTCGCCGAGCAGCGACCATAGCGCCATTTCGACGGCGCCAGTATCGGAAGCCGGAACGATGCCGATGCGGTAGTCGGCCGGAACCTGGAGAATTTCGCGGGTCAGCGCGATGGCCTGTTCGAGCTTGGTCTTGCCAATCTTGGCGCGGTGCGAGCGACCAAGGGCAGCATTCTTCAACGTCTCGACCGACCAGCCGGGACGTTTTGCGCAGGGACCTGAAGAGAAATTGGGGTTTGCCGGACGGAGTCCGGGCTTGGTGACGATCGTCATCGTGGTTCTATCCTTCCAGATAGCTGGCCCCTCGTTGGGGAGGGGTGGCCCACGGATGGCGATATTCCTCGGCGCCTGCGGCGTCAAGAGGAAAGTTAAAGTCGCTACGGGAACATTCGTTGGCGCCGATGCGGCGGGCCGCAAACGAAAACGGCGAGCACAAGGCCCGCCGTCCAAATCTTGCCGTCGCTGTTGTCTCTACCAGAGATCGTAGCGGAAGCCGAGCTTGACCTGATGGTAGTCGAGGCCCTTGTGGGTGTTGAACTGGCCGCGGTCATAAGCGACGTAGGTGGCGCCCGGTATGGCGAAATATTCGTAGCCGAGATCGAGCGATACGTTCTTGGTCATCTGGTAGGAGAGACCGGCGCCGAGCGAATAGGCGAAGTTGAATTTCGCCTCTGATTCAACCTGGCCATCGTACCCGGCCGGGTCATCGCAGGCAAAACCGCCAGCGCCACTGGAATTGGGAGAGACTTCCTTGCAATCCTTCTTGCCGATCGACTTGGAATATTTGGTATAGGCGATGCCAAGGCCGCCGCCGATATAGGGGGTCAAGCCGACATAGGTGCCGAGATCGACATAGGCGTTCGCCATCGCGGTGTAGGCTTTGTTGGAGCCGAAGTTACCGACGTTGCAATCCTGGGTGGCGGCAACTGGCTGGATGACGATGGGATTGGTTCCGACGATGACATTGGTGTGGCCGCGGCACGCATTGGCGACGAGGACGGTGTCGCTGAACTTGTTGCCCGGCAGGATGCCGAAGTTGAGTTCGGTGCGCAGATAGTCCGTCAAATGATAGCCGACGCCGACCGTGCCGGTGAATTCGTGCGAGCTGTATTCGTAGTTCGACGTATCGGTGAAACCCTGTTCCCGCTTGAACGGGTCGGAGAAGGCGTAACCAATGTCGCCGCGCAGATACCAGCCGGAGCCCACTTCGACGGGCTGATATTCCGGCGCCTGGTCGACATAGATCGGCGGATCGTAGTCGGCGGCGAGAGCCGAAGCCTGCGGCAGAAGCACGGCGGCGGCCAGCGCCAGCACGATGCGTAGTTTGAATTGCATGGACCCAAGCTCCCGAAACTGTCGCCGGCCGCAAATGCGAGGGCGGTCGCCATCTGGGAGCATTCTTAACCATAGTGGTTAAGTCGCGGTTAAGGATAACGAAGCGTTACCGCATTGATTTTGCTGGCCTGCGGAAAGCCTTAACGTCAGCGTTCGGTGAGTTTCAGTTCGATGCGGCGGTTTTTGCTGCGCGCATCGTCGCTGTCGCCGGTATCGAGTGGCTGGTATTCGCCGAAGCCCGCCGCAACCAGTCGGTTGGCCGGGACGCCATTGGCAATCAGGAACTTGACCACCGCCGTCGAACGCGCCGACGACAATTCCCAATTGTCCTTGAAGCGGCCCGTTCCGGAAAGCGGCTTGTTGTCGGTGTGCCCGTCAACCCGGAGTACCCAATTGATTTCCGGCGGGATCTCCTTCTGCAGCTCGATGATCGCGTCGGCCAGCTTCTTCATCTCTACCTTGCCGGCATCGTTGATCTCTTCGGAGCCCGTTGGGAACAGCACTTCCGACTGGAAGACGAACCGGTCGCCAACGATGCGGATATTGTCGCGGTCGGACAGAATCTCGCGCAAACGGCCGAAGAAATCCGAACGATAGCGATTGAGTTCCTGCACCCGCTGCGCCAGCGCCACGTTGAGGCGGCGACCGAGGTCGGCGATCTTGGTGTTGGATTCGCGGTCGCGCTGCTCGGATGCATTGAGCGCATCCTCAAGCGCAGCGATCTGTTTGCGCAGGGCGGCGATCTGCTGGTTGAGCAGTTCCACCTGGCTCAGCGCGCGCTGGCTGACCTGCTTTTCCGTATCAAGTTCACCTGCCAGCTGGCTGGCTCGCTGGTTGGCGGCGTCACCCGCGCCGGAGCCGGTGGCCAAAAGCTGCTGCAGCCGGCTTTTTTCCGCTTCGGCGGCTGTCAGCGAGGCCTGCAGATTGGCAAGCGAATCCTGCGCGTCCTGGGTATTGCCCTTTTCCAGGGCCAGAAGCTGCGTCAGTTCGTTGATCTGCGAGTTGAGGCGGTTCAGCACCGCGTCCTTGCCGGAAATCTCGCGACTGAGCAGAAACTGCGCCAGCACGAAAACCGAGAGCAGGAACATGATGGCGAGCAGCAGCGTCGACAGCGCGTCAACGAACCCTGGCCAGTAGTCGATATGGCGATAGCTGCGTCGCCCCCTTGCCAGCGCCACTTTAGCTCGGCTCCCGGCTCTTCAGCGCCTGGGCGATCTTGTCCAGCGTGGCGCGCATGGCCTTTTGTTCGTCCGATTGCGCTTCGACCCAGTCCCGCATGATCTGCTGTTCGGAACGCATGTTCTTGACGAGACCAGAGATGCCGTCGGCAAGATTGGCCATGGCGGTGGCGACGCGCGGGTTGGAGCCATCGCTCTCCTGCAGGCTGCGCAGGCGCTCCGACAGCACGCGGAGTTCGTCGGTGGACTCGGCGCGCGCATCCGGACCGACGATGTCGGAGGAAAGGTCGGTCACCGTCGACAGCCAGTTTTCCAGCTCCGTGTAGAAGCGGTTTTGCGCGCGTCCGGCCTGGAGGTCGAGGAAACCCAGCACCAGGGAGCCCGACAGGCCGAACAGGGAAGATGAAAACGCGGTGCCCATGCCGGCAAGCGGCGCCGACAGTCCCTGCTTCAATGCGTCGAGCACGGCTGCTGCGTCGCCCGAACCGGGATCCAGCGACTGGATCGTCTCGCTGATCGAGCCGATTGTGTGCAGGAGGCCCCAGAATGTGCCGAGCAGGCCGAGAAAGACCAGCAGTCCAACCAGATAGCGGGACGTATCGCGGCTTTCGTCGAGGCGGGTGCCGATCGAATCGAGCATGGTGCGCATCGAACTGGTCGAAAAGGCGAGCGACGACGAACGGCCGAGCATGGCCTTCATCGGGGCGAGCAGGACAGGCTCCGTGGTCTCCGAGCCCGCGCGGAAGGAATTGACCCAGCGTACTTCGCGAAACAGCCTGCCGACCTGCGCGAAGGCAAGCAGGATACCGACCACAAGCACGCCGACGATCAGCCCGTTAAGGCCGGGATTGGTGGTGAAGGCGGTCGAAATCTGCCGTGACAGGACGATGGCGATGAAGGCGACGATGGCAAGAAACACCACCATAGTCAGCACGAACACCTGTGGGCTGGAAAGCTTGTGCGGGTCGTAGCTCAAGACGTCCGAGCGCCGCCCCGAGGTGATGGATTTAAGAAAGGTCATTCCGGCCCCGTTTCCGATGTCGCCGTGGAATTGGATCGTGGCGACTCTAAACGGAAATGTGACGAAATTGGAAGGCGCGACACGTCGGATGTCAAAGTCGGTTGATGACAAGGCTGTCCAGCATGGCCGCGAAATGCAGGCCGGCGCCCGTCACGACGAAACCGTGCCAGAGCGCGTTGTGAAAACGCAGCCCCTTCCAGGCGAAGAAAACCACGCCGAGCGAATAGACGATACCACCCGCCAGCAGCAGCGCGATGGTAGTCGACGGCAATGCCTCGATCAGCGGTTGCATGAGAACCACGCCGCTCCAGCCGATGGCGAGATAAAAGACAATGGCCAGCCTGTCATAGCGGCCGGGGAGGAAAACCTTGATGGCCATTCCGGCGAGCGCGGCCGTCCAGATAAGGACCAGCATCGAGCCGGCAAGGGTTGCGTTCTGAAGCTGGGCTAGGAAGGGCGTATAGCTTGCAGCGATCAGCAGATAGATCGCGGAATGGTCGAAGCGGCGCAGCACCCATTTGACGCGCGAGGTGACCGGCCACAGATTATAGGCCATCGACACGGAAAGCACCGTCAGCAACGCCACAACATAAAAAGCCGCGGCGACATATTCGCCGGGCGCGGCGCGCGAGGCGGCGAGCGTCAGCATCGCCGAACCGGCAGCGATGGCCAGAACGATGCCAACGGCATGAACGATGCCGTCCGCGATCATCTCGGCACGTGAATAGTGCCACCGTCCGACGAACGGAATGTTGAAAGCGGTTTCTGGCTGTCTATCGCTCATCATCGAACCTGCATCCGCCCTATCTGGGCGGTCGCCAGCCAGTATTTCAAGTTCGTGTAACGGTTTCGTGGCTGCGGCGCTTCAGCGCGCCGTCGCACGGCTTCAGCGCGTTTGCAGCGGCTTCTTGACGGTTGCCAGCAGCGCGCGATGGATCGTTTCGTTGCCGGCCACGACCGTGCCTTGCTCCAGCATGTCCTGGCCGCCTTTCGCGTCGGACACGTAGCCACCCGCCTCGCGGACCATCAGGAGGCCGGCAGCAATGTCCCAGGGCGAAAGGCCGCCTTCCCAGAAGCCGTCCATGCGGCCGGCCGCGACATAGGCGAGGTCGAGCGCGGCGGAGCCGAGCCTGCGGATGCCCGACACTTCGGCCATGACGTTACGCAGTTCGACGAGGAAATTGCCGTGGTGGCCGCGGCCGAGATGCGGGACGCCGCAGCCGATCACGGTGTCCGACAGCTTGGTGCGCGCGGCGACACGCAAGCGGCGATCGTTCATGAAGGCGCCGCCGCCGCGTTCGGCCGTGTAGAGCTCGTCCATGGCCGGGTTGTAGATGACGCCGGCGACGATCTGGCCCTGACGCTCGAGAGCAATGGAGACCGAAAAGATCGGAATGCCGTGCAGGAAGTTGGTGGTGCCGTCCAGCGGATCGACGAGCCAGCGATGCTGATCGTCGTCACCGCCGACAGTGCCGCGCTCTTCCATGAGAAAGGCGTAGCCGGGTCTCGCCTTGGACAGTTCGGTGAAGATGATGTCTTCCGCCTTGCGGTCGGCCTGGCTGACATAGTCGCCCGGCCCCTTCATCGAGACCTGCAGGTTCTGCACTTCGCCGAAGTCGCGCGACAGCGAGCGGCCAGCTTTCATCGCGGCCTGAACCATGACGTTGAGAAGTGCGGAACGCGCCATGCTGGATGGTCCTTGAAAGTAGAAGGGCGACGTAGAAGACGTCGGACCCGATATCAGTCCGCGCGGCGGACGTAGGTGATCTCGTTGGTGTCGACGATAATGCGTTCGCCTGAAGCTATGAACGGCGGCACCAGAACGCGGACGCCATTCTCGAGCACCGCCGGCTTGTAGGAAGACGCCGCCGTCTGGCCTTTTACTACGGGATCAGCCTCGGTGATGGTCAGGGTCACCTGGTCGGGCAGTTCGATGCCGATAGGCCTGTCCTCGTAGAGCTGGACGGTGACCATCATCCCGTCCTGCAGGAAGGCGGCACGGTCGCCGACGAAATCCTTCGGCAATTCGAGTTGCTCGTAGCTCTCGGTGTCCATGAACACCAGCGCCTCGCCCTGCTCGTAGAGGAAGGAAAAATCCTTCAGGTCGAGGCGAATGCGCTCCACGGTTTCCGCCGCGCGGAAACGCTCGTTGAGCTTGGTGCCATTGATGAGGTTTTTCAGCTCGACCTGGTTGTAGGCGCCGCCCTTGCCGGGCTTCACCGTGTTGGTCTTCACTGCCACCCAGAGGCCGCCGTCATGCTCAATGACGTAGCCGGGACGGATTTCGTTGCCGTTGATCTTGGCCATTATGGTTGATCCGGAAAAGAGGTTCGCCGATGGGCGATTTCGGCGCCTCCAAGACCATAATTTGCCGAAAGAGGCAAGAGACGCGGCGAAAGCCGGGTTTTCGTTCGCTAGCGCAGCCGATTGGCTTTCTGCAACGCCTGCTTGGTCTGATCGTCGTCCAGGCCCTGCATGAAGTCTTCCATTTGCTGGTCGATCAGCCCGGCGCGGCGCGCGACGATGTACCAAGCGGCGGCGGTGACCAGGTCCGGGTCGACACCAATGCCGCCTTCATAGAGTTTCGCCAGCCGGTTTTGCGCGGCGACGTTGCCGCCTTCGGCAGCGCGCTTCATCCAGTTGAAGCCCGATTTGAGGTCACGCTTGCCGCCGCGCCCGTCGACCAGCCACTGGCCGAGGTCGAGCTGCGCGGTGTCGTAGTTCTGCCGGGCCGCCAAGACCAGAAGCCGTCTTGCTTCGGCATCGTCCTGCTTCTTGCCAGCGGCGCCATTGGCGTAGATCTGGGCCATGGCGTATTGCGCGTCGGCAAGGCCGCTGTCCGAAGCCTTCTCATAATAAGGCACAGCCTTGGCAAGCCCGTTTTCGCCGGGTTCGCGCTGGACGAGAAGCTGCGCGAGGTTGAACTGCGCCAGCGGGTTGCCGGTTTCCGCCGACGCTTGCAGCAGCGCCTGCGCCTCCTTGTCGTCCTTCTTGGCAAAGCGACCATCGAGAAGGATCAACGCGTATTGGAACTGAGCTTCCGAGACGCCTTGTTCGGCGGCGCGCTGATACCATTTCGCGGCTTCCGCACCGTTGACCGGCATGCCAAGCCCACGCGAAAGGATTTCCGCGACCAGCGTTTCCGCGGCGGCATCGCCCTGGTTGGCGCGTTCGATCGCCAGATTGTAGGCGGTCTTGTAGAGCCCACGCTGGTAGGCGCCGTAGGCGAGGTCCGGCTTCTTGCCACCGAAACGCATCGGGTCGATGTCGAGCGGCTTCGGTTCGGCGGTCGTTGCCGGTTGAGGCAAGGTGTTGGCGATGGGACGGTCGCCCTTCTTTGCCGCCGTCGTTGATTGATCGGGCTTAGGTAGTTCCGGCCGCACGGCGGGCGGAGCGGGTTGCCCCGGTGCGATGCCCGCCGGCTTTGACGGTTCGGACGGTTGCGCCTCCGGCTTTTCGCCGGGCGCAGGCTGGCCGGGCGCTACCGGCGTGGGCGTCGATGGCTCAGAGACCGAGGCATTTGGCTGGTTCGGCTGCAGGCTCGTTTCCGCTGGTGACCCCTGCGCTGGAGTGGTTGCGGCGGACGCCGGTTCCGTTGCCTGCGTCTGGGGGGTAGGCGTCACGGCGTCCGGCTTCGGCGGCTGTGCGGTTTCGGCCGCTACGGCCGCGGGGACCGCTACACCGAGCGCCACAAAGGCGGCTGCGAAGAGGCGGCGCGGCTGCATCTTCAACCCTCGAAATGCGGTGCGGTCTTGTCGAGCAACGTGTTGGCTTCGGCCACAGCCGTGGCCGGCTCGACACCGTCGGCGAAGATCGCCGCGGACAAGGCAACGAATTCCGCACCGGTGGCCGCCACGGCTTCCACCGAACCAATGTCGGACCCGGCCATGACGATGCAGGGGATCTCGATCATTTCCGCCCACCATTGGCCGAGCGAGAGATTGCGGGGGTGCGGCTCGGGCTTGTTGTCGTAGCCGAAGCGGCCGAAGAAGATGTAGTCGGGGCGCACCTCGCCCAGTTCCAGCGCGTCGTCACGTGTCTTGGCGCCACCGGTGCCCACCATCATCCGCTCTTGCAAGCGTTCCACGGCGTCCGCCAGTTCCGCCTTGCTGGCTTCGACATGCAGGCCATCGGCCTTGACCCGTCCGGCGATGCGGCTGTCGCCGGCAATCACCACGGCGATGCCGACTGCCTGTGCAGCAGGGACGATCTTTTCCGCATAAGCCTGGAACGTTGCCTCGTCCCTGTCGTCCTGCGGCAGGATCAGCGAGGCGATGTCACCGCTTGCGAACGCGGCAACGACACGTTCGGCGGCTGTGCCCGCCGGTGGAATGAGCACGATGCGGCAGCGGTTGGGTGGCGTTGTTTCGGTCATGGCGATATCGGTTCCGGTTCCGCCTATGCGAGGCGAAGATGGTTGCATTGCGGCATAGACGAATGCGGCGTTGTTGAACAGGCGCGCAAGCCGTCGATCAGAGATCGATCTTGTAACCCAGATGGGATTGCTTGAAGCCGAGACGTTCGTAGAAGCGGTGGGCGTCGTGCCGGCTGCGGTCCGTGGTCAGTTGCACGACGCGGCATCCGCGCTTTCTACATTGCTCAACCGCCCATTCGATCAGCTTCTGGCCAAGCCGCTGGCCCTGACGATCCCAGATCACCCGCACTGCCTCGATCTGGCCGCGTAGTGCGCCTTGCCGGGACAGGCCGGCGATGAAGGTGAGTTGCAGCGTGCCGACGGTGCGCCCGTCCTCGGTCATGACGGCCAGCAACTGGTTCGGATCGGCATCGATCGCCGCGAATGCCTTGAAATAGCCCTCGGCCAGCGGCTCGCTGATGTTTTCCCTGCCGCTGCCCAACGGATCGTCCGCAAGCATGGCGACGATCGTGGAGACATCGGCCTGTTTCGCCCGGCGGAAGGCAATCTCGCCAGTCATGCGGTGTCTCCACTGTCTTTCGAGTCCGCAATAGGCGGGTGATTGCATGCCTGCAAGTCTGGTGAGGAATGGGGCAGTTCCCGTCCGGTGTTGGCAGGCCGGCGTGGCGGCTTTATGGTTGCGGTGAAAGGCAATCACCATGGCACAGAACATCTACGACCGGCCGGAGTTTTTCGCCGGATACAGCAGTCTCGTCCGCTCGGTCGAAGGGCTGGCCGGCGCTCCCGAATGGCCGGCGTTGCGGGCGATGCTGCCCGAGGTCAAAGGTCGCCGGATCGTCGATCTGGGCTGCGGTTTCGGCTGGTTCTGCCGTTGGGCGTGGGAGCAGGGCGCCGCGAGCGTGCTGGGGTTCGATGTTTCGCAGAAGATGCTGGAACGCGCCGTCGCGAGTTCGGACATGGCGATCGAATACCGCCGCGCGGATCTGGAGGAACTGAACCTGCCAGCCGCGGCCTATGACCTCGCCTATTCGTCATTGGCGCTCCACTACGTCAACGACGTCGGGAGGCTGTTTTCTGCGATCCATCAGGCGTTGGCACCTGGCGGGCGGCTCGTCTTTTCGACGGAGCATCCCGTCCTCATGGCGCCATCCAAGCCCGGCTGGTCTATCGATGCCGAGGGAAAAAGGACCTGGCCCATCGACTGCTATTTCATCGAGGGGCCGCGTACCACCGATTGGCTGTCCGAGGGGGTCGTCAAATATCACCGCACGATCGGCACCACCTTGAACGCGCTCATCGCCGCCGGCTTCACCCTGAACCATGTCGAGGAATTCTGTCCGACGCCCGAGCAGATCGCGGCGAAACCGGAACTCGCGGAGGAACTGGAACGGCCGATGTTCCTGCTTGTTTCGGCCAGCCGCTGAAATGGTGGTCCATTCTGGTGAGGCCAGGCCGGTCGCGCGAATATCGGTTCAACCAAACCGCGAAATGCTCTAGGTAAGGGCTGTCGCCTCCTCAAGTCCCTCCCGGCATGTCCGCTCTGCTCACCGATCCCTGGTTCTACGCCGTTGCCGTGCCTGCGGTCATCCTGGTGGGTCTCACCAAGGGTGGGGTGGGCGGCTTTGGCCTGATCGGCGTTCCGCTGATGGCGCTGGCGATGTCTCCCGTGCAGGCGGCGGCGATCCTGCTGCCGATCCTGGTCGTGATGGACATCGTCTCTTTGTGGACCTGGCGTGGCCAGCAGAACAAGACGACGCTCGTCGACATGCTGCCGGGCGCTCTGGTCGGCATCGGCATAGGCTGGGCGACAGCAGCGTTCGTGACCGCCGATATGGTGCGTTTCATCGTCGGCGCCGTCACCATCGTCTTCGTCGGGCGATGGCTCTATCTCACCTATCGGCACGGCAGCACGCACGCCACGCAACCCAACAAGATCCAGGCAGCATTCTGGGGCACCATTGCCGGCTTCACCAGCTTCGTCGCCCATGTCGGCGGGCCGCCCTTCCAGGTCTATACGATGCCGCTTCGCATGGACCCGAAAGTGCTGACCGCCACAGGCGTGGTGTTTTTCGCCATCATCAACGCGATCAAGCTCATTCCTTATTTCGCGCTCGGCCAGTTCGACGCCGCCAATCTTGCCGCCGCAGGGGTGCTGATGCCGCTGGCGCCGCTGTCGACGCTGGCCGGCGCATGGCTGGTCAAGCGCATGCGGCCCGAGGTGTTCTACCCCTTCACCTACGGGACTATCGCGCTGGTTGCGGTCAAGCTGTTGTGGGACGGCGTGGTCAGCCTTCTGTAGAGGATGACGCCGTTCGCCAGCTGTGCTTGAAGTGCTGGAAATAACTCGTTTCGGAGGGCGGGATGACAAACCCCTACGCGCTGGATCTCGACAAAAATCCCGCCAATCACCAGCCGTTGACCCCGCTGTCGTTCCTGGAACGGGCGGCAAAGACCTATCCCGACCATCTAGCAATCATCCATGGCAATCAGCGCATCACCTATCGGGATTTCTGGCGCCGCTCGCTGAAACTGGCATGGGCGCTGGCGAAGCACGGCATCGGCAAGAGCGACACGGTGACGGTGATGCTGTCGAACACCCCGCCCATGCTGGAGGCGCATTTCGGCGTGCCGATGGTGAAGGCGGTGCTGCATTCGCTCAACACCCGCCTCGATGCGGCGATCGTCGCCTTCCAGCTCGACCATGCCGAGACCAAGGTGCTGATCGTCGACCGCGAGTTTTCCGGCGTGGTGAAGGAAGCACTGGCGCTGGCCAAGGTGAAGCCGCTGGTCATCGACTATGACGATCCCGATTACGCGGACGATGCGCCATATCCCAAGGGCGAGCGCATCGGTTCGCTCGATTACGAGGATTTCGTCGCAAGCGGCGACGAGGATTTTTCCTGGTCGATGCCTGACGACGAATGGGACGCGATTTCGCTGAACTATACGTCCGGCACCACCGGCAATCCCAAGGGCGTCGTCTACCATCACCGGGGTGCGGCCCTGATGGCCTATGCCAATACGATCCATGCCGGCATGGGCAAGCACGCGGTTTACCTGTGGACGCTGCCGATGTTCCACTGCAATGGCTGGTGCTTTCCCTGGACACTGGCGGTGCAGGCCGGAACGCATGTCTGTCTGCGCTGGGTGCGCGCCAAGGCGATGTATGATGCCATCGCCGACCATGGCGTGACTCATCTGTGCGGCGCGCCCATCGTCATGGCGTCGCTGATCAATGCCAGGGACGAGGACAAGCGCGATTTTCCGCAGACCGTCACCTTCAATACGGCGGCCGCGCCGCCTCCGGAAGCGGTGTTGTCCGGCATGGCCGATGCCGGTTTCGCGGTCACCCATCTCTATGGCCTGACCGAGACTTATGGTCCGGCCGTCGTCAACGAATGGCACGGCGAATGGGACATGCTGGACAAGGCGAACCGCACCGCCAGGAAGGCGCGCCAGGGCGTGCGTTACGCGGCGCTGGAGGGCCTGACCGTAATGGACCCCGCCACCATGGAAAAGACACCCGCCGACGGCGAAACCATCGGCGAGGTGATGTTTCGCGGCAACATCGTCATGAAGGGCTATCTGAAAAACCGGAAGGCGACTGATGAAGCTTTCGCCGGTGGCTGGTTTCACTCCGGTGACCTTGGGGTCATGCATCCCGACGGCTACATCCAGTTGAAGGACCGCTCCAAGGACATCATCATTTCCGGCGGCGAGAACATTTCATCGATCGAGGTCGAGGACGCGCTCTACAAGCATCCCGCCGTGGCTTCCTGCGGTGTGGTTGCCCGTGCCGACGACAAATGGGGCGAGGTGCCGGTGGCCTATGTCGAGCTGAAGCCAGGCAGAACCGCGACGGAAGCCGAGATCATCGAACACTGCCGGGGCCTGCTTGCCCGCTTCAAGGTGCCGAAAGCCATCATCTTCGACGAGATTCCCAAGACCTCGACCGGCAAGATCCAGAAATTCCGGCTGCGGGAAATGGCCAAAGCCGGCTGAGGCCGGCCCCGTCGTCGGAAGCTGGTCAGGCGGCGGCCGTGCCAGCGGTTTCCCGCCTTGCGAAGATCACGACAGCGCCGCCGATCATCAGCACCGCCATGGCGGTCAGTTCCCCGGTGTTGTGAAGGGTTGGCTTGAGGACCATGTCGGCCACCACGATGGCCATGACGATGTAGTCGAACTTGCCAAAGCGCAGGGTGCGTCGCCCGAGCGCGACCGCCGCGGGGGTGATCCCGTCGCGGGCGAGCATAGCGGCGATTTTCTGGGTCCAAGGCTTGAGGACGAAGGTGCCGGTGACGAAGGCAGCGGCGTAGCCGCATAACCCGATGATCACCCACAGCTCCGAAAAGCCGGTCCACACCGACGTCATGATCAAGCCGGAGACCAATGTCGCCAGCGATGACGGCATGAACAACAGCTTGCCGAGCTTCGCCGTGGCCTTGAGCAGGGCCATCAACGTTTCCTGATCGTTGGCGCGATCGGCGAGCGTCCCCACAAGGATCATGGTGAAGCCGCCGCCGACCCAGATCGTGGCGGCAACGACATGCAACAGTTTTACGATCGGGTACCAGTCCATCGGTCTCTGTCTCCAGGCATGGCGGATCAGGTTTTGCGGATGACGGGCCAGGCAATGACGGCGAACAGAAGCATGCCGGCATAAAAGAGGATCGAGAACATGCCGACCAGCGGCTCGATCGCGGTTTTTCCCGCCAGCAGGAGATAGAGCGTCACCATCAGGCCCGCTCCGCTCACCGCTGTCAGCCAGAAATGGATATTGGCCAGCCTCGTTTGCCCGGCGGCGGGGAACAGGTGGTAGAAAAACGCGAAGACCGCCGATGTCAGCCATCCCGCCACCAGCGCATGCGCATGGACGGGCATCTCGGTGTGATCCTGGCTGATCGCCATCTGCAGGCCCAATGCCATGCCGCACAGCGCATAGATGATGGCAAGCACGAAGAAGTTCCTGGCCACGCCTTGCATTGAAGTTCCCACTTCCGGTTCAGCGCGACCGTCGTTGCGGTCACGATCGAGTGAGTAAACGCGCGAGATGCCAGCTTTCATCCCGGATCGAGTTGTGGCCAGTCTCCAAGGCCGACTTGAAAGCGGTGAACCGGTTCGAAGATGAGAACAAGGTCTCGCGACTTTTTCAGGTGGCGCCAGGCATCTCAAGCACCTCGATGCTGTGCTGATACGGCACACTCGGCAGTCGTCCCTTAAAAAATTTCACCCCTTGTTAAGGGTTCATTAAGCTTTACGAGCGTTTACTATGCATATCCAGTGATCTGGATTCTTACCGAGTGGTTGGAGCCACTTTGTTTGACGCCTCCCTGTTAAACTCCTGAGAGCCGCCTCATCGCGGCTCTTTTTTTATCTGGCAAACAGGTGGGTCGATAGACGAGAAGCTGTCGTTAACCGTTTGTTAAACATGTGCTTGCCTTGCGCGAAGTCCGGGCGCATTTTCTTAGCCACTGTCATATAGGCTTGGAAACCGGCGGCATGACGCCGATTCGGCCGGAAGAATGCGAATACGGAACCAGGAAATGAGCGAGCCTTCTAAGGAAAGCGCGAACACGATCAAGCTGGCCGAGCGAAGGGTTTTCTCGCAGTCGTTCAAGCCGCTCTATGACGAGGGCATGGGGCTGGTCGAGCGCACGGCCGAGTATCTCGACGGCAAGGGCCGGCTTGAAGCGAAGAAGCTTTCGCGGCTCGGCGCGACGCTTTACGCAGCTGAATCGATGCGGCTGACGACAAGGCTGATGCAGATCGCTTCGTGGCTCCTCCTGCAGCGCGCGGCCAATTCCGGCGAGATGACGCGTGACCAGGTTGCGTCGGAAAAATCCAAGGTTCGGCTGGATACAGCGTCCGCCCATAGCGAAGCCGCGGGCTGGAGCGAACTGCCCGACGACTTCCTCGATCTCGTCAACCGCTCGCTGCGCCTGCAGTCGCTGGTGCGCCGCATGGACGAAGAGATCTATGGCGGCGCCACGTTGCCGCCGCAGCCGGCCAACCGCCGTTCCAACCCGGTTTCCGACCAGATCACTCTGCTCAAGACGGCTTTTGCGGGCGGCTGAGCCGGGACTTCCCCAGGTCGTCGTCCTGTCGCACTTGCGTTTCTGGTTTGTTCACATTTTGCTGGCATCGCTCTGCGCGAAAGGTAGACTTCGCGCATGGGGGAAACGATTCGCATCATCGGCATCGACCCGGGGCTTCGGCGCACCGGCTGGGGCATCGTGGAAAGCCTTGGCAATTCGCTGCGCTTCGTCGCTGCAGGAACCGTGCGCTCCGACGACAAGGCAGCTTTGGCGGCACGGCTGTGCCAGCTGCATGACGGGCTGGCCGAGGTGCTGCATCGGGCGATGCCGCATGAGGCAGCTGTCGAACAGACCTTCGTCAACAAGGATGCGTCGGCGACGCTGAAGCTCGGCCAGGCGCGCGGCATCGCCATGCTGGTGCCGGCCCGCGCCGGGCTGGTGGTGGCCGAATATGCGCCCAACGCCGTCAAGAAGGCGGTGATCGGCGTCGGCCATGGCGACAAGAAGCAGATCCACATGATGGTGAAGGTGCTTTTGCCCAAGGCGGCCTTCGACACGGACGATGCCGCCGACGCTCTGGCAATCGCCATCTGCCATGCGCATCACCGGCAGAGCATGGCCTATCGCATGGCTATGGCCGGATAGGCCACAACAGTCACCCGAACGACTTTGTTCTTGACTTGTTCTCATTCTGTCGCTAGGTAATACTGTAGAGGTATTACAATGCGCGTTACGGAAAAGGGCCAGGTCACGATCCCGAAGAACATTCGCCGGAAACTCGGCATTGTCGCGGGGACCGAGGTCGAGTTCAATCTGCAGGACGGTAGCGCGCTTATGCGCCCTGTTTCGGCGACCGACGTCGAGCGAGAGGTTGCCGAGTTCATGGCTCATATCCGTCGTCACAAGGGGACGATGGATCTCGGGGGGATGACCGGGGACGAATTCTTCAAACTCCTGAGAGATTGATGGCGACGCTCGTCGATACCAACGTCCTGATCGATCTCTTCGACGCGGGCAGTTCATGGGAGGACTGGTCGATCCATACGATTGAGCGGCTTCGGTCGGAGGGTCCCATCATCGTCAACCAGGTCGTCTATGCCGAGATGGCAGCCGGCTTTGCGAGCGAAGCAGCGCTGGAAACGGCGCTGTCGCCGTCGCGCTTCCTCAGGGAAGATTTGCCCTGGGAGGCTGCATTCGCTGCTGGTCATGCATTTCTGGCTTATCGCCGCGGCGGTGGGGCGAAACGCTCGCCCTTGCCGGATTTCTATATCGGCGCGCATGCAGCCATACGCGGGTATTCGCTTCTAACCCGCGACCAGGACCGCTATCGGGCCTACTTCCCGCTGCTGCGGATCGTCTCTCCAGAAACCCATCCAATGGGGAGCAACAGATGATCGGCAAGTTGAAAGGCACGCTGGACGAGATCGAGGAGGATCATTGCCTCGTCGACGTGCATGGCGTGGGTTACGTCGCCTATTGTTCGGCACGCACGCTGTCGGCGCTGCCGGGGCCTGGCGAAGCGGTCGTGCTTCATATCGAAACCTATGTGCGCGAGGACATGATCCGCCTCTATGGTTTCCAGACCGCGCTGGAGCGCGAATGGTTCCGTCTGCTGATGAGCAATGTCCAGGGTGTCGGCGCCAAGGTTGCGCTGGCCATCCTGTCGACGCTGTCGCCATCCGATCTCGCCAATGCGATCACGCTGCGCGACATCGCCATGGTGTCGCGGGCACCGGGGGTCGGCAAGAAGGTGGCCGAGCGCATCGTCACCGAATTGAAGACCAAGGCGCCGGCCTTTGCCGGTGAAGCTTCCGGCACGATCGGGCTGAAGCAGGAGTTGGGCGAAGGCGTGGCGGCCGCTCCGGTCGCCGATGCTGTCTCGGCGCTGACCAATCTCGGCTATTCGCGCGACGTTGCCGCCAATGCTGTGGCCGCGGCTCTGAAGAGCGCCGGCGATGGTGCCGATTCCGCCAAGCTGATCCGGTTTGGGCTGAAGGAGCTGGCGCGGTGACGCACCGCTTGTTCAGGCCCGGACGCTATGCGAGGAGAGGGGCATGACCACCGCCCCCCGTCTCATCTCTTCCGAAAAGCGCGGCGAGGATGCCGACCAGACGTTGCGTCCTCAGGTGCTGGACGATTTTGTCGGCCAGGCAGCGGCACGCGCCAACCTGAAGGTCTTCATTGAAGCGGCCAAGGGGCGCGGCGACGCGCTCGATCACGTCCTGTTCGTCGGTCCGCCGGGGTTGGGCAAGACGACGCTGGCGCAAATCATGGCGCGCGAGATGGGGGTCAATTTCCGCTCGACCTCGGGCCCGGTCATTGCGAAGGCTGGAGATCTCGCCGCGCTGCTCACCAATCTGGAAGACCGCGACGTTCTCTTCATCGACGAAATCCATCGGCTGAGCCCGGCCGTGGAAGAAATCCTCTACCCGGCGATGGAGGATTTCCAGCTCGACCTGATCATTGGCGAGGGGCCGGCGGCGCGCTCGGTCAAGATCGACCTTGCCCGCTTCACGCTGGTGGCCGCCACCACGCGGCTTGGACTCATTACCAACCCGCTGCGCGACCGTTTCGGCATTCCGGTGCGGCTGAATTTCTACACGGTCGATGAACTGGAGCTGATCGTGCGGCGCGGCGCGCGCATTCTCGGCATGCCGATTGGCGATGACGGGGCCGTGGAGATTGCGCGGCGCGCTCGTGGCACGCCGCGCATCGCGGGACGCCTTTTGCGTCGTGTGCGCGATTTCGCTTCCGTTGCCGGCGCTGAGACCGTGTCGCGCAAGGTCGCCGACGATGCGCTGTCCAGGCTGGAGGTGGATGCACTCGGCCTCGATCAGCTCGACCGGCGCTATCTGTCCATGATCGCCATGAATTTCGGCGGCGGGCCGGTCGGCATCGAGACGATCGCGGCCGGGCTTTCCGAGCCGCGCGATGCCATCGAGGACATCATCGAGCCTTACCTGATCCAGCAGGGCTTCATCATGCGCACACCACGTGGGCGCGTGCTGACAGCCAATGCCTGGAAACATCTCGGCCTAGAAGTGCCGCGCGAATTGAACCAGCAGCAGATCAATCTCTTCCAGGAAGAGGATTAAGGCGTCCGCGCCTATGTAACCTGTTCCACCGGGAACGGCGTTGGCTCCCAGATGCGGGCAAACCCTTTCGGCAACTTGGCGATGCGCATTGTTTCCCAGGCCGCGAGTTGGCGCGCAATGCCGGCCCGGTCGCCTCTGTCCAGCAAGGGGCCAAGTGGTTCGACAACCGAGGCTATTTCCGCTTCGGCGAAGCCCGGGATACACCAAAGCGAGCGGCCGTTTCGAAGATCGTCCAGTTTGGCGCGAGCCGCCTCAAGGTCACCACGCGCGGCATGGAGCGAGACACCGCGCAATTCGTCGATTTCGAAGTCCCTATACTTTAGCGGCTTCGTCGCCAGATATGCGACCATGTCATCGAGGGTTTCCATACTGCGAAAGAGGGGGAGAATATCCCGTTCGATCTGCGCCATGAATTGGGCAGGGGTTTCCGGGTCGGCCCACCTGAATAGCCCGGGCGTGTCCCGGTCTATGCGATCTCCCCAATTCAATGGAAAGCGCCCTATCGGCTCGCAGAAGTGGGTCACAGCCCATTGCGGGACAAAGTAGCTGTCATGATCCCAACTTAAAATAACAATGCCGCGAAGCAGATGTCTGATGGGTTTCATCACAAGCCAGCGTCCAATCAACTCTACGTCGGAATGTCGCTTGAGGAGCGGCACAAGGTGACGCCTAATCATTTGGGAGGCGGTCATTCGTTGGGCCTCACTTCAATGACGATAATTGGGCGGCCATGCTTCAGTAATCTTATTGCGAATTCTGCTGTGCGCGGGCCACTCAAACCTCTTTTTCCAGTTTTCAGATCATAAACGCATATTGGGCCTTCCCCCCGATTCTCGATGACATCTACGCGAATCGCGCTGAAATCCAATGGTTCCTCCTCAACCTTCTTCAAGAGAGAGAACTCTGCTTTAAGAGTGGGCCCTCCATGGGTGAGAATCTTCTGGCGCAACCGGGCATGAACGGCTGTGCCGAAAACCGCAGCGTTAGGATACGGTCCAGCACGCTTGGCTTCGGCAAATGCTTCATTTGAAAGCCGTTGAACAAGGTCGAGTTTGGTGCAAACAGTTGCGGTTTCTGCGCGCGTCAATGTGCCGACATAGTTCAAATGCGGGACAATCTCTCCGCCTGGGCGGAATTCCTTGGCCGTGAAGGCAAGGCAGGCTCGCAAGCCTTCCGAGGCGGTAGCGGAGAGATAATTGTAAAGCTGCCGCGCGGCCTCAAAGGTTTCTTGTGCGGTTTTGAGGCTGGTTTGGAGATTGGCGGTGTCTCGCGTTCCGATTGCGCTGACGCGTTGCACGGTCGGGAGAGGCATTGGACCATTCGGTGTCCAGATCGTTCTGCTGATCGGACGATTGGAGCCGTTGAAGACGGTCTGTATCTTGCCGTCTGTCTGGAAGCCAAATCTTCTCTGCCCAGGCAACGTAACGGTGTAGCGAACTTGAGGACGGTCCGGGGAATGACGTGGGCCGACGCGCGTTGCAACGCGAGCGGTCGCTACGTCGCGACCCTGCGGCGCGACCGTTGCCGGATTTTTTGCAATCCCTCTTGGTGTGTCGGATCCTGATTGGCCGCCGCCCGAAAAACCGTCATCCGACCATTGTCCGCCATCCGGATTTCCACTGGGGACGCGCGGCTGGTTAGGATTAAACCCGGCCTTTCGGCGAAGCCTCAGGAGCTTGATGTCGACATCGATGTCGGTAAGGCTGGATTTGATTTTTCGGATTTCGGCCTCTTCATTGGGAATGTTGGTCATCGGGTCCTCGCCGTCAAATATCGGGAAATGATGATATAGGATAATATTCCTAAAATCAACTGACGGGTGTCGAATTCTCGGAGACGCGGCCATTTCTGGGAGATGCCGAAGGCGAGTGCTGTCGGCCTCCAGGCCTTGAATGCTCTGACCATTGCTGCCATCGGAATGCGGCGAGCAATTCTCAAGCCCGAAACGGAGACGCCATGTCTGTCGATGACAACCAAAATGCCCTGCTCAGCGGCATTTCAGGCGCGTTGACGGAATTCGGCCATCGCCTGATGGCGCGGGTCTATTATGCCGACACCGATTTTTCCGGCGTCGTCTATCACGCCCGCTACCTGGAGTTCCTGGAGCGTGGGCGTTCGGATTTCCTCAGGCTGGCGGGTGTGCACCATACAGAGCTCGCCGAAGGCAAGCATGGCGAGAAAATCGTCTGGGTGGTGCGCCGCATGGAGATCGACTTCCGCTCGCCGGCCCGCATCGACGACATTTTGACCGTCGACACCCGCGCCGACGAGATTTCCGGCGCGCGCATCTTCATGGTGCAGCAATTGAAGCGCGGCGACGAGGTTCTGGTCGATGCCAGGGTAGAGGCCGCGATCATCGGCGAGAATGGCCGCCCGCGCCGGTTTCCCAAGGAATGGGTCGCGGCATTCATGCCCAAGGGCTGATAGACGCCAGCTTCAAGCAATTGTGATGCGCGTTGAGCGGCAGCCTGCTTGTTGCAGCGCACAACGCCGCGATTCCTAACCTCTCCTTAACCATAACGGTTCATGAAGACATTGGTGAGCATTGGAGGCGCCCATGCCTTCGTTTCACCAATATTTGTCGTGAAAAGGCCGCGAAAGGCGCCTTTTGGGCATTTCCGGAAGCTTCGCGCGAACGGACCACAAGAGGTAGAGCGCCAGGGGCTAGCGGCGAGCCGGGCCCGGAATTCTTAAGGAACGAACCATGGAAAACATCGCACTCGCCGATCCGGGCGCGCATTTGTCGATCTGGGGCCTGTTCATGCAGGCCGGCTGGGTGGTCAAGCTGGTCATGCTTGGCCTGCTCGGCGCCTCGGTCTGGACCTGGGCCATCGTCATCGACAAGCTGATTTCCTACGCGCGCATCCGCGTTGCGTTGAACCGCTTCGAGCAGGTGTTCTGGTCTGGGCAATCGCTTGAGGAACTCTACCGCAACCTTGCCGACCGCAAGACGGTTGGAATGGGCGCCATCTTCGTGGCCGCGATGCGCGAGTGGAAGAAGAGCTTCGAAAAGGGTGCGAAGTCGCCGCTGGCGCTGCAGACGCGCATCGATAAGGCGATGGATCTGGCGCTGACCCGGGAGATGGAGCGCCTCGAAGGTCGGCTCGGCTTCCTCGCCACGATCGGCTCGGCGGCTCCCTTCATCGGCCTGTTCGGCACGGTGGTCGGCATCATGACCTCGTTCCAGGCCATCGCCGGCTCGAAATCGACCAATCTCGCCGTGGTTGCGCCCGGTATCGCCGAGGCGCTTCTCGCCACCGCCATCGGCCTGCTGGCGGCCATTCCCGCGGTCATCGCCTATAACAAGCTGTCATCCGATGCCGGCAAGATCGGCGTGCGCATGGAGGGCTTCGCGGACGAGTTCTCCGCCATACTGTCGCGCCAAATCGATGAGAAAGTGGCCCAGAAGGCCGCCTGAGGAACAACACGATGGGAATGTCAGTCAGCTCAGGCGGTTCAGGACGCGGCGGTCGAGGCCACAGACGGCGCGGCCGCCATCACGGCCTGATGTCGGAAATCAACGTGACGCCGTTCGTCGACGTCATGCTGGTGCTGCTCATCATCTTCATGGTGGCGGCGCCGCTTCTGACCGTCGGCGTGCCGATCGACCTGCCGGAAACGCAGGCCAAGCCGATGAATGCCGAAACCCAGCCGATCACCGTTTCGGTCAATCAGGCCGGCCAGATCCATCTGCAGGAAACCGAGATTCCGCTCGAAGAAGTGGTGCCGAAGCTCGAGGCGATCGCCAAGACGGGTTACGAGGAACGCATCTTCATCCGCGGCGACAAGGCTGCCGACTATGGCACGGTCATGAAGGTCATGGCCCGCATCTCGGCGGCCGGCTACAAGAACCTCGGCCTGGTCACGTTGCAGGAACAGGAAAAGTAGCCTTGAAGGCCGGCCTCACCACATCGGCGATTTTGCATGCCGTCGTGATCGGTTTCGGCCTGTTCACGCTGCGGGCTCCGCCTGGCTTCCAGCCATTGGATGTGGAGTCGTTCCCCGTCGATATCGTTCCCGTGGAGGATGTCGCGCAGTCGCTACAGGGCGACAAGAAAGCGACGCCACGCGACAAGCCGGCACCGAAGCCGACTGAGCGGCCCGATATCGTCGCCAATGCCCAGAAGATTGGCGAGAACACGGTCGATACCGACAATCCGGCGACGCCCGCGCCAAAGCCAAAGCCGGTCGAGAATACGGAGTCGGCACCCAAGGCGCCTACGCCGACGGAAAAGCCGAAACCGGAAGACGCACCGAAGCCGAAGGAAGAGCCTAAGCCGACGCCTGCAACGGAGGTCGCGCCGGCGGAGCAGCCGAAACAGGATGTGAAGCCTGATCCCGTCAAGCAGCCTGATCCCAAGCCGCTGCCGGTGAAGGAGCCTGAGCCTGCGCCAAAGCCAGCCGAACAGAAGCCGGCGGAGGCCAAACCCGAGCCGGCAAAGCCGGATGCTGTGGCCGAAGCGATCGCTACGCAGCCGACCGAAGCGGTTGCCTTGCCCAATTCGGCGCCGGCGCCTGAAGCGAAGCCGCGCCCCGAACCAGCTCAGGCCGAGACCGCCAAGGCGCCGGATCGCAAGAAATCGGACAAGTCGGTCAAGGAAGCATCGTCGCGTCAAAAATCGGAGGATGAGGCCTTCAACGATAAGGTTTCCGCTCTTCTCAACAAGCAAAAACCTTCCGGTGGCGGCGCAAAACGGTCCACTCAGCAGTCATCGCTCGGCGGCGACAGGAACAATGGCCAAAAGCTGAGCAACAGCGAGATGGGCGCTCTGCGCGAGCAGCTTAGCGGCTGCTGGACCATTCCTGTCGGCGCACAAGACGCCGGGAACCTGGTCGCAATCATTCGGTTCAATGTGGATCAATCGGGCAAGCTGGATGGCCGCCCGACGATCCAGACTTCCAGCGGCAATCGTTCGTACGATGAAAGCGCGGTGCGCGCGATCCAGAAATGCGATCAGGCGGGGCTGACACTTCCAGCAGGCAAGCAGGACATTTGGTCCGAAATTCAAGTCACTTTCAACCCAGGCGACATGGGCATGTAACGTCTAACGCCCGGATATGAAACAGGAATTCTCGATGAAGCATCTTCTCAAGACTCTTTTTCTGATCGGCGCCATGGCCACCGGCATGGGTGGACTGGCGATGCTGCCCGCCCACGCGCGGGTGGAGATCGACGTCAACAAGGGCAATGTTGAGCCTTTGCCGATCGCCATCACCGACTTCCAGTCGACCAGCGGTTTGGGCACCGAGATTTCGAACATCATCTCGGCGGATCTGAAGCGCTCGGGCCTGTTCGCGCCGATCGACAAGGGTGCTTTCATCGAGAAGGTCTCCAGTCCGGACCAGACGCCGCGCTTCGAAGACTGGAAGGTCATCAACGCGCAGGCCCTCGTCACCGGCCGCGTCAGCAAGGAAGCCGACGGCCGCGTCCGCGCCGAATACCGCCTTTGGGATACCTTTGCCGGCCAGCAGCTGTCGGGCGAGCAGTTCTTCGCCAACGATGCCAACCAGCGTCGCGTCGCCCACATCATTGCCGATGCCATCTATGAGCGCCTGACCGGCGAGAAGGGCTATTTCGACACCCGTGTCGTCTATATCGACGAAACCGGCGCCAAGAACGCACGCAAGAAGCGGCTTGCGATCATGGATCAGGACGGCGCCAATGCACGCTACCTGTCCAACGGTTCCTCGATCGTGCTGACGCCGCGTTTCTCGCCGAACCGGCAGGAAATCACCTACATGTCCTATGAGAGCGGGCAGCCTAAGGTCTATCTGCTGCAGCTTGAGACCGGGCAGCGCGAACTGGTCGGCAATTTCCCCGGCATGACCTTTGCGCCGCGCTTTTCGCCGGATGGCCAGAAGGTGGTGATGAGCCTTCTGCGCGACGACGGCAATTCCAACATCTACGCGATGGACCTGCGCAGCCGTTCGACGACCAGACTGACCAACTCGACCTCCATCGACACGTCGCCTTCCTATTCGCCCGACGGATCGAAGGTCGTCTTCACCTCCGACCGTGGCGGTCGGGCCCAGATTTATGTCATGGGCGCGGATGGCTCCGGCCAGACCCGTATCTCGTTCGGCGACGGCACCTATTCGACGCCGGTATGGTCGCCGCGCGGCGACCTGATCGCCTTCACCAAGCAGGCGGGCGGCGAATTCCAGATCGGCGTGATGAAGACAGACGGCTCGGGCGAACGTATCCTGTCCTCCGGCTTCCAGCAGGAAGGCCCGACCTGGGCGCCGAACGGCCGTGTCCTGATGTTCTTCCGCGACAGCGCCGGTGGTGGTGGGCCGAAGCTCTATTCGATTGACCTGACCGGCCGCAACGAGCAGCCGATCCCGACGGCAGGCTTCGCTTCCGATCCGGCCTGGTCGCCGCTGCTCGAGTAGCACGCATTCTCGAAATGCCGTAGAAAGGGGCCTCACGGCCCCTTTTTCATGACTTGGCCGCGTTTTGGCCGCATTTCGGACTAGAGCCTCCCCGCTAGTGGCCGAAGCCGGCCAATCCCGGGGCTTCCGGGAGGTTGGCATACGGAGTGCAAGTGTAGCGTCGAGCGTGCCCCGGCGTGCTGGTCATTCTGGCCTATCGCCTTGGCAACGGTCGCGGACGGCGACCGCAACCGAATTTTAACCGTGTTTCTTGAGCGCCGGTTAACCCAAACGTGGTTACTGGCAGATCAATGAAATCACTCGAATGCGAAGGAGAGGCGGCATGCGCCGTATCGCAAAGCTTACCACGAACCCGGTCATGATCGCGCTGGTCGCCTCGCTGGCGATTGCAGGCTGCGCCTCGAAGAAGACCCCGAACAGCGCTGCCGATCTCGGTCTCGGTGGTGGCGCCGCGACCCCCGGCTCCGCACAGGACTTCACCGTCAATATCGGCGACCGCATCTTCTTCGACACCGACTCCTCGTCGATCCGCGCCGACGCCCAGCAGACACTTGGCCGCCAGGCGCAGTGGCTGAACAAGTATGGTCAGTACGCGATCGTCGTCGAAGGCCATGCCGACGAGCGCGGTACCCGCGAATACAATCTGGCGCTCGGCGCCCGCCGTGCCGCTGCCGCCCGCGACTTCCTGATCGGCAAGGGTGTCGCAGCCAAGCGCCTGAAGACCATTTCCTACGGCAAGGAACGTCCGGTCGCCGTCTGCGACGACATCTCCTGCTGGTCGCAGAACCGCCGCGCCGTCACCACCCTGTCGGGCGCCGGCTCCTGATAGGCCGTCGGCTTCGGCCGGCCAGCCAATTGCAGATCATCGAAAAGGCGGCTTCGGCCGCCTTTTTTGCAACCTTTTGTTTCTTGGACATCTGGCCGAAACAAAATTTGGCCGAAGTCTCGCGCCCTGCTAAAAGCGGATGCGTTCGGGTCGGTCTACCGTCTCCAAGGCGATGATCGGCTTCCGGGCATTGAACCGTTTGACCTTGATGGCGAGAGACCAATGCATTTCAGAACAATCCTGAGCGGGACGCTTGCCGTTCTTCTCACAGCGAGTGTCGTCGCACCCGCCTGGGCGGCCGGACCGGTGCGCACCACCGAGGACGGCTTTTCGTTCAAACTGCCCAGCATCAATCTGCCGGGTGTCTTTGGCGGACAGTCGAAGAAGTCCGACGACGTCCAGCTTGCGCAGGCTGGCGGCACCGTAGGGCTGGAAGACCAGATCCGGCAGATGAACGGCAAGATCGAGGAGCTGAACTTCCAAATCCTGCAGCTGCAGGAGCAACTGCGCAAATCACAGGAAGACAACGAGTTCCGCTTTCAGCAGATCGAGCAGGGTGGCGGCGCCTCGCACAAGAAGTCCGATGCCGCTACCGGCAACAGCAGCGTGGCGCAGGCGCCCGCTGCAACAACACCCAAGGTGCCGGCGACCGCCGGCACCCATGCCGCAGGAACGTCACAGACCGCTGCCCAACCGCAGCCGGCCGACCAGGCTTCTTCCGGGGATCAGGTCGGCGACCTGATCATCGATTCGGGAAATGGCGATCCGGGGAAGCTCGTCCCGGGTCAGCAGTCCAAGTCGTTCGGGACCATTACCGTCGACAAGAACGGCAATGTGGTGACCGCACAGCCGCCGGCCGACATCCCGAGCGCTCCGGCGACATCCCAGGCGCCTTCGGGCGGTGCAGTTGTCGCATCCTTGCCGAGCACCAACAGCCCGGAGGAGCTCTACCGCAACTCCTATCAGTTCATCCTGTCCGGGGACTACAACACCGCCGAACAGGGGTTTCGCCAGCATATCGAACGTTTCCCGACCGATGCGAAAGCTGCCGACGCCCACTATTGGCTGGGCGAGGCTCTGCTCGGCCAGCAGAAATATCGCGACGCCGCCGAAGTTTTCCTTGGCGCGAGCAAGGACTATTCGAAGTCCAAGAAGGCGCCTGACATGATGCTGAAGCTCGGCATCTCCCTGATGGGTCTCAAGCAGCGCGACGTCGCTTGCGCCACCTTCGCCGAAATCGGCAAGCGTTATCCCGATGCCACCAGCGCGCTCAAGGAACGCGTCAAGCAGGAGCGGGCGCTCGCCTCGTGCTGATGGCGCATATCGGGCCGCTTTCTGAACATCCGCTTTTCTCGCATATCGACTTCGGCCAGGGCGCCGTGGCCGCCGTTTCGGGCGGCAGTGATTCGACCGCGCTTCTGGTTCTCCTGAAAGATCACCTCGACCGTTCCGTCCCGTCGGCCCGGCTGCTCGCCGTCACGGTGGATCATGGGCTGCGCCCGGATTCCATCGCGGAAGCGCAAGAGGTCGCCCGTTTGTGTGCCAGGCTCGGTATTGCTCATCGCATCGTCGTCTGGGAGGGAGCCAAACCCTCGACCGGATTGCCCGCGGCGGCGCGCGAGGCCCGCTATCGGCTGCTTGCCGACGCCGCGCGGCATGCCGGCCTTGGGATGGTGTTGACCGGCCATACCGCGGACGACCAGGCTGAAACCGTCCTGATGAGGCAGGCGCGGGATCAGGGGCGTGGCCTTGCCGGCATGGCCCCGGCAACGCTTTTCGACGGAGATATTTGGATCCTTCGCCCGCTTCTGGCAGAGCGGCGCGATGCGCTGCGCACCCTGTTGCGCGCGCGCGGCCTTGGCTGGATCGACGATCCGACCAATGTCGACGGCCGGTTCGAGCGTCCTCGCCTGCGCACCGCTCTCGGTAGCGACGGCCGGCGCTTCGACGAACTCTTCGCAATCGCCGGAAAGGCCGCGGCTGAGCGGGAATATCTCGGCCGCCGCGCGGCCAGATTGATCGATGTCCACGCGAGCCGCCCGACCCGTGGCCTGATCCGCCTAGACCCGGTCTTCGCGAACACAGATGATCCAGCGGCCTCCATCTACGCGCTGCGGGTTTTGTTGGCCGTCGTCGGAGGCATCTCGTTCCTGCCGGACGAGGAGCGCGCGACCGTGCTTTTCCATCGTCTCAAGGGTTTGGGACATCGCGCTACATTGTCGCGGACGGTAGCCGACAGTCGCCGCTCGGGCATCTTTCTGCGCCGCGAAACGCGAGGCCTGCCCACTGACATGCCCGCCGTGTCCGACACGGTTTGGGATGGCCGATACCGCATCACTTTCAACGACGCCGCAAGGGATTGCGTGATCGCGCCATTCGGCCAAATGGCTGCAAAAACCTTCGCCGATGAAACGGTGTCGGGGACGCCTTCAAGCTTGTTTTACGCGGCGTTGGCTACAGAACCCGCACTTTGGCGGGACGGCACGTGCCTTGGACTTGTCGGGGAGGCCGGAAAACCAACGGTTGGAGCAGCGTTGCCCATTGCCTCACCTTTCGCCCGTTTCCTGCCGGGCTTCGATCTTGGCCTTGCTCGGGCGGTGGCGAAGCTCATCGGCGGGGCGGTCGTTGGAGAGCCACCATTGGTCGTCCGTCGTGGCGCGAAAGCGACGGCGAATGCTTAACCGAGCCATGTTGTTATGCTTGGCAAGGGGGTGCGCTCTCCCTATGTTAAGCGCAACACTTCAAAGATCAGCGCCCATGATCGGGCGCCAACGGGACAATCGATGAATCCGAACTATCGCAACCTGGCGCTCTGGGCGATCATAGCGGTCCTGCTCATCGCTCTTTTCAATCTCTTCCAGACGCCGCAGACGCGTGGCGCGTCGACCGACGTTCCCTATTCGCAGTTCCTGCAGGATGTAGCGTCCGGCCGCGTCAAGACGGTGACGATCGCCGGCGACCGTATCAGCGGCACCTATGCCGACAGCGCAGCAGGCTTCCAGACCTACTCACCCGGCGACCAGTCTCTGGTCTCGCGGCTTGAGGAAAAGAACGTCGTCATCAACGCTCGTCCCGAGACCGACGGTTCCAACACCTTGTTCGGTTACCTGATCTCGTGGCTGCCGATGATCCTGATCCTCGGCGTGTGGATTTTCTTCATGCGCCAGATGCAGTCCGGCTCTGGCCGTGCCATGGGCTTCGGCAAGTCCAAAGCCAAGCTTCTCACCGAAGCGCATGGCCGCGTCACCTTCCAGGATGTCGCCGGCGTGGACGAGGCCAAGCAGGACCTCGAGGAGATCGTGGAGTTCCTGCGCGATCCGCAGAAGTTCCAGCGCCTGGGCGGCAAGATCCCGCGCGGCGTGCTGCTCGTCGGCCCTCCCGGCACTGGCAAGACGCTTCTGGCCCGCTCGGTCGCTGGTGAAGCCAATGTGCCGTTCTTCACCATTTCGGGTTCCGACTTCGTCGAAATGTTCGTCGGCGTCGGCGCGAGCCGTGTCCGCGACATGTTCGAGCAGGCCAAGAAGAATGCGCCCTGCATCATCTTCATCGACGAAATCGATGCCGTCGGTCGTCACCGCGGCGCCGGTCTCGGCGGCGGCAATGACGAGCGCGAGCAAACGCTGAACCAGCTGCTGGTCGAGATGGACGGCTTCGAGGCCAACGAGTCGATCATCCTGATCGCCGCCACCAACCGTCCCGACGTTCTCGACCCGGCGCTGCTGCGTCCGGGCCGCTTCGACCGTCAGGTCGTGGTTCCGAACCCGGATATCGTCGGCCGCGAGAAGATCCTCAAGGTCCATGTCCGCAACGTACCGCTGGCGCCGAATGTCGACCTGAAGACGGTCGCGCGCGGCACCCCCGGCTTCTCGGGCGCCGACCTGATGAACCTCGTCAACGAATCCGCCTTGATGGCGGCGCGGCGCAACAAGCGTCTCGTCACCATGCAGGAGTTCGAGGATGCCAAGGACAAGATCATGATGGGCGCCGAGCGCCGCTCCTCGGCTATGACCCAGGCCGAGAAGGAGCTGACCGCCTATCACGAGTCCGGCCATGCCATCTTGGCGCTCAACGTGCCGGCCGCCGACCCGCTGCACAAGGCGACCATCATTCCGCGCGGACGCGCGCTCGGCATGGTCATGCAGCTGCCGGAAGGCGACCGCTACTCGATGAGCTACAAATACATGATCTCGCGCCTGGCCATCATGATGGGTGGCCGCGTGGCGGAAGAGTTCAAGTTCGGCAAGGAGAACATCACCTCCGGCGCCTCTTCGGACATCGAGCAGGCGACCAAGCTGGCGCGCGCCATGGTGACGCGCTGGGGCTTCTCCGACAAGCTCGGCCACGTCGCCTACGGCGAAAACCAGGAAGAGGTCTTCCTCGGCCATTCGGTGGCGCGCACGCAGAACGTCTCGGAAGAGACCGCGCAGATCATCGACGCCGAAGTGCGCCGCCTGATCGACGAGGCCTATTCGACCGCCAGAACGATCCTGACCAAGAAGAAGAAGGACTGGATCGCGCTGGCCGAAGGCCTGCTCGAATACGAGACGCTGTCGGGCGAGGAGATCAAGCAGCTGATCGCCGGCCAGAAGCCGTCGCGCGATCTCGGCGACGATACCCCGACTTCGCGTGGCTCCGCCGTGCCGAAGGCCGGTACGGGTGGTCGCCGCAAGAAGGGCCCCGAGGCTGAAGGTGGCATGGAGCCGCAGCCTTCGAGCTAATCGGCACCGGTCCCTATCCAACATGAAAACGCCGCGACCTGTTCGCGGCGTTTTCTTTTTGTAGGTTCCCGATGGTTTGTGGTGACCAGGGGAAACGTGGCCAGAGAAGAAACGCCGAAAATCGTCGGGCGTCGAAGGCAGGAGACGGGTCCTGACATCGTCGTTATTGTCGCTGGCGAACCCGCGCGTGCGCCGGCCGTGATTGTCGGAAATTCGCACGAACGAACTCTATCCGGCGTGGCAACTCCATGCAGACATTCCAGTGGATCATCGTTCTCCTGCTCGGAGCGGCATTGCTCTCGACGCTGGCGCGGCGCGTTGGTGCGCCCTATCCCACGTTCCTGGCCATCGGCGGCGTTCTGATCCCGTTTCTGCCGAACAGCCCACAATGGACGCTTGATCCCCATCTGGCGCTGACCCTTTTCGTCGCGCCGGTGCTGGTCGATTCCGCCTACGACACGTCGTTGCGGGACTTGCGCGACAACTGGTTGCCGGTCGCCGGTCTCGTACTCGTGGCGGTGGGCTTGACGACGCTCACCGTCGCTCTCGCCGCGCGCTGGCTGGTACCCGGAATGTCCTGGCCTGTCGCCGTTGCGCTCGGCGCCATCGTGGCGCCACCCGATGCGGCCGCGGCAACCGCCGTCATGCGGCAGGTCAAGCTGCCGCATCGCCTCCTGAAGATCCTCGAGGGCGAGAGCCTGCTCAACGATGCCAGCGCCCTGCTTCTCTACAAGCTCGCCATCATGGCGGTGCTGGCGGGCGGGCTTTCGGTGTCGAGTGGCACGCCGGTTTTTCTGCTGACAGTCTTCGGAAGTGTGGTGGCCGGATATCTCCTGGCGCGTGTGCTGATGCCGTTCACAAGTACCCGCGATTTTCCGACCTCGATCATCGTTCAGTTCGCCACCACCTTCGGCGTCTGGATTGCCGCCGAGGCGATTGGCCTGTCCGGCATTCTGACCATCGTCGTGTATGCCATGACCATCGCCAATTCGCGTGGGCCGCACATGCCGGCGAGGCTGCGCGTGCCGGTCTATGCTGTCTGGGAAGCAGCCGTCTTCATTCTCAATGCAATGGCTTTCGTGTTGATCGGCATGCAGCTCGGCCCGATCTGGAAGCAGCTGACACCTGACATGCGCAGCAACTATGTGTTGTTCGCCGCGACCATTCTTGCCGTCGTCATCCTGACGCGTTTTGCCTGGGTGATGAGCTACAACAAACTGATCCGCTGGCGTATCGAACGCTACGGCTTCAACCCGCCAAGGCCAATGGCGCGACCGACGCGCGAGGGTGGCATTGTCGTTTCCTGGGCGGGCATGCGCGGCATCGTCACGCTCGCTGCGGCGTTCTCCATTCCTGAGGTGCTGCGCGACAGTTCGCCTTTTCCGCATCGCGATCTCATTCTCTTCACCGCGTTTGCCGTCGTCTTCGGAACGCTGGTGCTGCAGGGGCTGACGTTGAAGCCGCTGATCCTATGGCTCGGCCTGTCCGACAACGATCCCGTCGGCCAGGAAGTGCTGCATGGGCGCATCGAGGCCTACCGGGCAGCGGTCGCCTCGATCGGAGAAGAAGACAGCCTCGCAGCCAAATTGTTGCGCAAGGAGTACGGCGCCGTCATAGAACTTTGCGAGGTTGGTATGCAGCCGCGCCAGACCGTCGGTCTGCCGGGCGGTGCCTTGCGGCTACAGGCGATCTCGGCTGCCCGCGCCCGTGCAATCGAACTGAGGCGAAGCTTCGTTATCGGCGACGATGCTTACCATGTCCTGGAGGAAGAATTCGATTGGGCGGAACTCAGTGCCGTCGGGCGAAGCGAACCGGCCTGAGCTCGGTCAAAAGAAAAACCCGCGGACCGGAATCCGCGGGTTCGATTTGTCGGGCTTTGCCAGCCTCGCTTTGGGGCGATCAGCCCTTCAGCTTGGCATTGCAGAGGCTGTAATAGCCGCCGCCCTTCTGGATCCACTTCAAGCCGCCGAGCGCATTGGCGTCCTTGGCGGCATAATACTGGTCAAGGCAGGTGTGCATGCGAGCCTTGCCGGCAGTCTCCGACGAATATTTCGGCGAGACGGCGGTCGGGAACTTCACGCCGCTCGGAGCCTTCGCGGTCGGGGTTTCCGGCTCGTTGGTGTAGTTGGCTTCCTGCGGGTTCGGCACGGATTCGTCGTCGGCAGCGCCGGCGCCGCAATTGGCCTTGCGGAAGTCGTTCCACTTCTGGCTGCCCAGCGTACCGCCGCTCTTGGCTGCCTGGTACTTGGTCGAGCATTCGGCCATGCTGAGGCCCTTGCCGCCAGCAGCGGCGGTATCGGCAGGCTTCGCGGTGGTCTTCGCAGCCGGCTTCATGGTGTCGGTCGCTGCCGCAGCGGCGCCAGCGGCGCACTGGGTCTTGCGGAAGTCGTTCCACTTCATGCCGTTGAGGGTACCGGCAGCCTTGGCAGCCTGATACTTAGCCGAGCATTCCTTGGCCGTCAGGCCCTGGCCGGCCGAGTCGGCGGCGGCTGTCTTGGCTTTCTTCGCCGGCTTGGTGGTGTCCTGCGTGGCCGCAGGCGTCGCCGTCGCGCTGGCGTCGGTGCCGCACTGAGCCTTGCGGAACTGGTTCCACGTCTGGCCCGACAGCGTGCCGGCATCCTTGGCGGCGTTATACTTGGTGCTACATTCGGCCATCGTGAGGGCGCTGGCTGGCTGAGCCAGGAACAACGTCACGACGGCAAGGCCCGTCAAAGTTGCAATACGATCGATGAGCATAGCGTTCTCTCCGTTGTGCCACTCACAATCAATCCCATGCGAGCAATAGCGCGCAACCGATGGTTACGCCAGTGTCGGCAGCCGCATTTCCTCCCGCACTATCGGCGAGCATTGTGACCAGTATGTCACATTTTTGGCGGGACAACGAATTTCTAACAATCGTGACACAAGATAACACAATGTGATGGCCTGGCGTGGGGCAGATGTGGCATTAGCTGCCTTCGGGCAGACAGGCAGGCAGGGATCAAAAGTAAATGTCGGGACGTTATTTCGGGACTGATGGTATTCGCGGTCGCGCCAACAAGTTTCCCATGACGGCCGAAATCGCGATGAAAGTCGGCATGGCCGCCGGTCTCTCGTTCCAACGTGGCAGTCACCGCCATCGCGTCGTGCTGGGCAAGGATACACGTCTCTCCGGCTACATGATCGAGAACGCCCTGGTCGCCGGCCTTTGCGCCGCCGGCATGGACGTCTTCCTGCTCGGCCCGATCCCGACACCGGCGGTCGCCATGCTGGTCCGCTCGTTGCGCGCCGACATCGGCGTCATGATCTCGGCCTCGCACAACCCTTACTATGACAACGGCATCAAGCTGTTCGGCCCGGACGGCTACAAGCTTTCCGACGAGATCGAGGAGCGCATCGAGGCGATGCTCGACGAGGATGTCGAGATGGCGCTGGCGGATTCCGACAGCCTCGGTCGCGCCAAGCGTGTCGATGGCGTGCATGACCGCTACATCGAATTCGCCAAACGGACGCTGCCGCGCGCCATGTCGCTGTCGGGTCTGCGCATCGTTGTCGACTGCGCCAACGGTGCCGCCTACAAGGTGGCGCCGGCCGCGCTTTGGGAACTTGGCGCCGACGTCGTCGCCATCAATGTCGATCCGAATGGCTTCAACATCAACAAGGACTGCGGTTCCACCCATCCGGCCGACCTGCAGAAGAAGGTGCACGAAGTACGCGCCGACATCGGTATCGCGCTGGACGGCGACGCCGACCGGGTCGTGATCGTCGACGAGAACGGCGTGGTCGTGGATGGCGACCAGATCATGGCGCTGATCGCGGAGTCCTGGCACCAGAATGGCCGCCTGGCAGGCGGCGGCGTGGTTTCCACGGTGATGTCCAACCTCGGCCTCGAACGCTTCCTGACCGGTATGAAGCTGCAGCTGCACCGTACCAAGGTGGGCGACCGTCACGTGGTCGAACATATGCGCGCGCATGGCCTCAATGTCGGCGGCGAACAGTCCGGCCACATCGTCCTTTCCGATTTTTCGACCACGGGCGACGGCCTGGTCTCGGCCCTGCAAGTGCTGGCTTGCGTCAAGCGTCAGAACCGCCCGGTCAGCGAACTGCTCAAGAAATTCGAGCCGGTGCCGCAATTGCTCAAGAATGTGCGCTTCTCCGGCGGCAAGCCGCTCGAGGAAGCACCGGTCAAGGCCGCGATCGAGGAAGCGCAGAACCGGCTCGGCAAGAAGGGCCGACTGGTCATTCGCCCCTCCGGCACCGAGCCGCTCATCCGCGTCATGGCCGAAGGCGACGACCCCAAGCTGGTCGAAGACGTCGTCAACGACATCGTTGGCGTGATCTCGCAAGCACGCAGCGCCGCGTAAATCTTCACCGCAACTTCAGACGCTCCTTTGAAACGCCCGCCTCTGGCGGGCTTTTTGTTGTGTGCCTAAGAGCTCGATGTCTAAGCGCAAGCAATCTTAGAGATTCATAGTTAATCAGCACGGTTAAACGCGTCTTAACCTTTGCAATTCATTATCCACACCCGAGGTCAATCGCATTCGGGCACGTTCCGTGCTCCGACGTCTCAAGGGTGACAAGGATGTTCAATTTCGGAAGAGGGGCAGTCCTCGCAGGCCTGCTGTCCGGTCTCGCCATGCCGGCGTTGGCGGCGGATTTGCCGGAGCCGCCGGTGGTGGAGGCTCCGCAGCCTGCCGCGCCCGTTTATGAAGAAGCCGATTATGGCGGCTGGTATATCCGCGGCGACCTCGGCTATCGCAAGTCCACCATGCGCGGCGCCGACTACATCCTCTATGGCGCACCCGGCATTGTTGGCCATTTCGACAGCCACGAATTGAAGGGCGGCTTCTCGATCGGCGGCGGCGTCGGCTACCAGGTGACCAAATACTTCCGCACCGACGTGACGCTCGATTACTGGTCGAAGACCAAGTTCAACGGCAGCACCTCTGGCTTCTGCGGCACCGGCCTGCCCTGTACATCGAGCGACACCAGCTCTTATTCGGCGCTGTTGCTGTTGGCCAACGCCTATGTCGACATCGGCACCTGGCACGGCATCACCCCTTATGTCGGCGCCGGTATCGGCGGCGCGAACCTCAAGTGGAACAGCCTGATCAACAAGGATCCGGACGGCGAGTTCGAGCATGAAGGGAAAAGCAGCTGGCGCTTCGCTTACGCCCTCATGGCAGGTGCCTCCTACTGCCTGACCGACAATGCCAAGCTCGATGTCGGCTACCGTTTCAGCCACATCAATGGCGGCCCGATGTTCGGCTACAAGGTCGGTGGCGGCCCGGGCTTCGACACCGGCATCAACTCGCACGAAGTGCGCGCCGGTCTGCGCTACCAGTTCGGCAGGTCGGATTGCGCGCCGCCTCCGCCGGTCTATGTGCCGGAGCCGGAGCCGGTCTACACCAAATAAATCCCTGCTCGAGACGTTCAGGAACCGCCCGGCATTGCCGGGCGGTTTCATTTTTGGAGCACCAAATCAATGCCGCTCGATCACGAACCGATCACGCTTCGATCACGCCAAGCTCGCTTTACTTCACGGTTGGTCACGTTCGCGACAGGCGCTGGAACGCCTGCGCTCCGCCTTCATTTCCCTGATGCGGGCCGGGTACCGCCGGCGCTCGGGGTGCAGCGCGACACGACGACACCGGACGGCCGATCAACAGGAAGCGGGAGGATTGAGCCGCTTCCCGATACCAGGGAGAAGCGACCATGCGTCGTATCAAGTCCAGGACCATCATCTTCGCCACCGTGCTCGCCGCGGTGCCTTTGACCGGCGCCTATGCGGCCAAGCATCACAAGGGCGCACTGGATGAGCCGGTAGCCATGGACACTTCGTTCGACGGCTCGCATCTGCGCGCCGCTCTCAACCAGCTCCAAGGTGTCGAGCAGGGCATCGCCGACGCCAAGCAAGGCAATTTGATCTCATCGGCCGAAGCTCACAAGCTGACGGCCTGGGCCAACCAGATTCGCCATGGCGCTTCGCGCACCGGTTATCGGCAGGTGCTGCAGCAAGTCGACGATCTCAACACCAGCCTGCTGAACGATACTGGCCAGAACATCAATATGGGCGACGGCTCGGACGGCGGCAGCTATCCGAACGGCTAGCGCCGGCTTTCATGGCAATTGTCTACGCCTCCGAGTCCGCCCGGAGGCGTTTGCGTTCACCAGCCCAGCCAGAGCGCAGCGAGCGCCAACGCGGCTGGAAGGGCCTGGATGTAGAGGATTTTCCGATTCGCTGTTGCCGCGCCATAGAGACCCGCGACGACAATACAGATGAGAAAGAAGGTTTTGACCTGGAAGCCGGCGCCGCCGAGATAAAGCCCCCAGACCAGACCGGCGGCAAGGAACCCGTTGTAGAGGCCCTGGTTGGCGGCAAGCACCTTCGACGCAGTGGCGAATTCCGGGGTCAGGCCAAAGGCCTTGTGGCCTCGCGGCGTGTCCCACAACACCATCTCCAGGTAGACGATATAGGCGTGAATCAGCGCGACCAGGCCGACAAGCACGTTGGCAATCATTGTCTCCCCCTCGGGTCCAAAGCGCTTTCATGTTCCCGCAGGCGAAAGCGTTGCGCAAGGGGCCGCGCAGGCTTGCAACGGCCTGCTCCTTGATGTCTGTTCGCGCCAACCCCGAACCGATCCCTGGTGAAAGCAATGTCCTTCAAGAAGCTTGACGAACTCGGCCACAAACTGGAAGCGCTGGAACACGCGCAAGCTATTCTGGGCGCCGACGAGGCCACCCACATGGCTGTTGGCGGTGGCGAGAAACGGGCCGAGGCGATGGCTACTCTAGCCGGGCTCTATCATCGCCAGGCGACGGCGCCGGAAGCGGCGGACTGGATTGCGGCGGCCAAGGCGGAGGCGCTGGATGCCGACCAGCAGGCGGCCCTGCGCGAGTTCGAGCGCCAATACGTCAATCTCACCTGCCTGCCGACGGAATTCGTCGAGCGGCAGACGGCCGCGCGGCTGCGTTCGGAACAGCTGTGGCGCGAACTGCGCGCGAAAAATGACTGGGCCGGGTTCCGGCCGGCGCTCGAGAACATCGTTTCGCTGGTGCGCGAGGAAGCGGGCTTGCGCGCCGGCGTGCTGGGGCTTTCACCCTATGATGCGCTGATGGAACAATACGATCCCGGCAATCGCGCCGCGGACATCGCTCCCGTCTTCGCCGAGCTCAAGACCTTCCTGAAGGACTTCGTGCCGGAAGCGCTGGCGGTGCAGGCCGAACGGCTGGCCAAGCGGCCGCTGAAGCCGCTTGGCGGTGTCTACCCGGTCGACAGACAGCGCGAACTGGGTCTAGCGATGATGGCGGCGGTCGGCTTCGATCTCGACCACGGCTCGCTTTCGGTCTCGCATCACCCGTTCTGCGGTGGCGTGCCGACCGACGTGCGCATCACCACGCGCTACAAGACGTCCGATTTCCTGTCGGCGCTGATGGGCGTCCTGCACGAGACCGGTCATGCGCTTTACGAGCAGAACCTGCCCAAGCAATGGCCGCATTGGCCGCTCGGCAAGGCGCGCGGCATGGCCGTGCACGAAAGCCAGAGCCTGTTCGTCGAAAAGCAGCTTGGCCGCAATCCGGCGTTCTGGCGCTGGGCGCTGCCAGTGGTCGAGAAGCATCTGGGCGAGGCCTGGACGCTGGATGATCTTCTGCCGCATGTGCACAAGGTCGAGCGCGGCCTGATCCGTGTCGACGCCGACGAAGTCACCTATCCGCTGCATGTCATCTTGCGCTTCGAACTGGAGCAGGACTTGGTCTCCGGCCGGCTCGAAGTCGCCGACCTGCCGGAAGCCTGGGACGCCAAGATGCGCGACTATCTCGGCCTTTCCACCATCGACAACGCGGCCGACGGGCCGATGCAGGACGTGCACTGGCCGTCTGCCGCGTTTGGCTATTTCCCGTCCTATACGCTCGGCGCCATGATGGCCGCCCAGCAATGGGCGGCGCTGACCGGGGAGCATCCGGCGGCCAACGAAGAGATCGCCCGTGGCGATTTTGGTGCCGTCAACGGCTGGCGCCGCGACCGTATCTGGTCGCAAGGCTCGCGCTATTCGACGCCTGAACTTTTGGAGCGCGCCACCGGCGAAAAACTCAACGCTGCGCATTTCATCGCGCATCTGAAGCAGCGCTACGGCAAGTCGTGATAGGGTCTCGACCGACAGGGACAGGACCGGGCCGTCTTTCGTGACCGATCGCGACACATCCTCGACAGCACAGCAGGTTGCCTCCGCCATCGCGCAGGCGGTGCGGGGAGGCCATCTCGTGCCGGGGCAGCGGCTGACCGAGGTCGAGCTTGCCTCTCGGTATGGCGTGTCGCGCACCTCGGTGCGCGAGGCTTTCCAGCGGTTGACGGCGGATGGATTGCTTGCTTTCGAGCCGCATCGCGGCGTCACGGTCCGCCGGTTGTCACGCAAGGAGGTCAACAATCTGTTCGCCGTGCGCGGCGCGCTGGAGGTGCTGGCTGTCGGCCTCGCCTTGCCGGCTCTGCGTGCCGACCCGGGCAAGCTGCTTGTGCTGCAGGAAGAGATGAACCACGCCGTCGACGGCAACGACATGGCCGCCTTCTCCGATGCCAACAACCGTTTCCACGGATTGTTCTCGGAGACTGCGGACAATCCCGTGCTGGCCGAGACCCTGACCAGGCTGTCCAATTCGCTCTACTGGCTGCAGTTCCGCATGCTGGTCGACCGGCAGGATGTCTTCGCCAGCAATGTCGAGCACCGCCGCATCGTCGAAGCGATACTTGCCGAAGACATGCGGGCGGCCGAAGCCGCGATGCGGGACCATGTCGCCGCCTCGCGGACATTGATCCAGAGACTGTCCGACGATCATTTCGCGCCGGCCTGAGCGGTTCTCCGCAAGGCAGCTTGCACTTTTCATGATTGTTGGACAATATTGTTGGACAATGTGAGGAGCCCGTTCGATGAAGCCGACCGCCAGCTACCAGCCGATCCCCTTGCCTGACTATCGCGAGCTTCCGCTCGAAACCATGCGCGCCAACGCCGAAGCCTTCTACGCGGAACTGCGCGCCCGCCACACGGTGCGGGAGTTTTCGACCCGGCCGGTGCCGCGCGACATCATCGAAACCTGCATCCTGGCGGCGGGTACCGCGCCCAACGGCGCCAACCACCAGCCCTGGCATTTCGCGGTCATCAGCGACGCTTCGATCAAGAAGCGCATTCGCGAAGCAGCCGAGATAGAGGAGAAGGCTTTCTACGAGGGCAGGGCCGGCGAGGAGTGGCTGGCTGCGCTGGCGCCGCTCGGCACCGATGCCGACAAGCCGTTCCTGGAAGAGGCGCCCTGGCTGATCTGCATCTTCGGCGAGCGTCGCAGCCGCTCCGCCGACGGTGTCATGCGCAAGAACTACTACGTGCCGGAATCGGTCTCGATCGCCACCGGTTTCCTGATCACTGCCATTCATCGCGCCGGACTTGTCGCGCTGACCCATACGCCGAACCCGATGAGCTTCCTGAACGAGATCTGTGGCCGCGACCCGCACGACAAGCCCTATATCCTGATGGTCGTCGGCTACCCGAAAGAGGGAGCCACCATCCCGACCCACGCGATCGAGAAGAAGCCGCTGTCGGAAATCGCGACATTCATCTGAGCCTCGGCGCTTCGCGGCTGGAAGGTCGTTTTCCGGCCGCTGCATCTTCCCGCCGGCGGTTTTGGGCTGCATGCTTGCGGCCCATCAACCGGATGTGGAGGCCGCATTGTCCCTGACCAACCAGGACCTCATCGAACTCACGGCCTGGCGGCGCCGGCTGCATCAATATCCGGAAATCTCCAACGAGGAGGAAGCGACCGCTCGCGCGGTGGTGACCTTCCTCGACGACACCAAGCCGGACGAGGTGCTGACCGGTCTTGGCGGTCACGGTGTCGCCGTGATCTACGACAGTGGCAGACCCGGCCCGACCGTGCTGTTCCGGTCCGAACTCGACGCGCTGCCGATCGAGGAATTGTCGGGCGTGCCGCATTCCTCGCTGGTTCCAGGCAAGTCGCATATGTGCGGCCATGACGGGCACACCACCATTCTGGCCGCACTTGGCCGGCAGTTCGGGCGCAAGCGCCCGGCAAAGGGGCGTGCGGTGCTGATGTTCCAGCCGGCGGAGGAGACTGGCGATGGTGCCGCCGGCGTGGTGGCCGATCGGCGTTTCGGCGAGATCGCGCCGGATTTCTCGTTCTCGCTGCACAATTTGCCAGGCATCCCGTTTGGCGAGGTCAGGCTGAAAGCGGGCGTCGTCAATTGCGCCTCGCGCGGCATGCGCATCGTGCTGGAAGGCAAGACGGCGCACTCGTCCATGCCGGAAACCGGGACTTCGCCGATGCTGGCGGTGAGCCAACTGATGCCGGCGCTGGCGAAGCTCGGCGGCGGCGCTTTCACCGACGACGATTTCGGCATGGTCACCGTTACCCATGCCGCGATGGGCGAGGCTGTGTTCGGTGTCGCGCCGGGCCGTGCGGAAGTGTGGGCGACCTTGCGTACGCGGCTCGACGAGCGCATGGCGGGGCTATGCGCCGCGGCCGAGGCGCTTGCTGGTCGTATTGCCGGCGAGCAGGGGCTGACGTTCAAGGTCGATTATCACGAGATCTTCGTCGCCAGCATGAATGCGCCTTCGGCGGTCGAGCATCTGCGTACCGCGCTCGACCAGGAGGGCGTCAAACACAGCGAGGAGAGCCTGCCGATGCGGGCTTCGGAGGATTTCGGCATCTTCGGGCGCAGCGCCCCTTCGGCGATGCTTTTCCTGGGCGCCGGCGAACGGCATCCGGCACTGCACAATCCCGATTACGATTTCCCCGACGATCTTATTCCGATCGGCACCAGGGTTTTCATGCGCACCACGCGCAATCTGCTGGGATAGGCGGATGCGTGGCTGCGGCTTATACGTTACTCCGCCGCACCCATAAAAGCGCTGGCGCCCGTCTCGAATTGCAGCTTGGCGAGCTTGGCGTAGATGCCGCCCTTGGCGACAAGGCTCTTGTGGGTGCCTTCCTCGACGATGCGGCCATTGTCCATGACGAGGATGCGATCGGCCTTCAGCACCGTCGCCAGCCGGTGGGCGATGACCAGCGTGGTACGGCCGCGCATCAGGTGTTCGAGCGCCTCCTGCACCAGGGTCTCGCTTTCGGCGTCGAGTGCCGAGGTCGCCTCGTCCAGCAGCAGGATCGGCGCGTCGCGTAGGATGGCGCGGGCGATCGCCATGCGCTGGCGTTGCCCGCCGGAAAGGGTGACGCCGCGTTCGCCGACAGGCGTGTCGTAGCCATTCTGTAATTTGAGGATGAATTCATCGGCGAGTGCCGCCTTGGCCGCCGCCTCGATCTCGGCGTTCGAAGCACCGGGCCGCCCGAAGGCGATGTTGTCGCGCGCGCTGGCGGCGAAGATGGTGACATCCTGCGGCACGATGGCGATGCGCTGACGCACGGCCAGCGGATCGGCTTCGGTGAGATCGAGGCCATCGATCTTCACGGTGCCGGTTTCAGGGTCGTAGAAACGCAGGATCAGCGAAAACACCGTGCTCTTGCCGGCTCCGGACGGGCCGACGATGGCGACCGTCTCGCCAGGCTTCACCTTGAAGGCAAGGCCGTGCACGGCGGCACGGTCCGGCCTTGCCGGATAGGAGAAGGAGACATTGTCGAACTCGATTGCGCCCTTGGTCGTCGTCGGCAGCGGCTTCGGCCGTGCCGGCGCCTCGATGCCCGGCTTCTCGGCCAGGATCTCGGTCAGCCGTTCGGCGGCGCCAGCGGCCTGTGACAGTTCGCCCCAGACTTCCGAGAGCGCGCCGAGCGCGCCGGCGGCGAACACCGAATAGAGCAGGAACTGGCCGAGCGTGCCGGGCGACAGCGTACCCGACAGCACGTCGCGCGAGCCGAACCACAAAACGGCGACGACCGAGGAAAACACCATGAAGATGGCGAAGAAGGTGAGCAGGGCGCGGGCAAGCACCGAGGCGCGGGCGGCGGCGAAGGCGCCTTCGACGGCGGCGGCGAAACGGTTGGTGACCAGGCCTTCATTGGTGAAGGCCTGCAGCGTGCGCACGGCGCCGATCTGCTCGCTTGCATAGGCGGTGGCGTTTGCCAGCGTGTCCTGCGCCTGCCTGGACCGGCGGCGCACCGAGCGGCCGAAGGCGACCAATGGCAGCACGATGATGGGAATGGCGGCAATGACGAGGCCGGAGAGTTTCGGGCTGGTCACCACCATCATCGCCAGCGCTCCGAGGCCGAGGATGACGTTGCGCAGCGCCACGGAAGCGGTGGCGCCGACAGCGGATTTCACCTGCGTGGTGTCTGCGGCAAGTCGAGAAATAATCTCGCCCGACTGCGCCGTGTCGAAGAAGGCGGGCGACAGCGTGGTGACATGGGAAAAGACGTCGCGGCGGATATCGGCGACAACCCGTTCGCCCAGCGTAATGACGAAGTAGTAGCGGCCGGCGGAAGCCAGCGCGAGCACGGCCGCCATGATCATCAGCATGCCGAAGTAGCTGGCGATGAAGACGGAATCGGAGGTGGAAAAGCCGTTGTCGATCATGCGGCGCACGGCCAGCGGCAGCGCCAGCGTCGTCACGGCGGCCAGGGTCAGCGAGATGCCTGCACCCACGACCAGACCGCGATAGCGGGCGATGTAGGGGAATACGCGCTGAAGCGGCTTGAGCGAGCGTCTGCGCTCGTCTGCGCTGAGAGGGTCCGCCATCGTCCGGGTTCCTGTCCGAATTGGCTCCGGCGCGGCCTTGTGATTCAATTTCGCCTGTTGTATAGGCACGCCGACCGTTTTTGAAGCCGTGGCTCCTCAATAGCTGCGGCTTCGAGTTTTAAAAAGGGGCGCATCGCCGCAGGGCCGCCGTCCCACCTAGCCAGGACAAGAGCGATGAAGGCTGACATCCATCCCGACTACCACACCATCAAGGTCGTCATGACCAATGGCACCGAGTACCAGACCCGTTCGACTTGGGGCAAGGAAGGCGACACGATGAACCTCGACATCGATCCCTCCACGCATCCGGCCTGGACCGGCGGCCAGCAGACCCTGCTCGATCGCGGCGGCCGTCTGTCGAAGTTCAAGAACAAGTTCGCCAATCTCGGCATCTAAGCCGGACGCGACAGCGAACACAAAAAACCCGCCTTCGAGGCGGGTTTTTTATTGCCGAAAGATGCCCGGCAAGCTCCTCCACCTTGTTATCCCGTGCGGTACTCGACATTCGGACAGCTTCGAGTTGCATCGTATCACGAAGTGTCCGATCTTCCTGCCGGGGGCAGGGAGGACATGTGACGGACACCGCTCTCCATTTCGACGACGCCCGGCGTCGGATCAAGGCCATCTTCATCGGTTCGATCGGTAATCTGGTCGAATGGTATGACTTCTATGCCTATACGGCCTTCGCGCTTTATTTCGCGCCGGCCTTCTTCCCGTCGGAAGATCCCGTCGTCCAGCAATTGAATGCGGCGACATTGTTTGCCGCCGGCTTCATCGTGCGGCCTGTCGGCGGCTGGTTTTTTGGCCACCTCGCCGACCGCTACGGGCGCCGGCTGTCATTGACCATTTCGGTGCTGATGATGTGTTTCGGCTCGCTCATCATCGCGTTTACGCCGACCTATGCCACGATCGGTTTTGCCGCGCCTGTGCTGCTTGCGCTCGCCCGCGTTATCGAAGGTCTCAGCCTCGGCGGCGAATACGGCGCCAGCGCCACCTATCTCAGCGAGGTCGCCGATCCCAACCATCGCGGCTTCTATTCCAGCTTCCAGTATGTGACGCTGATCGGCGGGCAGCTCTGCGCCATCCTGGTGCTGCTGCTTCTTCAGAACGTGTTCCTGACGCATGAGCAGCTGGTTGCCTGGGGCTGGCGCATTCCCTTCGTCATCGGCGCGCTGCTGGCCATCGTCTCGGCAATCATGCGCCGGCAGTTGCACGAGACCGAGGCATTCGTTGCCACCACGGCGGCGCAGAAGCGCGAAGGCGCGCTGCGTGGCCTGGTGAAATACCCACGCGAGGTTGCCATCGTCGTCGGTCTCACGGCGGGCGGTACGGCCGCCTTCTATACCTTCACCACCTATATGCAGACCTTCGTCAAGCAGACGGTCGGCCTGGCGGATCTCACCACCACCTATGTGATCGCCGGATCGCTGATTTTCGCGTCGATCCTGCAGCCGATCTACGGGCTGATCTCCGACCGGATCGGGCGCAAGCCGCTGCTGGTCTTCTTCGGTGTCGCCGGCACGCTGCTCACCGTGCCGATCCTGACGCTGCTGGCGTCGACCAAATCGCCGTTCGTCGCCTTCCTGCTGATCTGCGGCGCCTGGATCTTCACCGCCGGCTACACGTCGATCAATGCGGTGGTGAAGGCAGAATTGTTCCCGACCGCCGTGCGTGCCACCGGCGTCGGCGTGCCCTATGCGCTGACGGTTTCGATCTTCGGCGGCACCGCGCCGGTCATCGCGCTGTGGTTCAAGCAGCATGGCCACGAGCAATGGTTCTACTACTACCTTGCCGGGGTGATCTTCGTTTCGCTGCTGGTCTATGTCTCCATGCGCGACACCAAGCACGCGTCGGCGATGGACGAAGGCGCGGTCTCAGCGGCGCGCTAGTTCACCAAGCGCCATGCGCTTGTAGGTGGCGACCAGCCTGTCGCCCTCCTCGCGGTCGACCGAGACCGCGAGCCGCATCGCCGCTTCGCCAAGTTGCCAGATAAGGAAGGCCGAGCTTTCGAGCGCGGCCGGATCTTCGTTGGGGCGCAGGCGCCTGAGCACAGCGAGCAGCAAGCCGGCATTGGCGCGGCTGCAGGCGAGTTCGAGTTCGCGCAACGCCTTGTCGGCCTGCGTGCCGGACCAGATGTCGCGCATCACCGGTTCGGCCAGGAAAATGTCGTAATAGGTATCGACCAGTTCGGAGAAGGCCCGTTCCAGGCTTTTCATATCGTCGACACTTGCCAGCGCTTCGGCGATGCAGGCTTCGCTTTCCTTCTGGTAGCGGTCGGCCAGCGCCCGGATGATGGCGCTCTTGTCGGGAAAGAACTGGTAGAGCGAGCCGATCGACACGCCGGCTCTCTCGGCCACCTCGCCCATGCGCAGCGCGTCGCTGCCCTTTTCCGCAATCAGCGCCGAAGCGACGCCCAGCATGCGTTCCACTCGTTCGCGGCTGCGCTTCTGGCTGGGCTCGCGGCGCGGGCCGGGAGCGTCCTGTGCGACGGTCGATGCGCTTTCCATCAATGGATCCTCAAAAGGCGTTCCGGGCGGGCGTCCCGAAAAATTCCTGCTTGACTCACAGAATATGAGGATTTATCACATTTTGCAAACGTGAGGATTGCTCATGTTTTGCAACGAGGAGAGAAACAATGACCAACACAACATCCAAGCCGGTCCTGATCCTTGGCGGTACCGGCAAGACCGGCCGCAGGCTGGCTGAAAGGCTGGAAGCCAGGAACATTCCGGTCCGCATCGGCTCGCGCTCGGGAAGCCCGGCCTTCGACTGGACCGACAAGGCAGGCTGGGCCGGCGCCCTCGAAGGCGTTGGCGCCGTCTACATCAGCTATTATCCCGATCTCGCCGTGCCGGGCGCCGCGGAAGCGGTCGACGAATTCGCCCGGCTGGCGGTAAGCCACGGCGTGCGCCGGCTGGTGCTGCTTTCCGGCCGCGGCGAGCCGGAAGCGCAGCGCGCCGAGGAACTGGTGCAGGCATCGGGCGCCGACTGGACGATCCTGCGCTGTGCCTGGTTCGCGCAGAACTTCTCCGAGAGCTTCCTGTTCGAGCCGGTCCTGGCTGGCGAAGTTGTCTTGCCGGTCGGCGAGGTGAAGGAGCCGTTCATCGATGCCGACGATATCGCCGATGTGGCGGCCGCGGTGCTGAGCGAAGACGGCCATCTGGGCGAGGTCTATGAATTGACCGGCCCGCGTCTCATCTCTTTCCCGGAGGCGGTCGCCGAAATCGCCGGGGCAAGCGGCCGCGACATCCGCTTCGTGCGCGTGCCGCAGGATGCCTACAATGCCGCCATGGCCGAACATGGCGTGCCGGCCGACCTGATCTGGCTGGTCAACGAGCTGTTCACCGAAGTGCTCGACGGCCGCAACGCCTCGCTCACCGACGGTGTGCAGCGTGCAATCGGCCGCGCGCCGAAGGACTTTTCAATCTATACCGCTGAAACCACCGCCGCCGGCGTGTGGAACCTGAACCGTTGAGGAGGGAGGGAAAAATGTTTGCTCCGATCGTCGTTATCGTCACCTTCATTGCCGCGCTCGGCAGCGGCCTCATGGCGGGGCTGTTTTTCGCCTATTCCAATTCGGTGATGCCCTCGCTGGCGCAGGTACCGGTGCCCCAGGGCGTGCTGGTCATGAACACCATCAACACGGTCATCCAGAACCCGCTGTTCCTGTCCATCTTCATGGGCACGGCACTGCTGGCGCTGTTCCTGGTGCTGGCGGCTCTGCTCGGCTGGGGCGTCGCGCGGCCCGGTTGGGTGGTGGCGGGTGCGGCGCTTTACATCATCGGCAACATCATCGTCACCATAGTCGTCAACGTACCGATGAACGATGCGCTGGCGGCGACTGCGCCAGACAGTCAGGCGGCCGCCCAGCTTTGGGCGGTCCATCTCGACCGCTGGGTGTTCTGGAACCATGTGCGCGCCTTTGCCTGCACCGGCGCCCTGGCCGCCTTCATCGCGGCGTTGATGTAAGCCATCTGGCAGTCTGCCAGGAAAAATCCGCCGCCTCTGATCCAGGCGGCGGATTTTTTTTTCGCCGACGATCGGGACCAAGCCGGCGGAACCCGCAGCAAGGGCCGCGCCCCGCATTCGAACCGACTGGTCGCACTCGAAGTGCTACGCCTTGTTGCGGTCGGAATGACCGAGGTCGCGCTCGGGGTCGATCACATCGCGCACCAGCTGCTTCAGCCTGGCGGCATCGGGAAAGCCGCCATCGCGCTTGCGGTCCCAGATGAGTGTGTCGTTGCACTGGATGGTGAAGATGCCACCGGTGCCCGGAACCAGCACGACCTCGCCGAGGTCAGTAGCAAAAGTGGACAAAAGCTCTTGCGCCATCCAGCCGGCGCGCAACAGCCACTGGCACTGCGTGCAATAGGTGATGACGATGCGGGGCTTGTCCATCTCAGTCAGGTCTCAATCTCAAACAGGCGAACTGTCGTGCTTGCAACCCGATCGTGGATTGGATCGTCGCCGAGTGCAGTGGATATCATTATCCAGATCGGCCAAACCAGAGCGATCGCAGAAACGACGAGCGCGATCACTATTTCCAGATTGGAAATTTGCTGAATCGTTCCCGGGACATCGCCCCAAGCCTGAAGGGCATACCAACCTCCAAGGAGCGCCATCGGTGCGAATCCGAGGAACTTCATTGTTTGCCGACGAGCAGACGTTTGCACCGACAATCCGGTGCGATGTTTGTCATACTGGTCGTGTACCTTGATTGCCATGCTTCGTTTGCCAATCGACTGTCCAGATTTCCGCTCCAAAACAAAGAAATAGAGGGCGAGGACAAGCGGTTCGAGGAAGCCGAGGTCCAGGGCTGCCGGTCGAAAGTTGCCTTTTGAATCGAGATCTAGCGAGATGGAGGAAGGCTCACCCGCTTGCTGGTCGGGCGCAGTTCCGACTGCCGATTCGGCTATTTTCAGACCGAAAATGGATGTTCTGCATACATTCCAACTATAGCGACTAAGTGACGGGTCGCTTGAATGGTTCAGGGTCGCCGCTTGGCAGAGATTCCAGCGAAGCGAGAACGTGCTTTTCACCCCACCGTCAGTCAAATAATGAGCAAGAGATGTAAGTGGAAAAAATATAACAAAAACAACTATATAGTCAATAGATAGGGCTGCCAGCCTGCGCCATAGGCCCGGGCGACCAGGCCAATTCAGCGCTTCATCAAACCAAGTTGGATCACGGCTGGCGCCGCCATCATCAGCCATCTCATCCCCCCGCATGCAAATCATATTGCAAACAAGGGGACAGTTTGGCAGCGACGCCTAGTTTCCGTCCAGTGGGTCGGGCGGTAGTTGGCGACTAAGCCGCGCTGAGCTTGGCCAGCGTTGCGTCGTCGACCTCGAAATTGGCGTAGACGTTCTGGACGTCGTCGTCGTCTTCCAGCGTCGCCACCAGCTTCATCAGCGACTGCGCGCGTTCTTCGTCGACCGGGATGTTGTTCTGCGGCTTCCAGATCGCCTTGACCGATTCCGCCTCGCCGAGCGCGCCTTCGAGCGCTTTGGAGACTTCGCCGAGATTTTCGAAGGCGCAGTAGATGGTGTGGCCTTCCTCGTCGGTCTCGACATCGTCGGCACCGGCGTCGATCGCCGCTTCCATCACCTTGTCGGCGTTGCCGGCCTTGGCCGGATAGACGATTTCGCCGATGCGATCCCACATGAAGGAGACCGAGCCGGTTTCGCCCATGGCGCCGCCGGCCTTGGTGAAGGCCGCGCGCACATTGGAGGCGGAGCGGTTGCGGTTGTCGGTCAGCGCCTCGACGATCAGCGCGACGCCACCCGGGCCATAGCCTTCGTAGCGCACTTCCTCGTAGTTCTCGGCGTCGCCGCCGGAAGCCTTGTTGATGGCGCGCTGGATGTTGTCCTTCGGCATCGACTCGGCCTTGGCGTTCTGGATGGCCAGACGCAGACGCGGGTTCATCGCCGGGTCGGGCATCCCCTGCTTGGCGGCGACGGTGATTTCGCGGGCGAGCTTGGAGAAGATCTTCGAGCGGACCGCGTCCTGGCGGCCCTTGCGATGCATGATGTTTTTAAACTGTGAATGGCCGGCCATGGCACCCCTACGGTCTGTTCGCGGCTGTGTTGAGATGGGCGGCTTATAAATAAATCGGCTCAACACGTCCAGACGCGACCGCCGAGATGCCGAGGCGGCACCTTGCGCGCATGGCCTGATATCCATGCCAAAGTGAACAGAAGTCGGGATAGCGGCCGCGCGTGAAAAAATTTGACGCTTTCGGATCAAGGACCTGCGCGAAACAGGCGGCTTTTCGCGCCCGGTTTTTATTCACTGTCCCTCGGGATCGCGAATAATAGGCTTCTTTTCGCGAACGATCGGCCTCAATAACCCGCTTTGATTTTCTCGAACTCGGCGACCATGCGCTGTTTCAACTCCGCCGGCAGCGGCTGCTGGAACAGGGTCTTGTCGAGGAAGGCGTCGAGGTTGTCGAAACCCCGGTCGGCAAGCAGCTTCTTGTCGACCGAGGCCATGCCGGCGGCATTGCCATGACCGTAGCCGAAGGTGGTGACGATGTGGCTCGACACGTTGGGTGCGTTGACGGCGTTGAAGAAGTCGTAGGCCTCGTCGACATGGGCGGCGTCTTTCAGCAGTGTATAACCGCACACCCAGGTCGAGAGGCCTTCCCTGGTGTCGCGGTTCATCTCCAGCGGCACGCCCTGGCCCTTCAGCGTGACATAGGTTTCGGCCCAGCCCCAGGCGAGATCGATCTCGCCGCCGGTGAAGGCCTGGTTGATGGAGGTGTCGTCGGTCCAGTAGAAGCGGACGTTCTTGTGCACCTGGCGCAGGAAGTCGGCGGCTTCCTTGAACTGGGCGTCGGTCATCTTGGTCCAGTCCTTCAGCCCGATGACGAGGCTGGCCAGCGCGAAGGCGTCGTCGACATTGTCGCCGATGGTGACGCGGCCCTGGAATTTCGGGTCGGCGAAGATGCGCAGCGACTTGGCGTCCTCAAGCGTCACCTTGTCGGTGCGATAGATTAGCGAGGACGTGCCCCAGTCGAACGGCATCAGCCAGGCCTTGCCGTCTGCGCTGGTGACGAGGTCCTTCATCTTCATCAACCCGGGGTTGATGTCCTTCCAGCCGGTGATCCTGGATGTGTCGAGCGGCTGCAGCAGGCCGGCGTCACGCCATTTCACCACGCTCTGGGCGCAGGGGTGGCCGACATCGGCCTTGAAGCCGGCGCGCAGCTTCTCGAAGGCCTCGTCCTCGTCGCCGAAGAAGGAGAAGCTCGGTTCGGCGCTGTATTTGGCGGCGTAGTCGGGGTGCAGCAGCGGGTCCTCATAACCCGACCAGTCGAACACGACGAGGTCGCCGCCAGCGGCGAAGGCCGCGGTTCCGGCGGCGGCGCCGGCGAGCGTTGCGGCTAAAAGGATGCGGCGAAACGTAAAGGCCATGGCGCGAGAGCTCCCGATCGCAAAACGGCATGTCGATCGAGGTTAGGAGAAATTTTCCGCCTTGACGAGGGGAGCCGCCTTACCCTGCCTGGGGACGAGGGCGGAAGTTGAAGAAACCCGGCTGCGCGCCGAGACCGACCGGCGATAAGCGCGCCGGGACCGACCGCTCACGACACCGGTTCAGCGCCGCCTTGCCCGGTTCGCTTCGCGATGAAGGCGTCGAGGACCTCGGCGCGGCCGGCGGTGGAGGCCGGAGGCTCGAATTCAGCGAGCGTTCGTTTCCAGACGGTGTTGGCGCGCTCCGTCGCCGTGCGCGAGCCTGCCTCGGTCCACGAGCCGAAATTGGAGAGATCGGCGACCAGCGGTTCGTAAAAGGCGGTGCGATAGCGCGCCATGGTGTGCCGCGCGGCGAAGAAATGTCCGCCTGGCTGCACCTCGGCGATGGCATCGAAGCCGATCGCGTCGGCATCGCCCGGAACGGCGGCGCAGAGTTCGGCGATGGTCTGCAGCGCCTCGATGTCGGTGACCAGCTTTTCGAAGGAAACGCTCAGTCCGCCTTCCAGCCAGCCGGCGGCGTGGATGCACATCGTGGCTCCCGCCAGCACCGTGCCCCACAGCGAGAACTGGGTTTCGTGCGCGGCTTGCGCGTCGGAAACATTGGCGGCACTGCCGCCGCCCGAACGCCAGGGCAGGCCGATGAAGCGCGCGAGCTGGCCGGAGCCGAGCGTGGCCTTGACATGTTCGGGCGTGCCGAAGGCCGGAGCACCGGACTTCATGTCGACATTGGAGGAGAAGCTGCCATAGACCACCGGCGCGCCGGCGCGGCTGATCTGGGCGAGCGCCAGCCCGGCCAGCGCCTCGGCATGCTGCAGCGTGAGCGCGCCGGCAACCGTGATGGGCGCCATGGCGCCGGCCAGGCAGAAGGGCGTGATGACCGACATCTGGCCGGCCCGCGCGAAGTCGATGATGCCTTGCGCCATCGGAATGTCGAGCATGCGGGGCGAATTGGTGTTGATGACGGTGTAGCAGTAAACGTTCGACAGGAAGTCGTCGTCGGAAAGGCCACGCGCCAGGCGCAGCATCTCGAGACAGCCCTCAACCTGCGGCGTGCCGCGCGCGAAGACAAAGGGCAGTTTATCGGAAAGCGTCAACTGCGCCCGGTTGACCGCGTAGTGACGGAACCGGTTCTCGACTTCCTGGGCCTCGATGAACGGGCCCATCATATGCAGGGCGTCGAAGCTCTGGACGATGCGGACAAGGTTCTCGAAATCGGCGAGGTTGCCGGGGCGACGGCCCCGGTCGAGATCCGTGACGTTGGGGGCGCCGGAACCCGCCAGGAAGCAGAGCGTGCCTGCTTCCAGCACAAGGTCCCTCGAGCGGTCGCCGCCATATGCCCGGATCGATTTCGGCGCGGAAGCCAGGGCGGCGGCAACGATGTCGCGGCCGATGCGCACCATTTGCGTCTCTTCATCGACGACGGCGCCGGCGCGACGGTAGAGTTCGCGCGCTTCCGCCAGCAGCACCTTGATGCCGAGCTCTTCCAGCACGCGCAACGCCGTGTCGTGGATGGCGGCTACCTGGTCCTCGGAAAACACCGGCTGCGGCAGGAAGGGGTTGCGCAGAGTGCGGTAGTCGGGCTTGCGCCGCGCGGCGTTCCCCGCTTCGTCACCCCTGACGCGCCGTCTTTCGCGGCGGCTCTCCGTCACCACTGCGTCGATCATGGCCGCGACGATATCGGTATTGGCGGACCGGGTTCCGCCGGAAAAACGACGCCGGCGGGTCGCGTTTTCGGGCCCAGGTCGGCGCGAGGTTTTACCCTAGCGGGTCGAGGCCGACCGGCAGGTCGAACATATCGCAGACCGCTTCCGCCGCCCGGCGCCCGCTGACGATGGCGCCCTCGACATAGCCGGGAAAAGACAGCGACAGTTCCGAACAGGCGAAATGGATCGGCGGCGCGCCTTGGCGAAGCACCGCTTCGGCATCATGCGCGGAAAAATCGGCGATGCTGTCGCTGTAGCCGCCGCCGCTCCAAGGCTCGTCGCTCCAGTCGCGGGCGGCGAAGTCGAGCATGTCGCGGGCGTCGGTGCCAAGCGCCGCGACCAACCGGTCCAGCACCTCGGCGCGCATGCCGTCGGCTCCAAGCGCGCGCAGCCGCAAGGCCAGCGGACCGCCGGCGAAGACGGTCAGGATCGTGTGGCCGTCGTCGCGGCTGGTGTCGCAGGCGAACAGCCCGTGGATGTCGCGCCACAACACCATGCCGTTGCGGCCCTGATCTCGCCAGAAGGTGCGGGCGTAGCGAAGCCGCATCTTGATGACGGTGCCGCAGCGCCAGGCGTTGAGCGCCCCGGCCAGCTGTGCCGGCAAGGGCGGCGAAAAGGCGATGCGGCTGGCGGTGACGGGCGGCACCGCGACGACGACGTGTAGCGCCTGAAATGGCCCCGCCGGCGTCACCACAACAACGCCAGACTCTTCGCGACGGATTTCAGTTACCGGCGTTGACAGACGGATGCGGTCACCGAGCCCGGCAGCGAGGTCCTCGGCAAGCTGGTGCATGGTCCCGCCCGGGAAATATTGCAGCTCCGAGACCTCGTTGGTGATGCGACGGTCATTGTCGACGAGGTACCAGAGGGGCACGGCTTCGAGCGGCTGGCACCACAGGCCCTCGATGGTCGACCGGAAAGCCGACTTGGCATCGGCGGCGTCCGGCTGGCGGGCCAGCCAGTCCGCCACGCTGAGGTCGCGAATGGCCGGATCGGCGGGGTCGATCGCGTTCATGCGCTCGCGGATGGCGAAACTGGCCAGCCAGAGCGCCTCGCCGTCTTCCTCCGACATGGACGGTTGCAGGGTGAAGGCACCGTCGGTGGGCGCCGGCACCAGGGTCTTGCCGTGGCGCAATGCCAACGCCATCACCTGAGGCATGTCCTCGCACAGGAACTGGCCGCCGCTGTCGTAACGGTCGCCGAGACCATCGATCAGGGATTCGACGCGACCGCCGACGCGCTGGCGCGCCTCCAGCACCAGCACTTCGAGGCCGGCGTCGCGCAGGGCCAATGCAGCAGAAAGGCCGGCAAAGCCGGCCCCGATGACGATCACGTCATGGATCATGCCGCTCAATATCCCGCTTTGATCTTCTCGAATTCGGCGATCATCTTCTGCTTGAGTTCCGCCGGGATCGGCGACTGGAACAGCGTCTTGTCGACGAATTTGTCGACATCGTCGTAACCCTTGCCCTTGAGCAGGGCCGGATCGACCGCCGCCATGCCCTTGGCATTGGCCTGACCGTAACCCCAGTTCTTGACCAGCACATTGGCGACGTCGGGCTCGTTGATGGCGTTGAGGAAATCATAAGCCTGGTCGGCATTGCCGGGGGCGTCCTTCAGCCTGACATAACCGCAGACCCAGGTGGAGATGCCTTCCTTGGTGTCGCGGTTGGCCTTGATCGGGGCACCGGCCAGAACCGACTGCGCGGTGGCGTCGTTCCAGGCCCAGGCGAGGTCGATCTCGTTGCCGGTCAGCGCCTGGACGATGTTGGTGGTGTCGGTCCAGTAGAGCCGGACATTCTTGTGCACTTGCCGCAGGAAGTCCGACGCCTGCTTGAACTGGTCGTCGGTCATCTGGGTCCAGTCCTTCAGGCCGATGACGAGGGCGGCCAGCGCGTAGGCGTCGTCGACATTGTCGCCGATCGAGACGCGGCCCTTGAATTTGGGGTCGGCGAAGGCCTTCAGCGACTGGACGTCCTTGGCGTCGACCTTATCGGAATTATAGGTGAGCTGGGTGTTGCCCCATTCCCAGGGCATGAACCAGGCCTTGCCGTCGGCCGAGGTGGCCAGGTCCTTCATCTTCATGATGCCGGGGTTCAGGTCCTTCCAGGCGGTGATCTTGGAGGTGTCGAGCGGCTGCAGCAGGCCGGCGTCGCGCCATTTCACCACACTTTGCGAACAGGGATGGGCAAGGTCGGACTTGAAGCCGGAACGCAGCTTCTCGAACGCCTCGTCCTCGTCGCCGAAGAAGGCATAGGTCGGGGCGCTGCCCTGTTTCTCGGTATATTTGGGATGGAATTCCGGCAGCTCGTAACCCGCCCAGTCAAAGACGACCAGGTCGCTGCCGGCGGAATGCGAGGCGGTGGTTGCCGCCGCCGCCAAAACGCCTGCCAGCGCCAATGCCATCGTCCAATAGCGGGTTTTCGTCTTCATCTGGATTCCCCTTTGTTGCGGGCCGGCGCCCGTTCGTTATTGTCAGGTCGCCATGCGGCGGATTCCGCTTGCCGCGCGGGCGAAATGTTTCGGGAACGCGGTGAGCAGGAATTCATTGGCCGAGGTCAGCGCCGTCTCCCGCGACACGTCCTCGACGCCCATCATCAGCCGCAGCCAAAGCCCTTCCAGAAGCGCGCTCAACGACAGCGCGAGCGCCTGCGGTTCGTAGGCGTAGCCCGCCTGTTGGCCGAGCTTGCCGCACAGGTCTTGCAAAAGGTTCTGGTAGGCGGCGTCGCGCGCGCCCGACAAAGCCTGATAGGTGGGGCGCGACTTGGCCTCGCCCCAGAAGGCGCACCAGGCGGCAAGCTTGCGCTTGTTGCAGACGGCGCGGTCGAAATCCGCCACCACCAGGGCCAGCAATTGCGCGGCCGGATCGTCTCCGGCCTTGGTGTAGGCGGCGCGCCAATGCGCCGAATATTCGTCGTACATATGCTGCAGCGTGGCGACGAGCAGCTTCTCCTTGCTCTCGAAATGGAAGTTGACGATGCCGCGCGACAGGCCGGCGCCGTCGGCGACGTCGGCCATGGTGGTGTCGGCATAGCCGCGCTTGGCCAGCGAATCGATGGTTGCCTCGATCAGCTGCAGCCGGCGCACTTCCTTCGAGGCCTTGCGGCCGCGCTTTTCAGGCCCGCCCCGCTGCTCGGGCTCGGCGGGTTGTTCTTCCAGGTCGATGGTCTTCATCGGCGAAACGGTCTCCTGCATACCCGGCTATCCAATCTCGCCGGGCTTCCAGCCGCGCAGATGAGTGGGGCGGTGCTCGCCCGAGTCAAGCACCTTCTGCATCGCCTCCCAGGTGCGGATGTTCTTGTCGACATAGGCGGCGCCGACCGCCCTGGCGGCAACCGCGTAGAGCGGGCCTTTCAGGCGTTCCAGTTCCGCCCGCGCCACCTCGCGATACCACGGGTTGCGGTCGCGGGTGGCGACGCCGACGAAGCCGGCCTCGCGCATCGCCTCGGCATAACGCATCGGCGAGGCCATGGCGAAGGACAGGCCCTCGGCGGCGACATAGTTCTTCATCGCCGGGGACGGCTCGTCGTCATGGCCGATCAGCCAGTCGCTGGCGGCAAAGACGCCGCCTGGCTTCAGCACCCGGAAGATCTCGGCAAACAGCGCCTCCTTGTCGGGCACATGCAGCAGCGCGTCCTTGGAAAAGACGACGTCGAAGGAGGCGTCGGCGAAGGGCAGCGGGCCCGGCGGGGCCTGGACGAAGACGGCGCGTCCTTTTATCTCAGCCGCCTTCGCCCGCCCGCGCGCCGCCTCTACGACCGGCAGTTCCACGTCGAAACCCGTCACCCTGGCCAAGCCATGCCTAACAAGCAGGTGCAGCGTGATGCCGCCGGCGCCGCAGCCGATATCGAGCAGGCTCTTGCCCTCAAGGGCGAGGCCCTCGACGATGCGGTCGACCTCGTCGGGGCCGCCGGGCGACAGATAACCTTCGCCCCAGAGCGCGGCCAGGAAGCGGATCGCGGCATCGTCATATTCCGGGCCGGCATCCGGTGCGCCCGCATGCGTCGTCCTGCTCATCGGGTATCGACCCCAAGTGCTGACTGACTGTTTCCGATGCCACAAAGCGTAGCGCGTCGGCGGGAAAACGCAAGATAATTTGCTGAACATTCATTCAATATGAACAGGGCGGGTCGGGCCGTGGCATCTTCGGCAGTCGGCAGTCGGCAGTCGGCAGTCGGCAGTCGGCAGTCGGCAGCGCCGTGTCGTTCTGGCATGATGCCGGCGCCGGTCGGTGGGGCGGGCGCTCGCGAGGTGGATCTGATGACGGAAGCCGAGGACGCCGAGGCGCTGGAACAATGGGCGCTGGTCAACACGCCGCTCGGCGAAGCCTGGTCGGGCCGCGCCCGCTACGCGGCGGCGATGTATTTCTACAAGCGCGGCGAGATGGATGCCGAGACGCTCGAAGTCTACCGCATCTGCTCCCGGCTCGACGCCGAGGACCCGCTGGCGATCATCCGCGATCGTAAGGTGGGCAAGGCGTGGCTGGAGCGGATGGGTTGAGGGGGGTCTTCCTTCTCCCCTTGCGGGAGAAGGTGGATCGGCGCGTAGCGCCGAGACGGATGAGGGGTGTTGGCCGGAGCGCAGCTTTGCAGGATGAGGTGTCGTTGAATTGAGGCGCTGGTTCTGAAGCGCCTCGTTTCTTCCAGCACCCCTCATCCGACCTCGCCCGCGGCGGCTTTGCCGCCGGGGCTCGGCCACCTTCTCCCACAAGGGGAGAAGGAAGCGGCGCATCACCCGATCGACTTTTCCAGCACGCGCAGCCAGTTGCGGTAGGCGATCTTTTCGATGAGGGCGCGGCCATAGCCGTGCTTGGCCAGCGCGTCGGTGAGCCTGGGCAGGCCGGCGGCGTCGCCGATGGTGGCCGGGATCATGGCGCCGTCGAAATCCGAACCCAGGCCGACGCGATCCTCGCCCAGCGCCTTCAACAGCGCATCGATGTGGCGCACCATCACCTCCAGCGGCGTGTCGGCATTCATGCGGCCGTCCTCGCGCAGGAAGCCGGTGGCGTAGTTCAGGCCGACCATGCCGTCGCTGTCCTTGATGGCGCCGAGCTGCCACTCGGTCAGGTTGCGCGAATGCGGACACAACGCGTGCACGTTGGAATGGGTGGCGACCAGCGGCGCATCGGAAAGCCTGGCGACGTCGCGGAAGCCTTTTTCGTTGAGGTGGGACAGGTCGATCATGATCTTCAGCCTGTTGCAGGCCTTGACCAGCGCCTTGCCGGCATCGGTCAGCCCGTCGCCGGTGTCGGGCGAGGACGGGAAGCGGAACGGCACGCCATGACCGAAGGCGTTCGGGCGGCTCCAGACGATGCCCAGCGAGCGCAGGCCGGCGGCGTGCAGCACGTCGAGCATGACGAGGTCGGTGTCGATCGCCTCGACGCCCTCGATGTGGAAGACCGCGGCCATCGTGTTCCTGGCCATCGCTGCGCGGATGTCGGCGGCGCTGCGGCAGATGGCGAGGGCGCCGGCCCGTTCGAGCCGGAGCAGGATCGAGGCCATGGCGAGCGTGCTTTCCTGCGCGACCGAACGCGGCAGTTCCGGCGGCAGCGGCTCGTTGTCGCTTGGCAACGAGATGACGCCGTCGTCCTTGGCCTTGCGCTCTTCCTGCGGCGGCGGGAAGATGGCGAACATGCCGCCGATCAGGCCGCCCTTCCTGGCGCGCGGCAGGTCGATGTGCCAGCTGGCCGGCGACCCTTCGATGAACAGCTTTTCGACATCGGACTGGCCGGACTGGTAGAGCTTGAGCAGCGTGTCATTGTGGCCGTCGAAGACGGGGATCAGGTCGGTCTCGGTCATGATGGGCTTTCGATGTTGGGAAGCGGAGCTGACCCGCCCTAATTAGGGCGCGGCGCCGCGACAGGCAAATGCCAGAAGGCGACTTGCGCTTGTCACTGGACCCCGGCCATGCTGCAAGGGCCCGACCCGTTTCGCTTCGCTGGAGACCATCTTGGCCAACACGCTCTACGATGCCCTGTTCAAGCCGCATGAAGCGAGCGAGGCCACCTTCCTGCGGCTGAAGGACGGGTCGACGGTTTCTTATGCCGGCTTCCTCGCGCTGTCGGCGCGGTTTGCCCATGCCATGGCCGAGGCCGGCATTACGCCCGGCGACCGCGTGGCGCTGCAGGCCAGGAAATCGGTGGAAGCGCTGGCCGTCTACGCGGCGGCGGTGCGCATGGGCGCGGTGTTCCTGCCGCTGAACACCGCCTATACGGCCGCCGAGGTCGACTATTTCGTCAGCGATGCCGGCGCGAAACTGCTGATCTGCGACAGTGCAAGCGAAGCGGCGCTGCGGTCGGTGGCCGACAAAGCGGGTGCTGTGCTGATGACGCTTAGTGGCGACGGGTCCGGCACGCTGAAGGACAGGGCGCAAGGCAAGCCCGCGACCTTCGCCCCGGCTGAACGTGGGCCGGACGATCTCGCCGCCTTCCTCTACACCTCCGGCACCACCGGGCGCTCCAAGGGCGCGATGCTGACGCACGACAATCTGCTCTCCAATGCCGAGGCGCTGGTCGATACGTGGCGTTTCACCAAGGACGACGTGCTGTTGCACGCCTTGCCGATCTTCCACACGCACGGCTTGTTCGTGGCGACCAACGTCATTTTGCTCGCCGGCGGCTCGGCGGTCTTCCTGCCCGGCCTCGACCTGGACGACCTTGTCGCCAACATGCCGGTGGCGACGACGATGATGGGCGTGCCCACCTTCTATACGAGGTTGCTGGCCGACCCCCGGCTGACGCACGAGCTTGTCGCCCATATGCGCCTGTTCGTTTCCGGCAGCGCGCCGCTGCTTGCCGAGACGCACCGCGACTTCGAGGCGCGTACGGGCAAACGCATTCTCGAACGCTACGGCATGACCGAGACCAACATGAACACCTCGAACCCCTATGAGGGCGAGCGCCGCGCCGGCACTGTCGGCCAGCCGCTGCCGGGCGTCTCCGTCCGCATCGCCGACCCGGACACCGGCAAGCCCGTGGCTGCGGGCGGCATCGGCGTCATCGAGGTGAAGGGCCGCAATGTCTTCAAGGGCTACTGGAACATGCCGGAAAAGACCGCGCAGGAGTTTCGGGTCGACGGCTATTTCATCACCGGCGATCTCGCCACGCAGGATGCTGACGGCTACGTCACCATCGTCGGCCGCGCCAAGGACCTGATCATCGCCGGCGGCTACAACATCTATCCGAAGGAAATCGAGCTTCTGCTGGACGAGATACCCGGCGTCGAGGAATCGGCGGTGGTCGGCGTGCCGCATCCCGACCTCGGCGAGGGCGTCGTCGGCATCGTCACCGCGCGCAAGGGCACGACGCTGGACGAGGCTACCCTGCTTGCCGGATTGTCGACGAAGCTTGCCCGCTTCAAGCAGCCGCGCCGCATCTTCGTGGTCGACGAATTGCCGCGCAACACGATGGGCAAGGTGCAGAAGAATTTGTTGCGCGAACGGTTCGCCGGGACGTTCAAAGGATAGATCGGAAAATCGTCATCCCGGAAGCCGGAGCGCAGCGAAGGCTATCCGGGATCCATTGGTCGCAAGCCGTCGGGCGCGGCCGGGTCCTCGCCTTGAACATTCGCGTCGCCGAACCCACGCTGCACGTTTCACGAAGGCTGACCCAAACCTAGATCCCGGCCGCGCTGCTCAATAGGCTCCGGGTCTGCGCTCGCTTTGCTCGCTTGCCCGGAATGACGGAGCGAGAACTTCGCGCCATGCCATCCACATGGCAATCGCGAACCTGCCCCGTCTCGTCACCTACGAAAGCTTGTCCAGCTTGCGCTGCATGGCGGCGATCTGTTCCTTCAGTTCCTGCAGATCGTCGGTCTTTTCGGCCGGCTCCGCCTTGGCGGGTTCGGCTCTGGCCGGCTCGGCGGCCGTGCTCGAGGCACCGCCCGTCGCAGCCCCGGGGAAGGGCGTGAACATGCGCATGGCGTTCTGGAACATTTCCATGTTGCGCCGTGTCTGTTCCTCCAGCGCCTTCATCGGCGTCGCCAACTTCATCATGTCCATCGGCGATTTGCCGAGCGACGATTTCATCTGTTCGCGGAAGCGCTCCTGCTCCTTGGAGAAGGCGAGCATCGACTGTTCGAGGAATGACGGCACGATCATCTGCATCTGGTCGCCATAGAAGGCGATGAGCTGGCGCAGGAACGGAATGGGCAGCATGTTCTGCCCGTCCTTGTTCTCCAGCTCGAAGATGATCTGGGTGAGAACCGGGTGGGTGATGTCGTCGCCGGTCTTGGCGTCCTGCACGGTGAAGTCCTCGCCCTTCTTCACCATTTCGGCGAGGTCCTCGAGCGTCACATAGGTGCTGGTGCCCGTGTTGTAGAGCCGGCGGTTGGCATATTTCTTGATGACCACCGGTTCGTTTTTCGCCGCCATACAGCATCCTCCCGCGGATACCGGCGGGCCCGTAAGCGGCCGGTAACGATTGCTCCCAAGTCGAGGATATGCGCAAAACCGTCATAATTCCAAGCGGTTTGTGCAGTGCGGAAGCTTAGCGGGTTCTTTCGGCGCTGCAATATGCTGCGCAGCATAACTTACGCAGCCGCCGGGTCGCCCAGTGGGTGCCGATTTCCAGTTTGACTCAAGGGCTGGAACCGGCAAGAAAAGTCGAACGCAAAGCTTGCAAACCGTTCAAATAGAAGTCTGGAGAACAATATGTCCGCTTCCAACGCCATCGTCGTCGCCAGTGCCGCGCGCACGGCCGTCGGCTCCTTCAACGGAGTTTTCGCCGCGACACCCGCCCATGATCTGGGCGCGGTGGTGATCCGCGAATTGCTGTCGCGGGCCGGCGTCGAGGCGGCGGAAGTCGACGAGGTGATCCTCGGCCAGGTGCTGACCGCGGCGCAGGGCCAGAACCCGGCGCGCCAGGCGTCGATCAATGCCGGCCTGCCGATCGAGACGACCGCCTGGGGCCTCAACCAGGTCTGCGGCTCGGGCCTGAGGGCGATCGCCATCGGCATGCAGCAGATCACCTCCGGCGACGCCAAGGTGATCGTGGCCGGCGGCCAGGAATCGATGTCGCTGTCGGCGCACGCCCAGCACCTGCGCGCCGGCGTGAAGATGGGCGACTACAAGATGATCGACACGATGATCAAGGACGGGCTGTGGGATGCCTTCAACGGCTATCACATGGGCATCACCGCCGAGAACGTCGCCAAGCAGTTCCAGATCACCCGCGACGACCAGGACGCTTTCGCGCTCGCCTCGCAGAACAAGGCCGAGGCCGCGCAGAAGGCCGGCCGGTTCAAGGACGAGATCGTCGCCTTCACCATCAAGGGTAAGAAGGGCGACACCATCGTCGACCAGGACGAATATATCCGCCACGGCGCAACGATGGACGCGATGACCAAGCTGAAGCCGGCCTTCGACAAGGACGGCACGGTGACCGCCGCCAACGCCTCCGGCATCAATGACGGCGCCGCCGGCGCGCTTTTGATGACGGAAGCCGAAGCCGTGCGCCGCGGCATCACCCCGCTCGTGCGCATCGCCTCCTGGGCGACCGCCGGCGTCGATCCGTCGGTGATGGGCACCGGCCCGATCCCGGCGTCGAAGCGCGCGCTGGAAAAGGCCGGCTGGAAAGTGTCGGACCTCGATCTGGTCGAGGCCAACGAGGCCTTCGCCGCGCAGGCCTGCGCGGTCAACAAGGGCCTCGGCTGGAACCCGGACATCGTCAACGTCAATGGCGGAGCGATCGCCATCGGCCACCCCATCGGCGCGTCGGGCGCGCGCATCTTCAACACGCTGGTCTACGAGATGCGGCGCCGGGGCGCCAAGAAGGGGCTCGCCACCCTATGCATCGGCGGCGGCATGGGCGTCGCCATGTGCGTCGAGGCACTTTGATCGAAAACAAGACGGGCGGCCAAGGAGCCGCCCATTTTGTCTGTGAAGGTTGTTTGTGAAGGCCCGGCATAAGGGTCGGTTTCAAAAGTCCGTCATACGGACCAGCCATTGAATGATGCAGCAAAAAGGGGAAACGCATGACAAAGGTCGCACTCGTCACCGGAGGCTCGCGCGGCATCGGCGCCGCGATCTCGATCGGCTTGAAGAATGCCGGCTACACCGTCGCGGCGAACTATGCCGGCAACGACGAGGCGGCGGCGAAGTTCACGGCTGAAACCGGGATCAAGACCTACAAATGGTCGGTGGCCGACTATGACGCCTGCGTCGCCGGCGTCAAACAGGTGGAGGCCGATCTCGGCGCGGTTTCGGTGCTCGTCAACAATGCCGGCATCACCCGCGACGCCATGTTCCACAAGATGACGCCGCAGCAGTGGAAAGAGGTGATCGACACCAATCTGTCCGGCGTCTTCAACATGTCGCATCCGCTGTGGAGCGGCATGCGCGACCGCAAGTTCGGCCGCATCATCACCATCTCCTCCATCAACGGCCAGAAGGGCCAGGCCGGCCAGGCCAACTATTCGGCCTCCAAGGCCGGCGACATCGGCTTCACCAAGGCGCTGGCCCAGGAGGGCGCGCGCGCCGGCATCACCGTCAACGTGATCTGCCCGGGCTACATCGCCACCGAAATGGTCAAGGCGATCGACGAGAAGGTGCTCAACGAGCGCATCATCCCGCAGATCCCGGTCGGGCGGCTCGGCGAGCCGGAGGAAATCGCGCGCTGCGTGGTTTTCCTGGCCTCCGAGGAAGCGGGCTTCATCACCGGCTCGACCATCTCGGCCAATGGCGGGCAGTATTTCAGCTGAGGGTAGAGCTTTACCTTCTCCCCTTACGGGAGAAGGTGCCTGAGCCTGGCGGCACAGCCGCCATGGCGAAGGCGGATGAGGGGTGCTGGAAGAAATGGGGCGCATCAAAACGAACGCCTCAGTTCAACTTGATCCCACATTTTGCAGAGATGCGCTCCGTCCAACACCCCTCATCCGACCTCGCCTTCGGCTCGGCCACCTTCTCCCTCAAGGGGAGAAGGAGACGCGCGCCACCGTCCCATCCCGGCACACAAAAGTTAACGGCTGACGGGAGGCTTAAGAACATTCGCCCGGCCAAGTTGTGAATCGTCGGTGGACAAGCTGTGCACAACACAAGATGTTGGGGTGAACAAACCGGGAAACTTTCGCCATCGCTGATTCGTCGCCGATTCGTTCCGGCTTTGAGCGGATTGTTAATGGAAATGGCTGTCGCGACCGCGAAATTGGTTAATTGCCGTTAAGAAAGACGTGCGATTTCAGGTGCTTGTTCCCTGTCTCCGGTTAGCCGGCATAGCGACGGGGCTCGCTTGCCGGCAAAAGTTAACGGCGATGTTCCGCGGCCGACATGCGAGGCGGTTAGCCGATTCAGCATGTGGTGCGATTGGCCGGTCACAGTCCCACATATAGCCGTGAACGAAACATGAATCATCACGAGTCAGTGATTCGTCGCCGATTCGTTCCAGACTCGTTCCGGACGTTAATGGCGCGGTGCAAAAACCGGCATGCCGAACCCGGCTGCGACGGTTTTGCGAACATTGTGCTTTCGCTTCGTCGCGTGAATGCCTATGTGTCGCCAGTCGCCGGGCTTGCCCGGTGCCGATCACGGGAAAAAGGTCCCTGCTTCCGGGCTGATGAACATCCATCCCAAATCGAATGAGCCGTTGATCCTGTCGGGCCGCGACGTCACGGCGGTGCTCGGCCCGACCAACACCGGCAAGACCCATCTCGCCATCGAGCGCATGGTGGCGCATGAGAGCGGCATCATCGGCCTGCCGCTGCGCCTTCTGGCGCGCGAGGTCTACACACGTCTCTGCGAGAAGATCGGCGCCCACAAGGTTGCGCTGGTCACCGGCGAGGAAAAGATCCAGCCGGCCGGGGCGAAATATTCCGTGCATACGGTCGAGGCGCTGCCGCGCGAGACCGACGCCGCCTTCGTCGCCATCGACGAGGTGCAGCTGGCTGGCGATCTCGAGCGTGGCCATATCTTCACCGACCGCATCCTCAATCTGCGCGGTCGGCAGGAGACGCTGCTTCTGGGTGCGGCCACCATGCACGGCATCCTGCAGAAGCTGCTCAGGGGCGTTTCGGTGGTGACCAGGCCGCGCCTGTCGCATCTCGCCTACGCCGGCTCGAAGAAGCTCACCCGCCTGCCGCGGCGCTCGGCCATCGTCGCCTTCTCGGCCGACGAGGTCTATGGCATCGCCGAGCTGATCCGCCGCCAGCAAGGCGGCGCCGCCGTCGTGCTCGGCGCGCTGTCGCCCCGCACCCGCAACGCCCAGGTGGCGCTCTACCAGTCAGGCGATGTCGACTATCTGATCGCCACCGACGCGATCGGCATGGGGCTCAACCTCGATGTCGACCACGTCGCCTTCGCCCAGAACCGCAAGTTCGACGGCTATCAGTACCGCAATCTCACCGCCGCTGAGCTCGGCCAGATCGCCGGCCGCGCCGGCCGCCATCTGCGCGACGGCACGTTCGGCGTCACCGGCCAGGTCGATCCGTTCGACGAAGACCTGGTGCAGAAGATCGAAGGCCATGACTTCGAGCCGGTGAAGGTGCTGCAATGGCGCACCGCCAGCTTCGACTACGCCAGCCTCGACGCGCTGAAGCGCTCGATCGAGACCAATGCGCCGGTGGAAGGCCTGACCCGCGCGCTGCCGGCGGTGGACGCGCAGGCGCTGGAATTTTTGTCCAAGGACGGCGAGATCCGCAGCCTGGCGACGGGCCGCGAGCGCGTGGCGCTTCTGTGGGAAGCCTGCGCGCTGCCGGACTACCGCAAGATCGCGCCGGCCCAGCATGCCGACCTCGTCGCTTCCATTTATATGGACCTCGCCAGGCGCGGCCATGTCGACGAAGCCTACATGGCCGAACAGGTGCGCCGCGCCGACACGACCGAGGGCGACATCGACACGCTTTCGCACCGCATCGCGCAGATCAGGACGTGGACTTTTGTATCCAACCGTCCAGGTTGGCTTGCCGATCCGACACACTGGCAAGAAAAGACACGTGAAATCGAGGACAGATTGTCGGACGCGTTACATGAGCGGTTGACGAAACGCTTCGTTGATCGCAGGACTTCCGTCCTCATGCGGCGCCTTAGAGAAAATACCATGCCTGAAGCCGAAATCAGCCCTACCGGAACCGTCCTCGTCGAGGGCCATCATGTCGGCGAATTGCAAGGGTTCCGCTTCACGGCGGACCAGGGCGCCGGCGGCGAAGACGCCAAGGCCGTGCGCGCGGCCGCGCAAAAGGCGCTGGCTTCCGAATTCGAAGCGCGCGCCGAACGCTTCGCCGCGTCCGGCAACAATGACATCGCACTTGGCTCCGACGGCGTGCTGCGCTGGATCGGTGCGCCGATCGGCACGCTGGTGGCCGGCGAGGACGCGCTGAAGCCGCGCCTGGTGCTTCTGGCCGACGAACAACTGACCGGCCCGGCCCGCGACAAGGTGGCGGCGCGCGCCGAGCGCTTCGTCAATTTCCAGATCGAGCAGTTCCTGAAGCCGCTGGTGGACCTCAAGAACGCCGAGCAGCTGACCGGTATCGCGCGCGGCATCGCCTTCCAGCTGGTCGAGCATTTCGGCCTTATCAACCGGCGCGACATCGCCGAGGAGATGCGCACGCTGGACCAGGAAGGCCGCGCGGCGCTGCGCCGGCTCGGCGTGCGCTTCGGCGCCTACCACGTGTTCGTGCCGTCGTTGATCAAGCCGGCACCCGCCGGCCTGGTGACGCTGTTGTGGGCACTGAAGAACGACGGCAAGGAAAAGCCGGGCTTCGGCGACGTCGTGCATGCGCTGGCTTCCGGCCGCACCTCCGTCGTCATCGACCAGGCGTTCGACAAGGCGTTCTACCGGCTTGCCGGCTACCGCAATCTCGGCCGCCGTGCGGTGCGCGTCGACATTCTGGAGCGGCTGGCCGACCTGATCCGGCCGGCGACCAACTGGAAGCCGGGCCTCGGTCCGCGTCCGGACGGCGCCTATGACGGCCAGGCCTTCATGGTGACGCCGCCGATGATGTCGATCCTCGGCGCCACCGCCGACGACATGGAAGAGATCCTCAAAGGTCTCGGCTATCGCGCCGAGCCGAAGCCGGCGGCCGAGGTGAAGGCGAAAACCGAAGCGCTCGACGCCGCCGTGCGCGAGGCAGCGGAAGCCAAGGCGGTGGCCGACGCGGCCGCGAAGGCGGCACGGCAGGCGGCCGATGCTGCCGCTGCGCAAGAGGCCGCGCCGAGCGCCGACGAAAGCACCGCCGAGGCGACGGACGAAGCAGCCGCCAGCGCGGAGCCGGCCGAACAGGTTTCCGAGCCGATCGCTTTGGCGGAAGAAACGGTCGACGCGCCGGATGCTGGCGACGAGGCTGTCGTGGAGACGGCCGAGCCAGTCGCTGAGGTTGCCGAGACAGCCGAGCCGGTCACCGATGAAGTCGAGTTGGCTGCGGAAACGGCCGAGCCGGCTGGCGAAGCCGAGAAAGCCGAGCCCGTCGTGGCGGAAGCTGCCGCGGCTGCTCCGGAAGCCGAAGAGAGCAAGGCCGACGCGACTGCCGCAGAAGCAGAGGAGCCGAAGCCGATTCTTCTGTGGCGGCAGGCGCGTTTCGAACACCGGCGCGACAACCGCCACCAGCGCGGCAATCGCGGCAACCAGCCGGGTGGCGAGCAGAACCGCCAGCCGGGCGGTCGCGAGGGCGCCGAGCAAGGCAATGGCCGCGAGCGCTTCTCCCGCGACCGCTCCAAGGAGCGCGCCAATGGCGATGGCGGCCGCCCGGGTCGTCCCGGCGGCAAGCCGCAGGGCGACCGCCAGGATCGGCGCGAGGGGCGCGGCGACTGGAAGGGCGGCAAACCCGACGGTCGCCGGCCGGAGGGCAAGGGCGGCAAGCCGGCTTTCCAGCCGAAGCCGCGCGAGGAGCGCCCGGTGCGCTTCGATCCCGATTCGCCATTCGCCAAGCTGGCCGCCTTGCGCGACCAGTTGAAGAAGTAGATGTCGCGGCCAGGCCTTTCGGCGCGCCGCCTCGGGTTTTGAACCGATGGCCGCCGAGGGTCGCCAGCGCATCGACAAGTGGCTGTTCTTCGCCCGCGCGGTGAAATCGCGCTCGCTGGCTGCGAAACTGGCGGTGGCGGGCCGCGTTCGCATCAACCGCGACAAAGCAACGCAGGCGTCCGATCTGGTCAAGATCGGCGACGTGCTGACCATCACGCTCGACGGCCGCATCCTGGTGTGGAAGGTGTTGGCACCCGGCATCCGCCGTGGCCCGGCGGAGGAGGCGCGCACGCTTTACGAGGACATGTCGCCGGCGCCAACGCCGAAGGCCGAGACTGTGCCCGACGCGATCGCGCCGCTGCGCGATGCGGGCAGCGGCCGGCCGACCAAGCGGGAACGGCGGCAAACCGATCGTCTCAGGGACGAAAACTGAGGACGCGCGTGCCGTCGCGCATCGTGCCGTGGAAAGCTATTCCGACCTGGGCCAATTCCTTGGCATGCGCCGGCCTTGCAAGCGCGCGGCAAAGACGTTACCTGACCGGCAACAATAGAAAAGAGAACGGGACCTTCCCGGAGCCGCCTGATGACCTACCTCGTCACCGATAATTGCATCAAATGCAAGTACATGGATTGCGTCGAGGTGTGTCCGGTCGACTGTTTCTACGAAGGCGAGAACATGCTCGTCATCCACCCGGATGAGTGCATCGACTGCGGCGTGTGCGAGCCGGAGTGCCCTGCCGACGCGATCAAGCCGGACACCGAGCCGGGGCTCGACAAGTGGCTGCAGATCAACACCGAATACGCCGAGAAGTGGCCTAACATCACCACCAAGAAGGACGCGCCGGCCGACGCCAAGCAGTTCGACGGCGAGACCGAGAAGTTCGAAAAGTACTTTTCAGCGGAGCCGGGCGGCGGCGATTGACGCCTTCCAGGCGCGGGGCTGCGACAACAGGATTGTGCTAACCACCTTGACATAGGTGGTTGCGTGTATCCTTCGCGCGTGCAGCAAAATCTTGATTCTTGCGGCTTTTTGTGTTACACGGAAAAAACATGCCGATGACACAACGTCGATTTATGGCGCAGACGCCCCTAATCATCGAAAGGTGAATTCCATATCCGGACCAGAGCACTCTGGGTCAGGCGGACGCAGTCTTGCGGCCGGCCGGCGCAGGACTTTTCCGGTGGGTTTCGCTTGTTGTGTGGCATTCCGGGCCGGATCTGATCCGGCGGCCCCAGTTCTGCCGGCAGAGACCTGCCGGCACCACAACAAGGAGTTCAGGGCGTAATGGCAACGACAACCCCGCAGAAGAAGTCCGTATCCGCAGCACGTCACGGTTTCAAGACCGGCGAGTTCATCGTCTATCCGGCGCACGGCGTCGGCCAGATCGTCTCGATCGACGAGCAGGAAGTGGCGGGCCACAAGCTGGAGCTGTTCGTCATTGATTTCCAGAAGGACAAGATGCGCCTGAAGGTGCCGGTCGCCAAGGCGACCTCGATCGGCATGCGCAAGCTTTCCGAAACCGACTATGTCGACCGCGCGCTGAAGGTGGTGCAGGGTCGTGCCCGCGTGAAGCGCACCATGTGGTCGCGCCGCGCCCAGGAATATGATGCGAAGATCAATTCCGGCGACCTGATCTCGATCTCGGAAGTGGTGCGCGATCTCTACCGCGCCGAAAACCAGCCGGAGCAGTCCTATTCCGAGCGCCAGCTTTATGAAGCCGCGCTCGACCGCATGGCCCGCGAGATCGCCGCCGTCAACCGCATGTCGGAAACCGAAGCCGTGCGCCTGATCGAGGTCAACCTCAACAAGGGCCCCAAGCGCGGCACCAAGGCCGACAATGAAGAGACCGAGCAGGAAGAAGCTGCCTGAATAGCTCCTTCCGATTGAGTTCACGAAAACCCGGCCGAAATGGCCGGGTTTTTTGTTTTGGAGGCAATCTCGACCTTCCCTTGTGGGGCTCGGCGGCGTGGCCGCTGAAGCGAAAGCGATCAGGGGTGCTGGACGGAGTTTGAGCGGTCGCGCTCCGTCCAGCACCCCTCATCCGCCCTCGCTTACGGCGGCTTCGCCGCCTGCTCAGGCACCTTCTCCCCCAAAAGGAGAAGGGGAGCGATGCGCCGTTCAATGCTTGCGCGACAATTGCCGGGTTGCGGTTTCGAGGCCGGCCAGCGTCAGCGGGTACATGCGGCCGCCGAAGATGTCGTGGATCATGCTGATGGAATGCGTGTAGCCCCAGTGCTGCTCGCGCGTCGGGTTGAGCCAGACCGCGTTCGGCCATTGGTGGAGCACGCGCTGCAGCCAAATCGTGCCGGCTTCCTTGTTCCAGTGCTCGACCGCGCCGCCGGGTGAGACGATCTCATAAGGGCTCATCGCGGCGTCGCCGACGAAGATCACCTTATAGTCGTGGCCATATTTGTGCAGCACGTCGAAGGTCGGGATCTTCTCGGTGTAGCGGCGGCGGTTGTCCTTCCAGACGTCCTCGTAAAGGCAGTTGTGGAAGTAGAAATATTCGAGCTGCCGGAACTCGGTTTTGGCTGCCGAAAACAGCTCCTCGACAACCTTGATGTGGTCGTCCATCGAGCCGCCGACATCGAAGAACATCAGGAGCTTGACCGCATTGCGCCGCTCGGGACGGGTCTGGACGTCGAGATAGCCATGCTCGGCGGTGGCATGGATGGTGCCCGGCAGGTCCAGTTCCTCCTCGGCGCCTTCGCGCACCCAGCGGCGCAGGCGTTTCAGCGCGACTTTGATGTTGCGGGTGCCGAGCTCGACGCTGTCGTCGAAGTTCCTGAACTCGCGCTTGTCCCAGACCTTCACCGCGCGGCGGTGGCGGCTTTCGTCCTGGCCGATGCGCACGCCCTCGGGATTGTAGCCATAGGCGCCGAAGGGTGAGGTGCCGGCGGTGCCGATCCATTTCGAGCCGCCCTGGTGGCGGCCCTTCTGTTCCTCCAGCCGCTGCTTCAGCGTCTCCATCAGCTTCTCAAAGCCGCCGAGCGCTTCGACCAGCTTCTTCTCCTCCTCGGTCAGCGTCTTTTCGGCCAGCCGGCGCAGCCAGTCTTCGGGGAGGGCGGCGACGTCGATGCCGCCTTCGCCCGAGATCGCCTCGACGCCCTTGAAATAATGCGAAAACACCTGGTCGAAGCGGTCGATGTGGCGCTCGTCCTTCACCAGTGTGGCGCGGGCGAGATAATAGAAGCCCTCGACATCGTAGCTGACGAGATCGGCTTCCAGGCTTTCCAGCAGAGTGAGGTATTCCCGCAGCGAGACGGGAACCTTGGCGGCCTTCAGTTCGAGGAAGAAGGGGATGAACATGCCGCCATTTTGCTTCGGCGGTGGCGGGGAGGCAAGGGCGGGAACTCGACCTTCTCCCCTTGCGGGAGAAGGTGGCTCGGCGCGCAGCGCCGAGACGGATGAGGGGTGTTGGAAGAAACGAGACGATCAAGGAATTGGCGCTATCTTGTGATCATTCCAAGTTCGGAAAGGTCGCGCTCTGGCCAACACCCCTCATCCGACCTCGCCTACGGCGGCTATGCCGCCGGGGCTCGGCCACCTTCTCCCGCAAGGGGAGAAGGGAAGAGGGTAGGAACGCCACACTCTTGGTAAAAATAAGATTCAGCCTTTTTTGGTAATTTCCCGTTAGCAATTGGAACTGATGGGGCCGCGGTATCGGCTTCCGTCTCCGGTTCTTGTTTTGCGTACGGGTTCTCATGCGTTTCACCACGGTGTCGGCTATCCTGCTTGCCTGCGCGGCGCTTGCCAGCTGCGCTTCCCGTTCGGGCATGGACGAGATCCTGGCGCCGGGGCCGTCGTCGGAGACGACCAGCTCGATCGCCCGGCCGAACAGCCCGGTGCCGACCGCCGATATCAAGTCCGAACTGCGCGCGGCGCCGGCGCCGCAAATGGCGATGGCGGCGCCCATGCAGGAGCCGTCATTCCCCGAGACGGAATCCTTTGCCGGTCCGCAGCCCAGCATGCCGGTCATGCCGATGCCTGCCGCGATGCCCACGGCGAAGCCCGCGATCATGACGCCGGCGGAAAAGCCGGTGATCCGCAAGGCGGCGATCGTGCGCGGCGAGGTTTTCGCCCGGCGCTTCCGCGACGCCAAGCCGATCAATTTCGGCCGCGCCACTTCGCCCAAGCAGCTCGCCGTGCACGGCGTCGATGTCTCGCGCTGGCAAGGCGACATCGACTGGGACAAGCTGCGCTCGCAGGGCGCCAACTTCGCCTATATCAAGGCCACCGACGGCGGCGACCACCTCGACCCGATGTTCAAGAAGAACTGGCGCGAGGCAAACGAGGCCGGCCTCAGGCGCGGCGCCTATCACTTCTTCTACTGGTGCCGCACTGCCGGCGAACAGGCCGACTGGTTCATCCGCAACGTGCCGAAGGTGGCCGGCGCGCTGCCGCCGGTCATCGATGTCGAATATAATGGCGAGTCCAGCTGCACGCGCCGCCCGTCGCGCGAAAAGGTGCTGGAGAAGATGAAGGTGTTCATGGACAAGCTGGAGCGCCACTACGGCCAGCGTCCGGTCATCTATACGGCGCCGGACTTCTACCGCGACAACCTCAAGGGCGAATTCCTGGACTATTCGTTCTGGCTGCGCGCGGTGGCACAGCATCCGGGCAAGGTCTATCCCGGCCGCAAATGGGTGTTCTGGCAGTACTCCGGTTCCGGCCTGTCGCACGGCGTCGCCGGCCGCATCGACCTCAACGCCTTCCACGGCTCGGAAGAAGACTGGCACGACTGGGTGGCCGACAAGTCGAGCTGATGCGCAAATTCAAAGTGTTGGAACGACCTTTGCGCGTCCGAATGGACGCGCGGCGCCCTAATATCCCGGCGGCCCCGGGCAGGTACCACCGGAAGGCCTGATTACAGCAGATCGTATTCGATGAAGCCGGTGCGCCGCGCGACACGGTCGTAGAGCTTGCGCGCGGTGGCGTTGGTCTCATGCGTCATCCAGTAGACATTGGTGACGCCGGCCGCCTTCGCCTCTTGCTTGACCGCGTCGATCAGCGCCGAACCCACGCCCTTGCCGCGGATGTCCGGGTCGGCGAACAAGTCCTGCAGATAGCAATTGTTGGCCTCCGCCCAGCAGGAGCGATGATACATGTAATGGGTCAGGCCGACGGGCTTGCTATCGAGAAGCGCGATGAAGCCGCGCGGCTCGTATTCGCCCGGCGTGAACAGCCGCTTCCAGGTGAGCTCAAAGGTCTCCGCCGGCAAAATGGTGTTGTAGAATTTGAGATAGGCGACCCACAACCGGCGCCATTCGGCATGGTCGGACTGTTCGAGAGGGCGGATGACGATGTCGGACATGGTGCGGTTCCCCTGAATTACGCCGATGTTCTAGCCCGGCACGCGCCGTCGGCGCGATGGCACAGGCGCGGGGTTTTTGTTGTTAGAGGCGCGTTTGCGCCGTGTTCGTCATTCCGGGCAAGCGAGCAAGGCGAGGGTAGATCTGGACCCATAAAGCGGTACGGCCGGGACCTGGGTTCGCGCAAACGTTAGTGACTCGAACGGTGCAGGGCGAGGACCGGGCCGGGCTCGACGATGTTGCGGCCAATGGGTTCCGGCTCTCGCTCCGCTCGGCCGGAATGACGGCGGCGTATGCTGGCGACATCGCAAAAATCGCAGATCGTGCCGGCAAACGGCATCGTGGCGCCGCGTTCGTCATTCCGGGCAAGCGAGCAAGGCGAGCGCAGACCCGGAACCCATTGAGCAGCACGGCCGGGACCTGGGTTCGCGTTGACGGGAATGAAGCGCACAGCACCGGTTCAGCCGCATGAACGGTTGAAGACGAGGATCGGGCCGGGCTCGACGATAGGGCGGCCAATGGGTTCCGGCTCTCGCTGCGCTCGGCCGGAATGACGGCGGCGTATTTGGCGACACCGCAAAAATTGCAAGGAGCGCCGGCCAGCGGCACCGTGCCTGGGATCGCTATCGCGGACCGCTTCTCACCCCTGCCGTCTGGCCATGAACGCCAGCCGCTCGAAAAGGTGAACATCCTGTTCGTTCTTCAAGAGCGCGCCGTGCAGCTTGGGTAGCGCGTTCTTGGGGTCGGCGCGCAGGTCTTCCGGCGAGACGTCGTCGGCGACCAGAAGGCGAATCCAGTCGAGCGCCTCCGAGGTCGAGGGTTTTTTCTTCAGGCCCGGCACTTCGCGGATCTCGTAGAACTGGGTGAGTGCTGCACGCACCAGGCTCTGCTTGATGCCGGGATAATGCACGTCGACGATGCGATGCAGCGTGTCGACGTCGGGGAAGCGGATGTAGTGGAAGAAGCAGCGGCGCAGGAAGGCGTCGGGCAATTCCTTCTCGTTGTTGGAGGTGATGATGACGATGGGGCGCACCGCGGCGCGGATCGTCTCGCCGGTCTCGTAGACAAAGAACTCCATGCGGTCGAGTTCCTGCAACAGGTCGTTGGGGAACTCGATGTCGGCCTTGTCGATCTCGTCGATCAGAAGCACGATCTTCTTGCCGGCGGCGAAGGCATCCCACAGCTTGCCGCGCTTGATGTAGTTGGCGATGTCGTTGAAGCGGGCATCGCCCAGCTGGCTGTCGCGCAGGCGCGAGACGGCATCGTATTCGTAGAGGCCCTGCTGCGCCTTGGTGGTGGACTTCACGTTCCATTCGATCAGCTCGAGGTCGAGGCCCGCCGCCACCTGGCGGGCAAGCTCGGTCTTGCCGGTGCCTGGCTCGCCCTTGACCAACAGCGGCCGCTCGAGCGCGATCGCCGCGTTGACCGCCACCATCAGGTCCTTGTCGGCGACATAGGCCGAGGTTCCTTCAAAACGCATCAAAAACTCCAGTTCCGTCGCGACGAGCCTAGAGGCGGGTTGCGGCAGGGGCAAGCGTCCGGTTTCGTCGCTTCTCCACAAGGGGAGCGGCTAATGTTCGATCGCCTCTGGCAAGGCGGTCGGCATCGCTCTATATTTGCCGGTGACGGTCTGCGCCTCGCGGCAGGAGAGACATTTCCCCGGGGCCTTATTGATCTCGAAGGGAGCTGTCCCTGACCGGACCCGTGGGTTCGGACATATGGCGCCCACCTACTTTGTAGGTTCCCGGGATCAACTTCTCCACCGGTCGCGTGGATCGTCACTCACCTCCCCGACCGGCAGGCAAAAGCTTGCGCATGACGATGGCGGCGCCGAAACGCATCTGCTGTTCGCCGATGCGGGTGAAGCCGCAGGCTTCGTAGAAGCTGAGCGCATCGGGATTGGCGAGAACGCGCAGCCATGTCGCGCCAGCGTCGATCGCGACCCGTTCCAGATGCGCCACGAGCAGCCTGCCGATTCCCTGCTTCCAGTTGTCCGGCTCGACGAAGAGGCCGTCGAGTTCGGCTTCGTCTTCCGATTGCGGCAGCATCACGCCAAATCCCACTATCCGCCCCTGCCGCTCCGCGACATAGACCAGTCCGGCCGCGATCTGTTCGGCCGGCAGCTCGATTGCATCGGGATGGGCAAGCAACTGTGCCTGATCGCTTGGCGAGGCCAGGGAAGCCCGGCGCTGCAGGTCTTCCAGCAACAAGCGTTCGGCGATGCCGGCCTGCCTGATGACGATTGGCAACGATTGCGAACGATCTGGCATGATGGCGGCTCTGGCGTTTGGTCGCGCGACCCTTCTATAAAGATCGCATGATGACGCAATCCAGAACCCTGAAGAAAGAACTGCGCAAGGAGGCGCTGGCCCGCCGCGACGCGCTCGACCCGTTCTGGCGCATCGAGGCCTCGCTGGAAATGGCCGAGACCGCGCGGGATCGGATTGCCTTCGAACCAGGCGCGATCGTCTCCGGCTTCTGGCCGATGCGCTCGGAGGTCGACGTGCGGCCGATGATGTTCGCACTGCGCGAGCACGGGGCAAGGCTGTGCCTGCCGGCGATCCTCGACAAGACCACCATCGTCTTTCGCGAACTGGTGCGCGGGGCGCCGATGGTTGACATGGGGTTCGGCACGGTCGGCCCGCACGAAGAGGCCGAGGTTCTCGACCCGGCGATCATGCTCATCCCGCTTGCCGCCTTCGACGCGCGCGGCCACCGCATCGGCTATGGCGCCGGCTATTACGACCGGGCGATCGCCAGGCTGCAGGACGCCGGCAAGGAACCCCGGCTGATCGGCATCGCCTTCAATTGCCAGGAGGTCGCAAAGGTGCCGGACGAAGCGCACGACGTGATCGTCCCGGAAATTTTGACCGAAAGCGGGTTGCGGCGGTTCGAAGCGCCGTAGGCTGAACAACGCTAGGGTTGGATCCCGCCGCGTGCTGGCCAGAGCCAACGAATGAGCATTCTCAAAGCGGTCATGGCAAGGGTCATGATCGCGAACACGCCGATCAAATGGACGGCGCTTTCCGTCTTGTCGGGCAAAATCAGGATCAGGGCAGCCGAGAGGAGAGCGGAGTCCAGCAGCAGGAACTCCACCCATGTGGTCGTGCTGCGTGTGGCGTCGTTGTCTCGGGTGAAATGCTGTCTCAGTCCAAGGCTGGCCAGAATGTACATCGGCCCAATCAGCGACTTCAGAAATACGGTCTTGGCGGGATCGCCGTTGAGATACGCGCCGAGCGCAAACAGAAGCCCGAGCGAAATTGGCTCGAAATAGGCAAGCAGAATTGCCTTCCTTGTCATCACTGACACCTCTCAGTGTGCGCGTGTCGCAAGTCTATCGCAGTTCCACAGTCGAGCAAGCACGGGTTGCTGTGGGATTGAGCCTGGTGTGCCGCGCCTCCACTTGCATGATTTCGCTACAGCCCTGTAGAAGCGTCTCATGAGACTTCTTTTCCTCGGCGACATGGTGGGCAAGACGGGCCGTACGGCGGTGTGGGAGCAGCTGCCCGGGCTGATCTCCGATTTCCGGCTGGATTTCGTCATCGTCAATGGCGAGAACGCCGCCGGCGGCTTCGGCATCACCGAAGAGATTTTCCGCGAGACGATCGCCGCAGGCGCCGACGTGGTGACCACCGGCAATCATGTCTGGGACCAGCGCGAGGCGCTTGCCTTCGCGCCGCGCGAGCAGCGGTTTCTCAGGCCCGCGAATTTTCCAAAGGGCACGCCAGGGCGCGGCTCCGGCGTCTATATCGCCAAGAACGGCGCGCGCGTGCTGGTCTCCAACATCATGGGCCGGGTGTTCATGCATCCCGAGCTCGACGATCCGTTCCAGGCGGGCGAGCGCGAGCTGGCCGCCTGTCCGCTCGGCGAACAGGCCGACGCGGTGGTGATCGATTTCCACGCCGAGGCGACGAGCGAAAAGATGTGCTTCGCGCATTTCGTCGACGGCCGCGCCTCGCTGGTGGTGGGCACGCACACGCACCAGCCAACGGGCGACCATCAGATCCTCAATGGCGGCACCGCCTACATGACCGACGCCGGCATGTGCGGCGACTACGATTCCTCGCTTGGCATGGACAAGGAGGAGCCGCTCAACCGGTTCCTCTCCAAAGTGCCGAAGGGCCGCTTCGAGGCGGCCAACGGACCGGCAACGCTGTGCGGCGTCGGTGTCGATATTTCGGACCGCACCGGCCTTGCCGAGCGCATTGCGCCGTTTCGCCGCGGACCGAGACTGGAAGAAACCGCGCCGTCCTTCTGGTCATGACATTGAAGACGGCGGCAGCCATACCTAACTGCCGCCGGACATGACACGCCTGCTTCAGATCGTTTGAGGGGAGAACGACCTCCATGCAGCTCATAGAGTTTCTTGCGCCGCATTTCGCCTTCGTCAATGACCCGACCGCCTGGGCGGCGCTGATCACGCTGGTCGTGCTCGAGATCGTGCTCGGCATCGACAATCTGATCTTCATCTCGATCCTGACCAACAAGCTGCCGGAAGCGCAGCGCGCGCAGGCGCGCCGGCTGGGCATCGGCGCGGCGCTGATCATGCGGCTTTTGCTGCTGGCGACGATCTCGATCATCGTGCAGCTGACGACGCCGGTCTTCACCGTCTTTGGTCAGGGCTTCTCATGGCGCGACCTCATCCTGATCGCCGGCGGCCTGTTCCTGGTGTGGAAGGCGACCAAGGAAATCCACCACACCGTCGATCCCGAGGACCATCAGGACACGATGATCGGCGGCACGCTGCAGATGAGCCTGGGCGCAGCGATCTTCCAGATCCTGCTGCTCGACCTGGTGTTCTCGATCGATTCCATCATCACCGCCGTCGGCATGACCGACGAGATCGCCATCATGTATATCGCGGTGATCGTCACTGTCGGCGTGATGCTGGTGGCGGCGACACCGCTGGCCAATTTCATCGCCAAGAACCCGACCATCGTCATGCTGGCGCTGGGCTTCCTGTTGATGATCGGCATGACGCTGATCGCCGACGGCATGGGCTACCATGTGCCCAAGGGCTACATCTATGCCGCCATGGGCTTCTCGGCGCTGGTCGAGGGTTTGAACATGCTGGCCCGGCGCAAGAAGAAGAGCGGGGGGAAGTAAAAGGGCGCTTCCTTCTCCCCTTGTGGGAGAAGGTGAGGCGCCTGGTCTTATGCTCCAGGCACGCCTTGCGGATGCCGGTCGACGATTAGGCCGATGGCGATGCCTTGCTCCAGCCATGCCTTGGCGCCGGCGAGAACCAGTGCGAAGCCGTCGGTGGAATCCAGCGCGCTTTTGACCTGTGCGTCGAGGCTGCCCTGGAAGCCCGAATTGCGGATGGCGACGAAGGTGGCGGCGCCGTCCAGCATCGGGGTGAAGGTCCATTCCACCGTAGTGGCGGGATCGCCCCAGCCGACGACGATCTTCTTGTCCTTCACCAGTTCCCTGACCTCGACCGGCGACTTGAAGGCGTACATGCGCCATTCCCATTCGACGGGACGGCCGGCATCGAGCCGGGCGCTGCCATGGGTGAACCAGAATTTCGACGTGACCGCCGGATCGACGAAGGCTTCGTAGACGGTCGCGACGGGTTTGCGGATCAGCATTCCGACCGAGGCGACGGGGGCTTCATGCAATTCCATCTCGCTGCTCCTTCAGGCCAGCATTTCGGTTGGGGTTCACGTGGCGTCACCACGCGTCCGGTTCGCGCACCATATGGACGATGTTGGCGGGGTTCATGACCCAGCCGCCGCGAAAGCCATCGCCGAGCGGTTCGATCGGATCGCAGCGCACCACGCCGGCATCGGCCAATTGGCGCAGCGCGCCGGTGGAATCGGGCGTGAACAGCTCCAGCCAGACCTCGGCCTGGCTCATCGTCGCGCCCTCGTCGATCCAGAGTTGGTTGGGGCCGAGCTTGAAGCCGACCGCCGGCGCTTTCTCTGTGATCGGCTCAAGGCCGACGGTGTCGCGGTAGAAGGCGATGGTCGTTTCATACTGGTGGCTCGGCACCTTCATGGCGATGTTGATGCCGCCTTCGAGTTTTACGGTCATGGGGTCTCCGTTCGATGTGGTTCAGATGTTGTCGGGATTGGCCGGCTCGCCCCTCATCTCGGAGCGGTAGTAGCCGTCGCGCAGATTGATGCCGTGTTCGACATAGGCCTTCATGCAGGCGAGCATCTGCGACCAGCCTTCGCAGTTGATGTAGGAGCGCTTGCGCCCGGTCTCGGTCTCGCGCCAGCCCTCCTCGGCGATGGTGACGAAGGTGCCGCCGTCGTCCAGGGGTTCGAAGTTCATCTCGATACGGGTCTTGTAAGCCGGCTTCTCGTCCGGCCCGCTGCCGTCCCAACGCAAAACGATCCGGCGCTCGGGCACCACTTCGTCGACCTCGACCGGGATTTCCCCCCACCAGGTGACGGTGGTGCCGGCGACCAGCGGCGCCGAGGCGCCGCGGACAGTGGTGAAATAGCCGCTCAGCTTGGTTGGATTGACGACGGCGTCGAACACTTCGGCCACGGGCCTGCCGATGCGGCCCGAAATCCTGAATGCGATGGACATGTCCACAGGCTCCTGCTTGAAATTTCACCCATTGTGTTATAAAAACATAACATGTCAAGTGAAGTCAAAGACGACCATGTTTTCAAGGCCTTGGCGCATCCGCGCCGCCGCATGATCCTGGACGAACTGAAGGACGGGCCCAAAACCACCGGCACCTTGTGCGAAATTCACGCCGACATGGACCGCTGCACGGTGATGATGCACCTGAAGGTGCTGGAAGACGCCGGCCTGGTGGTGGCGCGCCGCGAAGGGCGCGAACGCTGGAACCATCTCGACGCGCTGCCGATCAAGCGCATCCACGACCGCTGGATCAGCGAATACGCCACGCATGCGGTTTCGATCCTCGACCGGCTGAAGGCCGATCTCGGTTGAGATCGGCTCGATATCGGGGAACGTGGGAGCCGGTTCGCGCAAACGACGCGTGAAAATCAGGCCTACGGGGCGACGACGTCCGGGCCGTCGACATTGACGACCGTTTCGCCACGCCCGACGCGGACGAAAACGTAGTGAACGTCGTCACCGCCCTCGACAATCTGGCAGCGATGAACCGCGCGGCGCGGGAAATACGCGTAATCGCCCTTGCCGATCTCGAATGAGTCATCGCCGTTCTCGCCGAAATCCACGCGAATACGACCGGACAGCATGAACATCACGCTGTCGAACTCCTGATGGTGATGCCACTGGCTTGGTTCGGCGAGCGCGGTCACGTGGCACTGGCCGACCCAAAGGTCGCCGGCTTCCAACGCCTTTCGCCGGTTCTGGCCCGGCGTGATGGGACCATCGACCAGCTGGTCCGACTTTACATATCCAATCTTTTGAAAAAGGCCCTCGCTCATTGCCGTGTCTCCATGAAAGGTTCGCGATCTCGCGCCTGTCTTGAAAAGCGCGATCAGCAGGCTACGCTTGTCGAATGGAGACAACCGGCCATTTTCTGTCGCCAACAAGACAGGCCGAAATCCTGCCTTTCGAGACGGCGCCGCGATCGGTCGTGGGATATGCCCGCGACTATCCGTCGGGGCTTTCGACAGGCTTTCACAGCCATCCGCGCGCCCAGTTGCTGCATGCGGTGTCGGGCCTGATGCGCGTGGAAACGCGGGGTTCGAGTTATCTCGTTCCGCCGACCACGGCATTGTTCCTGCCGACGGATGTACCGCACGCCGTCAGCATGGATGGCCCCGTCGCCATGCGCGAACTTTTCCTCAGGGAAGACGCGGCAAGGCGGGTGGGAGACCAGCCGAAGGTCATAACCGTATCGGGCCTGCTGCGTGAGATCGTCATCGCTGTCTGCGCCGAGCCGATCGAATGGGAAACACAGGGCAGGGGTTATCATCTGGCGGAACTGATCCTCGACGAAATAGCCAGATCGACGCCGTTGCCGATGCGGTTGCCGCTGCCGCGCGATGCCCGTCTTCTTCGCGTGGTCTCAGGCCTTCGCGATCGTCCGGACGACAAAAGGAGTTTGGAACAATGGGGCGAGGTGGCGAATGCATCCAGCCGCACCCTGGCCAGGTTGTTCCGCGTGGAAACCGGCCTCAGTTTTCGTCAATGGCGGCAGCAGGCGCGTCTGACCGAGGCGCTGAGTGCCCTGACGATGGGCATGCAACCGACCAGGGCCGCCGCCATCGCCGGCTTCGATAGCGTTCCGGCCTTCGGATTGGCATTCCGGCAATTTTTCGGAATGACACCCGGGCAAGCCCGGCGTTTGCGGGACGGTTGATCCCTCGAAACTAATCCGCCATCGCCACCAGGGCGTCGCGGTCGTAACCGAGGCGGATGGTGGCGCCGACCGGGATGTCGTCGGCGCCGAAATCATTGGTCTCGGTCACCGACAGCGGTTTTTCCAGCCCTGGGATGTCGACGATGAGATGGGTGATCTCGCCGAAATAGTGCCGCTCCACCACGCTGCCCGACACTTCGTATTTGGCGGTTGCCTGGTCCCAAAGCACGCGCAGCCGTTCCGGCCGGATGCCGAGCGTCGCGGCAGCGCCGTTGCGCACGAAAGCCTTCGGCTTTTCGGTGGTGACGCGGCCGAAGCCCAACGTGTCGACGGTGATCGAGGAGCCGTTCTCCTCAACGATCTCGGCCTTGACGAAATTCATGCCGCCGAGGAAGTCGGCGACCTGGCGGTTCACCGGCCGCTGGTAGATTTCCTTCGGCGAGGCGACCTGGGCGATGCGGCCGCCGAACATGACGGCGATGCGGTCCGACATGGCAAGCGCCTCGTACTGGTCATGGGTGACCAGGATGAAGGTGATGCCGACCGCCTGCTGCAGCCGGCGCAGCTCCACCTGCATCTGTTCGCGCAGCTTCTTGTCGAGAGCCGACAGCGGCTCGTCGAGCAGCAGGACCTTGGGCCGCATCACCAGCGCGCGGGCGAGCGCCACGCGCTGACGCTGCCCGCCGGAGAGTTCATGCGCGCCGCGTTTGCCGAGGCCGATCAGCGAGACCATCGCCAGCGCCTCGTCGACCCGCCGCTTCTCCTCGCCCTGGTCGAGCTTCAGCCGCTTCAGCCCGTAGCCGACATTCTGCTCGACATTGAGATGCGGGAAGATGGCGTAGCTCTGGAACACCATGTTGGTGGGGCGCCGGTTGGCCGGCACGCCGACCATCTCCTGGCCATCGACGACGATGGTGCCTGAGGTCGGGTTGTCGAAACCGGCGATCATCCTCAGCAAGGTGGTCTTGCCGCAACCGGAGGGGCCGAGCAGGGAAAAGAACTCGCCCTCGCGAATGGTCACGGTGGCGTCGTCCAGCGCCTTGAAGGCCCCGTAGTTGCGGGTGACGCCCCTGATCTCGATCATCGGCCGCTCGGAGGCACTGCGTTCGGATTGCGGCCGGTCAAGCATGCAGGAGACCCTCGGACTGGGTGCGCCGGGCGGCGCGGCGGCGCAGGATTTCGGCGATGGAGAGAAGCACGAAGGAGCCGACCAGAAGCAGTGTGCCGAGCGCCAATACGCCGGGCAGCTTGGCGGCGAAGCGCAGCTGGCCCCAGATGTAGATCGGCAGCGTCGCATCGGTTCCGGTGAGGAAGAAGGCGATGATGAACTCGTCGAGCGAAATGGTGAAGGAAACCAGCAGGCTGGAGATGATGGCCGGCGTCACCATCGGCAATGTCACGCGCCGGAAGGTGCCGAAGGCGCTCTCGCCGAGATCGGCCGAGGCTTCCTCCAGGCTGCGGTCGAAGCCTTCGAAACCGGATGTCAGCACCGTCATCGAATAGGGAATGCAGACCAGCACATGGCCGAGCACGACGGTGAACAGCGACAGGCTGAGGCCGAGCTGCAGCATCACCAAAAGCATGGAGATGGCGACGATTACTTCCGGCAGCACCAGCGGCGCCATGATCAGGCCATGGATCGGCCGGCGGCCGGGGAAACGATAGCGGGTAATGGCGCGCGCGGCGAGGATGCCGAGAACGGTGGACAGCACCGCGGCGGAGACGCCAACGATCAGGCTGTTCCACGCCGCATCGATGAGGGCCGGCGTCTTCGGCAGATCGCGGTACCATTGCAACGTATAGCCGGAGAGCGGGAATTTCGGCGAGGCCGAGGTGTTGATGGAGAAGATCGGCAGGAACAGCACCGGCAGATAGAGGAAGCCGACATAGAGGGCGGCATAGGCCGTAAGCCAGGAGCTGCCGCTGGGCAGGAAGCGCTTGAGGGTACTCATCGCGCCAGCCTCGCCGCCGTGCGGATCAGGAAGACGGCGGCGCCCGCCATCAGGCTGACCACGACCATGGTGGTGACGGAAAGCGCGGCGCCCAGCGGCCAGTTCGCCGCCTTGCCGAACTGCGCCTGGATGGCGTTGGCGATCATGACGCCGTCCTTGCCGCCGACCAGCTTCGGCGTGACGTAGTCGCCTACCGTCGGGATCATGACGATGAGCAGCGCCGAGATGACGCCGGGCGCCGACAGCGGCAGCGTCACGCGCAGGAAGGAGCGCAGCGGGCCGTCGCCGAGATCCTTGGCCGCCTCGATCAGCGTGCGGTCGACTTTTTCGAGCGACACGAAGATGGGCAGGATGGCGAAGGCCGCCCAGGCATGGGTCAGCGTGATGACGACGGCGCTGGTGTTGTAGAGCAGGGCGGTGGATGGCTCGCTGATCAGGCCGAGCCCCATCAGGCCGGAATTGAGGACGCCGTTGTAGCCGAGGATGACCTTCCACGACATCACCCGCAGCAGGTAGCTGGTCCAGAACGGGATGGTTGTGCAGGAGTCTGCTATGATCGACTAACCTGCTGTAGTTGCGCTAGAAATTGGTGATGCGTAAGTTGGGTGAGGTCGGCAACTGAGATCGGCAAATCGTGCACCTGGGTGATCATCACACCTGATCCTGACCCCTCATGCCGAGGCGCGTTGATGCACGGCAGGTCACGCGGTTCTTCTCGTCCCAGGCATCGAGTTCGTCAACGGGATACAGCACGGCTTTGCCGATCTTGATGAAAGTCGGCCCGATTCTCATAGCCCGCCAGTTGCGTAGAGTGCCTATCGAGATGCTGCCACGGTAGCGCTCCGCGACTTCTTCGGCAGTGAGATATCTCCTAGGGTCCATGCTTAGCTCCACATCTCGCATTCGCGGCGCCCGCCGACGCACTTTTAGCCAAGGATCACACAAGGCGGTGCGAACACGTTCCGGCAGGTTTCCGCACGCTGGCGCATGCGGTTGCCCGCTACGAATGGGACTTTCACCTTCGGACGGGAAGGGCGGACAAGCGGTGGTAGTGGCCGCGGACACCCACGGATAAGAATCGGACGGGCCGCGCTCGTTCGGTCGGGTGGTCGACGATCGTCGCCCACGGTCCGCTTTTCAAGCAACTCCAGCACAGCGTGCAACGCGGCGCAGAAATGAGCCGAATGACCGCGCGGATCCAGTGATGAGATTGCCGATCAAGCGTGGTCAGGCCGTAAGGCCGATCTGATCTTTGCGTTTGAAGCATCTTCCCTTGTGGCTAGTCTGGGCGCTTCCTATATGACCGTCGCGGGCCGGGCCCCTCTGGCGACCATGATGGTCGTGATGTCGGACCGCATCGAGTGCGCTCGATGCCCGGGTCCGATCCTACGCTCCCGATCGAGCCGCACTCCATGACAGGGAGGCGGCATTTGGAATTCCTACTGCTCGATTGGCTCGGCAACCCCGCTTGGATGTGGCTGGGCTTTGTGTCGATCGTCGGTGTGCTGCTCGCGCTGGACCTCGGTGTCCTGCATCGCAAGCAGAAAGAGATTGGCGTGCGCGAAAGCCTCGTGCTCTCGGCAGGCTACATCGTGCTTGGAGTCTCCTTCGCCGGCCTCGTTTGGTTGCAGCTGGGCGAAACCGCGGGCATCCAGTATCTCACCGGCTTCGTCGTCGAAAAGAGCCTGGCGCTCGACAACGTCTTTGTGATCGCGTTGATCTTCGGCTACTTCGCGGTACCACGTCAGTATCAGCATCGCGTGCTGTTCTGGGGCATTCTCGGCGTCATCGTTCTACGCGCGATCATGATCGGCATCGGCGCCACGCTGGTCGCCGAGTTTGCGTGGGTTCTCTACGTCTTTGCGGCCTTCCTTATCCTGACCGGGATCAAGATGCTGGCGCTGGGTGACAAGGAGACCGATCTCTCAAAGAACCCGGTCCTCAAGCTGATCCGCCGCCGCTTCCGCGTGACCGAGGAGTTGCACGGTGAGCGCTTCCTGGTGAAGCTGCCGGACCCGAGGACGGGGCGGCCGGTGCGCTATATGACGCCGCTCTTCCTCGCGCTGATCCTGATCGAGATCGCGGACGTGATTTTCGCGGTGGACTCAGTGCCCGCGATCTTCGCGATCACCACCGATCCCTACATTGTGTACACGTCGAATATCTTCGCGATCCTGGGGCTTCGCGCGCTCTATTTTGCACTTGCTGCCGTTCTGCACCGCTTCGCTTACCTCAAGCAGGCGCTTGCCGTGCTGCTGATCTTCATCGGCTCGAAGATCTTCGTCGCCGATTTCCTCGGGCTCGACAAATTTCCCGCCATCTGGTCGCTCGGCGCCACTTTCGCGATCCTCGCCGCCGGCATCGTCTATTCGCTGTGGCGGACCCGCAATCCCGCCCCTGCCGTGAAAGGCAAGTTCTGATGCCGTGCCGCGGCGTCTGGCTCGACCGCGGCCAGCTCGCAGAGCTGCTGGGGGTCGCACGGAAGGATGATGCCGCTGATCCGGCCCGCAAACGGGAGCGGACGTCGGAAGCGGCCACGCCAACCGAGAGCCCGCTCGTCTCGAAGGTCGGCGCGTTTGGGACGATGGTCACGACAACTATCGGCGCAACGAGCGGCGATCGCGCATCTTCGACTGATCGGCCGGTTGGCGGCGCTTCATGCAACATCGAGGAAAAGGAGATTACATGCCGTATCGACACGCGCTTGGAGGTTTTGCGAAACGCTCCTGGGAAGACTTCGGCGACGAGGTTCATCGGGCGCAGAACGAACATCTGATGGAAGGCATCGTCGCGGGGTGTGCGCTGATCGCCTTCGCCGATGGCTGGGTAACGACGGAGGAGCATGACCGGATGCTCGGGTTGATCCGTGGATTTGAGCCGATCGCTGCGTTCGGGCTAGACGATGTCACCGCGACGTTCGAAACTCTGACCGAGCGGTTCGCCAAGGACCAGAAGGGTGGCGAGGCGGCCGCGTTCGAGGCGGTCGCACGCGTCAAGGGCGCGCAGCGGTATCCGGCACTGCTCGTCGAGGCCTGCTGCGCGATCGCCGCTGCCGATGGCGGGTTCGACTCCGAAGAACGGGCGACCGCTAGGCTCAGGACTCATTGATCAGAGCCAGAAGATCACGGTGGCGGCGAGGGCGATAGCGGAGAAGAAGACCGTAGGGCACCGATCGTAGCGGGTGGCGACGCGGCGCCAGTCCTTGAGGCGGCCGAACATGATCTCGATGCGGTTGCGGCGTTTGTACCGACGCTTGTCGTATTTGATGGGGTCGAGACGGGATTTCCGCCCAGGAATGCAGGGCTTGATCCCCTTCTGCTGAAGGGCATCCCTGAACCAGTCGGCGTCGTAGCCGCGGTCACCCAGCAGCCATTGCGCCTTGGGAAGGTCGTCGAGAAGCGCCGCAGCGCCGGTGTAATCGCTGATTTGGCCTGCGGTCATGAAGAAACTGAGCGGGCGGCCGTTGGCGTCGGTGACAGCATGAAGCTTGGTGTTCATCCCGCCTTTGGTGCGGCCGATCAGCCGCCCGAGATCCCCTTTTTAACCCGCAGGCTCGATGCCGTGCGGTGCGCCTTCAAGTAGGTCGCGTCGATCATAACCGTCTTCGGATCGGCACCCTCGGCGGCCAGCCCTTCCATCATGCGGAGGAAGACGCCCATCTCGCCCCAACGCTTCCATCGGTTGTAGAGCGTCTTGTGCGGACCGTACTCCTTGGGCGCATCACACCAGCGCGAACCGTTGCGATTGACGAAGATAATCCCGCTCAGCACCCGCCGATCATCGACCCGGGGCCTGCCGTGGCTCTTGGGAAAATATGGCCGGAGCCGAGCCATCTGCTCGTCCGTCAGCCAGTACAGGTCGCTCATCTTCAGTCTCCTCGCGGAGCCTGAATCAGATCATGCCTCTCAAATCAATGGGTCCAGAGCCTAGCCGGATCTGCGAAGTTCTCGGGCTCGAACCGGCGGACTTTGGGTTGGCCGACGCGCCTTGAAACGAGGTGGTCGCAAACTGACTTCGATCGGGATCCACACCGACGTTTGGAAGTGAGCGGCCTGGGTTGACCGTCAGTGTTTGCCCTGAATCCGGATCCCGGCAAGGTGTTGCTGTTGCGACGAAGGAATCGCTTCCGTCGCAGTGCGAGGAACGCCGGGCGCGCGTTGGTTTGGCGGTGCGGACGTGCTTGCGTCGCGCCGTTTAAGCTCGGTGGCGGGTTGTTATATAAAACAGAACAAAACCGTGAGTTATTTGAAGTAACTAAAAGCTCTCACTACCGCTACCGTACAGGGAGGACGGTTTCGAAACGGCAGAGCGGAGCGGCTGGTCCCATGCAAATCGCAGGACAGAAGATCGGGTTGCACGTCGCGGAGGCGCTTCGTGGATGACCGTGACGAATCCGCGCCGACGCAGTCTCGGGCTGTCCAATCGGACCCGGGCAAGTCGGGGCTGCCGAGCCGGCATACGACAGTAGGCCCCGAGCGCGCACCCCATCGCTCGTTCCTGTACGCGATGGGCTTGTCGGCCCGCGAGATCGCGCAACCTTTCGTCGGCGTCGTCACGACCTGGAATGAAGCGGCGCCCTGCAACATCTCGCTGTCTCGGCAGGCGCAGGTGGTGAAGAAGGGGGTGGCGGCCGCCGGCGGCACGCCGCGCGAGTTCACCACCATTACGGTCACCGACGGCATTGCGATGGGGCACGCCGGCATGAAGGCCTCGCTCGTCAGCCGCGAGGTGATCGCCGACTCGGTTGAACTCTCCGTGCGCGGTCATTGCTACGACGCGCTGGTGGGGCTGGCCGGGTGCGACAAGACTCTGCCGGGGCTGATGATGGCGATGCTGCGCCTCAACGTGCCCTCGGTATTCCTCTACGGCGGCTCGATCCTGCCGGGACGGTTCCGCGGCAAAGACGTCACGGTGCTCGACGTGTTCGAGGCGGTCGGCGCCAACGCCGCCGGAACGATGAGCGATGCGGACCTCGCCGAACTCGAAACGGTGGCATGCCCATCGGCGGGGTCATGCGGCGGCCAATATACCGCCAACAGCATGGCCTATGTGTCGGAGGCGATCGGTCTCGCTCTGCCGGGTTCGGCCAGCACACCGGCGCCTTACGAGTCCCGGGACCGGTTTGCCGACGCGTCGGGTCGCGCGGTGATGGCGCTGCTCAAACGGGGCTTGCGCCCGCGTGACATCGTCACGCGCCAGGCGCTCGAGAATGCGGCCGCGGTCGTCGCCGCGACAGGCGGATCGACCAACGCCGCGCTCCATCTGCCGGCGATGGCCCATGAGGCAGGCATCGCCTTCGACATCTTCGATGTCGCCGCGGTGTTTCGGCGCACGCCGTTGATCGCCGATCTGAAGCCCGGTGGACGCTATCTCGCCAAGGACGTGCACGAGATCGGCGGCGTGCCGGTGGTCCTGAAGGCGCTGCTCGACGGTGGCTTCCTGCACGGCGAATGCCTGACGGTCACGGGCCGCACCCTGGCCGAGAATCTGGAATCCGTGCTTTTGCCCGACCACCAGGACGTCGTCCATCCGACGACGCGGCCGCTGTCACCGACCGGCGGCCTCGTCGGCCTTTCCGGAAATCTCGCGCCTGAAGGGGCAATCGTGAAGGTGGCGGGCCTGCGCAGGCTCGCCTTCAGCGGTCCGGCGCGCGTGTTCGACCGGGAGGAGGATGCCTTCGCAGCGGTGATGCAGCGGCGCTACCATGCGGGCGAGGTGCTCGTCATCCGCTACGAGGGGCCGCGTGGCGGACCCGGCATGCGCGAGATGCTGTCCACCACCTCGGCGATCTATGGCCAGGGCATGGGGGAGGACGTGGCCTTGATTACCGACGGCCGCTTCTCGGGCGCGACGCGCGGCCTGTGCGTCGGTCATGTCGGACCGGAAGCCGCGGTCGGCGGCCCGATCGCATTGATCGAGGACGGCGATGTGATTGAGATCGATGCGGAGCGAGGGACGCTCTCGCTCCGCATCGATCCCGCCGAGTTGGCGGCGCGCCGCGAGCGGTGGCAGCCGCGCCGGCATGCCTTCCAGTCCGGAGCGCTGTGGCGCTACGCGCAGACCGTCGGTTCCGCCGGCAAGGGCGCGGTGACCCATCCAGGCGCTGCCGCCGAAGAGCACGTCTATGCTGATATCTGACCCAGGCGCCGCAGCCGAGAGAGTGGAGTCATCCAGCGCGCACCGCTTAGTCCTTCGCCAGCCCGATGATTGGCATGTGCATCTCCGTGACGGCGGGATGCTCGCCGCCGTCGTCAACGAGACCGCCCGTCAGTTCGCCAGGGCGATCGTCATGCCCAACCTCGATCCGCCGGTGACCACCGTGGCCGCGGCGGAAGCCTATCGTGCGCGGATCCAGGGGGCGCTCGCGCCTGGCCTTGCCTTCACACCGCTGATGACGGCCTATCTGACCGACGACATCGCCCCGGCGGAAATCGAGCGCGGCTTCAGGTCCGGCGTGTTCACCGCAGCCAAGCTCTATCCTGCGCATGCGACCACCAACGCCGCGCAGGGCGTGACGGACGTGGCTCACATCTTCGGCGTCCTTGACGTCATGCAGCGCCTGGGGATGCCGTTGCTGCTGCACGGGGAAGTCACGGACCACGACGTCGATGTTTTCGACCGCGAAGCCGTCTTCATCGACCGTGTGCTTGCGAATGTCGTCGCAGGATTTCCCGCTCTCAAGATTGTCTTCGAGCATATCACCACCGCCGAAGCCGTGGCCTTCGTCGAGGCCGCCGGGCCGAACGTCGGCGCCACGATCACGCCACACCATCTGATGATCAATCGCAACGCGATGTTCGCCGGCGGCATCAGACCGCATCTCTACTGCCTGCCGGTCGCAAAACGCGAGCGGCATCGTCTGGCGTTGCGACGCGCGGCGACCTCGGGAAATCCGAAGTTCTTCCTCGGCACCGATTCAGCGCCACACGCGGTCCGTGACAAGGAGTCCGCCTGCGGCTGCGCCGGCATCTTCAACGCGCCGGTCGCCCTGCAGAGTTACGCCACGGTGTTTGACGAGGAAGGTGCGCTGGACCGGTTCGAAGCCTTCGCGTCTGAGCATGGAGCGCGCTTCTACGACCTCCCGCTCAACGCCGGCTCGATCGTCCTTGAACGGACACCATGGCGGGCGCCATCGGTCTTCGCCGCTGCTGGCGACCAAGTCGTTCCGTTCCAGGCCGGTGCGTCCATGGCCTGGACGTATCGAGGACCGATCGATGCGCCGTCATGAGCGAACCGCGATCTATGAACCACGTCCTTACGCAGGTCGCAGCGCCGTGCTCGCCACCATGCATCGCAAGGAAGAAGCGATCGCGCCGGCCCTTAGCGCGACCCTTGGTCTTGTCGTCGTACCCGCGGCGGGTCTCGATACCGATCAGCTCGGGACGTTCTCGGGCGAAATCGCGCGGCAGGGGACGATGCTCGAGGTCGCGGTGCGCAAGGCGAGGCTGGGCATGCAGGGCGCCGGATTACCGCTCGGCCTCGCCAGCGAGGGCTCGTTCGGGCCCCATCCAGCGATCCCGTTCTTCGCGGCCGGCATGGAGCTCCTGGTGTTCGTCGATGACGAGAGGGGGATCGTCGTCAGTGAAAGCCTGATCGCCGACGCGACCAACTTCGGCCATCTCGTCGTTTCTCCAGGCGATGCGCTGGAGGCATTCCTCGAACGGGTGGGATTCCCGAGCCACGCCCTGATCGTGCGGGCGAATGAGGGTTCGGTGACAGCGGCTCTCGTTAAAGGCCTCACCGACCGGAAAGGCCTTGCGCTCGCGATCGCGGCCGCCGCTGCCGCATCCTCGGATGGCCGGGCGCGTCTCGAGACCGACATGCGCGCGCACCTCAATCCGACGCGGATGAAAAGCCTCGCCGCGCTCGCGGATCGCCTCGCTCGACGGCTCGCGACACCGTGCCCTGCGTGCGGCGCGCCCGGCTTCGGACGTACGGGATCGCGGATCGGGCTGAAATGCGAGGACTGCGGCGCGCCCACCGAAATGGTCCTCGCCGAGGAATATGGTTGCTCGGTGTGTGGGTGTCGTGAGGAACGGCCTCGGTCTGATGGGTTGCTCCGTGCGCCGGCGCAATATTGCCCGGAGTGCAATCCATGAGGAAGCGGGGCGCTCGCCCGGATTCGAGATCGTCGTCGCGGGGTGCTGCTGCTCGGAGGCGTGCGCGGCGCGAAGGGCGGACCCCGCCGGCTTCGGTGGGGCCCGCCGAATCGCCAATCGCACCGCCGCTCCCGGTGGACCGCCCCTCGTGATCCACGGTGTGCGAGCTCACGACGCCGCGCTGGAGCGGCTGCGCGCGCTGCATCCGCAGCTGATCGACTTCTCGCTCGTTCGCATGAAGCGTCTCTGCGCGAAACTGGGGCGCCCTGAGCGTCGGCTGCCGCCCGTAATCCATGTGGCGGGGACCAACGGCAAAGGGTCGACGATCGCCTTCCTGCGCGGCATCGCCGAGGCCGCCGGCTTACGCACGCATGTCTATACCTCACCGCACCTCGTACGTTTTGCGGAGCGCATCCGGCTGGCGGGCGAACTGATTTCCGAGGACGATCTGGCCGAGGTGGTGGCGCGGATTGAAACGGCGAACGAGGGTGAGCCGATCACATTCTTCGAGATCACGACGGCGGCGGCGTTGCTGGCGTTCGCGGAGACGCCCGCCGATCTCTGCCTTGTCGAGGTGGGTCTGGGCGGGCGTTATGACGCAACGAACGTCATAGAGCGTCCGGCGATCACGGCCATCGCGCCCGTCGCCCTTGACCACTGTGAGTTTCTTGGCGAAACGATCGCCGAGATCGCGGGGGAGAAGGCCGGCATCATAAAACCCGGCGTTCCCTGCGTTTCCACTCGCCAGGTCGAAAGCGCCTTGGTCGTGATCAGGAAAGCGGCCGAGCGCGCACGAGCGCCGCTGATGCTCGCTGGCCGCGACTTTAATGCATGGACGGAACAGGACCGCGTCCGCTACCAGGACTCTGCCGGCAATATGGACTTGCCCCACGGTCGTTTGATGGGCGCGCATCAGGTCGCCAACGCGGGGCTCGCGGTAGCCGTGGCCCGCAAGTTCGGCTTGTCGGATGCAGCCGTGAACGAGGGACTGAGACGCGCCTCGTGGCCTGCCCGGATGCAGCGCTTGACGGCGGGTCCGCTGGCCGCACGAGCGTCAGCGCGAGGCGCCGATCTCTGGCTCGACGGCGCCCACAATCCGCACGCGTTCGAATCGCTGGCGCGATCGTTGCGCGACCTCAGAGCGAGGGACGGGCGGCCATTGGCAGTCATCCTCGGCGTCCTCGCCAACAAGGACCTTGAAGGCATCTTCGCGGCGTTGTGTCCGATCCGTCCCCTAAAGCTGTTGCTCGTGGACTTTGATGCAAGCGGGGCGGCCGATCCCGCGGTCCTTTTGGACGTGGCTCGGCGTACAGGGCTTGGCGCGGAGGTTCGGCCGGATGTCTCATCGGCTCTCGATGCGGCGCTTTCTGGCGATGGGCCGCCGCCGCATGTGGTCATTTGCGGTTCGCTGTATCTCGCTGGCGAGGTCTTGGCGCTGGACTTAGAAACCTGGCCAAAATGAAAGGCTGACGTTGCCGCAGGGTGCATTCGAGCGGAAGCCACGGCATCCTTTCCGTTCGCCGCCCGGATGGGCAACTCCAAGCCAATAATTCGAAACGCGACGCTTCTCGGTGCCCGCGTAGAAGGTCTCGCTGAGGTTCGGGACCGGAAGAGGCCTTTGCGAGGGGGTCGGCGGGAGAGCTCGCGGTTGGCTGCGCAAGGCCGAAGGTCCAGCTCCGACCAGCGGGCTAGGGATTCACAACCGGGTTCAGTGGGACGGACACCGTCGATCTTACCCGACATCAATGGCAGCCGAGCCTGAGGTCTCCATAAACGGGGGGTAAGTCGTCGCGTAACGACCCCAATCCCCCTGCGCTCCCCTGCGCGAGAAGGAGAAACCCGGATGGCCAGTGTTTCAAATCCCATGACTCGTGATCTGTCAGCGGGAGTATCGGATCAACCCCAAGCGCCACCCTACCTCCCGGCAGCTGTGCTCCTGCTCGCCCAATTCATCTTGATGTGGGCCGCCTTCTTCATATTGATGCCGTCAATCAACTGGCCCGCGTCGCTCGGGGAGCCGCCATCGATCATCCTGCCGTTGATCCTTCAACAGGCCGGTCCGGTCTTTGCGGGCTATCTGAGCTACCTCCTGCACGCACTGATTCTGATTCCCTTGGCGATCTTACTCGGCCGCACATTGGCGATGGGGCGGGCGCTCGGAAACTTTGCGGTTGCGCTCGGAATTCTGGCCGGGGTCGCGAAAGCGTTTGGTATCGTCCGCTGGCTGTTCCTGATGCCGGGTCTCGCCGTTGCCTATGTCGATCCGGGCGCGAGCGGCGCCACCAAAGCCGCGATTGAGGTTGTTTACGTTTCCTTCAACGCCTTCGCTGGCGGGGTTGGTGAACTTTTAGGTGTCGGCCTTTTCGCCGGCGTCTGGACCATCCTGGTTTCGATCGCCCTGCTGAGGCTAGGCGGCGGCGCCCGCATCATCGGCTGTGCCGGTTTTATTGCGGCGGCAGGTCTGCTCTCCACGCTACCCTCGGTGATCGGGGTGGAATCATCGATCCTGCTGACGCTTTCGGGGATCTTCTGGCAGCTCTGGACGGCGGCGCTTGCGATTTGGCACCTGCGCGCACGCTCAGTGGAAAACATTGGGATCTCATCCGACGCGAGAGCGGCCGTCCGATCAAGCCGAGCCTGATCACGGCACAGGTGAACCCCCATCGCGCGGACCGGGAGCTACTTTGATGAACAGCCATGATCTGCATGTCGTGATCGGCCAGGGTCCGGTCGGCAAGGCCGTCGTCAGCTCGCTGTTGCTGCAGGGCGCGCGGGTTCGGACCGTCACCCGCTCCTCTCGTTCTGCCCGCCATGCAGGCGTCGAGGTTCACGTCGGCGACGTCTCGCGGCGTGAGGACGCCATATCGGCCTGCGCAGGGGCCACCGTGGTCTATCAATGCGCCGCGCCGCCCTATCAGAGCTGGTCCATGATGTTTCCGAAGCTGCAGGCGAGCGTTCTGGAAGGGTCTGCGCGTGCCGGCGCGGTCCTCGTGGCCGCCGAGAACCTCTACGGATACGGCGTTGCCGGGACTCTGGATGAGAACCTTCCGCTCATCGCGACAACGCGGAAGGGCAAGGTTCGTGCAGATCTCAGCCGGCAACTGATCGAGGCCCACCAACGCGGCGATGTGCGTACAGTGACTGGGCGTGCAGCCGACTTCCTCGGCCCCGGCGTGCGCCAATCGGCGTTTGGTGAGCGCGTGTGGCCGAACCTGTTAAAGGGCAAAGCGATTGGATGGTTCGGCAACGCCGACATGTTGCACAGCGTGACATATGTACCGGACTTCGCCCAAGCGCTGATCCGGCTCGGGCGGGAGGAGCGCGCCTGGGGCAGGGCATGGCACGTGCCGTCTCCACCGGCGCTAACGCCACGGGAGATCCTGACGCGGGCGGCGGAGATCGCTAACGCACCAGCGCCCAAGATCTGTCGGGTTCCCAGGTTCGTTCTCCGAACGATCGGCCTCTTCGCGCCTGCGGCGAGCGAGGTTATTGAAATGGCCTACTCCTATGAGGCGCCGTTCATCATCTCCGACAAGGCTTACACCGAAACGTTCGGCGTCCGCGCCACGGACTGGGACGACGCGCTCACGGCGACGCTGGAAAGCTGGCAGAACGCATCTTGACGCTCCGATCACCGCTTAACGGGTAGCTTTTTGACGAGCCGCCCGCGGATGCGCGACAGGCTTTCCGGCGTGATTCCGAGATAGCTCGCAATGAGATATTGTGGCACACGCCGTGCCACCTCCGGCCTGGCGTTGACAAACGTGCGGTAGCGCTCGTCAGGCGCAAGGGTGAGGAGACTGGTAGAGCGTCGCTGTGAGCCAACCAGTGCCGCCTCCACCATCAGCCGACCGAATCGCTCCATCGCATGGTCGGCGGCGTAGGCGGCGTAAAGTGCCCGGCGAGACAGACAGATCACCTCGGACGGTTCCAGCGCCTGCATCGACTGAGATGCGGGCGCTTGGGACAGGAAGCTCGATGCATCGGTGAAGACCTGGTCCTTGTCGAAAAACTGTCCGGTGCGCTCTTCACCGCTATCGCCGTCGAGAAAATAGTAGCGAACAAGCCCGGCTGACATGAAGTAGATGTGCTCAGCGATGTCCCCGACCCGGAGCAGATGGTCGCCTTTGGCAAGCACACGGAGTTCGCAGGCGTCCGCGATATCGTTCAGCGTCAGCTCGGACGGCGTCAAGGGTGCCACTGATCTGATGATCAGGTCGGAAAAGGCTGCAAATGCTGGATCCTTGGAACGCATCCAGCGACTATACGCGATGCGGTGAATGCTGAAGTTCGCTTTGTGTTCGGTCGACCGTCAGCCCTTGAGACGATGTGACAGGCCTCATGATGCGCATGTGAGCAACAAAGTCATTTATCCTTTACCGCCCGCGTGAGCAGCTCCCCGAGCAAGGGATTCGGAAAGCGGCGCTTCTGGGTGATCGCGTAGAATGTTTCGCTGAGGTTCGGGACCGGACAGACCTCCACGAGCAGGCCGGCGGCGAGTTCGTCGCGCACGACGATCGGCGGTACGAGAGCCAGACCGTCGCTGTCACGGGCGAGGAGCCGCAACATGGCCATGTCATCCACTTCGGCAAAAATGATCGGGCGCACGCCGGCGAGTTCGAGGATCCGATCGAACCCAACGCGAATTTCACTGTCGAGACTCGGTAACAAGATGGGCTGCGACCGCAGGTCGTCCGGGAAGCGGAACGCGGTCGGTTCGGCGCGCGGGCGCCTTACCAGTGCGACCGGCTGCTGAGCGAGCAAATGGCTGCGAAGGTCGGAGCGCGCGTCGTGCTGCGGAGCGCTGTTGGCGAGCACGACATCGATCATATGCGCCTCAAGCTGGGCGAGGAGATCGCGCATGGTGCCTGAGCGGATAATCAACTCGACGTCGGCCCGGCCCACGAGTGGGCTCAGGAACTCCAGCTGGAAGTTTCGGGATAGCGTCGTCAACGCGCCCACCCGGAACGCCTGCCGCCGATCCACCGGCCGCCCTTTCATCGTGCTCACCAGCTCGTCTCCGGCCTGAAAGACGGTGTCGGCATAGTCGAGGGCGATCCGACCGGCCTCGGTGAGGATGAGACGCTTGCCGGATCGGTCGAACAGCGGATGGCCCAGCTGCAGCTCGAGCTTGCCGAGCTGCACCGAGAGGGCCGATTGCGAGAGATTTAGCCGATCGGCGGCGCGGGTAAGGCTGCCCTCATGCGCGATGGCCCAGAAATAGCGCAAGTGGTGATAGTTGAGGGTTGCCATTGCATGATTTTACAGAAACGAACGAAGTGCCGCAATCTTTGTATTATTAAGAACCCGCATGTGGCGTTAATTGATAGGTCGCTTCTCGCTGGAGACGACCATGACGCCGAACCTGACCTGGTGCCTCGCTCTCGGACCATTCGCGCTCGCAGTCGCCGGATTGGCGACCGGAAGCGCCAAGTCGGGTCAGCGACAGGTCGGAGGGGGCGCCGCTTGGATCGCCGGCTTCGCCCTGGCGATGGCCGCAGCCGCGGGCCTCTGCGTCGCGGTCAACGGCCCCCTGGTGACAGGCACGGTGGGGTTCGCAGGTGTCGGCCTGGGATTCTACGTCGATACTCTGGCCGCGATCATGTTCGTGCTGGTCGCCTTCGTCGGCCTGATCGTCGTCCTGTATAGCCGCAACTATCTCGACGGCGACCGCGGGCAGGCCCGCTTCACCAAGTGGCTGTGTCTGACCCTCGCGGCGGTGCTGCTGCTGATCGTCTCGGGCAATCTGTTCCAGTTCGCGCTGGCGTGGATCGCGACCAGCCTCGGGCTCAACAAGCTGCTGCTGTTCTATCCCGAGCGGCAGGCGGCCGTGCTCGCCGCGCGCAAGAAATTCCTCGCCAGCCGGCTCGGCGATCTCTGCCTGATCGCGGCGATGGTGCTGCTCCATCAGGCTTTCGGCAGTCTCGACTATGCGGTCCTGTTCGCGGGGGCGGAGGCGATGCGCGTCGGCGGAGACATTCCCGCTGCCATCCATGCGGTCGCGGTACTGCTGGTGATCGCCGCGCTGCTCAAGTCGGCGCAGTTCCCGCTGCATGGCTGGCTCACCGAGGTGATGGAGACACCGACACCCGTGTCGGCGCTCCTCCACGCCGGCGTGATCAACGCCGGCGGCTTCCTCGTGCTGCGTTTCGCCGACGTCATTTCGCTCTCGTCGCCATCGATGGAGATCCTGGTCATCGTTGGCGGCGTTACCGCGCTGTTCGGATCGGTCGTCATGCTGACCCAGACCAGCGTCAAGGTTTCGCTGGCCTATTCGACCATCGCCCAGATGGGCTTCATGATGCTGCAATGCGGGCTCGGCGCGTTCGCCGCAGCGTTGCTGCACATCGTCGCTCACTCGCTCTACAAGGCCCACGCCTTCCTCTCGTCTGGCAGCGTCATCGACCTGGCGCGGGCGTCGTGGTCGCCGAGCCCCGGCGGTCAGCCGCACCCGGCCCGGATGGCGATGATCGTCGGCCTGGTCCTGGCCGCGGCTTTGGTCGTGGGGACGCTGTTCGGCGCGACGATCACCGCGCAACCCGGTGTGTTCGCCCTCGGCGCGGTGGTGATGCTGGGTCTCGCGCACCTCATAACCCAGGCCTTCGACGAGCGGCCAAGCCTCTATGTCGTCGGCCGGACGGCCGCGCTCGCACTGGTGGTGTCGCTCGCCTATTTCGGACTCCAATGGGCGGTGGAGCATGTGCTTGCCGGGTCCTTGCCCCCGGTGCAGGCGCTGCGCGGACCACTCGACCTCGTCATCGTCGCCCTGGTCGTCCTGGCGTTCGCGGCGGTGACCGTCTTCCAGAGCGTCTTGCCGGGCAAGGCGGACGCCCCGCGCTGGCAGGCGGCCTACGTCCACCTTGCCAACGGCCTCTACGTCAACACGCTCGCCAACCGGCTGGTGCTGCGGTTCTGGCCAAGCCCGCCGCCGCCGCCCGCGATCGTTCCTTCGACCCCTGTCAGCGGAGTTCCCTCATGAGCCATGCCGTCGCCGCCGCGATCGACCCGCCGAGGCGGGCGCAAGATGCGGAGCCAGTGGCCAACCCGCCACGCCCGGCGATCGACGCCGCCATCGACCGGGCGTGCAATAAGATCGCGCCGCTTTGGCCGCTCAAGCACTTCGTCGCGGTCAATCCGTTTCTCGGCTTCAGCGACCAGAGCTTTTCCTCGACGTGCGCGACGCTGCGCCGCGTCGCCGGCGTCGACATGCTGATGCCGCGTGCATTCTACCGAGAAGCGCTGGCGGCGGGACGGATCGAGGATCGCGACCTGAAGGCGGCGGTCGCCGCGACGTCCGGTCACGCAGCGCTGGCGAGCGACGACGCGGCGCTGCGCCGGTCGGCCGCAACAGACCCGGTGACGAAGAGGCCAAAAGCAGTGGTTGCGACCGTCGCCGAGGTTCTCGACAGCCTGTCGGCGGGCGACCGCCAAGCCTCGCGCACTGCCTTCATGATCGACGAGATCTCGAAGTGGTGCGCGGCCTATTTCGACGAGGGTCAAGCCGCGTGGAAGCTGCCGTCGCGGGCGCTGCCGCCTTACGCCGCCTGGCGCGCGGCTATGCAGTTCGACCGCAACCCCGAGACGATGGGAATCAAGGGCTTCCGCAAGGCCGTCGCCGCCATGCCGGACGACCCGCGCGAAGCGATCGCCGCAGTCGTGGGCGCGCTCGGCATCCCCGAGCGCGCGGTCGAGGATTACCTGCACCGCGCGCTGATCGATGTCGGCGGCTGGGCCGCCTATGCGCGATACCGCGTCTGGGACAACTCGCTCTACGGGCGCGATGACGACACGCTGGTGCAGCTGTTGGCGATCCGGGTGGTGTGGGGCTATGCGCTGTTCCTCGAACGCGCCGACCCGGATTTTAGGGCGGCATGGTCGAAGGCGATGGCAGAGGCCACCGCGCTGCCGGAGGACGAGCGCCTTGGCGACGATCCGGAGCTGGTCGTCGATCTGATGCTGCACGAAGCCTATGAGGCCGGGTATCAGCGCCAGTTACTGGCGCGGCTCGGGCAGCACCTCGCATCCCCCGTGCCCTCAAAGGCTGTGCGCAAGGCGTTCCAGGCGGCGTTCTGCATCGACGTGCGCTCCGAGGTCTATCGGCGCGCGCTCGAGACGGTCTGCCCCGACGCCGAGACGATCGGCTTCGCCGGCTTCTTCGGCTTCCCAATCGAATATGTGCCGATCGGCCGCGACACCGGCGGCGCGCAATGCCCGGTGCTGCTCAAACCCGCCTTCGTCGTCTGCGAGGCGGTCGCCGGTGCTTCCGAGCCCGAGGAGGCGGAGATCCTCAACCGGCGCCTGCTGCGCCGCCGCGCGGCGAAGGCGTGGAAGGCGTTCAAGCTCTCGGCGGTGTCTTCCTTCACCTATGTCGAGACGGCGGGGTTGCTGTTCGCCGGCAAGCTCGTCGGCGACAGCGCGCGCCTGACCCGGACGGTCAGCGACCCCAATACCGATGGCCTCGACGAGAGCGTCATCGATCGGGTGGGCCCGCGTCTAGATCCCCGCGCGGTGGCTGGCCGGCTCACCGGCTTCGACGACGCGCAGCGTGTCGCCATGGCCGAGGCCGTCCTGCGCGCGATGTCGATGACGCAAGACTTCGCGCGCCTGGTCCTGCTCACCGGGCACGGCAGCACGACCGTCAACAATCCCCATGCCTCGGGGCTCGATTGCGGCGCGTGCGGCGGCCACACCGGCGAGGCGAACGCACGGGTCGCCGCCGCCATCCTCAACGATCCGGGCGTGCGCAGAGGTCTCGCCGGCAAGGGAATCGATATCCCCGAGGACACCTGGTTCCTGGGCTGCCTGCACGATACGACCACCGACGAGGTCCACATCTTCGACGCGGACGATCTCCCCGCGTCCCACGCCGCCGATCTCGCCGCTCTGCGCAGGGCGCTGGCGAAGGCTTCGTCGCTGGCGCGCGCCGAACGCGCGCTGGGGCTCGGAATCGACAAGACCAGGGACGTTGATCGTGCGGTGAAGGCGCGTAGCCGCGACTGGGCGCAGGTCCGTCCCGAATGGGGGCTCGCGGGCAACGCCGCCTTCATCGCCGCGCCGCGGTCACGGACGCGCGGGCTCGATCTCGGCGGCCGCGCCTTCCTGCACGACTATGACTGGCGCAAGGACGACGGGTTCGGCGTGCTCGAACTGATCATGACCGCGCCGATGGTCGTCGCGAGCTGGATCAACCTGCAATATTACGGCTCGACCGTGAACAACCGCGCCTTCGGCAGCGGCAACAAGGTGCTGCACAACGTCGTCGGGCAGCTGGGGGTGCTGGAGGGCAACTCCGGTGACCTCAAGGTGGGATTGCCCTGGCAGTCGGTCCACGACGGCGAGCGCTTCGTGCATGAACCGCTGCGGCTCAACGTCTTCATCGCAGCCCCCGAAGACGCGCTGAATGGCGTCATCGAGAAGCACGCGGGCGTTCGTCATCTCGTCGACAACGGCTGGGTTCACCTCTTCCGGCTGGCCGATGAAGGCCGGGTGATCCGCCGCTACGTCGGTGGGCTTCAATGGGAAGCCGCCGCATGACCGCACGGCTGTCCCACCTCGCGCGACTGGAATCGGAGGCGATCCACATCCTGCGCGAAGCCGTCGCCGAAGCGCGCAAGCCGGTGATGCTGTTCTCGGCCGGCAAGGACTCGACCGTGCTCGCTTACCTCGCCTTGCGCGCCTTCTTCCCGGGAAGGCCTCCGTTCCCGCTGCTCCACATCGACTCGACCTGGGAGTTCCAGTCGCTGCTCGACTTCCGCGACGGCTTCGCGCGAGAGCATCGCTTCGAGTTGATCGTCCACGCCAATGAGGCGGCGCGCGCCGCCGGTCTCAACCCGTTCGATCATGGCGATCGCTATACGTTGGAGATGCGCACCGAGCCGCTCAAGGCCGCGCTGGACCAGGGCGGCTATGACTTCGTCTTCGGCGGGGCGCGCCGCGACGAAGAGAAGTCGCGGGCCAAAGAGCGGGTGTTTTCCGTTCGGAGCGCCGGCCATGTCTGGGATCCGCGCCAACAGCGGCCCGAACTCTGGAACCTATACAACACCCGGCTCGGCAAGGATCAGTCGGCGCGGGTGTTCCCGCTCTCGAACTGGACCGAAACCGACGTCTGGACCTACGCGCTGACACACGACATCGCGCTGGCGCCGCTCTATTTCGCCGCGCCCCGGCCGGTTGTCGAGAGGGGCGGCGGGCTGATCGTCGTCGATGATGAGCCCCGCATGCGACTGCGGGCCGGCGAAACCGTCCAAACCAAGACCGTGCGTTTTCGGACGCTCGGCTGCTGGCCGGTGACGGCGGCGGTCGAATCCGACGCGGCCGACCTCCGCTCAGTCGTTCAGGAGACGTTGGCTGCCACGGGATCGGAACGTCAGGGCCGGATCAGTGACGGCGAGGACGGCGGCTCGCTCGAACAGAAGAAGCGGGAGGGGTATTTCTAGTCATGCCGGCCGCTCCGCGCCCCTACGACGATGAACTGGCGATGCTCGCGACGATGCACGCCAAGGAGCGGGTGATCGCGCCGCTGCTGGAACGATCGCTCGGCGTGCGCGTCAGGGTAAGCAGCGGCATCGATACTGACCGGTTTGGGACCTTCAGCCGGGACGTCGAGCGGACCGGCTCGCAGCTCGATGCCGCGCGGGCCAAGATCGCGGCGGCGTTCGCGGAAGCGCCCGACGCTCAGTTCGCGTTGGCCAGCGAAGGCAGTTTCGGCCCTCATCCTTACATCCCGTTCGCGCCGCTCGCCCGCGAGATCGTCGTCCTGGCCGATCGCGCGCGCGGGATTGAGCTCATCGGTCGTCATGCGAGCCTGACCACCAACTTCAGTCACGCGGTTGTTTCAGACTTGCCCAGCGCGCGCGCATTTTGCGAGCGGGCCCAGTTCCCCGGTCATGGCGTGATCGTCATCGGCTGCATCGACGGTGAGCCGGCGCCTGGCCGCGCGCTCATCAAGGACATCGCCAGCGCGGCGGACCTCGACAACGCTGTGACTCAGACGATCGCGATGTGCGGCGCGGCCTTCGTCGAGACCGACATGCGAGCCCATCGCAACCCGACCCGCATGCGCGCCATCAAAGCCGCCACCCTCGATCTGGTCCGCCGGTTCCGCAGCAAGTGTCCCGTGTGCGCGGCGCCCGGATTCGCGGTAACCGAGCGGCTTTCCGGTCTGCCCTGTTCGTGGTGCGGCGGGCCAACTCTGGCGATCAAGGCGGACGTGCTTTCGTGCGAGGGCTGTGGTCATCGGATCGAGCGCCCCGTCGCAGCGACGACGGCGGACCCAGGTCAATGCGGCGATTGCAACCCCTGAGGTCAGTCGAGAGAGGAGGTCCACATGGCAGAAGTCGGAAAGCCCCGCGACGGCCCAGCAGACACCGACTCGATGATCGAATGGGTCCTGTCGCACCCTGGTATGAGCAAGTGGCTAAAGGACGCGCTGCGTAGCGCACTTGATCGGAACCCCTTTGATGTCCTCAACGACCTCGAAATATTGAAACACCTGTCGACAGCACGATGCCGATCAGCGCTGAGCTCCTATTACGCGGAACCCGACAGCGGCGCCGTCGAGTCCGTCGACAAGGATTGAGCCTGCGCCTCGAGAGATGACAGGAGGCGTTGAAAGGATGGAGCTTCGGCATCTTCGCTACATGGTTGCAGCCGCCGAGCGGGGGAGCTTCCGGCGCGCCGCTAAAGCAATGGGAGTCCACGAGTCCGCTATTAGCCGCCGCGTGCGCGACCTTGAGGATGAGATCGGCGCAGCACTGTTTGTCCGCCATCACGGGGGCGTTCAACTCACCCATGCAGGCAACCAGTTTCTCGTCCGGGCACGCAAGGCCCTGCGGCATATTGGTCATGCAGCGATGGATGCCGGCTCGCACGGGCGTGGAGAGGCTGGAGCTGTCCGGATCGGCATATTCTCTTCTCTTGCTTCCGGATTCCTCGCTGATCTGCTGCGCAGCTTCATTGCGGCACATCCGGCCATCCGACCCGACCTTGTCGAGGGCGGACCGTCTACGCACATCAACGCGATACAGCGGCTTGAACTTGACGTTGCGTTTCTCACTGGCGAACCGAGCGCGGAGGGCTGTGATGTGGCACAGCTTTGGACGGAACGCGTTTATGTGGCAGTCCCCCTGGGTGACGAGTTGTCGAAGATGGCGGTTATTTCGTGGGCGGCCCTATACGAGCGACACTTCATCATCAGCGATACCGACCCCGGGCCCGAAATCCACGACTATCTCATCAAGCACCTCGCTGACCTCGGTCGTCACCCGAGCATTGAGAGCCATCGCGTTGGGCGAGATAATCTGATGCACCTCGTGGCCCTTGGGCGAGGTCTGACTTTGACAAGCGAAGCGACCATAGCGACGCGCTTCCCCGGTGTTGTTTACCGGCCGCTCTCGGACGATCTCCTCACGTTCTGTGCCGTATGGTCTCCGCGAAACGACAATCCGGCCTTGAGACGATTGCTCAGCCTCGCCAAGTCGCTGTCAGCGCCCCAAGGGCTCGCAAGGTCACGCGTCGATTCCTAAGTCTTGAATCAATTACAATGTCGTCGAATGCGGTTCAGCTACCTGTTGTCCGACGCGCTTTTGCGAACGCTCGATCGGTCGCCATGAACCGCTCGATCATCGGTGAAATCAGCTTGATCGGATCACCGACAGGCCGACCCGTCTCGCGCGCGAGCACCTCGGCGTAGGCGATCAGGTTCCGATGGACGGTCGCCGGCAGTTCGACCGACGCCTTAACCGGCTTGTCGTCGTCGAGGGCGCCAAGTTTCAGCTTCGCCATGGTCAACCTCCATAGGGCTCGAGAACAAGGTCGCGCGTTACGATGACCCGTACGGGGAATCCCGGTCGGATCGTAAGCGTCGGCGCGACGTTGAGCTGACGGCGGACGATCTGCTGGCCGGCGTCATTGATGGTGTCCTGTCCGCCGTTGCGGATCGCCTGGATCAGGCGGTTCTCATCGTTGGTCGCGAGCTCGGCGCCGACGCTTAGCAACGTGGAGAGGCCAGCCGCCTTGGCGAGATCCCACCAATGATAATCGACGCCGTCCTGAAGACCGGCGTAGCCTTCCGCATCAGCACCGGGCTGACGCTCGAGCACAATTGACCGGCCGTTCGGGAAGATCAGCCGGTTCCAGACCAGCAGCACGCGGCTTTGACCGAACTGAACGTTGTTGTCGTATTGGCCGATGATGCGCGTGCCTTGTGGCACGAGCAGGGTACGTCCGGTTGGGCTGTCATAGATGTTTTCGGTCACCTGGGCTGCAATTTGGCCCGGAAGGTCGGAACGGATGCCGGTAATGAGCGCGGCGGAGATGACCGCGCCCGCCTGCAGGATGTTCGGCGACGCCGGCGCGGCGACGCGGTCGGGGGCGACCGTGCGCCGATCGGCGGCGGCATTGAGGAAGGCGAGCTGCCGATCCTGCGCTGTGGGTGTGGCGGGTTGCGGCGCCAGCCCGAGGCCTGTGAGATCGGGCGCCGGTGGGGGCGCGACAGAGGCAACGCCGGCTGCCGGCGATGACAGCGGACGGCCCTCCGTCCCGGCAAAGAGCTTGGCAGTGCGCGCGGTCTCGATCTCCTGGAGACGTCGTTGCTCCTCGGCGCTGAGGCCGGGGTTCGGCGTGGCGATGCCGGGCACCGGCACCGGTTGGCCGCGGTTCTGCGCGTCGAGGATTGGGCGACCGAGATCGCCTGGGAGCGGTGGTCCGAGCTGCGGAACCCGGCTGTAGTCGCGCGGGAGGCTCGCCAAGCCGTCCGCGGTCGAGCGGTTGTCGGTGGAATAGAGCTCCTCGGAGGCCTTGCCGCCGTCGCGGGTTTGAAGCGCGTAGATCAGGGCGCCGCCGAGGCCGACGCTCGCGACCAGCCCGATCCCGGCGAGCACCTTGCGTGACAGCCGCGTGACCCTTGGTGCTTCGGCGCGCAGCCGCATGGTCGAGGCAGCCTCCGGGGCGGCCCCCGTCAGCGGCGCCGTCTCGTCTTTCGGGGACTGCGGCTCGCTCACGATGTGGGCCTCCCGTCGGTGCGGGTAACGCGAACCCGCCTCTGGCGATCGCCGGCGCCCAACCGCAGCTCGGCGGCCGCGAACAGGCGATCGACGATCATGTAGTTGCCGCGAACGCGGTAGTTCACGAGCTCGGACGTGTTGCCCTCAGGGCCGACCACGAACAACGGCGGCATCTCGCCCTGGGCGATGCCCCGGGGGAACTCGATGAACACCTGCCGCCCATCGTCATAGGCGCGCAGCGGCCGCCAAGGCGCGCGGTCGCCCTCGATGGCGTAGCGGAAGTTGATGTTGGCGAGGTCGACGCCGGTAGCGACCGGCCGCGCCGCCTCGGCCTGCGCGTTCTGGCGGCGAAGCGCGATCAGCTGATCCTGCGGATACTGCCAGGAGACCGACGCCATATAGGTCCGCTCGGTGGAGCGCAGCTCCATATGGTAGGTGCGCAGGTTGGTGTTGATGACCAGGTTCGTCATCAGGTCCGCACGGGTCGGCTTCACCAGGATATGGACTTGGGTGGTCGCGCCGGAGCCGCTCTGGGTGTCGCCGATGATCCAGCGCACCGTGTCGCCGGCGGCCACCGGCCCCGAGCCGACGAGCTGTTCGCCGGGCTGGAGCGCAATGTCGGTGATCTGCCCGACGGCGGTATAGACTTGATAGAGCGCGCCCTGCGTCCACGGATAGACCTGCATGGCGTTGATGAAGCCGTCGCGAACCGGCTGCACCCGCGCGGCGGCATTGGCCTGGTTGACCCGCGCGGCAGGATCGGTCGGCTCGGGCGTCCGGCGACGTTCCTCTACCGGCTTCATCTGGCCGGGCAACGGCAGCGGGCGTGGCAGCTCCACGACCTGGACCGGCGCAGGCGGATCAACCGTCTGCACTGCGGGCGCGGCGTCGTCATACGAAATCTCGGGCGGCTTTTGCGTGGTGGCGCAGCCGGCGAGCGTGGTTGCTGAGAGCAGCAAAGCCGCGATTGTGGACGTGCGGAAAGCCGGGTTTCCGGCTCTACGGAAAGACGGCTTCATTGTCCAAGCTCCCGTGACCAGTTGATGGCGTTGACGTAGATGCCGAGCGGGTTCGCGCGCAGCCGGTCGGCATTGCTCGGGACCTGCACGACGATGGTGAGGATGGCGGTCCAGCGGCTCGTCTCGGCGAGCTGGCCGTTCTCGTAGCGGCGCTCGGTCCAGGCGACGCGGAACGAGTCCGGCGACGCCCGGATCACGCTCGAGACGTCGATCGCGACCTGGATCCGCCCGACCTTGGTGAAGGGGTCGTTCGAGCGTGCATAGTCGTTGAGCGCCGCGGCGCCGCGATCGGTGGTGAAATCGTAGGCGCGCAGCCAATTCTGGCGGACGATGATCGGGTCGGCGGGGATCGAGCGGACCTGCTCGATGAAGCGCGCGAGATGGAAGGCGATCTGGGGATCGGTGGGACGATAGTCCGCGACCGCGGGCGCGATCGCCTGCGCCTGGCCGAGCCGGTCGACCTGCACCACCCAGGGCACGACCGTGCCGCGCGCCGATTGCCAGACGAGCGCGGCCGCGAACCCGGCAGACAGGATCAGCGAGCCGAAGGCCATCAGCCGCCAGTTCCTGGCCTGGACGCGGGCGCCGCCGATCCGGTCATCCCAAACCTGGGCGGCGCGTTGGTAGGGCGTCTCGGGCTCGGGGGTCTTGCCGTAGTGTGTGGAAGGTCTTTTGAACATCAGCGGTCGCTTTCGGAGAGGTTGATGGAGGAGCCGCCGCCATGGCTGTCGCCGCTGCGCACCGCGTGCGCGGCGGCCGTCACGCCGTGGCTGAGGGCTTGGGAGCGTTTCATGCGGCGGGCCCAGGCGGGCGGCGCGTCACTGGCCGCCGACGAGGCTGCGTCCGTCGCGCCGCCGCCGATCGAGCCCATGGTCGACGAACCGCCCGTCGCCTCGAACGCGGTCTTGCCGCCCTCCGAGAAGCTCGACTTCATGCTGGCCGCGGCGCGGCGCAGCGGCGAAGTCGCCCCGCTGCCGGCGGCGCGGGCGACGCCGCCGAGGCCGGAAGCCACRCCAGCCGCGCCCGACTGACCCGCCGCACCGAGGCTGTAGGCGGTGGACGCGCCGCCCGCCATCGCGGCGCCGCCCCGTGCGGCGGCGGCCGCGCCGCCGGCCACGGCTCCGACAC